>NZ_NXLR01000001.1 GCF_003364255.1 Helicobacter marmotae
AATCGGTCTATTTTTCACCACATTTGCACTTGTAGGTGTGAGTAATGCAATAAACATTATAGATGGATTCAATGGTCTAGCAAGTGGTGTGTGCTTGCTTATATTGTGTGGATTAGCTTATGTAGCTTATCAAGTGGGAGATATGGAGATATTTTATATTGCTTTAGCGCTCATTGGGGCTATAGGAGGGTTTTTTATCTGTAATTTTCCCTTTGGTTATATTTTTTTAGGAGATGGAGGGGCATATTTTTTAGGCTTTATCATAGGGATATTGCTTGTTTTACTCACTCAAAGACATACAGATTCTATCAGTGCATTTTTTGGCTTAAGCATAATGATATATCCTGTATGGGAAGTGCTTTTTTCCATATGGCGCAAACGCATTAAACGCAAAATGTCTGCCACGCAGCCAGATAAAGTGCATTTTCATATGCTTATTTTTAAGCGACTTAGATATTCTAATGCCTCTACTTCTCTTTTGCTTATCCTCTTTAATATACCATTTATCGCTTGTAGTGTGATGTTTTATGATAATACTCCCCTCTTAATTATCCTATGTGCTTTCTTTGCCCTCTGCTATGGACTATTTTATACAAAATTAATTCGCTTTAGATTTTAATGCCCCGCAAAAAGGAGCATTATGACCTACGCATATCTAAGAGTTTCCACAGGGAAGCAGACTAACGACAATCAGCATTACGAGATAGAGAAGTATTGCAAGGAACGCCATATTAAGATAGATGAGTTGCACGAGGAAACCTGCAGTGGTAAGGTTAATTGGAAAGCACGCAAGCTAGGCGATATAATGAACAAAGTTAAGGCGGGCGATACGATAGTGGTAGCAGAGATTTCACGCTTAGGCAGGAGCATATTGCAGATTATGGGAGTGCTTAATTTGTGTATGGAGCGGGGCGTAAGGATTTTTTCAATCAAAGAAAACTACGAGCTGGGGGATAATATCAGCTCCAAAGTGCTTGCCTTTGCCTTTGGACTAAGTGCAGAGATTGAACGCCAGCTTATAAGCCAACGCACCAAAGAGGCATTAGCTTTGAGGAAAGCACAGGGAGTGAAGCTTGGGCGTAAGAAGGGCTCTTTGGATAAAGTGGAGAATATGCTTTTATACAATCGATTGGACGAGATAATTAACCTGCGCGCAAGCGGTATGAGTTTGCACAATATGGCTAAGCGTATGAAATGCAATCGTAAGACTATAGCTTATATTCTTAAGCGAATGATAGATGAACAGAAAGAAAGGAGTAGAGAGCGAAATATAAAAGTGTGAAAGCTACAATGAAAATTAAAAGTATAGAAGTATGGGCGTAGAAACAAATACTTATAACAATAATGGGTATATAAGCACAAAGGATAACGCCAGAAGTAAGGGCATTGCTTTTAAAAACCCTAAAAAGCAAAGTGTGCAAATGCAAATCATCGGGGCTTGTCGCATTTGCTCCATTTTTCTTACGGCGCCATATGGAAAAAAGCACTTCCCATACAGGATATATCATTATGCTTAAGCCAAAAAATGCACTGATAGAATCTGTATGTCTTTGAGTGAGTAAAACAAGCAATATCCCTATGATAAAGCCTAAAAAATATGCCCCTCCATCTCCTAAAAAAATATAACCAAAGGGAAAATTACAGATAAAAAACCCTCCTATAGCCCCAATGAGCGCTAAAGCAATATAAAATATCTCCATATCTCCCACTTGATAAGCTACATAAGCTAATCCACACAATATAAGCAAGCACACACCACTTGCTAGACCATTGAATCCATCTATAATGTTTATTGCATTACTCACACCTACAAGTGCAAATGTGGTGAAAAATAGACCGATTACATAGGGCAGACTAAAGCCCAAAGAGAGATCTTTAAGATATACCCCAAGCCATGCACAAACGCAAAATATCGCTGTGCATTGTATGAGCAAACGTGCTTTTGGAGAGAGATTCCCACGAAAATCTTCTATAATCCCGCTTGCAAAAATTACCCCCCCAGCAAGCACAATACAAAGCATTTGCGTGCTATAGAGGGTATCTGTGCTCAATTGCTTGCCATAAAGGAGTGCTACCATAATGCAAAATGTGCTAAAAATGCCTATCCCTCCCGCTCTAGGAGTAGCCTGAGTATGGAATCTTTGGGGCTTTTGGGCAAATGCACTATCGATAAAGATTTTGTATTTTCTGCTTATGAGAATAATCCCCACACAGAGTATAAGGCTTATCACAAAACATATCATTATGATTTTTATCTCTTCATAAGGCACCATTATCTCCTTAAATAAATGAGGCATTCTACACCACTCTTGCTGAATCTTTTCACGCCCAAGCTTTTATATCTTTTTAGGACTTGCCTTTTAAAAAGCATTCAGTTTTGTTACCTCATTGCACAGATTTAGTGATTTTGAGGGGAATATCGCAGAATTCGGCTCTTGCTCAACCCTCAAATTCACTAAAAATTCTCTTAGGTTGTCATCATAAACCCCTGATAAGAGGTGAAGAATTGCTGTTGGCTTTCTAGCAATTCTTATAGAGAGTCTCTAGTGGATAAGGGAGATTCTTCAGTCGGGCTTTGCCCTCCCACAAGAGCAATCCAAGTATAATCAATGGAATCTATGAAGTGCAAAACATCTCTAATAGACTTCACTAGAAATAATAATTAACAAAATAAAGTAAGCATATAAAGAGGTAAGAAGAAACCCCTCCTTGCAAAATAAGGAGGGGTAGAAGTAAAGCTAAAACTAAAGTTTATCAGCATTTTTAGCAAGATATTCTGCTACGCCTTTGGCATCAGCTTTCATACCTTCATCGCCTTTATTCCAGCCTGCTGGGCATACTTCACCATGCTCTTCTACAAATAGCATAGCATCAACCATACGAATCATCTCATCTACATTTCTCCCAAGAGGAAGGTCATTAATCACCGCATGGCGCACCACTTTGTTTTTATCAATCAAAAAGCTTCCGCGAAGTGCTACTGCCCCATTAAAAAGCACATCATAATCGCGAGAAATTTGCTTAGTCAAGTCAGATACCATAGGGAAGCTCACCGCGCCAATGCCACCTTCTTTAACAGGCACATTTCTCCATGCAAAATGCACTTCCTTAGAGTCAATAGATACACCAATCACTTTCACGCCACGTGCTTCAAAATCTTTCACTCTTTTGTCAAAAGCAATAATTTCGCTTGGGCATACAAAAGTAAAATCCTTAGGCCAGAAAAATACTACCGCCCCATTTTTGCCAATATTGTTATAAAGGCTAAAACTATCATCAAAAGTCCCATCTGCTTTCACTGCTTCAGCTGTAAAATCTGGTGCTGGTTTTGTAACTAACATGCAAAACTCCTTTTTAATAAAAAATATTGATAACAAATAATTATCATAGGGCTAATTGTAATGAAGTTGCGTAACAAAATATCAAATACAACATGATTATCCAAGAAGATTTAAAGCCTACAAGGCATAATTGATACAGCAAACATTATCGCGGCTAGCTAGATGGCATAAGCTAAGGCAAAAAATTGCTTTTAGAATCACCAGTGACTCCACTTCATATTCCCATAAGAGGCGACAAACTCACTTCCTTATCTTTTATGTTCCACTCTCTTACTCCTAATTAAGCAAAACAAACAACATAAATTTTATATGCTTAAAAATATCAAATACATATTGTAATATTAGTTTTTTTTGCTAGAATCTTGCACAAAATTTAAATTACAAGGTGAGTTTATGAAAAAATCATTTCTCTTTACTTCAGAATCTGTTACCGAAGGGCACCCTGATAAAATGGCAGACCAAATCAGCGATGCTGTGCTTGATTATATTATCGAGCGGGATAAAAAGGCACGCGTAGCATGTGAAACGCTTGTGAGTAATGGCTTTTGCGTGATTGCAGGGGAGCTTAAAACCAATGTATATGCCCCTATGCAAGAAATCGCGCGTAAAGTCGTGCAAGAGATTGGCTACACAGATGCGCTCTATGGCTTTGATTACCGCTCTGCTGCTGTGCTTAATGGCATTGGTGAGCAAAGCCCGGATATTAATCAAGGTGTAGATAGGGAAGATGGCGAGATTGGCGCAGGGGATCAGGGGCTTATGTTTGGCTATGCGTGTCGTGAGACGCCTACACTTATGCCTTTGCCTATTTGGTTAGCTCATCGCCTAACTGAAGGCTTAGCTCAAAAGCGAAAAGATGGTACTTTGCCCTTTTTGCGCCCCGATGGGAAGTCTCAAGTAACCGTGCGGTATGAAGATGGCAAGCCTGTAGGCATTGATACGATTGTTATCTCTACCCAACACAGCCCAGAGACACAACAAAGCCATTTAAAAGATGCCGTGATTGAAGAAATCGTGCAAAAAGTGCTGCCAAAGGCATTTTTGAATGATAATATCCGCTATTTTGTCAATCCCACCGGGAAATTTGTCATAGGCGGACCACAGGGCGATGCGGGCTTAACAGGACGCAAGATTATAGTAGATACCTATGGAGGCAGCTGCCCGCATGGAGGCGGGGCTTTTAGCGGGAAAGACCCTAGTAAGGTTGATAGAAGCGCAGCGTATGCAGCAAGATATGTAGCTAAAAACCTCGTAGCAAGCGGTGTATGCGATAAGGCAACCGTGCAGTTAGCCTATGCTATTGGCGTGGTAGAGCCTGTGTCAATCTTGGTAGATTCTCATAACACGGGTAAAGTGAGTGATGCAAAACTCACAGAATGTGTAAAACATATCTTTGCGCTCACGCCAAAGGGCATTATAGAATCTTTAGACTTACTTCGCCCAATCTACCGCCAAAGTGCCGCCTATGGGCATTTTGGGCGAGAGTTGGCAGACTTTAGCTGGGAGAGGACAGATAAGATTGAAGCCATTAAGGACTTTTGCAACATTAAATAATGAAACTCTTACCCAAGAGGCAATGTAATCATTTAAAATGCAAGAAATATCCAAAACCTACCTTGAAGAAAGCCCCCATATCTTACCCCGCCGATATGGCATAAAGCCTCAAAGCTTTCTTTATGGTGCCCCAAGCGTGGGTAAAAGCGCATTAGCCCTCCTCTATAGCAGAGCATATAAAAACACACTTTATATTAATTGTGCTGATTGCCGCACTGATATAGAATCTGCCCATAATTTTATTACAAACCACTCCGTTCTTAACACATTTGACTGCTTGATTATAGATAACTATACACCGCACCTACGCTTACCTAGCATTGAAAATATACTGCTTCTAGCCCAATCCCCCACAGACTGCCCAGAAGGCTTCCAAACTAAACATATACGCGCACTTAGCTTTGAAGAATATGTAAGCTTTGATAATAAAAATCAATCAATTGACCATCTCTTCAAAAGCTTTTTAAAAGATGGTAATCTCGCTCAAATGATTACCCTCCCCACATATCTTAAAATCCCCCGCAAGCAGGAGATTCTCAAACTTGCACTCAAAAATGACTTTATGCTTTTTGCTGCCTTACTCCCCCTCCAAGCCCAAAAGCTAAGCCCTCATCATATCTACACACTTTTAAAAAAATCTCATAAAGTCTCAAAAGATAGAATCTACCCGCTTTTGCACATATGGCAAGAATGCGGGATTATTTATCTCTTGCCTCATTTGAGGGCTTCTCATAAAAAGCTTTATTTCTATGATTTCACCTTGCCGCTTTGTGTAAGTAATAGTAAAAATCTCCAAGCTATGCTAGAGAATATGCTCTTTTTAGAGCTTTTGGCATTTTGTGAGCGCTATGGAGTAAGCACAGATATACACTATGGCGATATGGGAGAGTTTATTTGCACCCTTGGTGTGTTTATATTCCTCCCTTTTGCCAATGAAGAAAATATCCCCCCGAAATTAGCCAAGCTCAAAGCGCCCTATAAACATATATATGTCATTACCTTTGACTTTGATGGTAGAGGGAGCATAAGAGAGAAAAGCCTAGAGTGGGAGGCTATGAGTTTTATTGACTTTGCCCTAGAGTTTAGCCCCAAGAATGGCTTTTTAGAGCTAGCGCACTTTTACCATAAGCGCTCTTAAAATTCTTGCAAAATGCAGAGACATTGTTATAGCCTAACTCATGGGCGATTTGAGTAATGCTTTTATTGGTATTATGCAAAAGCATTAAGCCCCTCTGCATACGATAGGTTTTAAGATATTGATAAAGTGAAGTCCCCACATAGCACTTAAAATCCGCACTCAATTTACTTACACTCACCTCAAATTTCTCCGCAATTGCCCTTAAACTCAGCTCATCATTATTAAAATGCTCGTGTAAATACTGCTTCACACCCTCAATATACATACTTTTATGAGATTCTAACATATAGGGCATTTTAAGCACGCATTTATTGATATAAATTAAGCATTCTAAGACTTTTAATCGCAGCAAATCTGTATTGTGAATTACACTTAGGCTATCAAAAAGCGCACGGGTGGGGGCATCGGCGTTCATCACTAAAGTATTTGTCCTTAAGCACTCATATAAGCCTTCCACATCAAAATGCCGAAATATGCGTGAAATCTCGCCCTTGCATTGAGATATATCTAAACTTATTTGCACACAGGTGCAATCTACGCTAGAAGCATTGGGGCTTGCGCTAAATCTATCAGGGGCTAGGGAGTAGAGATTGCCCCCTTTTAGAGAAAGCTTTGTCTCATCTACCACTCCATGATATGCCCCGCTTTGCAATAGCCCAAAATGCACGCTTGGACTTTTCTTCACATAATACATTTGAGAAAAATCTCCCTGATAGCTCCCAAAGTCTAAACACACGCCTTCAAGCAACTCAATATTATGTGTTTTGACTACAAAATGCTCACTTTTAGCCTCAATATAGCGCATACCTTGAGGCTTTTGTATGGCTTTAATATCCGCTCCATTGGCTTTAAATACCTCATAATGATGATGTAGTGGCTTTTTCATATCACCCGCTCCTTTTCTATGGTTTTATCAATCTGCCTCATTGTGTCCTTACCTTATGGAGGCAAAGAATTTAAAAATACTCGACTCATTGCCATCACGAACCCCTGCAAGGGGTGAAGAATCTCTAAACGAGCCACTAGTAATTCAAATAGAGATTCTTCGCTTCTAGCCTTACCTTCCCGCTAGAGCCGACAAAATAAGAAAATTTCTGCTAAATCAGGGAGCAATTCTTACAAAAAATTCCCCGCTTTCACTTTGCCTTCCAACTCAAAGCTAATAACTTGACTTATCATTTTCAATTCCCCGTTTTATTATTCCTAGCCTTTAAACTCAAAGAATCTCCACGTTTATAGCAATATATTATTAATAATCACTCTTATTAAATGTATTTAAATTCCTTAAAACCATAAAGAACAGCATAAAATTTAGCATAATGCAGTATTTTGGCATTTTGAAACAATATCTTTTATAAATAAGAGTTAATATCATAATCTATTTTATACTTTTCATACAAGGACATACACATGAAAATAACATACAAAATTGCACCTACACTTCCCCTTCTCTTCTCCTTGTGTGCTTCTGCACAAGCCACGCCCCCAATTGATATGGGAGGCGATTGGGGGGGGGGGGGGTGAGCCCTCAAAGCCCACAGCAAGGCAATCAAAGGACTTTCTTTGAAGATTCTAGCCAAGATTCTAAACTTTTACTAGCTAATAATACACAGCCGAGCCAAAGCAACTATAACAGCACAAATGAAGCGAGCACGCAAGAAAACAAACACTACAAACTTGATACCCTAACCACCACGGCAAATAAATACGAAGCCGAGCTTAGCTCCATAAACTCTTCTGTGCAAATTGCCAGTGAGAAAACATTGCAAAATGCGCAAGTGAAATCCACAGATGAGCTAAGCAATGTCTTTGCAGGGCTTCATATCTATGCTATGGGGGGCTCTCAATTCCCCTCTGCAGTGCTTAGAGGGCTATCAAGCCCAGATTTTTACACCAGTGTAGTAAGCCTCTATATAGATGGCATTCCCCAAAGCCCTAATTTTATCTCTCAAGCCTTAAGTGATGTGGAGCAAATAGAGCTTTTAAGGGGACCTCAAGGCACACTTTATGGAGAAAACGCCCAAGCAGGGGTAGTCTCTATCCGCACGAAAAACCCAATGAAAGGCGATTATGCCTATGCCTCACTCACAGGCTCAAGGCTGTATGAAAACTTCAATGCCTACACCGGAGGAGAAATAGTAAAAAATACGCTTTGGGCTAAGGCAAATGTGGCATATATCCACGATAATGGCTACCTCCCTAACCCCAATGGAAGCGGAATGCTAAATACCGGCAATACTTTCCTAGCGGGGCTAAGCCTTTATTATGCGCCAAGTTCTAGCTTTTTAGCAACTTTAAGCTATAGCTACTACCAAGCCAATAAAAAAAGCCCACATTACTACACTAAAAACCAGCTAAAAGACCTCAAATACCCTAGCAATGCACAAAATGCCACCTTTGCTAACTTAGGAGATGAGAGCTATGCTTATTTGCTTCATCCATTTGATAAAAACCAAGCCCATAGCGCAAGTTTAAAGCTTGATTACTCCTTTGGGGATTCACTCCTTAGCTCTATCTCTGCATTTTTAGCTAATGACACATTGGGCAATAGCTATCCTGTCGTGGAGCTTCATGCTGGGAGGGACAATGGCTACTTCTATGATAATTTACAATTTATCGAAGAAATTCGCCTTGATAGCCAATATGACAATGGCGCGCATTCTGTATTTGGAATCTACTACAAATACCTCTCAACTGATAATGGTATGCGCGGCTACAAGGAGGGGTCTTGCCTTTTCCCCACAGATAACACTGGAAATAACTTCCAAGCCTATCCGGGCTGTGGCTATACAGACTTTGGATTCCGCTCTTCATGGAGGGCAAAAGAGAGTGTCAATACCATAGCACTCTTTGGCGATGGTGCTATTCCTTTGGGAGAAAGCTTTGATTTGGGTTTGGGCGCAAGGTATCAGTTCTACCATGCAAGTATGTATAGCCAAGTCCCTCCTGTGGATTTAGGACTTATAGATGGAAACAAATCATGGCATAGCATAAATCCACGCATTTCTTTAGGCTACCATCTCAATAAACATGCTAAATTCTATATCGCCGCATTGCAAAGCACCAAGCAAGGGGGCTTTGTGAAATTCCCCTATAGTGTGCAAGATACCACTCCCTATAATCCCGAGCAAATCTATAGTCTAGAGCTAGGAAGCCATTTAACATTTACCAATCTTAGGGCAAATGTAGCCTACTACTTTATGTATATTAAGGATAGGCAGAGCTACATAGGCAGCGGCATTTACCAAAGTTTAAAAAATATAGGAGATGCCTATTCTACCGGGCTAGAGTTTGACTTTGGCTATTTTGGCTCTAGGCTTTTAGCAAATATTGGAGGGACTATTGGCGTAGCAAAATACCTAAATGGCGGAGATAATCGCGGTGTAATAAGCATACTTAATAACGGAGCTATTATCCAACAAAGCTATGATGTGAGTAACTTTACATTAAAATTCTCTCCACTCCTTACACTCACAGCAAACATAGACTACAACTTTTACCACGCAAATAAACACAGAATCTATGCGGGCTTAAATGGACGTTACTTAAGCAGGCAGTATTTAGATGACTTAGACCACAATAGCAATCTTGTGCAAAATGGCTATGCGATAATAGACTTAAACCTCCGCTATGAATATGACAAACTTAGCTTTAAGATATTCTCACAAAATACTTTTGATACTCGCTATGTAGGCTATGGGCGGGCATTTGGAGGAGCTTACTACTACCTCGCACAAAATCCTTGGAATCTCGGCGCACAAATTGCATATAGATATTAAAGCCTATTTTTGCCCTCTCTTAGGCTTAGTCATATTATTTTGATGTCTTGCTCGCGGGAGTAAATCCCGCTTCGCGCCTAAAGTGCCTATCGGGGGGCACTCTATGCTAACTTTTTGCCCTTTGTGAGGGTTGTGCAACTCAAGCGGTAGCCAAGTTTGTCATTCTGAGGGCGGGCGTAGCCCAACCGAAGAATCTCTGTTGGCTTTCTAGTGGCTCGTTTGTGAATTCTTCGGTCGCTACGCTTCCTCAGAATGACAAACTAACTTCCTTTGTTGAAAATTAAATTTGTTATGTGTGGGTTTGTCTTGCGGGTAGCAAAGTTTGTCATGTTGAGGGCTTTATGCCCGAAACATCTCTGCAAGAATCACTAATCGTGCTTTTTGGTGATTCTAAGGGATAGTCGTTAGTATATAAGAGAGATTCTTCGCCTCCTAAAGGAGGCTCTAGACATGACAAACTAATTGCCTCTTCTCAAAGTTAGCTCCGTCCATCTCAAAGCCTTAAAAAAGTGTGCTTAGTTTGAGAGTTTTTACACATTTTTAGGGGTGAGTAAGGCTAATCGCCTACGATATTCCCCTAAAAATGTGTAAATCTATCAAAATAAGGGCGGTGATGTTTTAAGGCTCCAAAAAGACAACGCGAAATTAAAAGAAACAACACGCCGCGAAGTATTTGCCGATGATTTTAAGAGTTTTCAAGGGCGAAGTGAGGGAGTTTATTAAACATAAATGACCGAAACTAAGCCCGCAGAATCTCTTAAAAGCACGGCAAAGACAAGCGGAGACAAAGAAACAATGCGGGGTAATGACTTAAAAACACCTCAATGCTTACTCTTATGCTGCCCAATCCACTGCTTAATCTTAGTAAAACATTCTTCAAAGACATTTTTATAAGGCTCGCTTTGCTCACCAAAGCTTTTTTGCAACTCCTCTAAAAGTGCTCTTTGCTCATTATTGAGTTTAGGCGGATAGGTAATTTTAATTTGTGCGACAAACTTCCCTCTATAAGTGCTATTGACATCTTTAATCCCCTCACCCTCAAAGACAAACTGCTCTTTATCACGCGTATTTGGTGGGATTTTGAGCTCTAGCTCGCCGCGCAAAGAGGGGATTTTAATACTCGCTCCTAGCACAATGGAAGTAAAAAACACAGGCACTTCTATATATACATTTGTCCCATCGCGCACGAAGTTTTCATCTTCACTCACACTCACAGAGATGTATAAATCTCCCCTTTTACCATCTTTATCCGCATTCCCGCGTCCGCTAATGCGGATTCTATTCCCATCATCAATCCCTTCTGGTATATTGACTTCAAAGCTCTCTTTTTTAGCTTCATAGCCCGAGCCTTTGCATTTAGGGCATTTCTCCTCTACAATGCTCCCCTCTCCCCTACATGTCGGGCAAGTCTGTGCAAAAGTCATAAACCCTTGCCTCATATAGACTTGTCCCTTTCCATTACAATCTTTGCAATTGACTATCTTGCCATCTTTTGCTCCACTTCCCTTGCACGACGGGCAGGCACTTTTGAAGTTAATTTCTATTTGTTTTTTACAGCCAAAGACAGCTTCTTTAAAGCTAAGCTCTAAGCCTATGATTTCATCAAGATTATATTTGCCATTACTACGTTTCTGTCCGCCAAAGCCAAAGCTCCCTCCAAAGGCAGATTCAAAAATTGAACCTAAATCACCAAATATATCGCTAAAGTCCCGCCCGCTAAAGCCGCTAAAACCTGAATTTTGCAACCCCTCTTTGCCATATTTGTCATAAATTTGTCGCTTAGAATCATCGCTTAACACCTCATAAGCTTCATTAATACGCTTAAATTGCTCTTCAGCATTTTTATCATTGGGATTCCTATCAGGGTGGTATTTTAGCGCCATTTTGCGATAAGCCTTTTTAATGCTCTCTTTATCGCTTGTGCGGGTGATTTCTAAAATCTCATAATAATCAAATGTCTCCAAAATTACTCCTAAATGTTATGCGTGAATCTTAAAATTTTATGGTGGGATTGTATCTAAAATTTATAAGGAGAAGTTAAAAAGTTTGTTAAGATTACGACTTACACTTCAACTCGCAAGGCTTTAGGTATGAATAGCTATAAAAGCTCTCTTAAAACATTTTTCGAGCTTGTTTCAAGTTTAGAAAAGCTCCCTAGTATTGGTAAAAAAAGTGCGCAAAAAATGGCATATACTCTATGTGTGGAAAATCGATTCCTCGCCCTCAATATCGCCCATGCGATTGAAAATGCCGCCCTTTTGGTGCAAAGATGTCAAAAATGCTTTGGCTTAAGCGAGGGCGAGATATGTGATATTTGCTCCAATGCTCAAAGAGATATAGGCGTGCTTTGCATAGTGGCAAAAGCCCAAGATGTGCTGACTATTGAAGAAATTGGGGAGTTTGGGGGGCGGTATTTTGTGCTTAATGGAGAGCGTGAAGAGATAGACTTTGAGCTATTAAATCAAAGAATCCACGCAGAGCATATTAAGGAAGTGATTTTCGCCCTCTCTCCTAGCCTTGCTAACGAAACGATGATGCTTTATATTGAAGATAAGATAGAAGCGAATGTAGTATTTAGCAAAATTGCCCAAGGAGTACCAACAGGTATAGGCTTAGATTCTATTGACCAGCTCTCCCTCTCCCGTGCCATAAGCGCACGAGTAAGGACTTAAGGGAATTTAAGGTAAATATTAGATTTTAGTTTATAGAATCCACGCGTTGATTGCATCTAACAATCAATAAGAAAGGACTCACATGAAAAAGTTGCTTATTTTGACACTTTTAGGTTTGGCTACTCTTGCATATTCTGCAGAACAACCCGCAGTATTTAAAAAATGTATAGCCTGCCATGGACCTGATGCTAAAAAGGTAGCCCCCGGAAGTAAAGGCGGTGTAACAATCGCAGGTATGGCGAAGGAAGATTTACTTAGAAAACTCAAAGGTTATAAAGCTAAGACAGAAGACAATGGCGGCGCAAAGGCTATTATGTATGGTCAAATGGCAAATGTAAGTGATGCGGATATTGAAGCATTAGCCGAATATATCTCCAAACTTCCAAAATAACTTTAAACGCGCACTTTTAAAGTGCGCACTCCCTGATGGCACATATTACCCTCTCCCACAAAGCATATAAACATAATTTCAATCTCATATCTTCATATGTTGGCTCAAATGTAGAAATAGCCGCTGTGCTAAAAGATAATGCATATGGGCATGGCTTAGAGCAGATAAGTGCATTTGCTAGAGAATGTGGGATTCAAAGTGTGTTTGTTAAAAACTATAGCGAAGCCTTGCGCGTGAGTGAAGATTTTGCGCATATTACCGCCCTCTATGGTATGCCAGAGGGGAAATTCAGCCCTCATATTGCCTTTGTGGTGAATCAAAAAGAGCATATCTACGCGCTTAAAAAAGGCACAAAAGTAGAGCTAAAAGTCAATGCAGGTATGAACCGCAATGGCGTGGAATCTAAAGAGCTTGAAGACTTCATCTTAGCCATTTTAAAGCAAGGCTTAGAACTTGTGGGGGTGTTTTGCCATAATGGCTATGGAGATGAAAAAGATAAGACATTTTATGAGACGCAAAATACCTTTGCATCTATCAAAACTCACATAAAAGCTTTAAGTCTCAAATATGGCTTTAAATTGCCTAGATTTCATTCCCTTAGCTCATCAGGGGCTATAGCATTAGCAGGAGAGGGAGGTATAAGCGATGACTTAGTGCGCATAGGTATTGCCCTCTATGGCTACCTTGATGTCGCCTTTGCTAATCCCATAAGCGCACAACTCCAAAAGGTCGCCGCACTCTATGCCGATAGAGTTTCTACGCGTTATCTCAAAAAAGGCGCTCGCATAGGCTATAGCGGCTGCACAACTCTGCAAGATTCAAGTCAAATTAGCACGTATGATATTGGCTATGGAGATGGGTTTTTCCGCGTGAGTGAAGATCATAAAGTCTATACCGCCAAAGGCTATCAAATCCTCCCGCGCTCATCTATGGACTGCTTTTCGTGCTTGTGTAGTGAGCCTCAAATCTGCGTATTTGATGATGCAAATGTAATTGCTAGGGCTTTTCATACCATTAGCTATGAGGTGCTCACCCACCTCTCGCCAAACCTCAAACGCATTATTATTAAATGAATAGAATCTACCCCTTTAGCCATAGCCCCATTGATTGCTACTTTAATCCAAGCCCGCGTGATTTTGTCATAGAGGAGATTCCATTATATGCCCCAAGTGGGGAGGGGGAGCACTGCCTTATATATATACGCAAAAAGGGCTTAAGTACCTTTGAGCTTCTCTCACTCCTTGCTTCAATACTAGGCTGCAAG
Source organism: Helicobacter marmotae (assembly GCF_003364255.1). Taxonomy (GTDB): domain Bacteria; phylum Campylobacterota; class Campylobacteria; order Campylobacterales; family Helicobacteraceae; genus Helicobacter_C; species Helicobacter_C marmotae. The sequence goes on from NZ_NXLR01000001.1 coordinate 14,140, forward strand.
GCTTATGAGATAGGCTATGCTGGGCTAAAGGACAAAGCCGCAACCACATATCAATATATCAGCATTCATCGCTCCCTCCTGCCTAAGCTTGAAAATGCCGCTAGTATTTTGCAAGAGCGGCAAGTGAAGATTCTAAACATTGCTAAACATCACAACAAGCTTAGAATCGGGCATCTTAAGGGTAATCGCTTTTTTGTGCGATTAAAAAAATGCACCCCCCTTCATGCACAAAAGCTCCATTGTACTTTAAGCGTCCTTACCCAAAGTGGATTCCCTAATTATTTTGGCAAGCAACGTTTTGGCAGAGATGGTAGAAATTTTGAAGAGGGCAAAACCCTAGCCAAGATGGCAAACAAATCAAGGAATAAAAAATTAGATCAATTTCTCATTTCTGCATATCAAAGCTATTTATTTAATATGTGGCTTGCATGCCGCGTGCAACTCTCACAAATGGTGCATTTTCTCCCTCCGAGTGAAGCCCTAAAAGCACTCAAAAATGCAGAGCTTGAAGCCCTAAAAGCCCTCTCTAGCCATTGTGATACCAAGAGAGTTCAAGCCTTGCAAGCCCAAAAGCAGCATTTTGTGCTTTTAGAGGGAGATGTTATGGGGCATTATCCCTTTGGCAAGCTTTTTATCAATGATGATACAAAAAGTGCGTGTGAGCGATTTATGCAAAGAGATATAGCTCCTATGGGCGCACTTAGTGGCAAAAAGCTAACCCCAAGTAGTGCCCTTAGCCTTGTGTGCGAGAAGCCCTATTTAGATGTTTTGGCTAGAAGTGTGGGCTCAAGGCGATATGCGTGGGTGTGGGCAGAGGATATAGAGGGAGAGTATATCGCCCAAAAGGCGCATTTTGAGCTCCGCTTTAGCTTGCCTAAGGGGGCTTATGGGACGATTTTCCTTGAAGCTTTGCTGGGGATTGGGTAGTCATTACCCCACGTTGTCTCTTTGGAATCTTGAGAGACAAAGGCAGGGAGGGAAAGCCTCCATTTAATACAAATGAAGACTTCAATTAAGACTTAAAATGTCCATCTACCTTCAACAAATGCACTTCTCCCCTGCCCGATTAAAAATCCATATCCAGCTATCACATCACTTGAATCAGCATTGTAGTAGCTATAATAGAATGTATCAAAGACATTTCTCACCCCAGCGCTCAAAGAGAGGTCGCCAAATTTTGCATTCAATCCAATATCTGTTAAGCTATAAGCAGGGATGGTCTTTTGCCCATTGCTTGTGCTGGTGGCACTTTGCCCCATACCTGTGGTAGTAAATGTCTCTACATCTTTTTGCTTGCCCATAAAGGTATTTTGCGTCCATATACTAAAGCTCCTGCCTAAAGCAAGCTCAACGCCTATAGTGCCTTTATAATTACTCACATAAGGGATTTTTAAATCACTTTTAGAGCCATTATTACGCAATACACTTGCGTCTATATAAGTAAAGCTCTCACTTAATCGCAATATATTATTAAAAAGATACTGCTCTGAGAATAGCTCCACGCCTAGCCTTTGAGTCCTATCATAATTCCCATAAGTTACGCCACTAGCAGAATGGGCATTACCAATGGTATAAAACTCATTATGTGTCAAAGTATAAAAAAGTGCTGCAGAGAAGCTCACACTCTCTCCCCAAAAGTCTTTCAAACCTAATTCAAAGGTATCATAAGTCTCTTGCTTGAGATTTGTTAAAAGATATTGGCTGCTTTGTCTTGTTAAAAGATTATTAGGCGAGGGGGAGAAAAAGCCTCTTTCATATTTAGCATACATATTGCCATCATTTGAGTATTGATAGCTTGGGGTAAGCTCTAGGGCAAAGTTATTGCTTGTGGTATTGTAGTTTCTTGCAGCGTCTATGGGAATGTTTTGGGTAGGATTTGTAAGACAATTTACTTGTGAAGTAATATTGGCAGCACAAATAAGGACATTTTGGCTATTACTCACATCTGCTTTATACCACGCATTTTCATAGCGCGCACCGCCTGTGAGTGAAAAACTCTCTGTGAAATTATACTTTTCTATAGCAAAAAGCGCATTGCTCCATTTGCCACTCTTTAAGGAAATCAACATAGGATGAATGTAGAAATTAAAGGCATTGACATTAGTAGGCACACTACTTGCGTCTGCAAAAATCAGTTGGTCCATAATGCGCTTGCCATATTGATACACACTCTCATAGCCTAAGATAAAGCGCCCATTGCTGTGCTTTAAGTCATATTTAGCAATCAAGCCTATTTTTTGGTCATCAAAAAGCGAGCCACTTTGGTCAGCTTCAGCTAAGGGGAACAAAAATCTACCACCATAGAGATAATTATTGATTCCCGTTACGCTATCTACATATTTGATTTTATTTAAATGATAAAAAGCTTTGAGGTCAAACTTGCTATTTTCACTCACATTGGCTTCATAGCCTAAAGATACATCAAGTCGTTGTTGTTTGTTATGTAAATCCCCATTGCCTGGAGTTTTTCTATCACTTCGTGTGGGATTTGGAATATCATTAAAGGAGTTATTTGGAGAAGTTCTAATATCACCATAGAAATAGTCTATATCAAAGCTAAGAGAAGAGCCCCCCCCCCGCAAAATCTTTAATGAAGCTCATATTGGCTTGTCCTCCATTTATTTTATCTCCCTCTCTTGGACCACCTCTTAGAAGATATGCCGCGCCCAAAGAAATATAAGTGCTATCTCCTATTTTTGTGCCAAATTTTGCATCTGCATTGACATTATTTCCCGTAGAAGCAATAACATTTGAGTAGGTAATCCCTGCGGAGAAAAAGGGTTGGGCATATCGTCTTTGGGTAATAATATTCACCACGCCGCCTCTTGTGCCATTCCCATACATCACAGCCCCACCGCCGGGTAAAATCTCTATAGCTTCTATACTATAAGGAGAGAGGGTATTAATAGGGCTTACACCATGAGAGCTATCTAACATATTGGCATATATGCCATTTACGAGCACTTGCACAGAAGTGTTTGCGCGATTCCCCTGCCCTCTTAAGTCTAAATTGCTCCCTAAGCCCACATTAGCTAAGCCCACAAAAGGCGTATAGCGGAATATATCCTCGCTAGAGCGATACCCTCTCTCTTGAATAGAATCCCTATCTATCTCATAGACATTACGATTTAACTCATCTAAATGAGACTTCATCATATAGCCATATACAACAGATTTCCCCAAGTTTATAGATTGGCTTTCTTCATCGGCATAAGTGTATGAAACTATGCTCGTTAATGCACTGAAAAATAAAAGATATTTTTTCATTCATTCTCCTTGTAAAGTAAAGTGAGTTGTGAGTGTATAGAATCTTAAATTAAAGTAATATAAAAAATATAAGAATTATTTTTAATAATAAAATATTATCGTGCGATTTCTGCGTGATACAAATTTCTTTGCTTTGATAGTAGTAGCCTTGCTCTTTATGTGTGTATGGATTCTTTTTACTTCTTTTATCAATGCACAATAAAGGGCAAAATATTAGTATAAATTTTAATTTTAAGAGTATCTATTAAGATTGGGTTATTGATTCAATGTCTTGGTTTGCAAAAATAAATTTTGCAAACCGCCTAAAGCCCTGCGGGGGGCGCTCTATACTAACTTTTTGCCCTTTGAGTGGTTTGAGTTTCTCGCCCGCGTGGTAAGTTTGTCATTCTGAGGGCGGGCGTGAGAGCGACCGAAGAATCTCTACCCAAATCACTAAGGCTCAAAAAGCAATTCTTTACCCCAAAGGGTTTAGAATGACAAACTAACTTCCTTTTTTGAAAATTAAATTTGTTATGTGTGGGTTTGTCTTGCGGGTAGCAAAGTTTGTCATGTTGAGGGCTTTATGCCCGAAACATCTCTGCAAGAATCACTAGTCGTGCTTTTTGGTGATTCTAAGGGATAGTCGTTAGTATATAAGAGAGATTCTTCGCCTCCTAAAGGAGGCTCTAGACATGACAAACTAAGAGAATTTCTAGTGAATTAAGTAGAGATTCTTAGCTCACGCAAGAGCTGACAAACTAATTGCCTTTTTCTCAAAGTTAGCCCTTCCCTCTGCTAAGCCTTAAAAAAGTGCGCTTGCTTCTGGTGCTTTAGCTAAATTTTAGGGGTGAGCTAGGTATATAACCTGCGATACCCCCTAAAATTTAGCTAATCTCCATAATGAAGGGCGGTGATGTTTTAAGGCTCTTAAGTAAGCAGATTTTGCTCTAGTAAAGCCTTATATATCCCCTCATACCCCCCTAAAGCCACCTCATCGCACACTATCCATTCATTAAGCCCCTCTAGGCTCATCATTTGTGCGATTTTTGGGTCATTTGTAAGGGCATTTTGTGAGCACATCATCTCTATAAATGCCCTTTTCAAGCCGCTATCAAAACGTGATAAAACACTAAAATTGCAATGAGAATATCCCTCGCTCATATAAAAGCTTCTTAGCCCCCCATAACTCCCCTCTTGCATAATCCTAGCCCAAGTAGTAGAGCCAATAGCCCCCGCTGCTAGCTCTCCGCTACTAATCCTATCTAATACATCAAATTCACTTCTGCCTGTATCGCCATGCTTGCCTACATCGCTATTGAAGCGAAAAATATTAATGCTATCTGCTGCCAAAGATTGCAAGCCTAGAGTATTTGAAGAAAATTCTTTAATCTTATAGGGTTTGAGAGAGTATAAGGGCATAATCGCTGCCTGAGCAGAATCTAAACTCCCCAAACCAAAGCTTTTGCCCACTAAATCTGCTATGTTTTTTATTCGCTCATTTTTTGTTACAAATACGCTTTTAAAGTCTAAATCGGTATCGCGCATAAGTATCGCCTCTACCTTAAAGTCTCGCTCTAAGCAAGCGTGCATGGAGCGGATATAGGCGACATTGGTATTCCAAGCGATGTCAATTTTACCCTCTAGTAAATACTGCACTTGTGTTTCATAATTGCTAAAAAGCACATAATCAAGGCTTAAATCGCTATCCTTATAGTAGGCATTGGCATATTCTCTAATAGTATCCCAAATAGGCACAATCTGCGGAGCATACGCCACAGCCCCTACTAATATCTTTCTCATATTCAATCCTTTAAAAGAGCATCACTTAGCCATATCTTTAAAATATCCAAACTTGGTGCCATAACTTGCGCAGCAAGCCCATCGCGTAAATACCGCTCTAAGGGCAAAAGCTTAGAATACGCCCTCCCTCCGCCAAGTCGCATAGCAAGCTCTGTAATCTCCATAACAAGATTACTCGCATTAATCCTACTTGCAAAAATCTGCCATGTAGCGTCTTTATCGCCATTATCAAAGCTTTTTGCGGCTTGCTTGACTAAAGCAATTTGACTTTGCGCTTTGGTATATAAATTGGCTATGTGGATTCTCACTAATTCCTTATCACTTAGCCTAGAACTATCAGTATATTGCCTCTCTTTAATGTGAGAGAACACACAATCATACGCAGCCCTCCCCACACCGCTATATACCGCCCCTAAGCCAGCGACAAAATACATAGCCACTACTCCTGCTTGTGCCTCACCTTGCCCGTCTTTGCCAAGCAAATGCGTAATGGGGAGCTTTACATCATTAAATTGCACAGGTTTAGAATTATTCCCGCGCATACCAAGCCCATTCCACACATTTTCTTCATGCACAATCCCCTCGCTCTCTCTAGGGACAATCCAATTATTCTTTGCCCCCTTGATTTTGCAAGAATTTGTATAAGTGAGATAATAATCCGCATATTGCGCAGAAGTTACAAAGCTCTTTCTCCCCTTTAAGATTCTATACTCGCCCGCTTCTTGCTCAACTATATCTGGTAGCCCAAAATGCGTCCCTGAGCCACTTTCACTATATGCAAGGGCAAAACTCGCTTGCCCTTGTGCGATTTTTGGGAGGAATTCATCTTTTTGTGATGGTGTAGCATATATGCTAAGTGCTGCGGTAGCGGTGTTGTGCATCATATAGCAAAGCGCGGTTGTAGCATCAAATCTTGCTAAGTGATAGCACACTTGGATATGCTGATAGCAGCCACCGCCACTCCCGCCATATTTTTTAGGCACAAGTAAGCCCATATAGCCTTGCTTTTTTAGCTCATTATACGCCTCTTTTGGGAATCTCCCCTCTGTATCAACAGATTCAGTAATAGGGGCAAGATAAGACTTGCCAAAAGCCTCTGCAGTTTGTTCAATTTCTTCAAAATGTTCTAACATTGTTACTCCTTACATAAAATTAGGTGTGTGAGCCTTGCTTAAATCTAAGGCTAGCTCCTCATCAATACCGCACTCTACTAGCCTTTTTGTGCGATTTTTTTCCATTTTTTGCTTTAATGCCAGTACCTCCTCAAAACCTTGTGATATGCGCTCTTCCCCGCCCCCACGCAAAAGTGCCATAGATTCTAAAAGGAGAGTAGATTCTGAACTCTGTGCTGATAGGTAGTTTTTACGTTCAAAAACTACTTCTTTTAGCATATTGATTTTGGCGGGATTTTGGGCAAGGGAGTGCGTAATGTTGCTCATACCATAGCGCACATGCCTTGCCTCATCACGACGAGCAAGATACAATAAATGCGCGCTTGCCTCATCACCCAAAGCCCGAAAGCTCTCTTCTAAAAAAGCAAGTAAATCAATAAAAGTCCCCTCACCCATAACATGCAACAAAAAGCTAGATTTGAAATAATCTTTTTGCTTATAAAGGCTATAGAGGCTCTGCTGCGTGGCAAGTGTGGAGTACTGCACGCCAAGAGAAGTGGCATTGGCACGTTTAATGAAACTCTCAATATGGCGGGCTTCATCACCAATGATAGAAGCAAGCAAAAGCGGCACAGAGGTAAAATAAGGGGAAATCTGGGCTAAAAATTGGCTAGGGATATAAAGGGCAGAAAATTCATTTTCAACCAAATATGTCATAATTTGCGCTATAGCAAACTGCAATTTTGGGCTAAATGGCGGAATCTCCTGCCATTTGATGTCTTTAGAGGCATTCCAAGTGTGCTTTTTGGCATCTTCATAGATTTCATCTAAATGCGGGCTAAAGATTTCATTATCATGTTCATATCTAAAGTGATAATGCGGAGAGCCTGATTCTATACGCACGCCATACGGGGCAAGCCCTTGAGCATCTGGGGCGATATGAGGATGGCTAAATCGAGCAAAACGCGTGTGGGAGTGCTTTATGAATGTATAGACAAAATTACCCTTGCTATGCTTACTTAGACTTTGCTTACCTAAAAAGCCCTCACCCTTAAACTTTGCCCACACGCTTAAATCATACTCCAAATCATCTCTATTGCTTATCACTTCTATATATGCGCCATTTTCAGAGAGCAAAAAGGCATTTTCAAGACGTAAGAAAAAAAGGGAATCTAAGGGCAAATCACCGATAAAAAGACAAGATTTCATAAAATGGCTTTCAATTTAAGCGTATGCTTCATAAGAAGGCTTGTATCTTTCAACCTGAAAGGAATGTATGCGAAAATGGTATATGCCGTTTGCTTAAAATAATATTAGTGAATCTATTAAAGAGTCTTTAGTAGATAAGAGAGATTCTTCGGGCATAAAGCCCTCAGAATGACAAACTAACTTCCCTTGCAAGGTAATTTTATCTTGCGGGTTGGACTCATTGTCATGTCTAGCGGGAGTGGTAATGACCGAAGAATCTCTGTGGGCAACTAGTGATTCTTTTAGAGAGTCTTTGGTGTCATTAGTTTAATATCTTGGTTTGTGTGAAATCAATTCACACAAACCGCCTAAAGATTGACTTATAGCTAAGCTACGCTTATCTATCAAGTCTTTTTTAAGGTATGTCTTGCTTCACATAAACTAAATTCTTGCACACACCCTCAAAGCTTGACTAGTAAGCGCACTTTGTGCATTTATCAAGTCGTTTTTTAAGGGCTTTAAGTTGTCGCCTAAAAGCGCCTGTACGGGGGGCACTAACTTTTACTTTTCTACCCTTTTGGGTGGTTTGGGAATTCTAAAAAAGGTAGTTATTTTGTCATTCTGAGCCTTTAGGCGAAGAATCTCTAAAGGAATCACTAGTCGCCCACAGAGATTCTTCGCCTCCTACGCTCCCGCAAGAGGAGACAAAATAACGGAGTCGTTGGTGTTTTTAAAAGCAATTCTTTAGCCCAAGCCTAACATTAACAAAATCATCACTTCAAGCTAAACACCTTTTACCCTGCTTGCTTGAATAAAGCGCACCATATCATTTAGCACTTCTGCTTTATTTGGCTCATTTAATATCTCATGCCTTAAACCTGCATAGAGCTTCAAACTCACCTTAAAGCCACAATTTTCATAAGACTTGGCAATTTTACTCACACCCTTGCCAAAGTCTCCACAGCTATCATCGCTCCCGCTAATTATCAAAAGAGGCAAGTGCATGCCTCTAAGCCCTTTTGTATCATTAACAAAGCGCATACCCCTAAACAGCCCTATAAAACTCTTTAAACTAAAAACAAAGGAGCAAGCCTTATCTGCCTTGTATGCTGCTACTACTTGCTTATCGCTACAAAGCCACGCAAAGCCACCTTTAGAGCAATCCTCATCTTTATACTCTAAAAAGGCATTATTAAAGCTGCCAAAAGAAAGGCGATTGATAAAATGCTTCCCCCATTGTTTCAAGCCACATACATAAAGCCCCTTAGCCAAAAGCTCCCCTACAATCACCAGCCTATTGTACGCAGGAGAGCCAGAGAGAATAAGGGCATTTAGCTCATAAGGATATTGCTTGATATACGCCCGAGAGAGTAAAGAGCCCATAGAATGCCCCAAAAGCACATAAAAAGTAGGCTTGTAGCGCTCTTTAAGAGTGCAAGTAAGGCTATACATATCAGCCACAGCATATTCAAAGCCGCTTATCTTAGTATCTCCTCCCATTTCTCCCCACTCATGCGCTCTATCAATGCTCTTCCCATGCCCTCTGTGGTCATTTATCACTACAAGAAACCCAGCCTTAGCTAAACTCCTTCCCACCCATTCATATCGCCCCTTATGCTCGACCATACCATGAGCGATTTGGACAATACATACATCATCTAAATTTTGAGGCATATATACATCATAATAAATAGGCACATTATCCTTGCTTGAGTGGAAGCATTCATCTTTGTATATGGTGATTTCTTGCATTATTTTTATTCTCCTTAAGCCAAGATTGAAAGTGCTCTAAATCCCCATTGAAAGCATTTAAGTCAATATACCTCTCTCCACCAGAATACCCCTTAAGCACCGCCTTTGGGTTGTATTGCCAAAAGCTCCAACGATCTTTTGCAAAATGGACATTAAAGACTTTAGCGATAAAAGAATGCGGCGCAAAAAACACAGAGCGAATCCAAAGGGGGTAAGATTCAAATTGATTACGCAAATACATATCATAAAAGCTCGGTGTCGTATAGATAATGGGCTTCATCCCATAATGCTCCTCTAATCTTACAAGCAATACTTCTATCTCCCTATACACATCTTCTTTGGGCGGGGGGTTGCTTGCCTTTGAGCCATAAAACTCCACATCAACCACAGGAGGGAGTAGTTTCTCTGACATAAGTGGCGGGACTTGAGCGATGAAGTTTGCTGCTTGTGTGAGCCCGGGGGAATCAAAGCTAAAAAAGTGATACGCCCCCACATAGAGCCCTGCTTTTTGAGCATTTTTAAAATTTGAGGCAAACTGCTTATCTACCCAGCTACTGCCCTCTGTGGCTTTAATAAATGCAAAAGAAATATGCTCTTTGGCTAATATCTCCCAATCAATCTGCCCTTGATGAGCAGAGACATCTACGCCTTTCACGGGATAAGCCTTGAGGCTAGGCATATTCAACCACACCAAGCCATTATGTTGTAAGATAAAAAACACTCCACCTATAAGGCAAAGCACAAGGACATCAATAAGTAGCTTGCCTACTTTTCTCACTCTTTCTGCCTTGCATAATACTTCTCAAGTAAAAAGGCAGGCTGATAGGAAAGCTTTGCCTTACGCAAACCCTCAATGCCTAAGTCTTCCTCGCGATTGACATATAAAGTTTGGGGGAAGAGGTGTTTAAGCAAGGCTTGATTAATAGCCTGATATGCGCCATTAAAGGCAATGTTTGCCTTTTCAATATGTATAAGCGCGCAAGACTTTGCCCCAATCTCCTCCCCAAAGCTAAAGGCGACTATCTCCCCATCAATACGTAACAACCCACCCTGCAAACCTAAAGTATCAAAATACCTAAGCGCGTCATTTATGCCAAGATTCTCAAAATATAAGCCTTTATCATCGGCATTTGCATGTGCATACCATGCGTTATTTTGTGCTCTGAGCTCTTCTACATTCGCACTGCTAAGGGGCTCGAATTGTGTTTGTGGATATTGCAAATAAAAGCGATTAAGGTGGTTTTTCTTCTTATGGTATTTGCGCCCTGCAAGCTCAATGAGTGCATGTGTATGATAGATATAATCAAACCTATCACGTCTTGGTTCTATCTCAAACATATCTCCAAATTCCCCCTCTAGCTCCTCGCACTCATGCTTTTGCATAGAGGCAAACTCTAGGGGCAATCCTAAATGTGCATAATGCTTCAACAATAGCTCTATAATGGGCTTTTTATTGCCATCACCTAAGGGGTAGAATACAAAAGGATTCATATTAGGATATTGCGTTTGTATAATGCACTGATTTTGCACAATGGCATAGCTTATCTCTCTGGCATGCCGCCACATAAACATATTGGTAAAGTTTGTATCTGCAATGTGGCGATTTTTTGCATTTGTAAAAGGCAGCAAAAGTGCCCTGTCTTCTAATCCTAATGCCTTAAACTCTATCATGCCTCACTCTCTTATATCTGTGTAAATATAGCTCCCAAGCCATTTGATTTCATCACCTCTTTTTGCTAAAAGTCTTGTCAAGGGAGGGTCTTTATAATGCCCCTCACAATCGATAAAAAACCCTATGCCAAAGTTATCATCATTTCTCACAGGGCGAGAATCTATACGCGTGAGATTAATGCCCTCTCTCTCAAAATCCCCCAATAAACCAAACAAACTGCCCACTTGGTCGCTATCTTTGAGATTCACAAAAAGTGAGGTTTTGTCTCTCCCGCTAGGAGGAAGCTCAAAATCACTCACAATAATAAAGCGCGTTTTATTCTTTGTAGAATCTTCAATATGCTCAAACATAAGAGGGAGATTATAGATTTTACCCGCAATCTTTGAGCCAATGGCAGCACTATTGGGATTACTTGCTGCAAGTTGGACTGCCCTTGCTGTAGAATCTGTAGGTATTTGCTCGATGTGATGAAGATTATGCGCATTCAAAAAGTTTTGACATTGCCCAAAGGCTATATCTTTAGAAAAAATTTGCTTAATATCGCCCAAATGCTCGCAATTACTCAATAAGCTATGATGAATAGGCAAAATCATATCTGCAATAATTTTAAAATCAAAGCGTGCGAGTAAATCAACGCTCTCTCCCACCATGCCATTGGTGTTATTCTCAAGGGGCACAACGCCATATTTGACACGTTTAGCACATAAGGCTTCAAAAACCGCCTGTATGGTATTAAGCGGGATATATTCACTCAATGCCCCAAATTTCTGCTCTGCTGCCTGATGTGTATAGCTCCCAATAGGACCTAAAAATGCGACCTTTTGAGGGAGCTCAAGATTCCTTGAGAGGGCAAAAATCTCCTGATATATCGCCTCAATACCACGTATAGGCATATATTTACTTTGCTTTTTAGCTAACCGCTCTATAATTTCCCTCTCACGCTGTGGGCGATAAATCGCACTGCCATATTTATGCTTATGCTCACCTACTTGCATAATAAGAGCCATACGTTTCTCTAAAGCCTCAAAAATCATATCATCAACACGATCAATTTGCTCTCTCAAAGAGTGTAAGATACTTTCTTCTTCTTTCATTGTGCTCCTTTACTCCTATGCTCTTGGAGCAGCAAAGCCTCATCTTTTATCAAATCTTCAATAGATTCTCTATGTTTGATTAATCGCACATCTCCCCCTATATGAGCTACTTCAGCGGGTTTAAGGCGGGTGTTATAATTACTTGCCATGCTCATACCATATGCCCCTGCATTTTTTATCATCAATACATCTCCCGCACAAAGCGGTGGTAAGCTAATATCTTTTGCCAAAAAGTCGCTGCTTTCACAAATAGGTCCTACAACATCACATAAGCTCTCTTTTGTATCTTGGCTTGCTCTATACACGCACTCGATCTTATGGGTAGCATTATAAAGGGCTGGGCGCATAAGGTCATTCATCGCTGCATCGACAATCACAAAACGTTTTTTGCCATTATGCTTTTCATAAAGCACACTTGTGAGTAAAACGCCACTCTCCCCTACTAAAAATCTACCGGGCTCGCAAATAATCGTCAAATCAAGCCCATATAATGCCCCTAAAATGGCTTGGGCATACTGATATGGGTCAATGAGCGATTCATCACTATATCTTATACCAATGCCCCCACCCACATCAAAAAACTTCAAGTCAATCTTTAGGGCAAGGAGACTATGGGCAAGCTCGGCAATCTTTTGGGCTGCTTGCTTGAGTGGCTCTAGCTCTGTGAGTTGAGAACCTATATGGAAATGAATACCCACAGCCTCTAAATGGGGGGAGTTTTTAGCAAAAATGTACATTGATTTTGCTTGCTCTATATCTACGCCAAATTTATTTTCATGCAAGCCTGTGGAGATATAGGGGTGAGTTTTGGGGTCGATATTAGGATTCACACGTACTGAAATACGTGCGGGCTTTTTAGCACTTTGGGCTAAATGCTCTATACGTTTGAGCTCTGCTTCACTCTCAACATTCAAAAATAAAATATCGCTCTCTATGGCTTGTGCAATCTCGCTATCGCTTTTGCCCACCCCGCTAAAGATAATTTTATACTTTGGTATGCCTGCCTTTAGTGCGCGCTTCACCTCGCCAATAGACACACAATCCGCCCCGCTCCCAAGTGTGGCTAAATGATGAATAATAGAGAGATTTGAATTTGCTTTCAAAGCGTAGCAAATAAGCGATTTACGCGCCCTAAAAGCGTCTTTAATAGCACAGAATTTATCCGTGATATGAGCTAAATCATACACATAAAGAGGTGTTTGGTAGGTTTTAGCAAGATTAAGATAATCCACCATGTGCTACTCCTTTCATATCCTAAACTTACCTTGATTCTATTAATAATGAACATCATAGTTTGAATTTTAGCCACAATAGCATAATATTATGCTAAAATCCGCATTTTGCTTTATTGAATTCACATTGATTTCACAAGGGATTGCGATGGCTTTATCTCCTGATAGTGTTTTTATGCTTGTAAGTATATTTTGTGTAGCGCTGTTTGTGCTTATTGTTCTTTTATGGTTATTTGGTCCAACGCCTAAAAAGAAAGAATATCAAATACAAGAAATACCAACAAAAATTACTATTGAGGAGATTATGAGGACATTAGATAATCCAAAAAGTGATTTAACACATTTGCGCGAAGCGGTGGAGAAGTTTTTCACGCACTATAACGAGCTTGAGCTAAGCGATTATCGTAAAAAAAGCTTTTTGTTTGCCGTAGCTGTGCATAAAAATACCTCAACTGAACTTATCATTCGCACTGAAGAAGAGCTAGGCGTGCTCAATCCAGACTTAAAGCGAGAGCTTAATAAAACGCTTAATCGCGCCCTTGATGCAAGAAAATTCTAAACCATCCTTAGAAACTCCTTTTAGAATCACTAGCGAATCCGTTAGTTTGTCATTCTGAGGGAATGGTAATGACCGAAGAATCTCCCTTATCTGCTAAAGACTCCTTAAACGAGTCACTAGAAAGGCAGTTACTTTGTCATGTCTATAGCGAAGCGAAGAATCTCTGTCCGAGTCACTAGTCGCCCACAGAGATTCTTCACCCCTTGCAGGGGTTCGTGATGCCAAAATAATTTCCCTTGCGGGTAGCCAAGTTTGGCATCACGAGGGAGCACGAAGTGGAGGCGAAGAATCTCTTAAAGAATCACTAGTCGCTAAGAGAGATTCTTCGGTCGGGCGTTGCCCTCCCTCAGAATGACAATGAGTCCAATCCGCAAGACAAAATTACCTCACAAGGGAAGTTAGTTTGTCATGTCTTTGCTTTCGCAAGAAAGCGAAGAATTGCTCTTATCCGCTAAAGACTCTTTAATAGAATCGCTAGTCGCACTTTGTGGTAATTTTACTAGAGACTCTTCGCCTGTTTTATAAGCTCTAGACATAACAAACTTGGCTAGCACTTGGGGTTTAGAGTGTGAATTCTTCGCTCATTACCACTCCCGCAAAAGGCGACAAACTCACTTCCCCATTGTGGGAGATTAAATGTAGGCGATTAAATTTGTTGTGTGTGAGTTCTCTTAATGTTTCATTTGTGTGGGCTGAATGTCTTTATTATCAGCAAGATTATTGCTTTGTACCTTTTGTAAAAAATCTGCTAGGGCTAATGCTGCCTGCATATAGCTATGAGCGGATTTAGAAGTAGGCTCAAAAAATGTAATAGGCTTGCCATTATCTCCGCCTTCACGCACTTTAGGCTCAAGGGGGACTTGAGCAAGAATACTTGTATTATAGGCTTGTGCAAGCTCCTCAGTTGTGCCTTTGCCAAAAATATCATACTCCACACCACAATTTGGGCAAATAAACCCACTCATATTTTCAATAATCCCGGCAATGGGGATTTTAAGCTTCTCAAACATATCCAAACTCCTTGCGCTATCATCAAGGCTGACTTTTTGAGGTGTGCTCACTATCACGCCTGCACTCACCGGCACACTTTGAGCTAGAGTAAGCTGGGCATCTCCTGTGCCCGGAGGCATATCAATAACCAACACATCAAGCTCACTCCAAAGCACATCTGTAAGCATTTGCTCAATGGCACGCATAATCATAGGACCGCGCCAAATAAGGCTCTGCCCCTCATCATAGAGCACGCCCATACTCATCATTTCTATACCAAATGCCTTAAGCGGTATAAGCTTCTTTTGCGCCTCATTCACTTCTGCCTTCAAAGCATTAAGCCCAAGCATACGAGGGATATTAGGACCATAAATATCTGCATCAAGCAAACCTACTCTTTTACCTTGCTGGGCTAAGGCTATGGCAAGATTCACACTTGTAGTGGATTTACCCACGCCTCCCTTACCAGAGCTTACCATAACAAAATGTCTAATATGGGGGGCAATATTTTTACTTTGAGGTTCTTTGTGGGTTTCTCTCTGCGGGGGTGTCTTTGGCGGGTTAATCTCTACTTTAAGGCTTAGATTGCCTAAAAGATTGGCAAGCTTAGTAGAGATATTTACCCTTAGCTCATTACTGACTTCTTCTAGGCTTGAAGGTATATCCACGCGTATAAAGACTTCATTCTCACTCACACTCACTTCTTTAAGGAAACCAAAATCTACGATATTTTTTGAAAAATTTGGATAAATCACATCGCGTAAAGCGGCGGTAATCTCTTCTTTTGTTATCATATCTTTACCTTCTTTAGCTGATTAATGAGATAGCAAGAGAGCTGCAATAATGCTAGCTCCTAAAGCTCACGCCATATCTCCCCCCACCAATAAGCGCAAGCGTAATACAAGGAAGCAAAAAGAGTAATTGAGGCTCTATCACCCAAGCACCATGAGCATTCAGCGCAAAAATATCAAATCCCACAGCTGCATAAATAGCTACAAGCATACCTAGAGCCTCTATGATGGCTGCTATACGCACTTGATAACCAACTAAAATCATCAAGGGTGCAAGCACTTCAGTGATATATACACCATAAGCCAATACTCCGGGCAAACCACGAGATTCTATCATACCCTCAACTCCACCTATGCCGTGCATAATTTTGTAGATTCCATGAAAAAGCATAAGCCCACCTACGCACAAACGAAGCAATAATTTTGCTATATCTTGATTATAAAACATACCTATCCTTTAAGCGTAAAATAACTCGCAAGTATAGGGAATCTTGTTTAAACTATGATAAAATCAGCATAAAACCAAACAAATATTTGACATTGGATTTACCTCATGCTCCTTGCTATCTATAGTGTATGCGTGTTTATATTTATTGGCTATATGGCAAAACTCTTGCGTCTTGTAGGGAATAAACAAAGTGGCATTTTGCTTGGCTTTCTGCTCAACTTTGCTCTCCCTGCACAAATCTTTAATGGTACATACCATGCTCATATTGATATGACATTTTTATATGTATGCCTTATTAGCTTACTTTGCTCTCTAGGCGGGGGAGTGGCACTTTTTATCATTGCTAAATTGCTAAAGTTAGAGCGTAATTCTATGCTTACTCTAAGCTTTATGGGGGCTTTTGGCAATACGCTTTTTTTAGGATTACCCATTGTGCATGGCGCACTTGGGGAAGATTATGCTAATAAAGTAATCATTTATGACCAGATTGTTACAGGTATTCCCATTGCTTTTCTCGCCCCGCTGATTCTTAGTCTGGGTGGTAAGGGGAGCTTTAGTGCTAAAGCCATTGGCTTGCGGCTTTTTCAAAGCCCGCTTTTCTTAGCCCTGCTGTGTGGGTTAGCCCTTAAAACTTTGCCTATCAATATCCCCGATGAGCTCTTTACCCCGCTTAAAAGCCTAGCCCAGACTGCCACACCTGTAGCACTCTTTGCCATTGGGGTACAAATGAGCCTAAAAGGTATTAAGGAAGAATGGAAGCTCACTTCTATTTTGCTTTTGGGCAAAATGATTATCGCCCCGCTCTTGCTCTTTACTATCGTTTTCTTCAGTTTTGGCGGCTTTAGCGACTTGTGGCGTATGGCTTTAATCGAAGTAGCTATGCCTCCTGTAGTGAGCGCTGGGGCGATTGTCATTAAAGCAGGGCTGAATGGTAGGCTGGCTGTAAGCGCCATTGCTTTTGGAATCTTATTTAGCTTTTTTAGCGTGCCTTTATGGCTCGCCATCACATAATACTTGTATTATTTAACTTTTTTAATCATAATAAAGCCCTGCCATAGATTCTATATGGTAATTCTCAAATCTAAAGGAGGGAGTATGAAAACTCTACTTTGTGCTTTAAGTTTAAGTGGTGCTATCGCACTCTTTGGTGGCTGTGCAATTACTGGTGCAACCGGAGGATTTGTCTATACAAATACTACGCCTCCTATCACTGCAACTTCTACAGCAGGAGCGACAAAAGAAGGTAGGGCAACTTGTACAAACATTTTAGGGATTGTCGCTTATGGTGATTGCTCTGTGGATACAGCGGCAAAAGCAGGCAATATCTCTCAAATTAGAAGTGTTGATTATAACGATTGGAGTATTCTTGGTCTTTTTGCGACTACAACTACCATTGTTAAGGGTAATTAACACCTACTCCAATTTCCCAAAGCTAAAGCCCATTTGGGCAAGCTTAGGGACAACCTCCACAATCCCCGCATACGTATCACTTTTTGGTTTATTGAAATGATAGATAAGAATAGATCCATTGCGCACTTTTGAAAGCTGGCTTAATATCTGCTTTTTAGAAAAGCTCGCTCCGCCATCACCTAACACATCAAATCCCCCAATCTCATAGCCTAAATCTTTTAAAATACTCACTGCCACCTCATCATAATATGCCGTTCCAGAGCGGAAATAATGAGGCTTTTTACCGGTAAGTGAAGTAATAGTCTTATCATTTTCCATAACTTCATCATACACTTCTTTAATGGAATTTGTACCTGCAATATGATAAATACTCTTACCATTTACGCTTAAAGGGAGATGTCTGCTGCCGTGATTTTGTATCGAAAAGAGCGGATTTTGCGCTAGAAGGAGAAAATCTTGCAAATGCGCTTTAATCCAACGCTCATTAATAAATAAAGTCGCAGGGATATGATTGTCTATCAAATAATCCACCAACGCCCTATCATAGTCCCCACCACAAGCATCAAAGGTAAGATAAACAATCTTTTTATCTTTGCTTGGCAAAAGAGTGGTAACGCCATCTAAGTTCTCGCCCCAAAGCTTGGGGGATATATGGGCGTATTTTTGCTCTAAGCTTTCTAAAGTAAGGGGAGCTAAGGGCTTTGCCTTATAGAATCGATACACAAATACCGATAAAAGCGCAAATGCCCCTATAAGAATAAAGCTAATAAAAAAATGTTTTTTACTCTTCAATGGTATTTACTCCATTTGCAGTTTCACTGCCCCCTTGGCTCTCTTCTATATATGTCTCTTGTATTTGTATCATCGCGTTTATAAGCTCTTTAGCAATATTATGGCTAAAGCCCACTGCATTAAGCAAGGAAGTGCTATTTTGCACACTTAGCTCTTTTTTGTTGAGTAGCGATTCTATATAGAGAATAGAACTTTTATCCATTTGCTTAAAAGCCTTTTTTTGTGTCTTAAGCTTTATTATCGCCTCCTCTGGGTGCATATCTTGGTCTGTAATAATTCCATGCACATTGCGTAAAAGTAGGGCAAGCTGAACCCTTAGCTCATTATATTCACTCGCTAGAATCTGGTTTTTTGAAAGGCTATTTTTCTTCAAATTAGGCTGCAAAAGCTGCATATTTTTAATAGCCTTTACAATATGGCGAGATGATGAAGTAAGGAGTGCAAATTTACTCACATAAGCTTGCGTGTTTGTATAAGTTTGTGCTCGAGTAGCAAAATCAAGTATGGCATTAAAAAGCACTTTGATTTTTTTCATATAAAACACCTCTACATCTACATCTTCCTTTGCCCATATATTTTCTTTCAAAACCTCGTGAATGTCCCTCCCGCCTTTAATATCAACGCGAGAAAAGCCAAGTGTATGCGTGATAAGCTCAAAAGCATTATCATAAAGATGTCTTACCTCATGCTCTAAAGCCAAAAGTGCGGTATCTTGGTATTGCACAATGGCATCATTAATATAAAGTGGTCTATCAACTTGTGAATCTTTCTCTTTCATTATTTTTTCTAAAAGCAAGGCAATTTTAGGAATAAATGGAAGTAAAATCACCACTCCCACCAAATTAAAAAGTGTATGAAAGACCGCTATTCTTAGCACACTCTCTTCACTTAAGCCTATCAGTGAGGCAAGTGCGGTATTTACCCATACAAAATAATCAAAAGTAACAATCACAATAGCCACGATAAGGAAGTTAAAAATACAATTTGCTATGGCTAAACGTTTGCCATCTATGTTTGTGCTTAAAGAGGCGACTATAGCTGTTACCACACCGCCTACACTTGTACCAAGCGTGGCTGCTAGCGCATTCTCATAAGTCATACTCCCTGTAGCAAGGGCGGAGATAACAATCGTAAGAGTAGCATGAGAGCTCTGCACAATAGCTGTCATTAGCGCACCAAGCCCCACAAAAAGCAACACCCCTTGAATGCCCTCCATAGAATATTGCGAAAAATCTACAATCTCTTTATATTCCTCAAAGCCATCCTTAATATACCCCACACCTAAAAAGAAAAAGCCTATACCGATGAGAATCTGCCCCACGCCCTTAGCGGTTTTTGTGCTTTGGAAATTAAAAAGCACCCCACCCACAATCAGTGGCAAGGCAAGGGCGGAGATTTTCATACCGCTTACTCCAGCAATAAGCCATGAACCTGCACTATTACCCAAATTTGCCCCAAACATCACGCCAATACCTTGGGCTAAGCTCAACAAAGAGGCAGAAACAAAAGAAATAGAAAGCACAGAGACTAACGAAGAGCTTTGCATAATGGCTGTGGCTACCGCCCCAAAAGTTACACTCTTCAGTGCGGTATTGGTAGAAGTAGTGAGAAGATTCTCTAAAAATCCTCCATTGAAAGCACGAAATCCGCTTCCCAAGCTTAGCATACCAAAAAGCAAAATCGCTAGCCCCGCACTGACATTAGTCAGGGCATCGCTTGTGGAAACAAGATAAATGATAGCTATAATGCACAAAGGTATAAGATATTTTTGAAACATACATTCCCCCATTTCTAAAATGGGTGCATTATAGCCTTTAGGCTTAAATATTTGCCCCTTAAGTTGCAAATTCTCTTAATGGGCAACTGCCTCACTTGCGCCAATGCCACTCTCTGCGCGAAAATCTTGTGCCTTAAAGCCCGCTTTATCAATCTCTGCACGCTTAGAGGTATCAAGCTTTGAGATAATATATATGCACACAAAGCTTAGGGGCATAGTGAAAATCGCAGGGTGGTCATAAGGGAAAATCGCTGCTTCAAAGCCAAAGCTCTTCACCCAAATGCTCGGGCTTAAAATCACCAATGTAAGCACAACAATAAGCCCTATTAGCCCACCCCAAAATGCACCTTTTGTAGTGAGGTTTTTCCAATAAATACACAAAAACAAAATAGGGAAATTCACACTTGCAGCAATGGCAAAAGCAAGTCCAACCGTGAAAGCGACATTTTGCTTCTCAAATATAATGCCCAAAATAATCGCACATAGCCCAATGCCAATAGTAGCGATTTTAGTTACCCTCATCTCAAGTTTTGCATCACATACGCCATTTTTGCAGACATTCACAAACAAATCATGGCTTATAGCTCCAGCCCCAGCAATCGCCAAGCCTGATACCACAGCTAAAATCGTAGCAAAGGCAACAGCAGAAATAAAGCCTAAAAATATATCGCCGCCTATTACTTCAGCAAGATTAATAGCGACCATATTTGTTATGCCCTTATATGCTCCATTTGCATCGACAAACTGCTCATTTCCAAGCAATAACGCAATTGCCCCAAAGCCTATAATAAAGGTAAGGATATAAAAATACCCTATCAAACCTGTAGCATAAAACACCGATTTTCTTGCCTCTTTAGCATCTTTAACGGTAAAAAAGCGCATTAAAATATGAGGAAGTCCCGCTGTGCCAAACATCAAAGCTAGCCCTAAAGAGAGTGCGGAAATGCTATCAGAGAGAAAGCCTCCCGGAGACATAATAGCCTCACCTTTAGGATGATGATTTATCGCTTGAGAAAAGTAGTATTGCAAATCAAATTTTGTAAGATATAAAATCATAATTGCCATAAAGCTAGCCCCAGCCAAAAGCAAAATAGCCTTAATAATCTGCACCCAAGTAGTAGCATGCATACCTCCAAAGACCACATAGCATATCATCAGCACACCCACAAGCACGACCGCTACAGCATAAGGCAAGCCAAAAAGCACTTGAATAAGCTGCCCAGCCCCGACCATTTGCGCAATAAGGTAAAACACTATAACACTCAAGCCAGATATAGCAGAAATCACGCGTATGGGCTTTGCCTGAAGGCGATAGGCAGTAATATCAGCAAAGGTAAATTTGCCTAAGTTACGAAACTTCTCTGCAATGAGAAACAAAATAATAGGCCAGCCCGCTAAGAATCCAATCGAATAAATAAGCCCATCAAAGCCATTAGTGAAAACAAGCGCGGTAATGCCTAAAAAGCTTGCTGCACTCATATAATCTCCGGCAATGGCAATGCCATTTTGTGCCCCTGTGATATTCCCACCTGCTGTATAGAATCCACTCGCTGATTTGCTCTTTTTATTTGAGAGATATGTAATAAACAAAGTAGCAAACACAAAGGCTAAAAACATACCAATAGCCATAGGATTCACTTCAGCCATCGCCCCGCCTAAATCAATAGAAGCCCCATACATTGGGCTTAAAAACGCAAAAAACAAACACCATATTACTTTTATATCTTTCATTATTTATCTCCTGATTGCACATTTGGGTAATCTTTATAATACACCTCGCCATTTTGCAAAGATTCTATGAGGTTTTGCTCCTCTAATTGGCGTAAAATCTCATCTTGCTCTTTATCAAAATAAGTATTTGCCAAAAATGTATAAATCCCTGTAGCCACAATGCACAACACAATGAGTGAAATGCCTAAAAGTATGCCCAATGTAATAGAGCTTGGTCCCAAACGATAGCCCAACACATCGGGGAATAGCCCCACACCCAACACAAACGCATAATAGAGACAAAAAATCACTAATGATAAAATAAGTGAAATTTTGTTTCTTAAAGAAACAAATTGCCTAAAGCCGATAACAGATTTCCCCTGCTTTTCAGAGAGTTTCATTTCCTTTCTCCTTATGTATCAAAATGTATCATCTCATCAAATGAATGATATAATAAAGTATCATAAATTTTACTCTAGTAAAAATAAATAACAAAAAGTAACAATATACTTTTATCAAAGTAGCAAAAAGGTAACATTAAAGAGTAAAGAAAATTTAGCATATTGCATTATTTTGGCATTTTAAACAAGATTTCTATCCACAAAACACATATAATAACCATTCTTATATTATGTTGATGTTGTTTTGATGTGGCAATGTAATTTTGTTCTTTTAAAACCTTAAAGTGAAGTAAGAATCTCCCTTATCAAGGAGCCTTAAGAATTTTTGACACTTCATTTAAGCGATTTGGCAAAAATCGGGGAATATCGCACTTACATACACCTAGCCCACCCATATGCAGCGTAAGCAAGTCCCAAAGAGGGCAAAAATGTGTAAAAACGCAGCTAAGCACACTTTTTTAAGGCTTTGGGCACAGGAGGCAAAGTTTGGCAAATACTTCGCGGTTTGGGAATTCTAAAGAAGTAAAGCTAGGGCTATTGGGATTCTATAAAATGAAGTTAGTTTGTCATATCTAAAGCGAAAGCGTGAGAGCGACCGAAGAATCCACTAGAAAGGCAGCCACTTTGTCATTCTGAGGGAGGGCACAAGCCCGACCGAAGAATCTCTCAAGGAATCACTGGTTGCCCACAGAGATTCTTCACCCCTTGCAGGGGTTCAGAATGACAAAAAGTCCCCAACGTCTCCCAGCAGTGAGATATATTCTCATCACAGGATAAAATTAAATCGCACGAAGTGCTACCTCTTAAGGCGACGCCCTTGTGGAGGATATATAAGGGGGCAAGAGTATTATTGTGGGGTTGGACTTCGCGCACGAGCGAAGCTCTTGCCCCCCATTATTTTATAAAACTTTGCACATTCAAGCCCCTCCCCCTTATAGAAAAAGAAAAAAGAGAATCACCAGCGACTCCGTTAGTTTGTCATTCCAAGCCCCCAATAAAGGGCGAAGAATTGCTTTTAAAAACACCAAAAGGCACGACTAGTGATTCGGACAGAGCTTCGGCTTTTGCAAAGCCTCAGAATGACAAACTTGGCTACCCGCAAGGGAAACCCACACATAATAAACACCTGCAAAGGAAATTAGTTTGTCATTCTGAGGGAGCACGAAGTGCGACCGAAGAATCTCTAAAGGAATCACTAGTCGCCAAGAGAGATTCTTCGGTCGTTACACTCCCGCTAGACATGACAATAGTGGCAGAGTTTCTAGCAATTCTAACAGAGATTCTTCGCTTGATTCTCAAGCTCAGAATGACAAACTAACGACATTTACTAGAAATCCAAGTAGAAATGATTCACAGAAAGCCAAAAGTAATTCTTCGGCTTGCCTAAAGCTTACAAACTTAGCTACCCGCAAAGAAAGATTAAAATACTTCACCCTAAACCCTCTACATTCAGAGCTACATTCACATTCAAAGATAACTATCAATACACATAAGATACATAAACACAAGGAGCATACATGCCTATTAAAGACATTTACAAGCTAAGTTTTAGCCTTTATTGCATTATTAGTATTTTTACTTTTCTCATATATGGAGCCTTGCCGGCGATTCTAGCGGCAAATCATATCCCCCCACAAGAAATAGGGCTTTTATATATGGCATTTATCCCTTTTGTTTTGGGGTTTTTCTACTCTGGCTTTATGGAATCCTATCGCAAAAAACATCAAAACAACTTCAAAAAAGTCTATCGATTTTGCTCTTTTGCCATAGCAGCTTTATTTGTGGTGATAGCCTTTTTAGACCCTAATGATAATCTCTATCTCACTTTAATAGTGTTTTTCTTTATGAGTTTTTTAAGTGCGAGTGTGCTTATCTGCCTTAATGGCGTAGCCGTGGAGGAAACCAGCCTTGCACAAAAGCACACCATAAATACCATTATGCTTGTCTCTTCGGGCATAGGCGGGTGTTTGGGGATTATTGGAGCGCTTTTTATATATGAATATTATGGCTGGTTTATCACTCATCTCTGCCTTGGGGGCATTGTGCTTATCTGTGCGCTACTTGCCTTTAATTGTAATGGCAACCCTAGAATTAATCTTGCTAGCAAAGATTCTGTACTGAAAGCAATAAAAAATAAAACCTTATGGAAATATATGGGCATTCTCATTTGCTTTGTGCTGCCCTTAATGCTATGTGCCTCTATGAGTTCTGCCCTTTTAGTATATATTGGGCTTCCCTTGCAAGTAGTCGGGCTCCTTAGCGGAGTGCTAAACTGCGTAGCCTGCCTTGTAGCCTCGCCTCTTGTGCTCGGGCTTATTCGGGCTTTAGGCTTTAAAAAGGCGCTTCTTCTTACACTTATCTTTGAATCTTGCCTTATGCTTCTAATGGTGTGCAATATGCAAATATGGCAAAATCACTTTATTATTTTTATTACCCTTTTTCTTAATGGCTTGTGCTTTGGGGCACAATTTGTGTTTATGTATTCTTTAGGTATGCACTGGTGTGAAAAGAGCAGCCAATGCGGGGTGGATTTTAGCCTTCTAAGGATCAGTGAGAATCTAGGCTTTGTCGCTGCTGGCATTATAGCTAGCCAAATTATTGGCGCATTTGCGGGGGCTCAAACTTTAGAAAATCTCAATACAGAGCAAATGGGGGCTAACTCCGCTTATAGCGAGCTCTCCTTTGGCGGTATTTTAAGCAGTATTTTTACCCATAGTGGCGTAGATAAAGCCCTAGCAAATGGATATAGTGTCGTATTTTGCTTGGGGGCTATCATTTGTGTAGCAAGTATTTTTATTGTCTTAAGGAATAAAAGCATTTCTTAGAGTCCTTAAACCATTGATTTGATGTCTTGGTTTGTGTGAAATGAATTCACACAAACCGCCTGAAGTTTGACTTATAGCTAAGCCTTTGGGCTTATCTATCAAGTCGTTTTCTAAGGGCTTGATTATGAAATGCCAAAGCGCCTTGCGGGAGGGGGGCACTCCTATTAATTTGATGTCTTGGTTTGCAAAAATAAATTTTGCAAACCGCCTAAAGCCCTGCGGGGGGCACTAGTTTTGACTTTCTACCCTTTTGGGTGGTTTTGGTTTCTCGCCTGTGTGGTAAGGTGGTAAGTTTGTCATTCTGAGCCTTTAGGCGAAGAATCTCTAAAGGAATCACTAGTTGCCAACAGAGATTCTTCGGCTTTTGCAAAGCCTCAGAATGACAAGCTAACAACATTTACTAGTAATCCAAAAAGCAATTCTTCGCCTTCGCTTACGCCTTCCCACAAAAGCTGACAAACTTGGAGAGTCGCTGATGATTCGAGCAGAGTTATTGGATTTTAAAAGGCAGATTCTCAATTTATGCAAGCTAAAGTTACCATCCTATAAAAATCCTAGCAACTTTTATCATAATAGAGTATTTTGGCACTTTAGACTATCCTAATATAAGAATAATACTTACAATGCAATTTTATAAATCATTGTAAGGAGAAAATATGACTTCACACAAGAGAGGTATCGCGCGTCTTTTGGAGCTAAGCAAGCAAAAGGCTACAATGCTTATTCTTGCAGGTATCTTTTCAGGTTTAAGTGCTATCTTGCAGTTTGTGCCTTATTTTGCAAGCTATTTAATTGTATGTGAATTTGTGATAAATGCACATGATTTGAGTGCGGTGGATAGGGATTATGTGCTTTTGTGTGGCTTAAGCGCTATTTTAGCTGTTGTAGCTTCTATGGTGTTTGTTGGAGTGAGCTTTACTTTAAGCCATTTTGCCGCTTATAGAATCCTCTATAACATTCGCTTAGCCCTTTTAGGGCATTTAAGTTCCTTGCCACTGGGGTATTTTACTGCCACTACAAAAGGAGAAATACATAAAAATGTGCAAGAAAATGTCGAAAAAATAGAGAATTTTATCGCCCATAAGATTCCAGAATTTTTAATGACACTTATCGGGGCTATTGCTATTTTTGCCGTGTTTATATGGGCAGATTGGCGTTTTGGGTGTATTTGCATAGGGGTGTATATTTTCGCCCTTTTTGTGCAATTTAGTATCTACACAAAAGGCTCGATGAAAGAAGAGATTAAACGCTTTTTCTCTCATCAAGAGCAGATGAATGCCCGCAGCATTGAATTTGTGGATGGTATGAGCTTATTTAAGCTTTTTAATAAAAGTGCCTTTAGCTTTGCGAATTTGGCTTCAAGCATTTATGCCTATAGAGATTACACGCTAAGCTTTGCATATAAATGTATGCCTACTTTTGCTGTATTTAATCTCTTAATTAATTGTTTTATCTTTTTCATTCTACCATTAAGTGCGTTTTTGGTCGCAGAAGAGCCCTTAGATATTATGCTCGTGCTTACTATTGTGTTTTTTGTGATGATGAGTAATGGCTTAATCGCACCATTATTAAAGATTATGAATCTAAGTAGCGAGGTTATGCAAATTAATGAGGGCGTAGCTCGCATTGATACAATCTTTGCCCAAAAGCCTTTAAAAATCGCCGCTAATCCCATAGCCCCTAAGCATTTTGATATTACATTTGAGCATGTGAGCTTTGAATATGAGAATGGCAGGGAGGTTTTGAGTGATGTAAGTTTTAGCCTCAAAGAGGGTGAGCATTTAGTCATTGTAGGAGAAAGCGGGAGTGGGAAAAGCACTTTACTTACCTTACTTGCTAGATTTTATGATGTAAAGAGCGGTCGCATACTCATAGGAGGCGTGGATATTAGAAATATGAGTGAAGAGGGCTTGCTTGGGTGTTTGAGTTTAGTATTCCAAGATAGCTTTTTATTTATGGATACTTTAAGGGAGAATATCAAAGCAGGCTGCAAGGAAGCGAGTGATGAGCAGATTCTGCAAGCTGCAAGGCTTGCTCAAGCAGATGAGATTGTGCAAAAATATAGCCTAGATTGCCCCATTGGCGAGAGATTAGGGAGCGATGGTGTGAAATTAAGCGGCGGGGAAGCCCAACGCATTAACATTGCCCGCGCACTTTTAAAAGATTCCCCCATTTTATTGCTTGATGAGATTACTTCAAGCCTTGATACATATAATGAAAATGCCATAAATAAGGCACTTAAAGCACTTATCACCTCAAGTAAGAAAAGCATTATTATGGTAGCCCATAAGCTAGGGAGTGTGAAATATGCCCATAAAGTCGCACTTATGGATAAGGGGAGATTACTTGCTTTTGGCACACATAGGGAGCTTTTAGAATCTTGTAGTGAATATAAGCATTTATGGGAGCTGCATACGCGCGCGCAAAGCTGGAGTATTGAGAATAAATAGCACAAGGAGAGGAAATGGATTTATTACATATTAGAGATTTAACGCTCAATAATTTTAAGAGATTTTATACTTCTGTATTTTGGAGTGCTTTGAGTGACTTAGTGGCATTTTGTGGGATTTTTATCGTGCTTTTATTTGTAGATGTGATTTTGCAGCCATTTTTTGGAGGATATGAGGCGAGCTTGGGAGAATTACTTGGTATTTGCGCACTCGGGCTTGTGTATATGGTGATATATTTTTTCGCTCAAATCCCCGCATATAAAGCAAACTATGAAAGCACCTATAAATTTTCCGCACAAGGGAGATTAGAGTTAGCAGAACATCTAAGGAAGCTTCCATTAGGATTCTTACAATCACGCAATGCTGCGAGTTTAAGCCATAGCATTATGAATGACTTTGCAAGACTAGAGGGAGTGAATTCCCATATGCTGCCCCAAACCTGTGCAAGCCTTGTTGTCGTGTGTATCGTGTTTGTGGGGCTTTGTGTGTGGCATTGGCAAATGGCATTAGCATTTTTTGCCTGTGTGCCTTTAGCTTTGGCGATTTTACTCCTTGTACGCTATATCGCAGATGGTCTAAGCACCTCTCATATGCGCTCTGTGGTTTGTGCAAGTAATGTCATTAATGAATATATTGATGGCATTAGCACGATTAGGGCAAACCTTATGGGCGGGGCTAAATTTGCACGTTTGGAATCTGTCTTTGATACATTAAGGAGAGAGAGCATACGTATTGAAGTATCGCTTATGCCCTTTGCCTTAAGCATTCTCTCATGTATGGGTGCGGGCATTGGTATTATGGTTATGGTAGGCAGAGGGTTTTTGTTAGATGGGGAGCTAAGTGTGATAGAGTATATTGCATTTTTACTGCTTGGCTCAAAGGCATTTGTGCCATTAATGACTTTTTGTGTGAATTTCATTGAATTACAATATTTTGCAAAATCTGGGCAAAATATTCTCTCCTTGCTTCAAGCCCCTGTGATTAGCGGGCAAGATAAAGATATACCAACAAGTAATGATATAAGGCTAGAGCATGTGAGCTTTGGCTATAAGGCTAAGCAAATGGTGCTGCATGATATTTCTTTACACATTAAGGAAAAAAGCTCTGTTGCTATTGTAGGGGATAGCGGAAGTGGGAAAAGCACTTTAGTAAAACTCATAGCACGTTTTTATGAGCCAAGCAGCGGGAAGATTTATATAGGCAAAAAAGGTGAATCTAAAGATATAAGCACATTAGATTATGAGAGTTTCATAGCTAAATTTTCTATGGTATTCCAAGATGTATATCTCTTTGGCGGGAGTGTTGAGAGTAATTTAAAATTTGCTAAAGAAAATGCTAGTAAAGAAGCCATTGAAGAAGTGTTAAAAAAGGCAAATGCACTTGAATTTGTGCAAGAGATGCCAAATGGGATAAATACCAATATGAGCGAAGGGGGTAAAAGTCTAAGCGGAGGGCAAAAGCAGAGATTAAGTATTGCTCGATGTTTGCTAAAAGACGCTCCTATTGTCTTACTTGATGAGATGACTTCAAGCCTTGATGTGAAAAATGAATACGCCTTGCAAAAGGCTATAAATGCCTTGAGTAAAGATAAAACAATTATTATCATCGCCCATAAATTGCGCTCTATTACGCATTGTGATTGCATTATTTATTTGGAAAAAACCCCCAAAGGTAGCATTATTGCGGAATCTGGCACACATAAAGAGCTTTTAGCTAAGGGTGGTAAATACGCACAGGCTTTTGCCAATGAAGCTTCAAGCATTCATATATAAGATTGCATAATAAATACGCATCTCATTTACTCTCTAAGCACATTTAAAATGCTATATTTTGGGCAAGGAATTATTTTATTGCAAAGGTTGTATGATGAAAGAGGTGAGTAAAGCTTTACAATGTATTTTCTGCTTGATATGTGTAGCATTCTTTAGTGCCTGTGGTTCTAAAGATGTTAATCCCCTTGCGGGTATGATAGGTAAGCCTAATGACGCAGACCCGCTTAAAATTGGCTCAAAGCCAACTATTCCTGCTAAGCAGCCTTTCCCTAAACTGCTTGTGGGGAAAATCTACTTCCCTAATGAAGAAAACAAAAATTTCACTACTCGGGCACGTCCAAAGCTTGATAGAGAGACCTTAGAGCTCGATATAGCAAAGCTTAAAACACAAGATAAGCTCCTTTTAGCCCAAGCACCAAATGTGCCTATAAGCGATTGGGTCTCCCTTTTATCCCCTGGTGGGGCGGCACTCACCGTGTGGGCATTAGCTCAAGGAAATTGGCTCTGGGGCTATACACTCATTGATAGCGCAGGTTTTGGTGGGGCTCGAGTATGGCGTTTCCACTTCTTCCCTAATGATGAAGTGCTTATTGAAAATGGCAAAACAGGCACTTGCGTAAATGCCTATAAAAATGGCGTTATCCACTCTGCATGTAATGAGAAAAATAAATACCAACGTTTCAAGCTTATTCCTATGACAAATGAGGCATTTATGCTTAAAAATGTGGGTATGAATAAATGTCTTCAAACCCCTATAGGCAATGTTTTTGGTGATTTCCATAAGGTGAGTAGCATATTTCTTAGCTCCTGTGCTGCTGGGGCAAATTTAGACCAGCAATGGTATGTAGTCGCTCCGCCATTTTTAGTGCGCCCACTTTATAAAAAACCATAACCACAAGGAGTATATATGAAGAAATTGTTATGTTTATGTTGCTTTTGTGTCTCTTGTCTTTTTGGCAATATTGATGATTTTAAGATTGCCACTTGGAATTTGCAGGGCTCATCAGCAAATACAGAAAGCAAGTGGAGTGTCAGCGTGCGTCAGCTTGTAACAGGCGATAATGCCGTTGATATACTTGCCATTCAAGAGGCAGGTTCGCTCCCTAGTAGTGCTAATCCCACAGGGAGAATTGTGCGCTTAAGTACTGAAATTGCTGTGGAGGAATATATGTGGGATTTAGGCACAAGATCCCGCCCTGATAATGTATTTGTATATTATGCGCCTGTTGATGCAGGGGCTAATCGTGTGAATCTTGCCATTGTCTCACGTATGAGGGCAGATGAGATTATTATTTTACCCCCACCAACGGTGGTTTCTCGCCCTATTGTTGGCATACGCATTGGCAATGATGTGTTTTTCTCAATCCACGCTCTAGCTAATGGCGGCACAGACGCACCTGCTATTGTCAATGCCGTGTTTTCACATTTCACTTCTCGTCCAGAAATTAACTGGGTTATTGCTGGAGACTTTAATCGCTCTCCTGATTCTTTACGTCTTGACTTGCGTTTGGAAACTCGCGTACGCACTACATTTGTCGCGCCAAATGCCCCCACACAAAGAAGTGGCGGCACGCTTGATTATGCTTTAGTGGGGAATTCTAGCGGGGCACTCCCTACAACGGCTTTAGCAGCGATTTTAATGCTTGCAAATTTTAGAACACAGCTTGTTTCAGACCATTTCCCCGTTAATTTTAGACGATTTTAGGCAAAGGAGTAAGTATGAAAAAACATATTATTCACTCTATATCTCTTGTGTGTATGTTGTGTCTTTGCGCATCTACGCCGCTTTTTGCTGCTAAAAAGCAAAGTCTTAGCGCCCCTAGAAAAGATGATTTTGAAGATATTACAAATCTTTTTCAGATTCGCAGTGTGCGTAATGGGATTGCTATTAATGTGCTAAGAAGTGGTAATTTTATGGAGCAAAATTGGATTTTAAAGGAATTTTTCTTAAGTGATGACTTGCGTATCAAGCGAGATAAATTGCGCAAGAGTTGGGATTTTGGCTATGTGCAGTTTGTGAGCCCTACAAAAAAGGATGGCTGTTTAGCCATTGATGAGAGCGGATTTTTGAAGATTAAATCTTGTAAGGATGATATAGCAAGCGAGAGATTAGAAACGGTGTTTTCTATCATACCTACAGAGAGCGGGGCGGTGCAGATTCGCTCGCTTGTGCTTGACTCCACTGAATGCCTTAGCACTTTTGAAAACCCCAATGTGCCTATTGAAAAACGTTTTGGCATAGTGCCTTGCTCGCTTGATTTTGACTTTTTTATTGATACAAGCGAGTTATTTTTCTTTACACCTGCGTTAATAAAAGCAAGACCATTAGGCGGGTGATTTTATATTCTAGCGGGCAAAGCCCGAAGAATTGTTTGTGGGTTGTTTGTGATTCTCTTCTTTCTTTTTCTATAAGGGGAGGGGCTTGAATGTGCAAAGTTTTATAAAATAATGAGGCTCATATGCTTTACTTGCGCAGCTCTGCGGGAACCACTATCGACTCTACCCCTCTTGTGATGTCTTGCGGGAGGCTAGCGACCAAAAATCTCTGTTGGCGACTAAGTGACTCAGGCAAAGATTCTTTAAGCTTGCAAGCCCAAACAAGAGACTTTTAAGAATCTAAAGCCAACAAATGACCCACGCCATCCCCGCTTGATGAAGCAATAAAACAATATCATTCAAATTTCCTTGAATGAGGCTATTAATGAATGAATACATAAATAATAATAAAGAGTTGGAAGCATCTAAGAATTGCTCACAAGGGCGAAAATGAGGATAAAGAGTATGTAAAGGTAGCATTTAGCTTAGAGCAAGACGTGCAAGACTCAAATCATATATAGAAAGACTTTTTAGCAAGAATCCAGCCGTTATAAAATATTCACCCATAATAGTTAGGGGATTGAATGGGAGTGGGTTTTTATCATCAAAAATTTAGAATTTGACCCAAATACAAAAGTTGGAGATTTTGTAGTATATGCAATGAGCACATTTAAGAGTAAGTTAGCGCAAGGTTTTTCAAGCTTTGGTGCGAGATATAAGGATATGAGCTTTAGGGAAAAAGGCAAAAATGGAAATGAAAGGTGGGAATTTTGTTTTCAATGCGTATTTAAAAATAAAAAAGCTAAATAACAAAAGGAACTTTTAGCATTCTATCCTCTATCAAGCCATAAAAATGTGCAAATTAACCATTTTTCTTTACAATTTTCACATTTGCACTTTCTTTAAAAGGAATATATATGAAAATTCTCTCAAATATTGTGTGGATTGCTTTTGCGCTATTAATGATTATCACAGGGATTTTAGGACTACTCAATCCTGTAGGGGTTTTTGCTTCTTTGGTGCTCTTTTTGCCATGGTTTTTGCTTGTTGGGGCGGTGGCGAATGTGATATATTATTTTGTATTGCGCAAAAAAGAAGGAAAATACACCAATATGCTTCTTATCGATGCGCTTTTGAGTGTGCTATTTGCCGTGATTTTCTTTATGCAAGGCATTCTTCTCACAAGTATAAGTGTAGTTTTCTTTGCTGCTTTTATGGCTATGTTTAAAGGTATTTTAGGCTTTTGCTATGCCCTTGAGTTAAAGCAAAGCAAGCAAAGCTGGGCACTAGTATGCATTAGCTCAATCTTAAGCATCATTCTTGCTGTGATTTTTGTAGTCTATCCTGAGATTGGCGGCTTGAGCATTGGCTTTATACTCGCATTTATGATGCTTATGTTTGGTATCACTTCGCTTTGTGTATGGGCTGGAGTGCGCGATCTTTACCATAAGCAATAAATAATACTGCTTGCTGCCTGTATTGATTTGATGTCTTAGTTTGTGTGAAATCAATTCACACAAACCGCCCTCAAAGATTGACTAAAGCTTGCGCTTACACTTATCTATCAAGTCGTTTTCTAAGGGTTTGATTATGAAACGCCCTTTTTTAAAGTGTGCCTAGCGGGGGGCGCTCTATACTAACTTTTTGCCCTTTAAGTGGTTTGGGTTTCTCGCTCGCGTGGTAAGTTTGTCATGTCTTAGGCTTTGCAAAAGCCAAAGAATCTCCCTTAGCTGCTAGAGACTTTCTAAAAGAATCACTAGTCGCACTTTTGAGTGATTCTTTTAGAAATATCTTGCACTTCATAGATTCCCCAAATTCTTAAAAAACTAAAAAGCCCTGCAAAGCACTGCTGCTACCGCAAAGCCACTATCATGGCTAATACTAAGCCCAATGGCAGACAAGCCAAAATAAGCCATTTTCTCATCTGTAAGTGTAATATGGGGGGCATTTCTTACATCTTTACTAATATGTATATCTAAAAACCCTAGTTCCCCTCCTATGCCTACTCCTAAGGCTTTAGCGCATGCCTCCTTTGCCGCCCAAAAGCCCGCTATGCGCGCTATATTAAGATATGCTATATTAAAGGACTTATCGCTAAGATTGCAAGGCTGCTTCAAACATAATGCAATCTCATCATCACGCAAGAAACGTCTCAAACCCAATAAGCCAAACTTCTCCACAAAAGCTTGTATGCGCTTAATGCTAATAATATCAATACCTATCAATCTAACTCACTACAAATTCAACAAAAAACACATCACTCACTTGCCCATCAATCAAAAACTCATTGATACGTTTAACAATCTCATCTTTTACGCGATTTTTGCCCTTAGTGGTCGCCACATCTTCAAGAGATTTCGAAGAAAGTATCTCAATGATTGTATCCTTAAGCATAGGCATTTTTTTATCAAGTTCTGCTTTTGTCGCATTTGCCTTTGATTCATCTTTATCAAGCTCAAATTGCATACTTGTCTTTAAATACCTCTTCCCTGTTTGAGTCATCAGATTCACAGTAAAAGCAATGGGACCCTCTAGCGGGTATATCAACCCGGGGGCAAACTTATCCGTGCTACGTACAGAAATGGTATTACCCACGATGATTTTAGCGGCTTGCTGGGTTTGCGTAGCTTGTGTTTGGACTTGAGGAGCTTCATGCTTATCCTCATTTTCACTATGCCCACCGCTTAGCATCATAATCACCACAATACCTATTAAGAGCAAAAGCACCACTAAAATGCCAATAACAACAAATAAAATTGCTTTATTTTTTTTCTCTCCGCCCTTTTCTTGGGCTGCTTTTTCCTCTTCTGCCATTTTCAATCCTTTAGTCTAAAATAAGTCAGCGCACTTTTGCCAAACTGACGCACTTTGAGCCTTTCATAAACTCCAATAATGTGGGGCATATTATACTCACTCCAATGTTCAAAAACAATTAAACCTATAGCACATCGCCCAAGATTATGTATCTTTGCAAGAAGCTTTTGATAAATATCTGCCTTGCCCTCCCTTATGCAAAAAGGCGGGTCAAGGTACAAAATCACTTGGATGGACAGAGACATATAAGGCTTTAAATCCTGCGCAAAAAAATCAGTATGAAAGTGAGAAATATCCAATGTGGGAATGCGCCTTTTTGCAAGGGAGAGATTCTTCTCTAAAATGCTATATGCGCCCTTATCTATCTCATAAAATACCGCTTCGCTTGCCCCGCGAGAGAGTGCCTCTAAGCCCATTGAACCGCACCCAGCAAATGCTTCAATAAACACACTCCCCACAATCTCCCCTCCTATGGTATTAAAAAATGATTCTCTTACTATAGATTTTGTGGGTCTTGTGCCTTCTGCAGGATTAAATACAAGCTTTAGCCCCTTAAGCACACCACTTTGTATAGCAAAGTTTGGCATTATGGATTCTTCAATAAAGCTATAAGCTTATCAGCAAGCTCTTTAGCATAGCTATCACAGAGGGCTCTTATTTGAGATTCTATCAATACAGATTTATTCTTAGGATAAATAGGAGGACTCATAGGAGGCTCAAAGTTTCGCACACTCTCTTGTGGTAAAGATAAGGGAATTTCGGGGAGATTTTTATAAAAAGCCTCTATGTCTGCGTGCAAACTCTGCGCACTAAAGGGCTTATGAATATGTGAATGCTCCCCCTCAACCACAAGACATAAGGGCTTTGGGCTCACTCTATTCTCATCATCTGTGATAAGAAACTCACAATCCTCCTCTTCTACCAAATAATCTTTAAGATAATACATAAGAGAGCTTTGCACGAGTGGCGATAAGCAAGATATGGCAATTTTCATTCTTTCTCCTTGTGTATATTATAGCCTAGCTATATAATATTAAGCGGGTCTATATCAATTTCATATTTCCCTTGCAATGCCTCATTTGCCCTCAAAGCTTGTAGCATAGATAAAAGCGCATTCACAGAGGGTGAGCGTAATAAAATCATAAAGCGATATTTATCATAAAGACGTCCAATTAACGCCCTGCTCTCCCCTATAATCTCCACATCTTTATGCGGAAGTTGTGCTAAAAAATCGCGCGTTTGCAGCAAATAATCCATAGCTATATGCTCCTTTTTATGGCTAAATGTAAGCATAGCTAATCGCTGATATGGAGGGTAGATTCTCGGTCTATTGGCTAATTCATAGATTAAAAAATCTTCATAATCCTGCAAAAAACGTTCCAAAAATGCGCCATTGGCACTCTCTATATACACTTCACCATTATATTTACGCCCACTCCTCCCCGCAATCTGGTGCAATAAGCTTATAGCCCTCTCATTAGCACGAAAGTCGCTACTTTTTAAAATATAATCAATCCCTAAAATAATGGCAAGATTCACCCCGTGATAATCATGCCCCTTACTTAACATCTGCGTGCCCACAAGCACATCAATATCGCCATCATTAAATGCCTTTAATGTGCCTGTAAGCTTCTTGTAAGTAGTGATATGATCTCTATCAAAAAGCGCGATTTTGGCTTCGCTAAAGGCGCTTGATAGAATCTCCCCCACTTGTGCTGTCCCCATACGATAAGAGCGCAAAGTGTCTTTTTGACATTGGGGGCAGAGCTTGGGTATAGGCTTGCAAAAGTTGCAATAATGGCACACAAGCGCATTTCTATCAAAATGTAAAGACATATTCACCGAGCAAAAATCGCACTCACAGCCACTCCCGCACGCACTGCATACAAGCATTTTATAATGCGCGCGCGTAGGGAGAAACACGATAGCTTGCTGCTTGTTTGAGAGTGTGTTGGCAATTTTTGTCATCAATGTGTGATTTAGCTCATTTTCTAGGCTATCTTGCTGGGATTGTAGAGGCAAAATCTCAATATGCTTTTTAGTGCTAAAATACCCTCCTTTAAGGCGATAGAGGCTATTTTGTGCTTTGGCGTGATAATAAGTGGTAAGACTAGGGGTAGCTGAGCCTAAAATCACCTTGATATGCGTTTTCTTCCCTAAATATAGCGCAAGATCGCGGGCATTATAGCGAGGGGCTTGCTGAGATTTATAGGCATCATCATGCTCTTCATCAATAATCACCAATCCAAGATTGAATAAAGGCAAAAACAAGGCACTTCGCGCCCCCGCTAAAATACGAATCTCTCCTGCTTGTATTTTGCTTAAAAGCTGCTGTTTTTGCTTGGGGCTGATTTTAGAATGCCAAATACCTACCATATCTCCAAACACCGCCCTAAGGCGAGATTCTATCTGTGGGGTGAGGGCTATCTCGGGCATAAGGAACAGCGCACTTTGATGGCAAGAGAGGGCTTTAGCAATAAGATGAATATAAATTTCTGTCTTACCGCTGCCTGTATCGCCAAAAAGCAGGGCGTTGTTGTGATGAGTGCAAAAATCAAATGCCTCTGCTTGGGGCTTACTCAATGCAAGCGGCAAATCTACACAAATAGGCTCTAATGGAGGAATATTTGCACTCTGGGGGGTAAAAAGCCCATAGCTCTCGCCAAAACTCACACAATAATAATGTGTGATAAATGAAGCAAGGGTTTGCTGATAGGGCAGGAAATAATCGCTACTCTTATATGCCATCTTGCATTCAAAATGAGGCTTTTGCAAAGCGCTTAAAACAACGCCCTTACACGCCTTATTTTTAAGAGTAATATCACAAATATCCCATATAGCACATACTTGCTCGCACATATAGACTAGGGGCGGGGTTTTTAATGCAAGTGGGGCAATGAGATAGTAATACAATCACAACCTAAAGTGGGGAAATTTGCACATTGCTATCCCCTAAAGCACTATCAAGTCCCTCAAGGCTTTTATACAAATGCTCGAGTGATTGACAAATCAGGGCGTATTCTTGTGCTTTTGCGATATAGAGTTTAAGCAAAGCTAATGGCTCAAGCTCTTGGGTAAAAACTGCTTGAAG
Source organism: Helicobacter marmotae (assembly GCF_003364255.1). Lineage (GTDB taxonomy): Bacteria > Campylobacterota > Campylobacteria > Campylobacterales > Helicobacteraceae > Helicobacter_C > Helicobacter_C marmotae. The sequence continues at coordinate 51,382 of NZ_NXLR01000001.1, forward strand.
CTCAGATTTCACATCATTATGCAAAGTTTTGCAAGAAATCACATAACGTTTTCCATTTAGGGCAATCTCTAGCCTCTCATCTGTCATTATTTAGCCCTTCATCAATTCTGGCAAATAAGCTTTCAAAACCTTTATCTTTTGAGGCAATTTCTTCATAAAGATTAGAGATTTGCACATCTTTTGCTTCATTTTGTGCCTTAAGAGTGGCAATTTCACTTCGCAAGGATTCTATTTCATCTTTTTGATATGAGATTTTTGTAAGCATTTCTTCGATTTTTTGAGAAAGCCGCTCCATTACATTATTCATCTTGCAATCCTTTGGTGAAAATAAAGTATAATTTTAACACAAATAACACAAACATCGCCACAAGGAGCACGCTAAAATGCCCGATTTCATCTTAAATGCAAAGTATCCTCCAGCAGGCGACCAACCTCAAGCTATTGAGAAAATCACCAACTTTATCCTTAGTGGCGCTCAATACAGCACGCTTGTAGGCGTTACAGGTAGTGGTAAAACCTACACTATGGCAAATATTATCGCCAAACTCAATATCCCCACGTTGATTATGACGCATAACAAAACCCTTGCTGCCCAGCTTTATAGTGAGTTTCGCGGGTTTTTCCCTCATAATCATGTGGAATATTTCATCTCACATTTTGATTATTACCAACCTGAAGCCTATATCCCGCGTAGAGATTTATTTATCGAAAAAGATTCAAGCATTAATGAAGATTTAGAGCGCTTGCGTCTCTCTGCCACGACTTCACTTTTAGCCTATGATGATGTCATAGTCGTAGCAAGTGTATCGGCAAATTATGGCTTAGGAAACCCTGCAGAATATCTCACCATGATAGAAAAGCTAGAAATTGGTATGACTTATAATCAAAAGGCATTACTTTTAAAACTCGTAGATATGGGCTATACACGCAATGACAGCATATTTGAGCGGGGGAACTTCCGCGTGAATGGAGAAGTGGTGGATATTTTCCCCGCGTATAATGAGAGTGAGTTTATCCGTATTGAGTTTTTTGGCGATGAGATTGAGCAAATTGGCGTGTTTGACGCACTTAATAGAGTGAATCTCACCTATCTTCCCTCATATGTACTCTACTCTGCAAACCAATTCATCGTAAGCGCGCAGAGATTACAAGAAGCCCTTTATAATATAGAATCTGAATTGCAAATGCGTTTAGAGGAGTTTCAGAGGGCGGATAAACAAGTAGAATACCAACGACTTAAAGGACGCACAGAGTTTGATTTGGAGATGATAAGAGAATCTGGTATTTGTAAGGGGATTGAAAACTATGCAAGACATCTCACGGGTAAAGCCCCGGGGGAAACGCCCTACTCACTTTTAGATTACTTTGAGCAAAAGAAAAAGCCCTATTTGATTATCATTGATGAATCCCATGTGAGCCTCCCGCAATTTGGCGGTATGTATGCGGGGGATAGAAGTCGTAAGGAAGTGCTTGTAGAATATGGCTTTCGCCTGCCTAGTGCGCTAGATAACCGCCCTTTGAGATTTGATGAGTTTATCCATAAAGCCCCGCATTATCTCTTTGTCTCTGCTACCCCTGCCAACAAGGAGCTTGAATTAAGTAAAGAGAATCTAGCAGAGCAAATTATCCGCCCTACAGGACTACTTGACCCGCTTTATGAAGTGCGCCTCTCTACAAACCAAGTGCTAGATTTGTATGATGAAATTAAGCAAAGAGTGGCAAAAAACCAGCGCGTGCTTATTACAACACTCACCAAAAAAATGGCAGAAGAGCTCAGTAAATATTATGCTGAGCTTGGGCTAAAGGTGCGCTATATGCACAGCGAGATTGATGCCATTGAGCGCAATCACTTAATCCGCTCTCTTCGTTTAGGTGAATTTGATGTGCTCATTGGGATTAATCTCTTACGCGAAGGGCTTGATTTGCCAGAGGTGAGCCTTATAGCCATTATGGATGCGGATAAAGAAGGGTTTTTGCGCTCTGAGACAAGTCTAATCCAAACTATGGGACGCGCTGCACGTAATGTAGAGGGTAAAGTGATACTCTATGCAGAACGTATCACTCAATCTATGCAAAAAGCCTTTGAGATTACAGACTATCGTAGAGCTAAGCAAGAAGCCTTTAATGCCCTCCATAATATCACGCCTACATCAGTGCAAAGAAACCTAGAAGAAGAGCTAAAGATAGAATCAAGTGCTTTAAGCAAACTCTATGAAAAAGGTAAAAAGAAGATACCAAAAAGCGAGAGAGAGGCTATTATTAAAGAATTAAATCAAAAAATGCACCAAGCAGCTAAGGCGTTAGAGTTTGAAGAAGCAGCAAGACTCCGCGATGAGATAGCTAAAATCCGCAGTATGTGAATCTAAACTCCTCTTTTGTGCTTACGCATATTATCCACACTTGCAACCCTACTTTTGCTTGAAGCCTTTAAGCTAAACATCATAAACCCACTCCCAATCATAGCTTTGCCTTTTCTTTGCCCTTAATATTTAATCTTGTTTTATATGCAGCTCACAAACCTAAAGCCCCTCATACCTTGTCTATATTAAGAGATAAAATATTTTATTATTTAGTAACTATTCTTATAATAAATTTTGTTTTAAGTTTCGCTCCATTAAAATTCACACTTCACAAATATTTCACACTTTAAAGGATCGCGTTATGAAAATAATGACCAATTTTTTAACGGGGGGGGGGATAGTTGCTATTTTTAGCTCTCATCTCCTTGCTCAAACTCCACTTGATACCCGAGATTCACAATCTTTAAATACCAACTCTCCACAACTTGGCTCACGTGAGGTGAAACTACAAAAATCAGTTGTGAGTGCCGCCTCAGGAAGTGAAAAAAATGTAGTTGATGCTCCTGCGTCTGTAAGCATTATAACCAAAGAAGAATTAGAATCTAAGCCCTATCGTGACTTAGGTGAAGCCCTCAAAGAAGTTCCGGGCGTGAGTTTAGAGGGTACAAGTAATAAACTAGGACAAAGTGCCATATCTATACGCGGTATGCCTGCAGGCTATACATTATTCCTCATAGATGGCTTGAGGCAAAACCCCAGCGGTGATGTCGCTACAGCAAATCTCGGCGTGGGCGTATATAATTCATTCTTACCACCACTAAGTGCCATTGAACGTATAGAAGTCATACGAGGTCCTATGAGCACACTCTATGGAAGCGACGCTTTAGGGGGAGTGGTAAATATCATCACAAAGCCCATAACAAGAGAATGGACCGGGAGTATGCAATCCCAATTTATCTCTCCGGAATCTTCCACTTTTGGAAATAGTTATCAAAACTCACTCTATATAAGCGGACCATTAAAAGATAATATAGGACTACTCATAAGAGGGCGACAAATCACGCGCGAGGCAAGTGCCCAACCTAGAAATGATAAAGGAGAGGCTGTCAATAGCTTTTTTGGCTCTCAATATGTCGCCTATAATCTTGGAGGAAGACTAAGCTTTTTGCCCAATGAAAAACATTTGCTTTATGCGGATATTGATTACACACAATCCACTTATGATAATCAAATAGGACAAATTGGCACACTCTATGTAAATCAACAAGGCAGAGGAGGCTATACGCCTTGGGTTGGCATAAACAAGCTTATGGGTGCGCTCTCTCATAGAGGGGATTATAGCTTTGGAACTTGGAAAAGCTCTGTGCAATATATTAAAACAGAAAATACAGGTAGGCTCGTCGCGGGCAATACAAGCTCTCCAAATTTAGGCAAAAATCGCGACATTACCTCAAATGATGTGATTGTAGATTCTCGTTTGCTTGTGTATTTAGGCGAACACAACAATCTCAATCTTGGCTTAGAATATCGCTATGAGAATTACCACGACTTAGCAGCCACTCCAGCAAATCATAATCGCAATACTTTTGCGCTCTTTGCCGAAGATGAGTGGAATATCATAGATAACTTAACTTTCACACTTGGCACAAGATATAACTATAATGATAAATTCGGCTCAAATCTTAGCCCAAGGGCGTATCTTGTATATGAAATAATCGATGGCTTTGCGCTTAAGGGCGGAGTAGCTACAGGCTACAAAGCCCCATATGCCAATCAGCTTATCGATGCGGTTTATGGCTATGGAAGTCAAGGGACACTCGCATTTTTGGGTAATCCAGACCTTAAGGCTGAAAGCTCTATAAGCTATGAATTTGGAGCTATCTTAGAAAAAGAGCATATTACCTCTTCACTTATGCTTTTTCACTCACAATTTAAAGATAAAATAGAATCTATGAGTGTTACCAAAACCTCAACTCAAGCCAATTATAGTGCTACTTGTGCGACATATGGAGGGAGTAATAATAGCTGCAGGCTTGCCTATAATGCCGATAGTGCCTTTTCTCAAGGTATAGAAGCAACCTTTGGACTAAGGGATATATGGGGTTTTAGCTTTGATACAAGCTATACTTTTATAAACTCTGAAATCACTTCTGGCACCAATAAGGGCAATCCGCTATCCACCACAGCAAAACATCAAGTCATAGGCAAGCTTGGCTATAACTACAAAGACTTTGGCACATATTTACAAGCCCAATACAAGCAAGGTATAGTCAATACAAGTGCAATAGGCAATACCGCACAAGCCCAAGCTCTATATAATTTGTTTGGGGGGATTTACTATAAACCATCTCTGCTTTTGAATCTTGGGCTTTCTTACAAACTCACGCAAAATATCCGCTTACATGGAGGGGTATATAACTTACTTGATACAAACTTTGCAGACTTTAGAAGCTACTCTTATAATAATTCGAGTGGAAATGTCAATTGGTATGGTCCTGTCATACAAGAAGGCAGGAGATATTGGGCACAAATCTCACTTGATTTTTAAGATATTAAAGCATATAGAAGCCATATAGCTTTTATGCGCTTTTAAGGACTTTGCTTATTTAGAATGACTAGAAATTTTACCCCTATTGTCATATCTAGAGGGGAGCTTGCCTCCCCGAAGAATCTCCATCCAAATTACTAGAAGTTCTTTTAGATTCTTTTTATATAAAAGAAATGTGCTTATATATGCAAGCGTACTGATACACCTTTATTGTTGCACTTCTAGCCTCATAGCAGTTTAGAAATGCCCACTAAAATCAGAGTAGAAACAATCAAGTTTTGTGATTAAAGAAGAAAAATCGCAAATCATTTGAAATTCATCTGTGTTTAATCCCGTGTTTAAAACAAACTTAAAGGCATTAAAATCATAAGTTTGCGTTAAATCATTCATTATTGTACTTGCCTTAGCAAGTAAGCAAACATACTGAAAATCTTTATTTATATAAGATGTCTGATTGTCTGGGTGAGCATAAGAAAAATGTTGATTTGGAGTTAATGCAATAAGATTTTCTATATAATCACTAATGCTCGGAAAGTCTGCTGCTGGAAATATGTGATGAATCTGCGTAGCTAAAACTACTTCGTTTGCCTGCTTAACCTCTGATAGTCCTTGATTGTGCTTATCCTTTCCACTTAATTTATCACGCCAATTTATTCTATTATATTTAAGCTCATCAAGCGTAATACTTGTTTTTGACAAACACCCTCTTATCGTCCCTTTTTTATGTGAATTAAAAGCAAGTGGGTTAAGGATTTTTGTAAAGATTCTACCACATTCTATACTTTGATTAATTGGAGTATTTGAAATTGTAAATTCAATAAAAGCATCTTTGAGATTTTTGAAAGTGTCCTTATCTTGACACTGCAAAAAATCATCAAACAAATAAAGTAAATCACTATCCTGCAAAACTTTTTTAATATATAAAATCAAAAATTTTAAGGCATTTGTATCTCTTGTGGCAATAAATTCTAAAATTTCTAAATTGTTGATTTTAAAAATATTATTTGTACGCCTTTTCCCTAAAAATTCTAAAATCCTACTATATGCAAAAAGATTGATGGGCTGAGAAAAAAATTTATCATACTCATTTTTTGCCAATTGAGAATCTGTGTGAGGTTTAGAAAAGATAGATACAACATTTTGCTTAGCATATTTGCTTTCCCAAATATCCTTAATTGAAAATTCCACATTTACATCATAATTTGTATGCTCCAAAATACAATCAGCAATAATGGATAAGACATCACAAGTGCATTTTTGGTCTATCCATCTTGCATTTTGACTTATTCTAACATCATAATTATGGCTATCAAAAAACTCATTTATGATTTCTTGCATATTTTGCCTCTTTTTTGAATGCCAAACCAAAAACAACTCGTGCTATCGATATTTAATGTGCGAGTTTGATAGTTTCGTGCGATTTTGTAAAAGGATCTAAATTCATCACTTGCAATATAATCTTGTTGCTCTTGACTAAGCTCTATTTTTGTTTTGGGAATCAGTATTGCCACCGAACCATTGACAATAAAGCCTTTTTGCTTCTTTATCAAACGAGGATTATAGGTCATATTGGGAGTGAGATAAACGTCATCTCTATCCAAAAATTCAAAAACCTTGAATTTATGCAAATCATTTTTTGATATATAACTATCATAATCTTTTATATCTACAATGTTTCCATTTTTTCCAATATTTCTAGATTTGAGAATCCTAACATCATTTTTTATCACACTTGTATTTGAATTTGTAAGTTGCCTATCCCTAAAAGCATCAAAAATTCCACATTCCAAACGCTCAAACACATAATCAAAAAAATCATCTCTAAAAATTACCCAATATGGCAAAGCTTTATCAAAAATATATGAACTTTTTTGCTTTAATACGAGATTCAAAGGCAAAGATTTCACTTCTACTTCTCTTGTCTTTCCTGTTGTAATATTAATGGTCTCTATCAACACTCCATTAAAGCCCAACTCTCCAAAGTCTATTATAGAGCTTATTCCTTTCTTTTCTAATATTGCTCTTGTAGCTTTATATTCTTTGGTATTTAGCAAATTTTTAGGCATAATCAATGAAACAAAATTTGCCATTCCTATGGATTTTTCTAAGAAAAGTTTGGCTAGGCTTTCGTTTTTTCCCATTTTTGTAAATGGTGGATTTCCAACAATTAAATCAATATTCTTATCCTCATAATTTAAAAAATCATCGCAGATAAATTCAAGGGTAAAGTTTTTTGGTATTTGTTCTTTATAAAGAATTTTTAAAATTTGCAAACTCTGGAAGTCAATATCAATAAGCTTTAAATTTACCCTTTTTATATGAGCATATTTTTTAAAAAGTATAGGTAAAAAATTTCCACAGCCCGCACTTGGCTCAATGATACTTATAGAATCCTTATTAAAATCTGGCAGTGCCTGAGCTATTTGATTTAAAATAAATTTATTTGTAAAATATGTAGCGTTTTGCATTCTTTTGGTATTTGCCATTTCAGCCATATACAATAAGCTTGCCTGCGAAACTTGCAATCGATTGCTACTTACAAATTCTTTTAAGTTTTCAAAATTTCGTAAATGATATGTTTTAATCATTTCTATGATTTCTTTGTTGCTAAAATGCTTTAAAGCCATAAATTGTTTTATTTTCTGGGCAATTTGAACAAAAATAATAGTCGGTACTGCCTCACCTATGCTTTGCCTTATATTTATTTCATTTTGTTTAGACAACTTTTGTTTTTGCTCAATATTCAATGCATTTAGATCTTCTAACTTTAAAGGAAGCCACTTAAAGTCTTGTGGAATATTCATCACAAGCATCAATTCTCGTATAGAAAAAACTCTATCATCACTTGGGTGAATAGTATTCTGTGAAGCCATCTGATCGTTTCTTGTATGAATGCAAGGTGCAACACAACTCCATTTCTGCCTTTTGTATTTATCTGCATTTTTGGAAACATTAATGACAATTTTTCCATCTATAATCTTGTGTGGTCTTTTTGAATTCTCTTTGTTTTCAAAGGCACTTTGCCCCTCTTTTAAATCCTTTATCCATTCACGCATATGTTTTGGATAAGTCCTAAAGCTATGATAAAAATCATTTTTATCATATTCTCCCCATTCTAATGATTTTAAATGTCCTATGACTTCTTCTAATTTTTTTTCTACTTGAAAATCAGGAAAAAGCTCTAAGGGTGTAATAAAATTCTGAAATTCCCGACAGACTCCAATAACTAAGGTTCTACTTCTACTTGAATTTGCTCCATAATTTTTGAAATTAAGTAGCTCGTTATAAATAGCATACTTCTTAGCCAAAGCTACATTAATCATCGCCCCTATGCTAACAATATTGCCACTTTGATCTATGCAACCTGTCTTATAAAAACTAGCGACATTTTCCAAAATAAAAAATCTTGGGTTTATCGCACTTATAAGATCAATGCTCTCAACAACTAAAGAATTGCGATTGATTTCATTTTTTGTTTTCTTGTGGTTTGCAACGCTCATTCCTTGACAAGGTGGAGTGGCAATTAAAACATCGACCCTATCATTGCCTAAACTTTTATAAAAATCCATTTGTTGCAAAATTTGCTTTTTTGTATCTTTCTCTCTTATATCGCCAAGTATATATCCATTTTGATATTTACATTTGCGATTGATTTTTTGAATATTCAATCTTCTTTCTATAACTTCATTGGTAGCAATACATTCAAACCCAGCTTGTTTAAACCCATAGCAACCAACCCCAGCAGAAGAAAACAAGGATATATAAGTCAAAGTCTTATTTGGCAACATTACATAAAACCTTTTTTATGTTTTCATACATTTTATACAAAAAATGATTCTAAATCATTAAGGCAATCGCTCTAATTCTAAGATTTGTTTTTTGTCTTTCCCTTTACTTGTTTAAAGTCCAAAACCACTTTGATAGAAAAATCTCTGTTGGATTTTCTGGGTTGCTTAGATGAAATTACATTACCTTACCCACCCGCATTTGAGAGTTAAAATATAAATTATGCTAGGGCTTTTTACCATACGCTAATGTTATGCTCATACTATAGGGCTTGCTGGGCTTTTTTAAATCCTTTTGAATGCCCTTTAAAACGTTTAAGACTGCCTTATCAATCTTGCTATGATGACTACTTTTAATGATTTGTATATCTTCTATCCTGCCTTCTAAGCTAATGCGAAAGTTTAAACTCACTTCGCCTTGAGTATTTGCGCTCCTAAGAGATGAGCGGGCATAATGTTTAGCAATTATCTCATATACATGCTTGGTGTATGAATCCACACTTTGGGCTTGTGGCAAACTTGGATTACTTAGTTTCGAATTACTTGGATTTGGATTAGAGTTTGGCTCGCTTGGACTTGCTTTTGGGCTATGAGATGAGCGCAAAGGGGGACTTTTGTAGTGCTGTTTTGAAAGTTGTGCCTTTTTGGGTGATTGAAGCAAATGCTCATCTCCTAAGTCTTGCTTTAAATCTTGTGATACATCTTGAAAATGCCCTAAAGATAGGGGAGTGAAGTCATACTCACCCACTTTTATATGCTTTATATCTAATAATACATAGCCTAAAATAGCTAGCATATAAAGCACAAAGGCTATACAAAATCCTGCGATTAAAGAAAACTTCATACCTTTGGGCAAAAATACACTCCTCCATTGGGTAATTCCACCCTTTGTGTGTCTATGCCATAAAGGGCTTTGATATACTCTTCTCTTAATATCTCCTTAGGTGTGCCATAGCATAGAAGTTTCGTATCTTTGAGCATAGCGACTTTGTTGGCTATAAAGCACTGCTCAGGGTGATGAGAAGTGAAAATAATGCTTTTTTTGAGCTTTTGTATCACGCGTAGCAAACTAAAAGCATGAGATATATCAAGCGCACTTGTCATTTCATCAAGTAAGAGTATTTGACTATCTTGGGCTAAACTTCGTGCGATTAAGCACATTTGCTTTTGCCCGCCAGAAAGCAAGGGATAGGGCTTAAGGGCTAAATGCTCTATGCCGAGCAAACTCAAGGCTTCTTGTGCCTTTTGTTTATCACTTTTAGAGTAAAACAGCTTCGTATGGGCAAACCGCCCCATAAGCACAACCTCAAGCACACTATAAGGGAAGTTTATATGATAGTTTTGTGCTACATAGCCGCATATTTTCGCCCTTTGTCGTATGCTTAGCTCTCTTGCATTGATACCATTTAAGCAAAGCTCGCCTTTATATGGAAAATGCCCTAAAATCATCTTTAGCAATGTGCTTTTGCCACTGCCATTTGGTCCAAGCACGCAAGCAATCTCGCCCTCTTCTAATGCAAAGCTTATTGTATTAAGCAAAGGTTTCAGCGGAGGCTTAGGGAAGTCTAAAGTAATGTCCTTGCAGCTTAAAACACATTTAGCCATGCCTTACTCTCCTTAATAAAAGCGCTGCAAATATAGGAATGCCTATAAGCGCACTCACTATGCCTAATGGAATCTCCACATCAAAGGCACTTCTAGCGATACTATCACAAAGAAGCAAAAATACTCCGCCAAAAAGCGCGCAAAAAGGCAGCATAAAGCGATGATTTGCCCCTATTAAAAAGCGTGCAATATGAGGCACTACAAGCCCCACCCAGCCAATTAGACCCCCCACAGCCACAGAAGCACTCGCTAGCAATGTAGCCAAAATCACAAAAAATAAACGCGCAATTTTGACATTCACCCCCAAAGATTGCGCACTCTCTTCATCAAGGTTGAGTATATCAATATATGAGGCAAGTAATATGCTAAGTATAAGAGAGCCTAGAAAGATAGCACCAAGCAAGCCTAATGGGATAGCCTGCACAGAAGCCAAAGACCCCATAAGCCAAAAAACAATATTTGGCAGAGTGTTATAAGGGTCAGCTAGTAGCTTTAAAGCACTCATTAATGCACCAAAGAATGCAGAGCTTATCATACCTCCAAGAATGAGCATTAAAATACCCAAAGCCCTATCAAAGGCATAAGCAAGACATAAAGAAACACCCATAGCTATAATGCCAAAGATAAAGCATAGCCCCTCAATCCCTATAATTCCAAAGCCTAGCACCATACCCAAAGCCGCGCCAAAGCTCGCGCCATTAAGCACGCCAAGTATGCTAGGAGACACCAAAGGATTGCCTATTATGCCCTGATATAGTCCTCCACTTAATGCCAATGCCCCACCCACGCATATAGCTGCCACAATGCGCTTTAATCGCTCTTCTACAAAGATAATAGCATCTATACTAGGCTCTAGGCTAAAATAATCTCTTAATAAAGTAATCATATCGGTATATGCAATATCATACTTGCCTATGCCTAAAGCTAAGCAAAGGCACACCACAAGAAGCACAAAGCATACAAGCAACAAAAGGGGCTTTCTCATACTATGTCCTTGTTTGCAGGGATAAAGCATAGCCCTATTTCGCGCTCGCACAAATAGCTTATAAGCCCATTTTGCTGCTTGCTTGCGACAAATTGGCGGATTTTTTCTTCATCTGGGCTACCTCCGTGTATATGAATATGCCATGTAATATCTTCTATTGCCTTATCTGAATTCGCACTATAAGTGTAGCTCGCCTCTTTATAGCAATATGTTGGAATCTCCATCTTAAGCTCGCTTAACCATTGTAGCACTTGAGGCAAACCGGTGGGTAATTCTACGCGCATATTATGCTGAGCAAAAATCTCATCTAAAAATGCACTTTGCCTCACTCTCCCCCAACCCACATAGCACAAACCCTCTTTGCTAGCACACAAAGCTTTTTTAAAACTAGCAAAATTATTAAGGGCAGGAGTCATCGCAGCAAAGGCAATATCAAGCCTCAACTTGCTTATATCGCACTCCTCCCATGGACTAAGGATTGTAGTGATATTTGCTAATCCCAAATCTTTCGCGTCATTTGCTAAATGCCTAAGCATAGAATCTGAAATATCACTTGCATACAGATGGCTTGCTTCAAAGGCAAGCTGCAGGGCAAAGCGCCCATTCCCCGCGCCAATATCAAGCACATTTTTATCTCTAAAATCCACCCCTTGTGCTCTAAAAAATGCCAGAATCTCAAGTGTATCCTTGCTATCTTTGACAAATCGAGGGAAAGTTTGTGCCTTTTTGTCCCATAGTTGTTTTTGCATTTATGCTCCTTTTTCATTGATTTGATGTCTTGCTCGCGGGAGTAAATCCCGCTTCGCGCCTAAAGCCCTGCGGGGGGCGCTCTATTGATTTGATGTCTTGGTTTGTGTGAAATCAATTCACACAAACCGCCTAAAGATTGACTTATAACCGCACTTTGTGCGTTTATCAAGTCGTTTTTTAAGGGCTTTAAATTGTCGCCTCAAAGTGCCTGTGCTGGAGACACTCTATACTAACTTTTACTCTCTGGGTGGTTTGGGTTTCTCCTACGCAAGGTAGTTAGTTTGTCATGTTGAGGGCGTAAGCCCGAAACATCTCTGCAAGAATCACTAGTCGTGCTTTTTAGTGATTCTAAGGGATAGTCGTTAGTATATAAGAGAGATTCTTCGCCTCCTAAAGGAGGCTCTATGATTGCCTCTTCTCAAAGTTAGCTCCGCCCATCTCAAAGCATTAAAAAAGTGTGCTTGCTTCTGGTGCTTTAGCTAAATTTTAGGGGTGAGCTAGGTATATAACCTGCGATACCCCCTAAAATTTAGCTAATCTCCATAATGAAGGGCGGTATGTTTTAAGGCTCCAAAGAAACAACACACCGCGAAGCATTTGCCGATGATTTTAAGAGTTTTCAAGGGCGAAGTGAGGGAGTTTATTAAACATAAATGACCGAAACTAAGCCCGCAGAATCTCTTAAAAGCGCGGCAAAGACAATGCGGGGTTAAGCACTACAACAACCCCTGCACCCTCAAATAATCCTCCTCACTCAACTCCCTCAAAAACCTCCTATAAAAGCTTTGCGCCCTCTCTTTAGCCACTTCTTCGCTTATAAGATGTGGCTGGGTCTTAGCAAATGCCCACACTAAGCCAATAGAGCGCAAAATGCTTGGGGGATTGATAAGCCAATTACTCGGGGTTGATGGGGCATAATACACTCTTTTATGCTGTAATGCTTGAAGGGCTTGCCACTTGGGGCTGGGAGATTGTACAAGCTCTTTGAAAAAGCTAATCTCACGCACAAAAATCACTTGAGGATTGACCTTTGCCAAAAGTTCAAAGTTAATGTTTGATTGCATATTGGCATTCCCTAAAAGCTCACAAGATATAGCATTTACTCCGCCAATTTGATAAGCTAAATCCCCCACATCTCCACATTGCGTTCTAAGCCCATCAAAACCTAGTGCAAAATACACCCTAGGGCGCAAACTCTGCTTTGCTTGCTCTTCTTGTGAGCTTAAAGCGTATGATACATCTTTAAGCAAGGCATTACTTTCATGCACAAATTTAAGCAAACTTTCACTTCTAGGCTCTATGAGATTTTTACAAGATTCATTCACGCTTAGGGCTTTGCTCATTATATCTATAGCCTTAGTATAGTCCCCATAGGTAAAGCTAGGCAGTTTGATAGTATGAATGCCTATTTTCCTATAAGGCTCTAAAAGAGAATCAAGTGTGCCCTCATCAAAAAATATGACATCAGGCTTTAGCTTAGCAATTTGCTCAAAGTTTAAAGTCCCTTTCGTAGAAATCCCCAAAACCGGCAAATTGACAATACGTTCTGGCATAAAGGCTATATCTTCAGGATAGGGCTTATAACTAAGCCCTATCATACCCTCTGGGTAGAGAATCTCTAGTAATACATTAAGCGCTGGGGAAGCACCAAAGACTTTAAGCCCACACGCGCTCTGTTTGCTTTGAGTAGTATCGCCCCAAGCGCTAGCACAAAGTATAAAAGCACATAGAAAGAAAATACGCATATTGCTCCTTTAGAATCTATACTCCACACTCGCTAGCACTCTTCGCCCTGCCATATAATAACCCGATGAATAAAAATAATTCCTATCAAGCAAATTATAAGCCCCCAAAGAAAATTCTACAGATTCTATAGGGCGGTAGTTTGTTTCACATCAAGGAGAAAAATATCTCTATTTTGCCCGTATGTATTATTGAGAACATACCATTGCTTGCTTTGATAAGAAGTGAATGCGAGTAAATCAAGCTGCTTGAGTGGAGAGAGAATAAGGCTCGCATTAACAATATGATTAGGATAATCCAAAATCCTGCTGCCATCTACGCCATAGCTAGAGCCAGCGGTGTTGGTAGCCTTTTTCTCTATATAAGAGTAATTTATATTAAAAGTGATTTTATCTTCTAAGAATCCTTGCTTTAAGGCAATCTCACCCCCATAGGCATAGCCCTCTTTGGCATTTTCTAAACGCACACAATTAGCCCCATTAGCACACGCATTGCTTAAATCACTCACAGAAATAATCATATTATTCATATCATTATAAAAGAGCGCAAAACTTAGCTTACTTAGCTTATATTCAAACTCTAAGCCTAGCTCGTAATTTAAGGCAGATTCTGGAGATATGTCGGGGTTTGGTGCGCGTGTGCCAAAAGTAGAGCTATATCTATCTTTAAGTGTGGGGAGTTTGCTTTTTTTGCCTACATTACCATACAAAGTGAGATAATCATTTGCCTGTGCATAAAAAATACCCTGCAATGTCCAACCTTGCAAATGTTTTAAACTCGTATCTTTATCGATCTTTGCGCTTATAAAGTCATTCCTATCATAGCTTCCATTTATCACAAAACGTAAAGCACTATTGAGCCTTTGGGCATATTCAGCAAAAATTGAAGTACTAAAGTCTTTGATTGTAGCATTATCATTTGTGCCTGTGGCGCCCGGGAGGGGCTTATCTGTATGATTGATATTGTCATTTTTGAGATTAAGCCCAAACTTCAAGCTTGAATCTGCGCTAAAGTCATACCCGAAAGTGAAAATCCCTCCCAAAGCATAATCATCATAAATACTAATGCCCCTAAAGCCAGCATTTTGGATACCTCCACCTTGAGCTAAGCTCTGCAAGCGCCCTAAAGCTTTCAGCTCATTATAGAATCCATCATAATACACCCTACTTTCAAGTGAGAAGCTATCAGTGAAATTGGAACGTCCTAAGAGATAAGCAGTGATTTTGTCATAATGGGGCCATTCCCAATAATTCCCTCCTGTGTTGGCATTTGTCATACCGCCTTTTTCGCCCTTTTGATAGATGAAATTTAGAGAATACTCGTGATTCTCATTTGGCTCAAAGCCCAGTTTTGCTCTCAAGGTGTGATTTTTATAATATGAATTTATCTTATCTCCCTTATTTTGGTAAGCTGTAGGGGTAAAATGTGAAGATAAGGGAAGCGAATCTCTATTAATATATGAATAGCTAAGTTGATAATACACCTTGCCTAAATTGCTGCCTACTAAAAGTGCGCCTTGATTTTCATTATTGCTTACAAAGCCATATTTTGCATAAAGCTCTAACTTATCTTTAGGCTTAGAGGTTACTACATTGACCGCTCCACCTAGGGTATTCATACCATAAATAGGGCTTGTGTAGCCTTTAGAGATATGAATTTCAGAAATACCAAATGTGTTAAATGCGCTCCAATCACTCTGCCTATCATAAACACTATGCACGGGGATTCCATCAATAAATAGCCCAATATGTGTCGTGCTATATCCGCGTATGGCAAGTGTGGGCTCGCCTCTTTGGTTTGCCGCTGGTTGGTAGAACACCCCGGGAGTAAAGCGCAAAGCTTGAGCTACATCATTTGAAGCACTATTATTAATATCTCTAGCGCTTAATACTTCTAAAGTGCTATTTGTCTCACTTCTTGTTTGTGAATACACCTCTATGCGCCCTAAGTCATACACTTCATCAGCCAAAGCCCCTAATGCCGCAAAAATAAACATTGAGGTATAAACCCCGACAAACTTCGCACTTCCCTTCATCTTTGCCTCCCTTTATATAAAAAATAGTATTACGATTCTAAAAAATGCTCACTTAATTTCATATAAATATAAGAAATATCACAAAAATAAAACTTTGCTACAATTGCAAGATTTAGTGCGAGTATGTATCGCAAATTGTATATAGCATTTATGTAAATCACCCATCCTTTTTTAAGGTAGCCCAGATGAAAGGTTGTTTATGAAGATTCCTATAAGTGTGAGTATTTTAGTTAAAAACGCAGAGCATACCCTAAAGGAATGCTTAGAGTCTTTAAGGGAGTTTGATGATATTATCATTTTAGATAATGGTAGCACGGATAAAAGCTGTGAAATTGCTAAATCTTTCCCTCAAGTGAATATTAAACAAAGTGAGTTTATTGGCTTTGGAGCGTTAAAGAATCTCGCTATGAGTTATGCCAAATATGAATGGATTTTAAGCATTGATGCTGATGAAGTGCTAGAAGCGCAAACCTTAGCGCTCATCAAAGCAAACTTAACATCTATGCAAACAAATCAAATCTACGCCCTCCCGCGTAAAAATCTCTATAATGGCGAGTGGATTAAGGCTTGTGGGTGGTATCCGGACTATGTGTATCGAATCTTTAACAAAACTTTCACACATTTTAATGACAACATCGTGCATGAGAGCCTAATACTCCCTAAAAATGCACAAATCATAACACTACAAAGTGGGCTCAAACACTATGCCTATGATAATATCGCGCATTTGCTTGATAAGCTCCAACGCTACTCTAGCCTCTGGGCAGAGCAAAATACCCATAAAACATCAAGCCCGCTTAAAGCCATTACACATGGGGCTTGGACCTTTGTGCGCGATTATTTTTTCAAAAAAGGGATTTTATATGGATATAAGGGTTTTGTAATCAGCTCCTGCAATGCCTTAGGGACATTCTTTAAGTATATGAAACTCTATGAAACACAAAAAGACACGCCCCCCCCCCTATGTTCGCTTATCATCACCACTTATAACCGCAAAGAAGCCCTAGCCCCTGTGTTAGAATCAATCTTACATCTGCGAATCCTCCCTTATGAGGTGCTTATCGCCGATGATGGAAGTAAAGAAGATACAAAAACTCTCATACAATCCTATCAAGCCCGCTTCCCCTGCCCGCTTAGACATATCTGGCATGAGGATAAGGGCTTTCGCCTAAGTGCTATCCGCAATAGGGCAATACAAGCAGCAAAGGGGGAGTATATTATCATTATTGATGGGGATATGATTGTAGAGCAAGACTTTATTAAAGATCATTTAGCACACGCAAAGGCGGGGGTGTTCTTGCAAGGTTCGCGTATATTACTAGGAGAGCATATAACCCAAACCATCACGCAATCTCCCAAACACTTTGACTTAGCCTTTTGCCAAAGCGGTATCAAAGGCAAACTTAAAGATAGACTTAAAGCCAAACGCAATGCCTTACTTGCCTCGCTTATTTTACGCTTCTCTTGCATAAAGGCGAATGTGTTTGATAAAAAAGACTTAATAAAGGGCATTCGCGGGTGCAATATGAGCTTTTATAAACAAGATTGCCTAGCTATAAATGGCTTTAACGAATCCTTTGAAGGCTGGGGGAGAGAAGATAGCGAGTTTGTGGCGAGATTTCTTTTTAATGGAGGGCAAATGCGGAGGCTGAAATTTGCCGCTATTGCCTATCATCTCTACCACGAAGAAAGCAAGCGTGAATTACTCGCAACTAATCACGCCCTTTATTTGCAAACACTTGCTTCAAGGCTAACATATTGCGAGCATGGCATAAAGCATAGCGATAGTATTTGATTAAATGCTAATAAAATTAGCGTGCAGTCATCACTGCTCTTTCAACTCCCCATCATAATCCTTAGTATGCTCTTTATTACCAACTTTACGTATTCTTTGATTAAGGAGTGTTGTATCTTTACTGATAAGGCTTCTTTTAGATTCATAACCTTTGAGATGAATACCTGCTATATCAAGTAAAGTGTGCATAAGATCATCATTCATATATCTTTGATTTTGAGCGTTTTTTAGTCTTTTATATATATCGGGGTGTTTTTGGATAAATACATCACTCACATACACAATAAAGGGGATTTCTACCATAAAGCGAGAGATTTTAGAATCTGCATGCCCTATAAAATCTCTAAAGTCATATACCTCTTCTCCATGATCGCTAAAAAAGAGCACAATAGAATCTAGGCTTTCAAAATGTTTGATGATTTCATTTAAGATAAAGTCTCCATAGAGGAGGGAGTTAAGGTACGCGGCGATGGTTGGTTTTTTAGCAAAGGGTGGTGCATTTTCAATATCCCCGGGGCGGAAACGCTTAAAGTCGCTAGGGTAGCGACTTTCATATCGTGTATGAGCCCCCATAAGGTGTAAAATGGTGAATCGATTTTGCTGCGGGGGGGGGGGATAGGTATGAAGTAAGTATGGGGAGTAAGCTCCCATCGTGCTTTGCAATATCAAAGTGATCGCCATTATTCACAAACTCCACTTTATCTGCCCTTTTTAAAATACTTGCCGCAGCATTACCAAAGAGTGAGATAGGCTCTTGATTAGAAATACTTAATGTCTCATACCCTCCTAATTTAAAGGCATCAATAATATTTAAATGCTCATACCAAAAGCTTGAATTGTGCTTTTGTGTATGGGGTAAGGTCGCTATGCCTTGAGAATCTTGATTAGCTAAAGTCAAAGAGAGGGAGAGAGATTCATGGGTTTGGGCGTGAGGGGAGATAATATCTGTAAAAATAAGGAGATTGTTAGGTTTAGTATTTTTAAGTTTATTTAAAAGTGGGGTTGTCTCTATTGGGTAGCCATAGAGGCTAAGTTTATTTCTTTGAGTAGATTCTCCAATGACAAGGACTATATTATCGATATTGTTTGTTGCCTTTTTTACTTGTAATGTAGAAGAGAGGGAATCAAACTTAGCATTTAGCATTTTGTACTCTTGGATAAAGGCTTGGGTCTTCTTAATAGCTTTTTGTGTCTCAGTTAGGGCATTATAGGGCATATCAGAATAGCGCAACATCGGGCTACTTGGACGCCAGCGCTCTATATGGATAAGCAATATAGCTAAAAATCCTAAGAGATAGAGCCATTTGAGTTTCTCTAAATGCTTAGGGGAATGAAGCTTATAAATGCCAAATATTGCAAAAAGCGTAAAGCAATAAATGCCACAAAGTGTGAAATTAAAATATGTGCTTAAAAACTCTATACTTTCTTGTGGGTTGCTCTCTAAAGCTGTAACGATAAAATATGTATTAAGCGGGGTATCAAAGTGATAGAGCACAAAAACCTCTACCACATAGCACACAAGCGTAACAAACAAAATAAGGCTTAAAAGCACATTTTGCACAAACCTCATTCTCAGCCAATAAATCAAGCTAAAAAGCGCAATGTATGTTACAAAAAACATTAAGATTCTATAAAAAAAGCTAAGCCAAAAATATAAATCAAAATGTGTATGCAATAAAGCATAATGCGAGCAAAAGAGCACAATAGCATTTAAGAGAAAAACGGCTAAAAATGTATGAAAAAAGCGCGGGTCATAAAATGGATTTGGAAATATTTTACCAAACGTTATCATATATCTCTTCACTTATCTTCCTTTCTTCTCACTGCTTCTTACTCACACAAGCCTTGCTCTAAATAGCTTTTTTGAGATTTCAACTCCCCATCATAATCCTTAGTATGCTCTTTATTACCAACTTTACGTATTCTTTGATTAAGGAGTGTTGTATCTTTACTGATAAGGCTTCTTTTAGATTCATAACCTTTGAGATGAATACCTGCTATATCAAGTAAAGTGTGCATAAGATCATCATTCATATATCTTTGATTTTGAGCGTTTTTTAGTCTTTTATATATATCGGGGTGTTTTTGGATAAATACATCACTCACATACACAATAAAAGGGATTTCTACCATAAAGCGAGAGATTTTAGAATCTGCATGCCCTATAAAATCTCTAAAGTCATATACCTCTTCTCCATGATCGCTAAAAAAGAGCACAATGGAATCTAGGCTTTCAAAATGTTTGATGATTTCATTTAAGATAAAGTCTCCATAGAGGAGAGAGTTAAGGTAGTGCATATTCTCTGCTAACATCATATCGTTTAAAAGTTTTGTGTTATCTTTGGTGTGAAAGCAGGGGGTGTCTTGCTCTAGGAAATGGGCAAACTCTAGGGGATAGCGGTTATAATACTTGGCGTGATTACCCATTAAATGCAGGGCAAAAAACCGCTTAGAATCTGCTGGAGGGAGGGAGTTAAGGTAGTGCAAAATACTCTCATCAAATTTCGTTGTGCTCATTTTGTCATTGATATTCACAAACTCCACTTTATCTGCCCTTTTTAAAATACTTGCCGCAGCATTACCAAAGAGTGAGATAGGCTCTTGATTAGAAATACTTAATGTCTCATACCCTCCTAATTTAAAGGCATCAATAATATTTAAATGCTCATACCAAAAGCTTGAATTGTGCTTTTGTGTATGGGGTAAGGTCGCTATGCCTTGAGAATCTTGATTAGCTAAAGTCAAAGAGAGGGAGAGAGATTCATGGGTTTGGGCGTGAGGGGAGATAATATCTGTAAAAATAAGGAGATTGTTAGGTTTAGTATTTTTAAGTTTATTTAAAAGTGGGGTTGTCTCTATTGGGTAGCCATAGAGGCTAAGTTTATTTCTTTGAGTAGATTCTCCAATGACAAGGACTATATTATCGATATTGTTTGTTGCCTTTTTTACTTGTAATGTAGAAGAGAGGGAATCAAACTTAGCATTTAGCATTTTGTACTCTTGGATAAAGGCTTGGGTCTTATCTAATGCACGATAAATCTGACGCGTATAGTTAAAAAGCATATCATGCCAATCCTCATTTAGAGGCTTAGTGTGTGAAAATACCATATACAAAAGAATGCCGATAGCTACAAACAAAGCACATAAAATGCTCCTATAAAGCTTGAGGCTTTGCTTTATGGGTTTAATAAAGCGCCAAAGGAGCACACATAATAGCGCCAAAAATAGATACAAAAGGCATAAGCGCGTGTTTATATAATTATGCAAAAACTCTGCGCTCTCTTGGGGGTTACTCTCCAGTGCGACAATCACAAGATAAGAATTGAGATTACTATCAAAGGTATAAAGCAAAAACACATCAATAATAAAACACACTGCACTTATGCCAAAAATAATCCACGCAATAGGCTTTGAAAACTTTTGTGGCAAAAAGGAAAGAAAAGAAAAAAAGAGAAAATAACTCACAATCAACAATAATTCACGATAAAAAAATGAAGCAAACCAATACAAATCCCAATGCTTGGTATAGACATAATATTGCGAACCAGAGAGGATAATGCTATTAAGGAAAATTAATAAAACAAAGATTCTAAAAAGTGTGGGGTTGCTTAGGAATTTCATTGATTCTCCAAACCATACAAGCAATATGAAAAACAATTTGCAAGTTATCCAAGTTCTCTATGTTATCTATGTTGTCTATAGGGGAGATTCTAACCAAACATAAAAAACAAACCAGATTTAAAAAACAAATAGCTTGGGCTTTTATACCGATGGAGGAATGAAACTTTTTCATTGATTTAATATCTTGGTTTGCAAAAGTGAATTTTGCAAACCGCCTAAAGCTTGACTTATAGCTAAGCTACGCTTATCTATCAAGTCTTTTTTAAAGGTATGTCTTGCTTCACATAAAGTAAATTCTTGCACACGCCCTCAAAGATTGACTAGTAACCGCACTTTGTGCGTTTATCAAGTCGTTTTCTAAGGGCTTTATTATAAAAAACGCCCGCCCTTATTTAAAGCACCCTGCGGGGGGCACTCAATCTGACTTTTCTCCCCTTTTGGGTGGTTTTGGTTTCTCCTACAAAAGGTAGTTCGTTTGTCATTCTGAGCCTTTAGGCGAAGAATCTCTCTTATCCGCTAAAGACTCCTTAACAGAAACACTAGAAAGGCAGTTACTTTGTCATGTCTTGCGGGCTTTATGCCCGAAGAATTCACAAACGAATCACTAGTCGCCCACAGAGATTCTTCGGTCGCTACGCTCCCTCAGAATGACAATAGTGGTAGAGTCTCTAGTAAATCGAGTAGAGATTCTTCGGTAGCCATCACGCCTTCCCGCAAGAGGAGACAAGGGAAACATTGCTTGGGCTAAACTCTACGCTCCTGCGGGTTTATTTTCTCCTTCTTTAGTTTCCCCTCCCCTTGTGCTCTTAAATTTTCTCCCTCTAGCGTTCTCAAAATTTTGGGTGTGAGGGGAGATAAATAGTGTGCGAACCCTCAAAATTTGAAAAATCGCTTGAATGATTACTCAAAGCTGAATGCTCCTTAAGATTCTAAAGCGGGTATATAAAATGATGTGGAAAAATAAAGGGTGTGGTTTTGTGAGTTATTAATGCTTTTAGGAGAACAATAGGGCTTTATACCCTATTGCAAGCTTTTAAAGCTTAGATTCATAACGGCGAAGCATATAAAGTCTTTTAAGCATTTTTTTCTTCGCATTGATTTTTTGTTTCTTGCGCTTTTCGGTTTTAGATTCAAAAAATCTACGTGCACGTACTTCTGTTACCACAAGATTGCGATCGGTTTGCTTCTTAAACTTTCTATACGCTTCTTCAAAAGATTCATTTTCTCTTACTTTGATACCGGGCATAGCCATCACCTGCTTTCTTTTAGGATTTGAGCCTAGCATTGTACTTTGATTTTATTTAAATATGCTTAAATGCTATATTGCCTGCATTTAGCCCCACTTTGTCAGCTCTGTGCAAAAGCACAAAGTGGAGGTGTAAAATCTCTGCTTGAATCACTAGTCGTGCCTTTTGGTGTTTTTGAAAGAGAGTCTCTAGCAGATGAGAGAGATTCTTCGGTCGCACTTCGTGCTCCCTCAGAATGACAAACTAATTTCCTTTGTAAGGTAATTTTGTCTTGCGGGTTGGACTTATTGTCATTCTGAGCCTGCATAGCAGGCGAAGAATCTCTTTTAGAATCACTAGTGGCTCGGGTGTGAATTCTTCGCCGTCATGGATTTGATGTCTTGGTTTGTGTGAAATTAATTCACACAAACCGCCTAAAGATTGACTTATAGCTAAGCTACGCTTATCTATCAAGTCTTTTTCTAAGGGCTTTATTATAAAAACGCCCGCCCTTTTTTAAAGCGCCTTTCGGGGGCGCTCTATATAATTTAATGTCTTGCTCGCGGGAGTAAATCCCGCTTCGCGCCTAAAGCCCTGCGGGGGGGCACTCTATGCTAACTTTTTGCCCTTTTGGTGGTTTGGGCTTCTCGCCCGCGTGGTTTTCTTTTTTAGCAACACAAGCGATAGCAAAGTTTGTCAGCTCTTGCGGGAGGGCAAAGCCTGAGCGGAGAATCTCCGCCCGAATCACTAACGACTCTCCAAGTTTGTCAGCTCTTTACCCTTTTGGGTGAAGAATTGCTGCTGGAGTCGCCAGTGTTTCTAGCAATTCTAAAAGAAAGCAGTGAATCTTAGAATGCTATAATAAGGCATTATCATATTTAAGGATAGCTATGGCACATCATTTAAATGACACACAAAAGCAAGAAATCTTACAAAAGGCGCAAGTGATTTGCATTATAGGCTTAAGCCCAGATAGCTCTAAAAGCTCTTATGGGGTAGCAGAATTTCTCCTCTCACAAGGCAAGCAAATAGTGCCTATTTATCCACGCGGAGGGATTATATTAGGCTGCAGGGCATATACAAGCATAAAAGAGGCTTGGGAGGCTTTAAGGGCACAAGGCAGGCATTGTGATATTATTAATATCTTTCGTAAGAGTGAGGCATTGGGCGAAGTTCTAAGCGAGATTAGCTGCTTGCAGGGTATAGCACAAGAGCAACCCTGTATATGGGTACAACTTGGCTTGCATAGCGTTCAAGCATACCAAATCGCTACATCTTGTGGGCTTATGTATGAAGAAGATAGCTGCATTGCTATAGAATATCAAAGACTTTGTTAGGAGTAATTATGTTTGAAAATGTGCAAGGAGATTTACATCATATTTTTCTCGCTTCGGTTACGCTTATAGCGATTTTAAATCCCTTTGGGAATCTCCCGCAGTTTATCGCTATGACAGAGGGGGTGAAAACGCCATTACGCAAAAAGCTTTTTAGAAATATTGTTTTAGTGGCTTTTTGTATCGTGGTGGTGTTTTTATTAAGTGGGTCTTTTATTATGAATTTTTTGTTTCGCGTGGATTTAGATGATGTGCGCGTGGCTGGAGGGTTAATACTTATCATTATGGGCTTGAAGATGTTGCTCTTTTCTCAAACTACGGCTGATTATTCGCATTATCATGGGCTGCATTTTGAAGAGCTTTTTAAGCAAAGCATTATACCTATGGCATTTCCTATGCTCGTGGGACCGGGTACGTTAGCAACGGTGATTGTTATCGCAGAAGATAGCGGTATGTTTATCGCCATAGGCGCGGTTTTGTGTGCATTTGTGTTTTTATATGTGCTTTTTGGCTATGCTGCAAGTATTGAGCGAATCTTGGGTAAGCTTGTGCTATATGTAATTTCACGTATAGCCCTTGTATTTATCACGGCTATGGGGGTTAAGATGATGATTAGCGGCTTATCAGGGATAGGCGTTATCACTTCTCATTCATAGCTACACAAAGCAATATATCAGTGTGAGTTTAGTTTGTCTTTGAGGAGTTCATTCACCCTTTGTGGGTTTGCACCCTTGGTGTTTTTCATCACTTGCCCTACAAAGAATCCAAAGAGTTTGTCCTTACCACTTTTATATTCTGCGACCTTATCTTCATTGGCATTAAGGACAGATTCTATAATAGAGAGCAGTGCGCTATCATCGTTCATTTGAGCTAAGCCCATAGAATCTATAAGACTATCTACATCATTACTTGGGTTTTGCACAAGTGTATCTAAGATTTCTTTCGCACTTTTACCGCTGATTTTCCCCTCCTCTATACGTTGCACAAGTGTGGCTAATTTCGTAGGGCTAATCCCACAATTTTGCAAGGTAAGCTCGCCCTTTAGCCTGCCTAAAAGCTCGGTAGTAAGCCAAGTAAGCGCATTTTTAGGGCTTATATTATGCTCTAGCATAGATTCAAAAAAGAGGCATAGCTCTAAAGAGCTTGTAAGGACATTGGCATCATAGGGCTTAATGCCTAGAGTGTTTATATAGCGCTCTCTTTTTTCATCTGGCATTTCAGGGATTTGCTCTGCTTCTTGCAAAAGCTGCTGCTCAATATACACAGGCAAAAGGTCTGGGTCTGGGAAGTAGCGGTAATCAGCGGCTTCTTCCTTACCTCGCATAGAGCGCGTGATACCCTTGCTTGTATCAAAAAGTCTTGTTTCTTGCACGACTTCTTGTTCATATCTGCCATCTTCCCATGCTGCCCTCTGACGTTGTACTTCGTATTCAATAGCTTTTTGTATGAATTTAAAAGAATTGAGATTTTTAATCTCTACCCTTGTGTAAAGCTTGCTATCACCCTGCGGGCGTACAGAGACATTTGCATCACATCTAAAGCTCCCCTCTTGCATATTGGCATCACTGATACCAAGAAAACGCACAATAGAGTGAAGCTTTTTAAGATAGGCGATTGCCTCATCGCTGCTACGCATATCTGGTTCGCTAACAATTTCTAGTAATGGCGTGCAAGCGCGGTTTAAATCGACTTTAGAATAGCCCTCCTCATGGATATTTTTCCCCGCATCTTCTTCAAGGTGCGCACGAGTAATACCTATGGTTTTTGATTGATTATCAAGCTCTATGTTAAGTGAGCCCTTGCCTACGATGGGAATCTCAAATTGACTAATTTGATAGGCTTTAGGGAGGTCAGGGTAGAAGTAGTTTTTACGTGCGAAAATGGAGTTTTGATTAATAGTGGCATCAATAGCCTTACCAAAGGAAATAGCCTTTTTGAGAGCCTCCTTATTCAGCACAGGCAATGCCCCTGGTAAGCCTAAACATGTAGGGCAGACATTTTTATTTGGCTCATCGCCAAAACTTGTAGCACAAGCACAAAATATCTTTGTTTTTGTATTAAGCTGGACATGCACTTCTAACCCGATAATAGTTTCATAACTACACATATCAACACCCTTATAGTAAATTAAACTTGGAACATAGAGTGCTAGTATAGGCAAAAGCGAATAAAAAATTTATAAATTTTTAAAAAGTTTTTTTATAAAATCAGGGCTTTTATAGAGGCTTAAATAGCCTAAGCGTGGGAAGACATAGCGGGGAATGGGACTCATGCTAAGAAGACAACAAAGAGGGCTTAGAGTGAGTTCTCCAAAGATTAAGGAACAAAGGTGAAAAGACTTGCCACACTGATAATGCTGCTATTATGTGTAGCGAGTTCAGAAGAGTTGCGACTTTATGAAAGTAATGATTCCATACAAAAAGTGCAGATTGAAGAAAATCACAATACTCAACGTTCTAAGGCAAATGCACAGGTAAGCAAGAATTTTTCATTAAAGTTTGATGCTTTTGCCAATGAAGGATATTCTGAAGCAGAACTTGAAATGGGGCACGCCCAGCTGAATGAAATAGACGCACCTATGTCGCGCTATGGGGCGGGGCTGGAGCTAAATTATGCCATTGGGGATAATGCACGCATTAAGCTAGAAGTATTTGCTTCAAATACGTTGGAATTTAATAGACAAAGGCAGGGGGTAAAGTGAAAGCGTACGATAATGGAATTATGTATGATGAACATACATATAATTATGGCAACACCGCCATTTACCCCGCATTTGTCAATAGTATGGGCGTGATATTAACATTTTTTAAAACACATCGCATTATACTCACGCTCAAACAAACCCAACTCTCAAGTAATGATGTTTTGGCGATTGTCCCCAATGCCCAAATAGGCGGGCAGCTCTTACGAGAAATTATAACAAGCAATATTGTAAGTGCGAATCCATGGACCATTACCACGCAGGTATTTTTGACCTATAGTTATGTATTTTAAGTGAGGTTTAAGATATGAAGACAATTAGTGTATTTGGAGGAGGAGTATGGGGGAGAGCTTTAGCCTTTGCTTTAGCGGAGAAAAATAATGTGAATATCACTTCAAGGCGCGATATTTCATCTCTTCTTGCCCCGCTTAATGAGGAGCTCTCAAAGAAACAATGCCAAGTGATTAAACAAGTGGCACATCAAGATGCATTAAATGCGCAATATTTTGTTATGGCGATTGCAACAAGTGCGTTAAGGGAATGGCTCTCTTGTGCTGCCTTGCCACAGGATATTAAAATACTTTGTGCGAGTAAGGGTATAGAATCTGGAAGTGGTGCATTTGTGAGTGATATTATGGAAGAATATGTAGTGCATAAAAATATCGCATATTTATGTGGTCCAAGCTTTGCCTCTGAAGTGGTGCAATCTTTACCCTGTGCGCTTGTGATACATTCACGCAATCTCGCTTTAAGCCGTGAGTTTGGCTCATTAATGCCACATTTTATTAAGAGCTATGCTAGCCCCGATGTCGTGGGGGGTGAGGTCGCAGGTGCGTATAAAAATGTCATTGCTATAGCGGGGGGCATTTGCGATGGTTTAAACTTTGGTGCCAATGCGAAGGCTTCTCTTTTGGCTCGTGGATTGGTGGAGATGAGTCGTTTTGGTGAGCATTTTGGTGCAAAAATGGAGACCTTTTTAGGACTTTCTGGTGCTGGAGATTTGTTTCTTACTTCTAATTCTACAATGTCACGTAATTATCGTGTAGGGTTGGGATTAGCTAAACACAAACCTATAGGGGAGATTCTAAAAGCATTAGGTGAAGTGGCGGAGGGTGTTATCACAGCAAAGGCAATTACAGAAATAGGAAAGAGAGAGAATATTTATACGCCTATTGCAAGGGAAATCAGCTTAATTATAGAAGGAAAGAGTGTAAAAGAGAGTTGGAAAGCGTTAATGTCCTAAAACATTAACGCTAGTGTATTGAAAATTATTTTTTAGCCTTAGATACTTGGTCTTTTAAGCCTTTGCCCGGTCTAAATTTAGGTACAGCTTTTTCTTTTGTTGTGTAAGTTTTGTTTGTTCCGGGAACCTTGCCTGTTTTAGCTTTTTGCACAGCTGTTTCAAATTTACCAAAACCTACAAGTTCTACTGCTTGCTTTTTAGCAAGAGCGTTAGAGATAGCGTCTATGAAAGAATTTACTGCTTTCTCAGCGTCTTTTTTTGTATCATATTCGCCAACTTCTTTTACTAATTCTACGAATTCTGCCTTATTCATGCAAACTCCTTATTTAAGATTTAAACGCTGATTTTATACGATTTTAGCCCTTAAGTCAAGGTATATGCTATATTTTGAGGGAATTTGATACGAAAACTACCACAAGATATGGGGGCTTTGTGCTTATGCAGACAACTAAAGTGTATTTTCGAGGAATTTTTTTGCTGCTTTGATTTGCTCCATATGGGCTTTAACTTTTTGTTGTTTGGATTCTAAGAGTAATTTGGTTTGGTGGATAAGCTCTAAGGCTTGAAGCTTATCTTCAATATCGCTTAAAGCTAATTCTTGAGGTAAGTGAGTGACTAAATAAAATGCGTCTTGGTCATTTCCATTAAGAAGGGCAACTTTAAGTTTATCGTGCCAATTCATCTTGATTAATCTCTCTCCATGCTTCTAAGAGCCCTTTAGCTACATTGATAACCGTATCAATTTTAGTCGTATCATTTGTTACATTGGCTTGGGTTAGGAGTTTAATTTGGTGCGTATAAAGCCCTGTAAGATACACAGCCACTTCTCCGCCTTTTTCATAATCAAGCGTATTAAGCAATTCGGTGAAAATATCTGTAGTGCGATTAATGTAATAGATTTTTTTCTCAATATCTTCATTTTCCATATAACGTTTGGCTTGAGCACAGAATCGCAAAATCCCCTCATAAAGCATTTCAACAAGTTTAACCGGAGATTCTACAGAGACTGAATTCTGTTGATAAAGACTATACGCGTTATTTCCATACATAAAGCACTCCTTATTTTTTAGCCACAGATTGGTCAATCATCAATTGAACGCTGCTAAAGGCATTATTGGTTTTAGAGATTTGAGAATCATAGGCTGCAAATCTTTGTGCCATAATGTCATAGCGAGTGTTAAGCTGCTCGATTGCCTTTTTGCGGTCTTCTCGTAATTTTTTATCATCTTTTGTCAAAGTTTCTTCAAGCACTTTAAGTCGTGCGTTGCCACCATTTAAGAGTCTATCAATCTCTTGGTCAAATTTTTTAAACACACCATCGACTTGGATTTCTCTAAACTCTGAAGTTTTAATACTTCCATTAAAAAATTCTTGTGTTCCTTGCGGGTCGGTGCTCAAAGCCATTGTGAGTTTGCTCACATCAAGGCTCATTTTGCCTTTTTCATCAAGGGCTAAACCATATTTTGCTAGACTTTTTAGCTCTGTGTCCGTTGAGATAGTGGTAGAAAATATACGATTAAGGGCGGGACGTATCGCACGTATATCGCTATTTCCATTAAATACACCAGCCACTTTAGAATCTTCATCATAGCGCGTAACCTCATCAAGCTTGATACCAAGCCCATTGTAAGCTTCTACAAATTTTTTTACATTTTCTATGATTTCCTCATCATTACGTGTAATGCTAATAACAGCAGGCTTGCCCGGCTCGGTGGTTGTGAGAAGTTCGATATTTACTCCACTTACAATGTCATCTATATCATTTGTGGGACGTTTCATGGTAATACCATTGTATGAGAATTTCGCATCTTGAGCACTTTGGACCTTACGGATTTTAAATAATTCCTCTTGTGTTTTAGCATAATCCATAATCGTGCCTGGTTTTAATCCTAAGTCTTCAAGCGCCTTCTGGCTTGCTGGGTCACTATTGGCATGAATATTGACTCCTCCGGTATCAGAATTAATCACAAGCTTACCCTCATCATTCACTGAAGCATAAATGCCTGCGATATTATTAATAGCCTCTGCTATGTTTTTGGCATTTTGAGCAGCCGTATTTTTCTCTTTTGTGAGTGTTGATAAATCTAGAGGGATAGAGCCTATGTTGATAGTACCAGTGAGTTTGCCTGCCCCTATGCTTTTAGTTCCTACGATTAAATCCTCATTGGTTGAGCTTGCATTATTTGAGCCAAAGCCTAGCATTTGTGCCTTTGTGCCCTCGATTTGGACCTTATAGCCACGTCTATCATTAATAACAAGCGTGTCGCTATGTGCTCCACCAATGCCTATATTTAAGTCTGTATCAAGTAGCCCCTCAAAGTCGTTATTGTCTTTAATAGCCGCAATGACTGCGTCTTTGAGTATTTGAGCATTATCTTGAGATTTTGACTCCATAGCGGTTTTTGGAATCTCAATGGAGAGTGTTTTATCCACGCCTTTTTTGTCTTTAAGCGTGATAGAAAAATCCCCACTCTTAAGCTCAAAAGCTCCACCGGGGATAGTTGTACCGCTCGTGGTTGAGCCAAAATATATCCTTGAAGCTTCTCCTGTATCTTTAGAGTTAATCATAAGCTGATAGGGGTTTGAACCGCCCGTTTTCATTACAATCCCCATTACCTCGCCTTGCGTGGTATCTGTAATCAGTTGTGCTACCTCTGCTAACTCCATACCTGCTTTAATATTGATTTTATAATCTTGCCCTTTGTGATGAAATTTAAGCGTAGAATCTTTTTGGCTAAAGACAGATTCTCTACTTTCATATTTTGAGCCTATTTCATTAATGTCAGAAGTTGCTATTGAATCTATATCAATTTTAATATCTTGTGTTGGCACGCCTGCAGAGATAGTGGCTTTGAGTGCATCGCCAACTACATGGCTTGAGCGCCCCAAATATGTAGAATAATCACCAAGCTTGCTTGTGCTAGACTTTAACTCACGTAAGGCAGAAGTGATGGCAACAAGCTCGGTTTGTTTTTCAACATTTTGTTCAATTTTTTTATCAATTGGATTAATATAAGAGGATTCATCTGCTTGTCTTAATTTGTCAATGATGTCATGGTTTAGAACCTTGCTACCAATCCCCAATGAACTCAATGTCCCAAGTGCCATACCTTACCCTCTCTCTTTAATGTTTATTGCAACTAGCCTTGCTTGTCAAAAATTACACCAATCACTTCGCGCATTCTCTTCATCAGCTCTATAGCTTCTTTTGAGGGAATCTCACGTATCACTTTATCGCTATTGCTTTGTTTAACAGTTACCATAAGCCCGGGAATATTCTCATTATACGAAAAGTTAAGGTCTGTGCCAATACGTTTCATTTCATCATTAAGCTTTTTGCTTAAATCGCGTAATTCATTTTCAAGCTGCTTTTTGTTCTCTTTATCTTGATATTGAGCAGTTTCTTCTTGTAAGCGCATTTCAGAAGAACGTGTATTTTCCGTGACTGCCTTTCCGCTAGCATTAACCATATTGACAAGTTGAGCCTTAATGGAATCAGTATTGTCAATCTTACCAATACTATTAATCATGGCTTCCTCCTTTATGTTCTAAGTTTAAGTGATAAAATTATATCGACTAGGGGAAATAAATTTTAATGTAATTTAATGAAATCCGCTGGGTTAATATGCTTGTCTTTTTGCGTGATTTCAAAGCTTAGGCGCTCATTGACCTTGCCTATAATCGTGCCTTTTTTAATATTGATTCCTGTTTTAATGCTTGATTCTATTTTATCCATATAGGCATAAATAGTATGTATGGCATTTATATGCTCAATGATGACTACCTTTTTTAACCCCGGGGCTTCTTTAGCATACACTACCCTACCATCAAGGACGTTTTTTACATTTGCATTAAGAGTTTTGGGGTTAAACATAATAGCCGCATTGAAGATTTTAAACTTATACACAGGGTCAAAATATGGTCCAAATTTTTTTTCAATAGTATATTGCTCAAGTGGTGGAAAGGTTTTTGCCCCTCTATATGCGATAGTAGGGACATCTCTATATGAAGTGCCAAGCTGTTTTGGGGCTTTAATGCTATCAGGACTTTTTTGATTATTGATAAAGGCTTGCTGGGTATTGCTTTGCTCTTTTTGCTCTTTAACGATATTGAGCTTAGAGAGAATATCATCAAGGCTTTTACGTTCTTTAACAATATCTTTAAGTTGCTCGTTATAAGTTTTAAGCTCAGTTTGCATTTTTGCTAGGGTGTTTTTTTGCTGCTCTTTAGCACGCTCTAAATATTCCTTCTTATCAGTTTGTGTTTTTATAGAGCTTTGAATCTGCGAGATAGTATTTGTAATTTTTTTCACCTCATTATCAAGAATGCTTTGCTTGGCATTAAGGGTTTTTATAAGTTTTTGCGTATTGTGATAGAGAGTTTCATAGACATAATACTCCACCACTCCTTCTGGGGAGTCAATATCTGCATAACGATTAATCATCATACTAAAAGCAAGGCTCTGGGCAAAAAGCTTGACAATTTGATCTTCGACATTATGCTTTTGTTTGATAAGGCTTTCTTGCTTTCTTTGGGAATCTTTAAGTGTTTTTTCTTGTGAGATAGATTTGGTTTGATTATAGGCGATGTCTTTTTGCAAGATTTCAATTTGCTTGCCAAGTTGAGTGAGCTCAAGATTTTTGGCGTTAATCGCCTTTCCTAATTCATCAAGTTTTTTGCTAATGGCTTTTTCTTGAGATTGTGCCGTGGCAAGCTTATCTTTATTTTTTGCAATGTCTTGCTCAATATTTGCCATACATAGGCTTACAATCATACATACTGCGATCCAGCCAAAAGCTTTCATTAGAGGTCTTTTTGCTTGATAATAACAAAAACCACCGATATGATAGATGCAAATATTGATGTGAAAAGTAAGATAATAAAATCACTTCCCATACGGAATATGTCATTTGTTACTTCAAGTGTAGTAAGGATTTCTTGCATTTTGCTGTGATTAATGAGATATGCCATACCCGTAATAATTGCAATAGTTGAAATAATAGAATCCACAAAAGCAAGTCGGAATAAAATGCTATTTCTCATCCATGCAGGTGCACCTAAAAATGCCATAATCTCCATTCTATCGCTATGCTCAAACTTCCAAATTTCAATTTGCTTAATCATCAAAATATAGCTGAGTATCGCAATGAGTGAAGCAAATACAACGATAGAGGTTTTAGTAATAAGGAGGAGTTTATACACTTGTGAGTGGCTTTTAGTGAATGATTCTACCTTTGTTACGCCGCTTAATTTAGAAAGGGTGGCATTAATCTTTTGCAAACGTTCTTCATCGGGAAAAATAGAAAGCTTAAGAGAATAAAAAAAGGGAAGCTCTCTTTGGAGTGTTTCAAGGCTTTGGCGACTCAAATCCTTTTTGAGCTCATTCATCATATAATCAGGCGTAATGGCTTTGACTTCCTTTGCCTCGCGGATAAAATTTTGGATTTTATCAAGTGTAAGGGCATTCTTTGAAGCAATCACAATGGAATAGTTATCAGAGAGTTTATTTTCATGCTTATTAACCGCACGATTAACAAGCATAATACTCTCAAGGCTAAAAAGAAGCGCT
The DNA here is from genome assembly GCF_003364255.1 of Helicobacter marmotae. Classification (GTDB taxonomy): domain Bacteria; phylum Campylobacterota; class Campylobacteria; order Campylobacterales; family Helicobacteraceae; genus Helicobacter_C; species Helicobacter_C marmotae. The sequence continues at coordinate 84,622 of NZ_NXLR01000001.1, forward strand.
AAAAGCGGAATAATAAGCGCTAAATGTCTCCTAAGCAAATTCATAAACTACTCCTTCTTCTATATGTAATCGCCTATAAGGGATATTCAGCCGATCTGGCATGCGGTGGGTTACGACTACAACCGTGATACCAAGCTGTTCATTTACACCTTTGAGGAGATTCCAAATAAGCTCACTTGAATAATCATCAAGGTTACCTGTAGGCTCATCGGCAAGGATAATGGTTGGGTTATGTGCTAAGGCACGTGCCATTGCTACTCGTTGTTGCTCACCACCGCTGAGTTCTAAAGGGAATTTATTTGCCTTATGGGAGAGTTTGATATGCACAAGGAGCTTTTCAACTTGCGCCTTGCATACCTCTTTTTTATAGCCATTGATAATCATAGGGAGCATCACATTGCGCTCAATATTCCATTCTTTGATGAGCTTATAATCTTGAAAAACAATCCCTATGCTACGGCGGAGGCGATTGATGTAGTTTTTTGAAGCTTTTTGCATACTTACGCCAAATACATTTAAATGCCCACTTTTAACGCCCAAATGCCCAAAAAATGAGCTTAAAATCGTACTTTTACCGCTCCCAGAAGCCCCGGTAATAAATACAAATTCTTTTGCATTAATGCTAAATGTAGCATTTTTAATAACAAGTTCATCGTTATAGCCTAAATTGAGATTTTTTGCTTCAATAATTACACTCATTGTACGTATTACTCCTGTGTTAGAATCTCCATTAAATGTGCATGTGCTTTAATGGCTGCTTGGGTGGGGATAGGATCTCCATTAATATAATGTATGGTTTGTGGCTCAGCAAACACAATTTGTAAAAACGCATTCTGAGGCTGGTGAAAATCTCCAAAGCATAATGCCAATACATATATATCCCCTGCGCGATAGAGATTGTCAATATGCAAAAACCAATCTTTATCAATTTTTTTGTATGGAAAATTTGTGTAATTATCCAAATTTTTTCTTAGAATCTTATCAAAAAGGATTTTTTTTCGATATTTTTGGGCATTTTTTGTGTTATCTTGCGTTTTTTGGGCAAATATTTTCATATCATAGATGTTTTTTTGCTGTTTTTTCCACCTTGCCTCATATTTGCTAACAATAGCAATAGCCGTGTTTTTATGCACCTCAAAGCTTATACTTGGCTCAAGTAATGCAAGTGTGAGCGAATCTTTAAAATAAATATCATCATCGCTACGTAAATGCAAGGTTTTGCCCTCATCTAAAACTCGCAGAGATTCTTGGAGAAACTTTTGTGAGAAAACGCGTCTATGGGGCTTTTTATTCCACGGGATAGGAAAATGTATATAAATGCCTTGTGCGATATTAGAGGGGAAAATTTCAAGGAGAGTGCGTGCGTCTGCGTTGATAATATAGAGATTATTAAGCCCTAGAATCTCAATTTGACGAAGAATTTGCTCAATAGAGGGCTTGTGAATCTCTACACCAATGCACACACAAGTAGGGTTATTTTGGGCAAGGTATAAAAGATGTCTCCCCGAGCCAAAGCCTATTTCAATAAGACAAGTTGAAGTAAAATCTAAAAAATCTTCCATATTTTTAAGGTATAGGGATTGGAGATTCTGTCGTGGTGAATTGTGGTTGAGATTATGGCTAAGAAGTGATGTCTGCTTCGCACTTAGAATCTTTAGGGCGTCTTTAATAATACCCGTAGGTTCTTTGGCAGCGCTTTTTTCACATTTGATAATCGTATTATCTTTCTTTATACGTTTGTGTTTGCGTAGGAAAAACTCTTTGTTGTTATGTTTAACAAGTATGAGGGATTGTGTGCTGTCATTATGTTGTGGTGCCTCATACATAAATGTAAAGCCATTTTCTTCAAATGGAAATGTTGGCAATATAACCTCACGAGCAAGGAAATGAGGCATTAGGGCTTTTCTTTTTGGAGTGTGATTTCTGGCGTGGGAGCAGATTCTATGCCATTTTTATCAACGCTTACAACACTATAGGTATAGCTCTTGCCCTCTTGCATTTCTTTGTCGATAAATTGGGTGTCATATATATCTACAAAACGCGCACTTTGTGTCCATAACCCTCCTTCTTTACGATAGACGACATAGCTTAAGATTCTATCATCGCTGGGTGTTTGCCATGAAAGCACAGCCTTCCCCTCTTGCATTGAGCCATTAAAATGATTAGGTGTGCTAGGCGGAGGGAGGCTAGAGCCCTTAGCGGGGTGACTACTTAAATGCCCTTGCAAACCATTATCTCCTAAAAGCACGACTTGGTAGTAATAACTTATGCCATTTTTTTTGTCTTCAAGCTTATGTATATAATGTGTTTGATTGGTTGTAGCGAGATTTTTGTAGTTTTTTCCATCTTCAGAATATGAGATTCTGTAGTATTTCTTACTCACACCCTGTGTGTCTGGGGCTTCCTGCCATGTGATTTTAATAGCTTTAGGTAAATCTGTTGTGGCTTGTATGTCTTCAATAGGGGCAGGCTGGGGGATAGTGCTCACACTTACAATTTGCGATGGTTTGCTCTTTATCCCCTCATGGCTTTGGGCAATGATGCGATATGTATAAGTCTCTCCATCTTTTAACTTTTCATCAAAATATTCTACGCTTAATCGATGAGGTATGGTTTTAATGGTTTTAAACTCTCCTGCTTTATTTAAGCGCTGGATAAGATATGAATCTATGCTAGGGTTTGGGTGAGGGGAATATATAAGCTTAATGCTTCGTGGTTGATTATTAATAGCAAAAACGCTCTCCACTGGGTCAATAAATGATGTTTGGATATGGATAAGCTCACTTTTGGGGGAAATGGTGTTATTCTCACCCAATGTGGCAAAAGCGTAGATATATTTTGTTTGAGGTTGGAGATTGATGTCATAAAAATGTGTTGCAAAACGATTTTTGATCGTGGCTATTTTTTGCAAGCCCGCTCCACTGCCAGATTGAGCCCGATACACTACAAATCCTTTAATGTTTTCATCTTGGATAAGCTTCCATTCAAAGCCCACAGATGAGACATCAGCAAGGACATTTAGAGAATCTAAGCGAGGTAGAGATGGGTCTTCTTGTGGTTTTGGGCTAAAAAAGCAAGCACTAAGAAAAATGCTCAAAAGCGCGCATAAGGCTATTAACCTCAAGTAGCTGCATAATGTCTTGGCGATCATTGGGCATATCCTTTGTGAAATGTGTTTGCATAAATTGTAACATATCTCTTAAAATGGGGGCTTTAAAAATGCACTCTTCTTGTGTCTTGGGGTGCTTAAGATAGAGTATGTACGCATGAAGCAAGATTCTGCCATTATAGTGGTAGGTATTTGCATGGCTTTTATAGCCATAGAGTGTATCGCCAAGTATATGGCGAGAGAGTGTCTCTAAATGCACCCGAATCTGATGCGTCCTCCCTGTGTGGAGCTTAATAGCAATCAGCTCACATTTGCCATTATCTGCTTGAGCGAGCTTAATAAATGAACTTTTAGAATCACGCACACCTTTAGGGATGAAATGGGCTTTGTCAATATTAATTTTGCCCATTTTTAAGCGATTGTGTGGGTTGCGCCCCATAAAGCAGCTCACTTGCTGGTCTGCCTTTAATGGCATATCAATGATAGCAAGATAGTATCGCCCCATTTGACGATTTTTGAGCTCTTCTGGGAGAGTGCTATAAGCAAGGTGAGATTTTGCAATAGCCAATGCCCCGCTTGTTTGCCTATCAAGGCGATGAACAATACCATATCGCTCCTCTCCGCTTAATGTATGCAAGCTTTGTTTATGGGCTTTAAGCCAATCTGTAAGGGTAGGCTCTTTGAGGCTTGGCGCTTCATGGACAACCAAATGTGGAGGCTTATTAATGATTAAAAGATCATTATCTTCAAAGATAATATCAATCTTAAAACGTTCATCATCTGCGCTAAAAGCAAGAGTGGATGAAGTGCAATCATTATGAGTATCTTCATAAATTTCTACTTCTATATAATCTTTTTCTTTGAGTGTTTGTGCTTTTTTGGTGCAAATTATGCCATTGAGAGAGACTTTTTGATTCTTAATAAGAGAGTGGATTTGGTTTTTGCTGCTTTGGAGCTGTGTGCTTAGGAAGTCATCAAGTCGGAGCTTGTTGGTATTATGTAAGTGAATATTTGATACAATGAATCTCTGCATTACTTTATACTCCAAAACTGGTTATTTAAGTTGTATTCAGTTATGAATGTTTGATTACTTTTGATGTTATATGGGGAAAATGGTGATTGATAGACGGATTTTATCACATTTTGATTATATTTTGGTTTTACTTGTACTCCCTTTAGTGGGGCTTTCACTTTTTCTTGTTTATGAGCTTGATCCCGTGCTCTTTTCTAAACAAGTCAAATACATGGCTTTAGGTTGCGGGCTTATGGTTTTTTTATTTTTTGTTCCTTTTAGGAATTTGCGCGGTGTGATTATAGGGATTTATATGGCGTGCTTAGTGCTGCTAATTTTAGTGCATTTTATCGGCACGCAGAAGTTAGGGGCACAACGTTGGGTTGATATACCCTTTACCCATTTTTCTATCCAGCCCAGTGAGATTATGAAAATCGCCCTTATGCTGCTTCTTGCCTCATATATCACATTGAATCCACCGCCCAAAGGCGGCTATGGGATTAAAGAATTTTGCATTATTAGCTCTTTTATTCTTGTGCCTTTTTTGATTATTCTTAAAGAACCTGATTTAGGCACGGCGATGATTATTCTACTCACCGGATTTGGCACACTTTTTCTCGTTGGAGTGAATAAGAAAATTTGGATCACCTTAGGGCTGCTTATAGCATTTCTCGCTCCTGTGGCTTATGTGGTAGATCCTTTGAAAGATTATCAAAAAAGACGTATTATGGACTTTGTCTCAGATAAATCTCCCTATCAGGTGAATCAAGCCCTTATAGCCATTGGCGCAAGTGGAGCATTTGGTAAGTCTAAAGAGGAATCCACCCAATCTCAATTAAAGTTTCTACCCTATGCAAATACGGATTTTATTTTTGCATATTTTATGGAACGTTTTGGTATGTTTGGCGCGATTGGGCTTTTAATACTTTTCTTTTTGATTATTGTGCATATTTTAAGCCTGGGCTTTGCCTATGGGCAGGATTATTTCTTGCAGGTAATAACGAGCTATATTGCTATTTTGATTTTTCTTTATGTGGGGATTAATGTTTGCATGGTGATAGGTCTTGCTCCAGTGGTTGGAGTACCATTGCCGCTTATGAGTTATGGCGGGACAAGCTTTGTTACCTTTCTCACGCTTTTTACAATCCTTGAAAACGTTCTTGCCTTTAGATTCGTTTTTGAGTATAATGCCGGCACTAAGCCCGGACCTTTAGCTCAGCTGGTCAGAGCACTCGGCTCATAACCGATTGGTCGCAGGTTCGAATCCTGCAAGGTCCACCAGCTTTACATTAATATTTTGAGATGAGTTATATCTCTCAATTTTATTGTATTTTCACTCAATACATTTGATAGTCTTTTTAATTAAACCCATTAATTTTATTTTTATTTTGATATTTTATTTAGTTAATTTGGGCGCTTTTAAGCCCTTGTGTGTTTAATTTATGCTATAATGACATTCAATTTTAATGACATAGATTATAAAGGTTAAGTTTTCGATGATTACTTGGATGCAAAAACATAAGAAATGGCTCATTATCACTATTTGGGTGAGCGCCATCGCATTTATAGGTGCTGGAATGGTAAATTGGGGTTCTTATGGATTTAGCTTAAGTAATGATAAAATCGCACGAGTAGGCGAGATAGATATACGTATACCTGAATATCAGAGGGCATATAATGCGACTTTGAGAGAATATGGGGCTTTATTCCAAAGTGCCGATATGATTGATGAAGCTCAAGCAAGGCAGCTAGGCATACCTCAAATCGCACTTCGAGGGCTTATCCAACAAGCGCAGTTACGCAATTTTGCACATGATTTAGGCTTAATGGTTAGCGATAATGAAGTGGCTCAAGCTATTATTGATGCGAAAGTACAAGTAGATGAGCAAGGGAATTTTAGCCCGGAGCTTTATAAAGCCTTTTTAAAGCAAATAGGAATGAGCACAAGTGAGTTTGAAGAAGATGTACGTAACCAACTCCTTGTGCAAAAGCTTTTGGGATTGGTGAATGTCAATGGCGTACCTAGCTTTGTAACGCCTTTAGAGGAGCATACTTTAGAGATGGCATATGGAATAAACGATAGACTTATGGTAAAAATTATCCCCATAAGCCAAATTAAAACAAATATTGATGAGCAAGAAATGAGGGCATTTTGGGAGTTAAATGCAGAGCAGTGGAAAACTCCTATGGAATTTGAGATTGAATATATCTTCGTGCCCTTTAGCGCTCAGCACCCTACACAAGAAGCATTACAAGAGCATTATGAAAATTTTAAAAGTGATTATCTTGATGAAAATGGTCATTTAATGAGCATAGAGCAAAGTATGTCTAAGCTTACTCACGATGTGCAAAAGCTAGAAGCAGAAAGGGCTGCAAAAAGAGAATATCGGGATTTAAAAAATGGCAGCAAAAATGGCGAGAAACGCATTATTAAAGAAAATGAAGGGTTTTTTATAAAACGTGGTATAGATTTAGTAGTAGCAGATATGAAAGCCGCTCAAGTGGGGCAGGTTTTACAACCTATTGAGACTGATGGGGGCTTTGTAACCTTAAAACTTCTAGGCAAAAAAGAAAGTATCAACCAAACTTTTGAAGAAGCCAAAGATTCTGTAAAAGTAATGTATAAACATCACAAAGCCAAAGAAGGGCTTACTCTGCTTGCCAAAGAACAAATGGAAAACTTCGTAGGGACAGACATTGGTTTTGTCAATAGATTCTCTCAAAATGCTATACTTACGCTTAATGAGAATGAAAAATCCTCTTTTCTCTCTCAAGTTTTTCATTCGCGTAATCCAAGCGGTTATGTGCTTTTTGACGATAAGGTAGTATTGTATCGCGTATTGGAGCAGACATATTTCACCCCGGATAAAGGCGATACCTTGGTCAAAAATGCTAAAATGGGAGCAATCCATGATGCCTTAATAGAGTATCTTAATAAAATGTATAAAACTACTATGTATATTGATGTGAGCAAGTGAGGTTAAAATTGAGTCGAATTATTTTGGGTATTGACATCGGTAGCACGAAAATATGTGCCATTATTGCCGAGATTAAAGATGATGGTATTCCACATATTGTTGGCACAGGTATGCAAAAGTCTGAGGGCGTGCGTAAAGGTTCTATTACCAATATTGAACAAGCTTCAATGGCAATACGTCATGCTGTAAATGATGCCAAAATGGTTGCCGGAGAGCAAGTTGATAAGGCGATTATCTCACTCTCTGGAGCTTATACAAAGAGTATCCGTGAAAGTGCGGTTGTGAATGTTTCAAACAATGAGATTGGGCTTAATGAAATTCATCGCGTGATACAAGCAGCCATTCACAATGCGGATATGCCAGAAGGTTATGTGCTTATTCATGCCCTGCCTTATGAGTTTCGACTCGATGGACAGAGCTATGCAGAAGACCCTATGGGTATGAGTGCTTCGCGTTTAGAAGCTTTTGTACATATTGTAATAGCCAAAAAGACTTCCCTTGAAAATCTCAAACGTGCCGTACGTGAGGCTGGATTAGAGATTGAAAATATCATTCTTAGTGCCTATGCTTCTTCAATTGCAGTCTTAAGCGATGAAGAAAAAGAGCTCGGTGTGGCATGCTTAGATATGGGTGGGCAAACTTGTGATTTGATGATTTATAGCGGGCATTCTATGCGTTATTGTGATTTCTTAAGTGTGGGTTCTAATAATATCACCATGGATTTAGCCATGGCACTTAATACTCACCCAAGCGTAGCAGAAGAGATTAAAACACAATACGGATCGCTTATTTTGAGCGAGGCAGATAAGCAAAAATCTCTACAAATTACGCTTATGACAGGCAACAATAAAGAAACACAACCCGTTTTATTAGAAAATATCCATGCAGTGCTCTCTGCACGCGTTGAAGAAACGCTAAAACTCCTCGCAAAAAGTATTGAAAAAAGCGATTTAAAAGATAAAATTGGTGCGGGTATCACGCTTACAGGCGGTATGGCTAATCTTGATGGATTGCAGGAGTATGCTTCAAATATATTTCTTAAACCAGTGAGAATCTCCAAGCCCGCTCATGTCGATGGGCTTTTTGACCGCCTAAAGGGCACAGATGGGGCTACAGCAGTGGGGTTAATATTGCATGGTGCGGGGCAACATACAAATTATGAGCTAAATTATGATAAAAAGATTCTCTATAAAAAAAGTACGATAGCCACAGATGAGGGCATACATAATATTAGCTTGGATAATGCCAAAGAGCATACATTGGGTTTAAAAATTACGCAAATTGATGATTTGTCAGAAATTAGGACTTCCAAAGAGGATAAACATAATAATCTTTTTGTAAGATTCTATAAATGGGTGAGTCAATTATTTTAGGAGAAAAATATGGAAAATGTCATAGATATTCAAGAAGTTCAGCCAAGTGTCAGAGGAGTGGTGATTACGGTTATTGGCGTAGGTGGTGGTGGCTCACATATGATAAGTCATCTAGCAGGGACAACCCCACATAAATCAGTGCGACTTGTTGCGGCAAATACAGATATGCAGGATTTACAAGCAGCAAAGGCTGAAACTCGAATGATTCTTGGAGCGAAGCTCACAGGGGGATTTGGCGCAGGTATGAGACCTGAAGTAGGGGAAGAAGCTGCACTAGAGACATATGAAGAGATTAAAAAGGCTTTGAGCGGTTCAAATGTGGTGTTTGTTTCTGCTGGACTTGGGGGCGGTACAGGCACGGGAGCTGCACCAGTGGTTGCCAAAGCCGCTAGAGAGATAGGCGCCCTTACCATTGCTGTGGTAACAAAGCCATTTAAATCAGAGGGCAAGAAACGTGCGAAACTTGCAGAAGATGGCTTGCAAAAACTCAAAGCAGAGAGTGATTGCATTGTAGTAATTCCCAATGAGAGATTGCTCTCTATCATTCCTCCAACAAAAGGGCATAGAGAATCGCTAGAAATCGTTGATGAAGTGCTTGCTAGAGCGGTAAATGGTATGTCTAATATGATATTAAAACATAGCCGCGGTATGAATGTGGATCTTGCTGATGTGAAAACGGTTATGAGCTATAAAGGCTTAGCTCTTATGGGTATTGGCGAGGAAACAGGTGAGTATGCCGCAGTTAGGGCTATGCAGTTAGCTATAGAATCTCCCTTACTTGATAACATCTCCATTCAAGGCGCAAAGGGCGTGATTGTATATTATGAGGCTCACCCAAATTACCCTATGCCTCTGCTTGCTGAAGCACTAAAAACGATAGAAGAGCTCGCAGAAGAAGGCGCAGATATTATTCAAGGCATAGATGAAAACCCTGAACTCCCGCAAGATTATATACGCGTCACAGTCATTGCTACAGGATTTGAAAAGGAGCTTGTAGCACCTCAAAATGAGGAAAATAAGCTCACTCCAGCAACATCACAAAATGAAGCTATGCAAAATTTCAATACACAATTCCGCGTTGTTTCTTCAAGTTTCAAAGAAGAGCATGGCTTATTTGATAATGAGCTTGATGTGCCTGCATATCTACGTGCTGCAAGAGACTAAAAGAGCTTGAGATTTATTATAAAATTTAGGCTTTGATTTCCAAAGATACATTAGGGGATATGGACGGGGTATGGCGTGCTCGGAGGGATTCAAACCCCCGACCTACAGGACCGCAACCTGTTGCTCTATTCAGCTGAGCTACGAGCACAAATAAAGACAGCATTCTAGCCAAAAATCCTTAAAACTCACTTTATACCCACCGCTCAAACAAGTTAGAGATTTTACCTCCCTTTTATGGAGCCTTGAGAGTAAAGATATAACAAAGTAAAATTGCAATGTATAAACTCACTCCAAAGGACAAATATGCAAAATATCATCTTTGATATGGATGGCACACTGATTGATAGTGAAAATGCGATATGTAGAGCTATTAATGAAATCCGCAAAGATAAGCAACTCCCTCCATTAGAAAACGACTATATTAAATACGTTTTGCACACGCCCACCCTTTCCTGCCCTAAGATTTTTTATGAACTTGATAGTTTTGCCCACCCTAGCTATAAGGTTGGGTTTGAGCCATATTTTCATAAAGCCTATAGAGAAGATTCTAAACTTTTTGATGATGTGATATGGCTTTTAGATGAATGCAAAAGCCGAAATTACTTCCTAGCCATTGCCTCTAATGCACCAGATGATGAATTGCTCCCCATTCTCTCTGCCCACAAAATCGCTCACTTTTTTGACTTTATCATAGGCTCAGCTCCCAATATACAATCTAAGCCAAGCCCGATGATGATAGATATTATTTTGCAAAAAGCCCCTTATGCTAAAAGTATTTTTGTAGGCAATGGAGCTAAAGATGAGGGCGCTGCTAAAAATGCTAAGATTCCCTATTTGCACGCTAAATGGGGGCAAACCCCTTCAAAGCCAAATGAATTTAATAACGCAAAAAGCCTCCTTCAACTCATTGAATCTCAAGCTTAAAAGTTTGTTGCTTGAATGCAATAAACCGCCTATTTTGTTACACCTAAAGCTTTTAGGAAATTTGCCACTTTGTCATCACCAACCCCTGCTAGGGAGTGAAGAATCTCTAAGGGAATCACTAGAAAGGCAGTTACTTTGTCATTCTGAGGGCGGGCGTAGCCCAACCGAAGAATCTCTAAAGGAATCACTAGTCGCCCGCGTGAATTTTTCGGGTCGATTCTCTCCCTCTAGACATGACAAAAATGGAGAATCATCAGTGATTCAAAGAGAGATTCTTCGCCCCCCACTTTATGCTCCATAAGACTTAATAACTTCACTTCACTAGCCCTGCCTCTTTTTTGGGATTAAATATCCCCCTAGCCTGCTCGAAGCTAAGAGAAATATCAAAATATTGCTTATAAAAATTTTGAGCAAAGTTAATAAGATTTATATCCTTTGAACTTTTTGGGTGATTATGCGTATAGAGCCAAGTAAGCAAAATGGGCAAATCAAGGCTAGGAGCAAATGGGCGGTAGCTCCCTAGCGGGAATTTATACACCCTTTTATCTTGCACAGCCTTCACTACCCCCCAGAGTGGAGAGTTCAAAATATCTTCGGGCATAAGCGTGTTAAAATTATTGATATAAATAATATCGGGATTAAGCCTATAGATTTCCTCCAAGCTCACTTTAGCGATACTCTTACTCTCTATCACATTCTCTGCCCCGCTTTTTTCTAAAAGATAATCCGCAAAAATCCCTCCACACATAAAAGACTTTTCACTTTCAGCAAAATGTATAATCATCGCTCGTGGCTTACTTTCCTGCGTGGCTACTTCTTTGGCTATATCCTCTTCCACACTTTTAGTAAATCTCAAAAATGCCCTTGCCCTAGATTCTTTACCTAAAATCGGGGCTATCACCTCAAGCCAGCCTTGAAGCGTCTCATAAGAATTATAATCCCATGTATTCACACTCATTTCTATCGTGGGGATATGCGTTTTTTTCATTTGCTGGCAGAGCTTGAGGTTAGCACTATGGCAGATAAATAAATCCGGCTTTAGCTTTAAAAGCTCTTCAATATTTTCATTTTCACCAGATGCTAATGCAGCAATTTCAGGGAAAAGCTCATACATAAAGCTCGCTTTGAGTGCATTTTTACTTGCTTTAGGGATATATGTAAGAGAGCTTGTACCCCCCTCTAAAAGCATAATTAAAGATGGCAGGGGCCACATACCCCCAGCAATCACTATATTTTTAGGCTTTTGGTGTTCATTTGCTACTATTTGCCCTCCTAGCACAATGCAGATGAAAATAAAAATTTTAACACCCCTCATTTACCCTCCTCTTTGAAAGAATCCTTCAAAGAATCTTTAAAGCAATCCTCTTCCACCCAAGCCATAAACGCATCAAAAAATGGTTCAGTAGTTGGCATAAAGCCCTGCCCTAAGTGAAACTCCGGATCTAAAGAAGTAATATACAAATTGCCTTTAAAATTATTATCCTTATAGATAATACTCTCATCAAGCTCATTGACTAAAATACTTTGTGCGTTTTTAGGCGGGTAAAACGCCCCATGGTAATGCCACTTTGCCACAGAAGTGGGAATCTTACTAAAAAGCCCGCTTGAAGTGCGCTCTGTGCATTTTTGCCCATTCTCTAGGGCATAAAGAGGCATATTTGCCCCGGGTATTAACCACCACCAGAAATTCACGGGATAATCTTTCCAAATAATATTAGGCAGATAATCCCCCCTCACTTCGCCAAAAGACACAATATGCCCGCCATTATTGAGATAATCTACAAATTTTTGCTTATGCGCTAAGAGGTATTTCACATTTAAGCGCGAGCTTAAAGTGATGTAATCAAATGTATTAAAATCCATATCCCCTATGTGTAAAAAATGCGCCCTATGGGAGAAAAAGTTAGCATATTTGGCATTTTTATTGCTAAAAAAATGCGCGTGAAAGGCACTACCACCGGTGATTATGGCATTTTTAAGCTTGGGGTTTGAGAGATGTTGGCTACTTTTATTTGCCCTAAAGTCTAAAAACCCGCAAGGGGCTAAATTGGGCTTTTGCATAATCTTATATGCAGGAGCATTCATTCTTAAAGTCTTATAATCTTTCTCCAAAAGCTCGCCCTCAAGCCATTTTAAGCAATTTAATCCCATTTTTCTAGCTGTTGTGTTATCAAAAAGCCCAAAACCTAGCAAATCCGCATTTGCCGCACTTAAGATAATGCCCGCAGTGGAGATTCTATCAATATAGCCCACACATTGCCCATCGCTATCTTCTAATAAAGGCTCAAACGTATGGGGAAAGGCACTCATATCAAAATATCCGCGGTTAAAAAACCCTTTGACCCCGCGCCGATGATTTATATCATATTCGCTCACGCCTTGAAAAATCTCTTCTGCTGCCTTGCTTTTAGCAAATCTCACCACACGCTCCCTTATGGGGGTTTGGCTTTGGATATAGCCGCTACTAAAGGGCAAAATACGCATAAAATCGCTCATAAAAGAGAGTAGCACGCCTCCAGCATTTAAATAATGCAAAATCTTATTTTTGAAAAAAGAGAGATAATACTCATCTATACCCATAGGCAGCACTATGGCGCTAAATTGTCTTAAATCAAGTTTATGAAATTCCTCATATAAATCCACATGGGTTAAGATGTTTCTATACAAAAAGTTATCCCCTATGCTATTCATACCTAAAAGCCCGCTTTCAATATAAGCAATCTTGCCAAAATCTTGGAGTTTTTCATATTGATAAAGGTTCTCTAAACGACTATTTACTTCTCCTATCTCTCCCATCGATTCTTCCATACACTTGCCTACTTCACTTTTACTCATCTTTGCTCCTTATATTCTTATTTTTATTAATCTTTGAAAAAGCTATTGTATCGTTTTTTTTTTTTAATACAATAGTTATTCCTATTTTTAAATTTTAATAAGAAAGGTTCTGTTATGAAATACCATTTAAGTTATATTGCACTTCTTGCAATTCATCTGCCTCTATTGGCAGAATCTGAGCCAACGCAAGATATGCAAGAAGTGAAACTTCAAAAATCTGTTATCAAAGCCCAAGCGGCAATGAGCGAGCTCCCGCTAGAATTGCAAAGCACGCAAATTAGTATCATCAACGAAGAGGCTTTACTCAAAAGTAGCACGGGTAATATCCAAAGTGTTTTAGAATCTGTCCCGGGCATTGTGTATTCACGCTCTGGGGGCATTAATGGGCAAATCACCTTTAGAGGGCAAAATAGCAATGCCCAACGTTCTATTGTAATGATCGATGGTGTGCGCTATTCTGGACGCAGCACTTTAGAGTTTAATACCTTTGATCCCTATGCTTTTGAGAGTGTAGAAGTCTTACGCGGGGCAGCAAGCTCACTCTGGGGGAGTGATGCGCAAAATGGCGTTATCAACTTCCGCTCCCGCACTTCACACTACAATCTCCAAGGTGAATCTTTCAAAGCCACAGCGAGGATTCGGGCATTAGAATATGGCAGTGTGAATAATCTCTTTGGCGGCAGGCTAGAAGTATTAGGCGGAGGGGGCGGCTGGGATATGCTTATAGGCTTAAGCGCAAAAACCGCTAGTGATTACACAACCCCATTGAAAGAAAATGGCTCCAAAAAGGCGAAAAACTCATCATTTAACTACTATGGGCTAGATTTTAACATCGGCTATAGCCATAATAATGTGCGCTACTACACTCAAGGGCGAGCCACTAGGGTAGAATCTCATCGCGCAGGGGGCTTGGGAGCGGCTCCGGGCTCAAGCTATGGAATCTATATGAGTGAAGACCCTATAGCCGAGTATTACTTAAGAGCGGGGGCTAAAGTTTTAGATTTAGGCTTTGCAGATTCTATGGAGGCATATTTGTATTATCGCCATTGGGATACAGATATTTGGAATAACCGCTCTGCCTTTAATAATGCCAATATCCACCAAGAAGTCTTTGATAATAACTACTTTGGCGGGAGGCTTATTTACTATAGCCTCTTAGGATCGCATAATCTCGTATATGGAGCGGAGTTTGAGAGTGCTATCTCTCCTACAAAAGTGCGGCAAATTAATCTTACAAATAACGCGACTAACACCACCAATCGCCCCTCTACGAGCACAGACTTTGCACTTTTTATTAAAGATGATTTCCAAGCCCTCCCCTCTTGGCTACTCTCTGCTTCATTAAGAGGGGATTATGTGCTAACCACCATATCTAAAAGCAAATCCACCACAGAAATATCAAATATCGCTAACGATCAAGCAATCGCCATAGAATCTGCAAAACTCTTAGATGAGCATAGCATTATCCACAATGGCGCCATTACTGGGGCTTTAGGCTCTGTATTATTCTTAAATGACTATATAAGCAATGTCATTAATATAAGCCATAATTTCAAAGCCCCCGCTGCTAGCTCGCGTATGCAAACCACGCCAAGCGGGAGCTCCACGCTTACCATAGCAAATCCACTCATCAAGCCCGAATACTCCCAAAGTGTGGAATTTGGCTTTAGATTCCAAAGCGAAAATCACTTTATGTCTCTTATAGGATTCTATACCCACTATACTGATATGCTAGCCTTAAGCTCCTATCAAAATGCCACTATCACCACGACAAATGGCTTATATCGCTATGAAAATATAGGTAAAGCCCAAATCGCAGGTGCAGAGCTAGAGGGCAGGCATAGCTTTTTAGATGATAGATTAACCCTTGTCTATGCGGGTGCATATAACTATGGGCAGAATCTCACAGACAAAAAGCCCCTTGCCTATCTCGCCCCACTTTATGGGCAAATCACCTTACAATACAATGCCCGTAAATTTTACTTCAACCTCAAGCAAAGAGCTTATGGGGCAAAAACGCGCATAGATGAGAGTGAAGAGCGAAAAACCACAGCTTATACTATGACAGATATTCTCTTAGGACTTAAGCTAGGGGGATTTAGGGCAGATTTAGCCAATATGGAGCTCTTAGCTGGCATCAATAATTGCTTTGATGTAGTTGGGCGAAACCCCGTAGTGGTAGAAAATATCTCAAGGGATAGGGCACTTACTAACCCCTTAGTTGAGCCCGGTAGAAATGTATTCATTAAATATGTGTGGAATTATTAATGCAATGGCTTAAAAAGCCCGGATTATTGCTTGTAAGTTTATACACACTAGGAGGACTTGCCCTCCTTTTGTGTGCGCTTCTTTGTCTAAGCCTTGGGCGCTACTTTATCAGTATGAGTGATGTTATGAGCACCCTTTTAGGGGAGGGAGAAGATATTCATCATAATATTATCTTTAACTTTCGCTTGCCACGTGTGATTTTAGCCATTATTGTAGGGGCGGGCTTAAGCCTAGCGGGCGGGGCATTTCAAAGTCTCTTTCGCAATCCTTTAGCTAGCCCTGATATTTTAGGCGTTACCAATGCTGCGGGCTTTGGGGCGTGCTTAGCTTTACTTTTAGGCTTAGATGTCGCTTTTATTGGTATTATTGGCTTTGCTTTTGGAATCTGCTCTTTGATACTCGTAGTGGCTTTAGGGTATAACAAGCTTATCCCTTATGAAACCACCACGATGATTCTAAGCGGTATCATCATAAGCGCGCTATTTTCAAGCTTGCTTGGCATACTTAAATACATAGCCGACCCTCAAGATACCCTCCCTACTATCACGTATTGGCTTTTAGGCTCACTTGATATAAGTTTAGAATCTCATGTAGCTTATAGCTTGCTTGGCATAATGCTAGGCAGTGGCATTATTTTTATACTCTCTTGGAAGCTAAATATCCTAAGCCTGCAAGATGATGAGGCAAAATCTCTAGGGGCAAATCTCCCGCTGTTGCGCTTTAGCCTTATCTTTGCAAGCACGCTTATTGTCGCCTGCAGTGTAAGTATATGCGGGGTCATTGGCTGGGTGGGGCTGCTTGTGCCTCATATCGCACGGCTTTTAGTAGGGAATGAGAATTCAAAGCTTATCCCGCTAAGTGCATTTTTTGGCGCTTTGTTTCTTATGGGTATTGATACCCTATCACGTACAATCTCTTCTGAGCAAATCCCTATTTCTATCCTCACGTCCCTTGTAGGTGCACCTATTTTTATCTACATCTTGCGTAAAAAGGTAGGCAGAGTATGATTTGTGTCAATAATCTTAATTTTTATAGTGCTCAAAAAAGGCAGATTCTAAAAAATATTAGTTTTACGCTACAAAAAGGAGAGGTATTAAGCATTCTAGGCTGCAATGGCGCGGGGAAAACTACACTCTTAAAATGCTTAATTGGGTTTTTAAAGCCCCAAAGTGGGGAAGTGCGCTTGCAAGATAAGCCCATCTCTTGCTATTCTCACAAGCAATTATGGCAGATTCTCTCCTATGTGCCTCAAAGTAAGGGTTTGGCGTTTGATTTCAAGGTGCTTGATATGGTAGCTTTGGGCTTAAATGCCTTTGTCAATTTTAAGCCAAGTAAAACGCATTATTTAAAAGCAAGGGAGACTTTAGAGTGGCTTAATCTTCTGCATTTAGAGCATAAAAATTGTGCGAGTTTAAGCGGCGGAGAGCTGCAAATGGTAATGTTTGCACGCGCTTTAGTCAAAGAGCCGCAAATCCTTATCCTCGATGAGCCAGAATCAAATTTAGATTTCTTTAATCAAAAGACTATCCTTGAATGCCTAAAATCCTTAAAAGAATGCAGCATTATTCTTAATACCCACTTCCCTAACCACGCCGCCTATCTCTCGCACAAAGTGCTCTTACTCCACAAGCTAGAGCCACACCACACGCAAACTAACGCCCTCTTTGGCACAAAAATAGATATGCTAAATAGCCAAAGCCTAAGTGAGCTCTATAAAGTCCCGGTAAGCATAGATTCACAAAAATCACAAAATGAGCAATATATGCTAAGAATCTAGCCTTTAGCCTAGCGATAAACTACACTTGCCCCCTCAACTCAACCTGTAAAGGAGGTTATTTTATCAGCTCTAGTAGGCACAGCCCGAAGAATCCCTAAAAGATTTCAAAAGCAATTCTTCAGTCGTTTCACTCCTTCAGAATGACAAACTTGGCTACCCGCAAGGGAAATTATTTTGTCATTCTGAGGCTTTACAAAAGCCGAAGAATCTCTGTTGGCGACTAGTGATTCCTTTAGAGATTCTTCGGTTGGGCTACGCCCGCCCTCAGAATGACAATTGTTTGTTTTGTCACTCTAACCCATTTTGTTATGTTGAGGGCTTTATGCCCAAAACATCTCCATTATCAGCTAAAGACTCTTTAAAGGAATCACTAGAAAGGCAGCCATTTTGGCATCACGAGGGAAGGCAAAGCCTGACCTAAGAATTCACAAACCAATCACTAGTCGCCAACAGCAATTCTTCGGCTTTGCCAAAGACATGACAAACAGAAAGTCGTTAATAATTTTAAAAGCAATTCTTCAGCTCCTAGCGGGGGCTAAGACAAGCAAGTTTAGCCCCATAGAAGCACTCCCCTACTCGCCAAAAACCCTTTGAAAGATCGCCCCGACATTCTTTGTATAATAGCTAAACTCAAAGCACTCTTTAATCGCCGCTTCTCCAATTAAGCCCACAAGTTCAGTATCACTCAGCAAATATTGCAAATACAAACTCTCGCCCTTTTCATTCACCGCTGGCTTGCCCTCTTGCAAATCTTCCCATACCCTCATCGCATTTCTTTGCACGATTTTATAGGAATCTTCGCGGCTTATGCCCTTTTTAGGGAGCTCAAGCAAGATTCTTTGAGAAAACACCAATCCACCGGTAAGATTAAGATTTTTCATCATATTTTTAGGATATACCACAAGCTTTTCCACCAAGCCCTTAAGGCGATGAAGCATAAAATCTGTAGTGATAAAGCTATCAGGCAAGATAAATCGCTCGACACTTGAGTGGCTAATATCCCTCTCATGCCAAAGGGCGACATTCTCCATAGCAGGCAGGGCATAGGAGCGAATGATTCTACAAAGCCCTGTGATATTCTCACTTAACACCGGGTTACGCTTATGGGGCATAGCAGAGCTGCCTTTCTGCCCACTCTCAAAGTATTCTTCTGCCTCATATACTTCTGTGCGCTGCAAATGCCGAATCGCCACAGCAATTTTCTCACAAGAGCTTGCAAGAAGCGCTAAATCACTCATTAGCCTTGCATATCTATCACGTTGAATCACCTGATTACTGACCTTTGCCGCCTTAAGCCCCAAACTCTCGCACACAAGCTCTTCTAGCTCTAGTGGCGTATGGGCGAGATTCCCCATTGCGCCACTTAGCTGCCCCACACTTACGACCTCTAGTGTTGATTCCAAAGCCTTTATATGCCTGCAAAGCTCATCATACCAAATCGCACACACAAGCCCAAAGGTAATGGGCTCTCCGTGTATGCCATGACTGCGCCCGACCATTAGCGTATCCTTATGCTCATAAGCGCGCTTTTTAATGGCTTGGGTTAAAAGCCTCACATCTTCAATGATGATTTTTAGCGAATCTCGCATTTGTAATGCCACAGCCGTATCGATACAATCACTTGAAGTAATGCCATAATGCACCCAGCGCGATTCTTCACCTAAAGATTCAGCTACACTGGTGGTAAAGGCGATTAAATCATGCTTTGTAACTGCCTCAATTTCATCAATACGCGCAATGTCAAAGCGCGCATTTTTACAAATCTTCTCACAATCGCTATCTGGGATTAGCCCTAAGCGATTCCAGCCTTTCACCAGTGCCTTTTCCACTTCTAGCCACGCAGAATACTTGGCATTCATATCCCAAAGTTGTTTCATCTCCTCACGTGCATATCGCTCTACCATTTTTGCTCCTTTGTTTTGGATTCTAAAATTTTGTTTAGCCTAATTCATTCTTCTTCATTAATTCTTCTTCGCTCATCATAAGTCAAAACTCCCCTGTATGCCTTTCTTGTCTTTGAGTTTCCATTCACCCGTTTCTTTATTGGGGGTAGCAATTTCGCTTAAAATTTCTCTTATAAAATCCTTACTTGGACTTACGCCATTTTTAAGTAATGGAATTATTTCAAGACATATATCATCAAAATAAGCCTTTTTGCCCTGTCTTTTTGCCCCACGCAAATAGGAGAGCAGAAAATACCTTGTCCTTAGCTCCAAAGGGATAGCGTGGCTTTTAAATTTCTGCCCTTTTTTGATATGATATTTCCCGCTCTCTTCATCAAGGTCAAAATGTATGTTAATTAAAGGCGTTAAATCTGCATAATCCTTGCCTAATTGATGTAAAAAGCCTAACTCCAAGCCCTTAATAGCGATTTCATTATGGATTTCCTCTAAGCTCACTCCATTGTCTCTAGCTATCAAAGCTTCCGCGTGATTAAGCACAAGGGCGATAACATCATCTCCCAAATGCTCTTTGGCTTGTTTTTTAGGATTTAAGATTGGCTTAGGCAATTCCCTGTTTAAATACCACTCATCACTTTTTTTAGGCTTTTTAGAATCTCCACTTAAAGCCTGTCGTAAAGATTCTATGAAAGTAGTGAGATATTGCTTCAAAAGTGCAAAATGTGTATTATCAAAGTCATTGCTAAAAAGCTCTTCACATAAAAATTCTGCTAATAAACTCCGACCATTGGTTTCAAAAAGTGTGAAACTCTTACCATTACAAAGTGCATAAAATGGGGCTTTAACTTCAGCATTAATCGCATAATAAAAGGCTTGTGCTTCAGCCTTACTTGAAGAATTTATATCAACACTCGGGGCTTTTGCGTCTAACACACAATGAGGCTTATTGTGCAAATATAAAACATAATCAGGATAGCTTGAGAGAGTGGTTTTTGTATTACTTCCTAGAATCGTGGGGCTTGTAAGTTTAGGGCTTCTGGCTATTTCAAAGGGGCTTTTTGAATTTCTCTCCTTAAAGCTAAGAGCGCTTAAAAGCGGCGTGATGATAACCTCCCGCACGGAATCTTCCTTAAAATCTTCATTTTCTAAAAGTGTAAAATCAATCATCGCTATTTCCCTTTGTGTAGTGCTTAGTGGCAGGATTTTAGCTTAAGCTAACTTAAATTCTAAACATTGTAAGGTATCGCGCTTAAATTAAGCCCCCATAATGTTAAAACCAAATTCAAAGCAAGGGAAATTTTGTCAGCCCTAGCAAGGACAAAGAATCGATTGTAAAAACTACTAGAAAATCTGCCATTTTGTCATATTGATGGCTTTATGCCCGAAACATTCCTAAACGAGCTACTAGAAAAATAACAGCAATTCTTCGGCTTTGCCAAAGACATAACAAACAGAAAGTCGTTAATTTCTAAAAGAGATTAGCGGGGGTTTGTGATAGCAAAATACAGCATTTACTGATTCTAGTGGAGATGTTTTGCCCCCTCTTCTGCCCTCTTAGGAAAAGTTCAGAATCATAAGGTAGAATCGCTATTAGTTCCTTATAAAAATACTTGATAAAAATACTTGGGCTTAAGCCCTAAGTAAAACTTATCCAACAAGGAGTATAATGACAATCCTTATCACAGGAGGTGCCGGCTATATTGGCTCGGTTACAAATGCCCTCCTTAATACCTTGAATATAAAAACCATCGTGCTAGATAATCTTAGCCTCGGGCATAAAGCCGCACTTGAATTCGCCCCGCTAGATACCATCTCTCCCCTCGCACTCACATTTTTAAGCCACTTAGAGCGAATTTTTAACGGGGGGGGGGGATAAATACAATCTTTGTGCGCAATCTTGTGCCAATACGACCTTTGTCCAAGCCTCTTTAAGTGATACAAATACCCTAAAACAAATCTTCTCTACCTACAATATCTCTTGTGTGCTGCATTTTGCTGCCTCTGCGTATGTGGGCGAGAGTGTAGCAAACCCCGCTAAGTATTATGAAAATAACATCACCTCCACATTAAATCTCCTCCAAGCTATGCTTAAGGGGAATTGTAAAAACATTATCTTTAGCTCCACTTGTGCCACTTATGGCAACCCCCTTAGCCTCCCTATAAATGAGCTCCACCCCCAAAATCCCATTAATCCTTATGGTTACACAAAGCTTGTCATTGAGCAAATGCTAAAAGATTTTGCCCATGCTTATGGATTACGTTTTTGTGCTTTGCGTTATTTTAATGCCGCAGGGGCTAGTAATCTATTTAACCTTGGGGAATCTCACCATCCAGAGACACATCTTATCCCCATAATCATACAAAGTGCGCTAAAGCAAAGGGAGGGCTTTGAAGTCTATGGGGGCAATTTGGATACCAAAGATGGCAGTTGCGTGCGCGATTATATCCATATAGATGATTTAGGTGCAGCCCATATTTTAGCACTCTCTTATTGCTTAAATGGCGGGGCAAATCAAGCCTTTAATCTCAGCAATAATCAAGGCTACTCTGTGTTTGAAGTCATAAAAGCTATAGAAAAATATGCCCATACCAAACTCAACTACAGCATAAAGCCCAAAAGAGAGGGCGACCCTGCGGTTTTAATAGGAAGTAGTGAGAGGGCGCGGGAGATTTTAGGCTGGAGGGCGCATTTTAACCTAGAAAATATTATCCAAACTGCCTTGAGATGGCATACAAACCCAAGATACTAAAGGAGATAAGATGAAAAAGGTTTTAATCATCGGGGCTGGTCCTGCGGGGCTAAGTGCGGGGAGAATCTTAGCCCAAGAGGGCTATAGTGTGGAGATATTTGAGAGTGAGCATTGCGTAGGGGGTATGAGCAAATCTTTCAACATATTTGAGCAAATCGTGGATTTAGGACCGCATAGATTCTTTAGTAAAGATAAGCATTTAAATGACTTTTGGCATAAGCACACAAATGGCGAATATGAGCGCATATCGCGCTTAACACGTATCTTTTATAATCATAAATTTTTCTACTATCCTTTGCGTGGTTTTGATGCGCTTTTTAAGCTAGGCTTTATAAACTCCGGGCTTTGCGTGCTAAGCTATTTAAGGGCTAAAATAGCCCCCTTTAAGGGCAATAGCTTTGAATCTTGGGTAGCAAATGCCTTTGGCTATAGGCTCTATAGCATATTTTTCAAATCCTACACAGAAAAGCTCTGGGGGATAGCGTGCAGCGAGCTAGATAGCGATTTTGCCGCACAGAGAATTAAGGGCTTAAATCTCTATGAGGCAATCAAAAGTGCCTTTTTAAGCGGTGGCGGTGAAAAACACAAAACTTTAGTTGATGAGTTTAGCTACCCAAGCAAGGGCTGCGGGGTCGTGTATGAAAATATGGCACAAGCTATTATCGCGCTAGGAGGCAAGATACACACAAACACTCAAGTGAAGGGCATACAAACACACAATAAAAAGGCAAAGGCACTCCTCACCAATAAGGGCATTGTTGAGGGGGATATTATCATCTCAAGCGCGCCTTTTGATGAAATGGTATGCTCTTTAGATGAGCTAGAGCCAGAGATTAAAGCCCTAGCAAGTAAGCTCAAATTTCGCAATACGATTTTAGTCTATATCGAGGTAGAGGCAAAGCAAGCTAAATTTGAGGATAATTGGATTTATGTACATAGTCCTAATGCCAAAACAGGCAGGATTACTAATTTTGCAAATTGGAGTGCGGGGCTTAGATGTGGCAAAAATGAGGCGATTTTATGCCTTGAATATTGGGCAAATGATGATGAAGCCATCTATAAGCTAGAAGATAAAGCCCTCATTCATATAGCAAAGCAAGATTTGCTAGATTCCAAACTCATAGCTAGCCCTCAAGCCCTAAAGCGCGCGTATGTCAAAAGATTACACAAAAGCTATCCCGTCTATACAAGTGGCTATAAAGAAGACTTGCATAAAATCTATCAAGCCCTAGAAAGTTTTGAAAATTGCTATTTCATCGGGCGCAATGGGAGCTTTAAATACAATAACCAAGACCATAGCATACTTATGGGGCTAAAATGTGCAGAGAAAATCTTAGGGAAAAATGTAGATTTATGGCATATCAACACAGATTATGACTACCAAGAGGGCAAGGCAGAAGATAAAACGGAGGGCATAACGCATGGGAGCAATCAATAATGGCACTACAAATAAAGCCAGCAATGCAGCCTATATAAGCTACTATGCCTTGAGTAAGCAAGAAACTCTAAGTGGCAACAAAGTTTTGTTAGCTCTTGGGGGAGCGCGAAGTAAAGGCGAAGAATTGCTCTTGTCTGCTAAAGACTCTTTAAGAGAAACACTGGAGACGTTCTTAACTTGTCATTCTAAGCATTGCGAAGAATCTCTAAGGGAATCACTAAAGAATCCGTCATTTTGGCATCACGAGGGAAGGCGTAGCCTGACCGAAGAATCTCTTTTATCTACTAGAGACTCTTCAAAAGAATCACTAGTCGCCAACAGCAATTCTTCAGGGCTGAAGACAAAAGATATGACAAAAGGACAGCATTTGCTAGCAATCCAAAGGGAGATTCTTTAGCCTTGTTATGGCTTCTTGCACACAATCATAAACCAACACTCAAGGGGTAAAAATGTATAAAACCTATGACAAATGTATTTTCGCGCTCTTTGTGGTATTTTGCGCGCTCTTTTATGCGAACTCTTTTAGGGGTGTGTTTATCGATGTAGAGAGCCATATCCCCGCTACGATTTTAGCCCAAAAATATGGCTATGATTTAGCAGGCTATGGGCTAAGCTTTGTTAGTGCAGATGGTGTAGAGCACACCTATGGGGCGGGGGCTTTTGAAATTTTAGATAAAAATATTACACCTCACTCCTTTTCGCACTATACCTCAACTATTGGTTTGCAGGGCTTTATATATGCTGCTATTTATCAAGCCCTATCTCCATTTTTTGATACTCTAAAACCCCTTTATGCTATCAATGCCCTTTTAAACGCAGCAGCTCTAAGTCTGCTCCTTGTGCTTATAGCAAGAATCTTCTCTCTTGGCTTTGGTGTGGTCTTTGCCTGCTCGCTTTTTGCTCCTTGGGTAATCAAATTTAATACCTCTCTATACTTTTCCTTTACGAGCTTTATTCTCCCCTCTATTTGTGCCTTTAGCCTTTATCTCGTGCTTTTCTCCACAATGAGCGGGGGGGGGGATAAGGAGAAAGTAAGAGGGAAACTCATGGCATTATTTCTAGGATATGGCTTCTGTGTGGCATTACGTGCAAGTTTGAGTTATGAATTTATCACAAGCATAGTGGCATTTTCACTTTCACCCTTTTTAATCGCCGCTCTCTATAGCCTTTTAAATAAAAACACTCACTGCCCGAGCATGAAGATACTCCCTCTTAAAAAGAGTATTTTAGCATTTCTCCTCCTTTTGCTTGCTAGTATTTTAGGCTTTGCTTGTGTATTTATATATCATACATATATCCGTGGGGGCGGGGATTTCCTCTTAGGGCTAAAGGATATTTATGAGCGTGATTTTTTACGCAGAATGATAGGAGGCAAGGGGGAGAATTTCACTCATCCGCTGATTATAGAATCTCTCAATGCAAGCATATTTAATGTGATTAAAACATATCTTAACTTCCAACCCATAAAATACCTCCTTCCCCTTTGTGTATTTGTGATTTTAAAAGAGCAAAATACATCCTATAAGAGCTTTTATATCGCACTTTTAGTGTGCTTTTATCTCCCTGCACTTAGCTGGTTTATCTTTGGGAAAGCCCATAGTTATGTGCATACGCATTTTTGCTTTGTGCTTTACTATCTTGGCTTTGTGGCTAGCCTAATGTATATCCCCGCTCACAGCCTCTACCTCACTTATAAGGAAAAATATGCAAAAACACAAACTTGACTTTCTTATCGCACTTACTTTAGCCCTAAGTGCCTTTATCTTAGGTGCGCTCAATCTCCACGATGGGCAAACTTGGAGTGGAGAAGACGGAGGGAATGGCGACTTTGCCCAATACCTCTTGCAAGCCATTGCCTTAAATGAGGGGCGCATTAGCGAATTTATTGAAAAAAGTGCTTTTATGACGCTTAACTCCTATGATGGAATGGGTCCTATCATCTATCCTTGGGGGTATCCGCTCCTTTTAAGCTTAGGCATAAAGGTTTTTGGCTTGCATATCTTAAGCCTAAAATATATCAACCTCATTTTCTTTGCCTGCTTTGTGGGAGGATTTTATATCTTTTGCAAGAATACAATGGAGCGCAAACTTGCCATTTATGGGGCTTTGCTCTTTGTGTGTAGTCCGTATTTTGTGCATTTTCATAATCGCCTCTTAAGTGATGTACCCTTTATGTGTGTAGGCTTTTTAGGAGCGATTCTTTTACAAAAATATTTTATGCCCCCCCCCCGCAGGGCGTTTCAAGCCTACATTATTAAAGCAAATTATAGCAGCCTTAAGTTTAGGTGCGGTGTTTATTGTAGCCTTTCTTATCCGCTCTAATGGCATTCTCCTTCCCCTTAGTTTTTGTGCGATTCTCCTCTCTCTTTATATTTCTAAACTCCTAGCACATAGATTTTATAAGATTCCACTCTTGCAGCCTCCTTTATGGGCGCAAGTGCTGCCTATGGTTGTGTTTATCTGCGGTTATAGCTTAATGAATGTATATCTCCCTAATGGCGGGGCAGGGCACCCAAGCATGGGTTTAGAGGCATTAAGTGTGAAAAGTATTTTAGGCAATGTGTTTTATTATGGCAATATCTTCCAAGATTTCTTCCCCCTGCTTGCAAGTGCTGCTCTAGTCTTAAGTGCGCCATTTTGCTGCTATGGGATATATCAAAACTTCTACAAACATTTTGGGATTATGGTATTTTGTGCAAGTGTTTTTGCGCTCAATGTCATCTGGCCCTTTACGCAAGGGCTTCGATTTGTCTTTGTTTTGCTCCCTTTTTGTGTGTATTACACACTTTTAGGATTTCACGCACTTTTGGGCAAAAGAGAAACCACCAGTGAGGCAACTTGTCATTCTAAGGGCTTTATGCCCGAAGAGTCCCTAAACCAATCACTGCTTGCTAACAAAGATTCTTCGCTTCAATCAACAATACGCCAAATATGCAAAATAAGCTTTATCTTAACTCTATGTATCTTTATATATTATGACCTTAAAGAAATAATCCCCAATGTGCGCGCTAAAGCCCAATTCCACCAAGATGTCTATAGTAAAGAAGCCCTAGAGATGTATCGCATCATCAAAGAGCACACTAGAGAAGATGACATTATCGCCTTTTTCCAGCCTAAAATTCTCTATCTTATGACCGATCGCCTAGCCCTCTACCAACACCAATCCTGCCTAGAGATAGAATCTTGCGCCCTAGCCTTTATGCAAAATGTGCAATATATGCTAATAAGAGAAGAGGAGAAATATATTTATCTTTTATACCAAAAGCACCTACACAAAGTCGCCCAAAATGCAACACTAGGACTATATAGAGTGAATTTTAGCTATAATGCTACACCTTAATTCACACAAAGGAAAGTCATGGTAAGCAAAAAAATATTGGTAACAGGAGGAGCTGGATTCTTAGGCTCGCATTTATGTGAAAGACTACTAGAAGGCAATAATGAAGTGCTCTGCGTGGATAATCTCTTCACAGGCACAAAGGCAAATATCGCCCACCTCCTCTCTAACCCGCGCTTTGAATTTATGCGCCATGATGTAACTTTCCCGCTATATGTGGAAGTTGATGAAATCTACAATCTCGCCTGCCCTGCTTCTCCTGTGCATTATCAATTTGACCCTGTGCAAACCACCAAAACTTCCGTAATGGGGGCTATCAATATGCTAGGGCTGGCTAAAAGAGTAAAGGCTAAAATCTTGCAAGCAAGCACAAGCGAAGTCTATGGCGACCCAGAGATACACCCTCAGAGAGAATCCTACAAAGGCTCTGTGAATCCTATCGGCATTAGGGCGTGCTATGATGAGGGCAAGCGATGTGCAGAAACACTCTTTTTTGACTATCAAAGGCAGCATAATCTCAATATAAAAGTGATGAGAATTTTTAACACATATGGACCGCGTATGCACCCAAATGATGGGCGCGTGGTAAGTAATTTCATTATCCAAGCCCTAAAGGGAGAAGATATTACCATTTATGGAGAGGGCAAGCAAACGCGCAGCTTTTGCTATGTGTCTGACTTAATCGAGGGTATGATAAGACTTATGGAAAGCAGAGATGGATTCTATGGACCTGTAAATATAGGCAACCCCAAAGAATTTAGTATGCTTGAATTAGCCAACCTCGTGCTAGAGCTCACGCAATCAAAATCTAAACTCATATTTTGCCCCCTCCCTCAAGATGACCCAAAGCAAAGGCAGCCAGATATTAGCTTAGCTAAAAAGGAGCTCAAATGGCAGCCTACTATCGAGCTTGAAACGGGTTTAAAGCAAACTATCGCTTATTTTAAGAATCTTATATGAAAAACAACTATCTTCTCTATAATCTCAAAGGCATTGCACGTAGCCTAAGTATATTCTTACCCAAAAACCGCGAGAAGATTCTCCATAATGTGCAGGATAGAGCAGATATTAGCTATATCAAAGAGCGTGTAGATTATTATTGTCAGCTAGAGAAGCAAGTCAAACTTGATAGTGAGGCAAAAAGCTTAGACTTCTTACGCTTCACTCGTAAAAAAAGTGTGTATTTCTTTGATACCTATGAATATGCGCGCTACTTCCCTCAACATTTTAGGGCGCATTTTGCATTTGGTGATATAAATTATATCTGCCCTAAACCCTCTATCACTAAATCCCGCCCGATTAAAGCCCAGATGTCGCTAGATTCTGCTGGGGGGGGGGATAAAGACATTTCTTATGCCAACTCAACTTTGCTAAATCTTGAAAAAGTGCGGCATTTTACTTTTATTAAAGACCCCTATAGTTTTGAAGAGAAGCAAAATCTGCTTTTTTATCGCGGGGGGATTTACCAACCTCATCGTGTGAAGTTTTTTGAACGCTACTTCAATCACCCGCTTTGTGATTTAGGACATACCGGAAGTAAAAGCGTGCATAAAGAGTGGCAAAAGCCAAAAATCGGTATTGCCAAACACTTACCCTATAAATTTCTTCTCTCCTTAGAGGGTAATGATGTAGCCAGCAACCTTAAATGGGTGATGAGCTCAAATTCTCTGCCGATTATGCCAGAGCCCAAATTTGAAACATGGTTTATGGAGGGCAAACTTATAGCCAATGTGCATTATGCCAAGATAGCAAGTGATTATTCAGACCTAGAGGAGAGGCTAGAATATTTTATCACCCACCCCAATGAGGCAAAAGCCATTATCGCTAATGCCCATGAGTATATAGAGCAATTTCTTAACCCACAAAGAGAATCTATCATATCCCTTTTAGTGCTTGAGAAGTACTTTTACTATACGGGACAGCTAGAGAGATTGCGGATATAAGCCCTCTTATTATGGAGCCTTGAGAGTTTTTAACACTTCATTGCATAGCTTTTAAGGCTTTGGGCACGGGAGGCAAAGTTTGGCAAATACTTCGCGGTTTGGGAACTCTAAAGAAGTAAAGCTAGGGCTATTAGGATTCCATAAAAGGAACTTAGTTTGTCATCTCAAGTGCCTCCTTTAGTAGGCGAAGAATCTCTTTTAGCGACTAGTGATTCGGACAGAGATTCTTCGGTCGCACCTTGTGCTCCCTCAGAATGACAAAATAACGGAGTCGCTGGTGATTCGGGCGAAGTTTCCTCACAATGCTTGGAATGACAAACTAATTTCCTTTGCAGGTGTTTATTATGTATGGGCTTCCCTTGCGGGTAAGCCCCCTTTTATCAACTTACAAAATAAGCTAAACAAGTAAAGTTTATCATTTATTTTTCTTTCATTTGTAAAGTGAAACTTGACTTTTTAAGTCAATGCGTTACGCAAATTTCACAAAAAGGATAAATGATGAAGATTGCTTCTGATATTACAGACATTATTGGCAATACGCCTATTTTACATCTCCATGCAATAGCGCCAAACCTTTATGGCAAGTGCGAGTTTCTCAATCCTAGCCATTCGGTGAAAGACCGCCCTGCATACGCGATGATAAAAGAGGCATTAGAGAGTGGTAAGATTAATAAACACAGCACGATTGTGGAATGCACAAGCGGAAATATGGGGATTTCCTTAGCGATGATTTGTGCGAGTTTGGGGCTTAAGATTATCATTACTATGCCGGAGTCAATGAGTATAGAACGGAGGAAAATGATGCAATTCTTTGGGGCAGAGCTTGTGCTCACTCCTGCAAGTGGGGGTATGAGGGGGGCTTTTGAGAGGGCAGAAGAAATTTTAAAATCCACTCCAAATGCCTTTATGCCAAGTCAGTTTGAAAATCCTGCTAATGTTAAGATGCACAAACAAACCACAGCCATTGAAATTTATGAGAGCTTTGAGGGGAAATTGGATTACTTTGTCGCTGGCTTTGGCACAGGAGGGACAATTAGCGGTGTGGGTGAAGTCTTAAAAGACAAAATCCCATCCATTAAGATTATTGGCGTAGAGCCTGCTGCTTCACCGCTTTTAAGTAAAGGTGAGGCGGCTGGGCATAAGATACAAGGCATAGGGGCAAATTTCATTCCTAAGATTCTCAATAGAGAAGTGATTGATAGCATTGAGTTAGCTGAAAACGAAGCTTCTATAGCTATGGCACAGAGACTTGGTAAGCTA
Source organism: Helicobacter marmotae (assembly GCF_003364255.1). GTDB lineage: Bacteria > Campylobacterota > Campylobacteria > Campylobacterales > Helicobacteraceae > Helicobacter_C > Helicobacter_C marmotae. Next base: position 114,691 of record NZ_NXLR01000001.1, read on the forward strand.
GGCATTATGGTGGGCATAAGCAGTGGGGCAAACGTATCTGTCGCGCTAAAAATTGCACAAGCCAATCCAAATGCCAAAGTCTTAACTATGCTTAATGACACCGCAGAACGTTATCTCTCCACAGATTTATTCAATACCCTTTAGTTGTATGCCTGCTTTTATTATAAGAAAGCAGGCAATAGCACTAGAGATGACAATGAAACTCATCGAGTAAATAGCCAAGTTGTCATGTCTTTGCTTGCATAAGAAAGCAAAAACCTTTCTTGATTCACTAGAAAATCCGCCATTTTGCCATGTCTTTGGGAGCACGAAGTGGAAGCGGAGAATTGCTTTCAAAAACACCAAAAAGCACGACTAGTGACTTGGACAGAGATTCTTCGGTCATTACCACTCCCTCAGAATGACAAACTTAGCTACCCGCAAGGGAAACCCACACACAATAAACACCTGAAAAGGAAATTAGTTTGTCATTCTGAGCGAAGCGAAGAATCTCTAAAGGAATCACTAGTCGCCAAGAGAGATTCTTCGGCTTTTGCAAAGCCTCAGAATGACAAAATAACGGAGTCGCTGGTAATTCGGGCTGAGTTTCCTCACAATGCTTGGAATGACAAAAATGGCTGCCTTTCTAGTGATTCCATTTTTCTTTTCCATAAGGGATGGGGATTTAGGGTAATTATCTCGCCTACTCCTGTATGTGTTAGGAAATCTTCATAATTTTGAGCGTGAGAAAGAAACATCTATTCAAAACAGAGAAAAATAACAGATTTGAGAGAAAAACTATGGCAGAGAGGAAGGGATTCGAACCCTCGAAAGCTTGCACTTTACACGCGTTCCAGGCGTGCTCCTTCAACCACTCGGACACCTCTCTTTAGTGTTGCAAGGAGGGGATATTATCTAAAACTTGCTTAAAAATCACCCCATCTATACCCATTTGAGCGATTTTGGCTAACTGCGCATTGGATTTAATCACACATAAAAGCTTACAATCAAGCAAATAATGCTCTATGATCGCTTGATATTGCTTCGCTTTATGTTGTACGCTTTTAGGGATAATGAGATATTGTGGCAAAAGTGCGGCATAAAGCAATAAATCACTCAAAGTATATATCATCACCGCATATCTCACCTCATACTCGCAGCAATGTTTGGCGAGCTCTAAACCCTCTTCTTGGGTAAAAGTGCTACTATCAAACCACACAATACAAGACTGATTGGTGCTACTTATTTCATCTATACTTGTAATTTTGACAAAGCTACTATATGCAATTGCCTTATGCCCTATAATAATCATTTGAATGCCTTTTTTAAACATTCCTTAGAGCAGTAGCAAGCTCCATTGGCGAGCAAAGCCTCACTTTTTGCTACATAAGTCCCACAATGCGCACATGGATACATCTCTTCTATACCCTCTATACCTTCTTGTCCTCTTTTTTGTCTTTTTATGCTTTGACGTATCAATGGACGCGTGATAATAAAAGCAAGCACAGCTAGGGCAAAAAGTATAATCAAAACTTTCATCTCTCCTCCTTATGTTATATGTCGCGATTATGTTTGTAATAATATATGCGATTTTCACGCACAAAGCACTCTTCTACGCTCATACTTGGCATTTCTTTTCTAAAATTTGTCCCCTTATAGAAAAGAAAATATCCATTACTTTTTAAAAATTTGCGTGAGAGGAGCATAAGGGATTTTGCGTCCATAAGGGCACGTGAGGTGATAAGGTCGATATTATTAACCTCACTTATAGGCACATTTTGAATATTTAGGGCTTTAACTTGAATATTCTCTAGCCCTAAAGTAATGGCAATATTTTGCAAAAAAGATGCCCTCTTCCCCCTTGGCTCTATAAGCACAAAGGAACTTTTGGGTCTAGCAATAGCTAAAGGAATAGCCGGGAATCCCCCGCCTGAGCCTATGTCCATACATGATTGGAAGTCATCAACAAACCTTAGCGGATAAAGGGAGTCAAAAATATTCTCTAATATAGAATCCATCCCGCTTGCCCCCGTGAGATTGTGAATCTTATTCCACGCTAAGAGCTCTTCACCATAGGTAGCAAAATGCTCATAGCATATTTTGGGCAGCATAATACGCGCATTGTCTAGTCGTTCTTGTAAATGTATCATAGTATAAGCATCCCATCACCATAAGAATAAAATCGATAGTTTTCTTTGAGGGCAAGCTCGTAGAGTTCTAGGCATTTCTCCCTCCCTATCATCGCACTTACAAGCATAAGCAAAGTGCTTTTAGGGAGATGAAAATTGGTTAAAAGATAATCCACGCGCTTAAGCGCTACTCCGGGGTAGAGAAATATATCGCATTCTCCGCTTAGGGTTTTATGGCGCATATAGTACTCTACACATCTAGCACTTGTGCTCCCTATGCAAAGCACCTTTTTGGCTTGTTCTATGCTTTGGGCGCTTTGGGGGGAGAGGGAGTAAGATTCTGTATGAATAATGTGGTCGCGAATATCTGGCTTCTCTACGCCAATAAATGTCCCCGCTCCTATATGGAGCGTAACAAAGCAGGTTTGAAAATGTTGCTCTAGCATCTCTAAGCTTTGAGTGCTAAAGTGCAAGGAAGCCGTTGGAGCAGCTACAGAGCCAGCATTTTTGGCAAAAACACTTTGATAAAAATATGTATCAGATTCCATACTTGGACGTTTGATATAAGGAGGGATAGGCATATGCCCATAATGTTCTAGCACCTCTAATACATCTTCGCCCTTAAGTAATTTCCCCTCTTTTATAAAGCATACTTTACGCATACCGCCATCAACGCATTCTTTTAGCTCAATGCAAATATCATCACCTAAGATAAATCTATCGCCATTTTTGACCCTCCCTCTTATTTGCACTAAATAGAGGGAATCTTCTAGCATTTTGTGGAAAAATATTTCATAAAGCTTTTGGGATTTTTGAAGATTTGTGAGTTTATGGGCATATAGCCTTGCTTTGATAACCTTTGTGTTATTGAGTACCACAAGCGTTTCTTTGGGGATAAAATCACAAAAATGATAAAAATCACTATGAGTAATGCGCCCACTCTCTCGCTCATATACAAGGAGTTTCGCACTCTCTCTAGGGTTGGCGGGGTGATTAGCAATAGCAGAGGATGGTAAGGTATAGTTATAGCCATCTAGCATAAAGTCATATTCCATATATTTATGCTTCATTTTGCCCTTTGCTATCATCTTTATTTGCTTCTTCTAGCTCTTCTATAAGTATAGGGGCGGGGTTGGTCCATTTAAGCACGAGGATAGATATGCCATAGAGGATAGTAAGAGGAATTGCAAGTAAGATTTGTGAAATCACATCAGGCGGGGCTATAATGGCAGCTATGATAAAAATAAGCACAATAGCATATTTGAAAAAGTCTTTTAAGCTTTTATCGGTAATAAGCCCTACTTTGCCCAAAAAGTAGCAGAGCACAGGCAGCTCAAAAGCAATCCCAAAGCCAATGACTAAACGTATAAAAAACCTAAAATAATTCTCCGCTGTGATATAGGCTTCAAATTGATTATTCCCAAAAAGCAAAACATTTTTAATCAAAAATGGCAGCACCGTATAATAAGAAAACACCACACCTATAAAAAACATCATCGTGCCAAAAAACACAAAAGGAACCACCACCTTTTTTTCATGTTTATACAAACCCGGGGCGACAAAAATCCACACCTGCCAAAAAATCACAGGCACAGAAATCACTAATGCTGCAAAGAGCGCAGACTTCATAGCTATAAATATCCCCTCTATCATACCAGAAGCAATAAACTTACCGCGCACCTCACTCCCCAGCACAGAGACAAGAGGCATTTTGATAAATGCAAAAATCTCCTCCCAAAAGGAAAAACACACCCCAAAAGCGACAAACAACACCGCAATGCTAATAAGCAGTCTTTTGCGGAGTTCCTGTATATGTGGCTTTAAATCTTCAAGCATTTAGCTATCCTTGTTGCCTACTTTGCCCTCTTGGCTTTGAGCAGAGGCTTTCGTATCGGGTAAAGAAGCAGCAGCATTTGGGCTTTCATAGCTTAGCTCTGTGTTGAGGGATTGGAGTGAAGATTGCAATGCTTGTGTCGCCTCATCAATGCTCTTTTTCTCTTCGTCTAAAGGTTTGCTTATAGAATCTACGCTGATTTGGCGCAATTCATCAAGCTTTATATCTTTGGTGATTTTATCGACTTCACTCTCAATGGTATGCTTATATTTAAGGGCTTCTTGCTTAATCTCCGAGAGTTGGAGCTCTTTATCAAAGCTATCTTTTGCCTCTAACATCGTTTTTTTTACCGCACGAAAGAATTTAACAACATCAACAATAGCTTGTGGAAGTTTATCTGGACCTAGAGCGATAATTGCCACAATGAGAATAATTAAAATCTCAAAAATACCTACGCCAAACATTAAGTACCTTCTCTATGGATTAACTTCATGGACTACCTTGTAAAAATAAGCTTGAATGCTGATGATATAAGCGATAAAGCAAGATTCTATAATAACTTAGTAATTTTACAAGCTTTTAGCATCAAGGAATAAAAAATGCTTTTTACCTAAGGTATATAAGCTATAATTATGAAACTTAAATAGAGTATTTCACGCATTAGAGGGGAATTTATGATTGACATAAAGGTTTTAATTAATGACTTTGAGGAAGTAAGCAAGCAGCTAAGCATAAAAAAGGTAAGCAAAAAGGAGACCCTTAATGAGCTTAAAAGCATTGCCTTAAAATATAAGAGCCTAAAGCAGTCTATTGAAAATCTACAAGCATTTCAAAATAAGACTTCAAAGCTTTTTGCCGTATATAAAGAGGAGCAAAAGGATATAAATGAGCTAAAACTAGCCCTTGATGAAAATAAGGCAGTCTTAAGCAAAGCTCAACATTCCTTGCATGAGTTAGAAGACCAGCTAAAGAGCTTTCTCCATAGTGTCCCCAATCTCCCTGATAGTAACACCCCCATAGGCGATGATGAGCGCGATAATGTCGAGCTTAAAAGAATACTGACCCCGCGGGAGTTTGACTTCACTCCTAAGGAGCATTGGGAGCTTGCTAGCGCTAATGGGTGGATTGATTTTGAGGCAGGAGTGAAGCTTGCTAAAAGCCGATTCTCTGTGTTAAGAGGTATGGGTGCTAGGCTTAATCGCGCACTGATTAACTTTATGCTTGATTATAATCAAAATGCGGGGTTTGAATATGTAGTAACGCCTGTGATTGTCAATGCTAGGGCGCTTTTTGGCACGGGGCAGCTCCCTAAGTTTGAGCATGATATGTTTAAGGTAGATTCTGCATTTGATGATGAAGAGCATGAGCTCTATCTTATATCCACTTCTGAAATCACGCTTACTAATCTCTATCAAGATATGATTATCCCCGGTGAGGAGCTTCCTATTATGCTTACTACTCATACGCCTTGCTTTCGCAAAGAGGCGGGGAGTGCCGGGCGCGATACAAGGGGTATGATAAGGCAACATCAATTTGACAAAGTAGAGCTAGTGGCTATTACTCATCCCCGACAAAGCCAGCAAATGCAAGAAAAAATGCTCCAAACAGCAAGTGGAATCTTAACTGAACTCAAGCTCCCCCACCGCTTTATGCAGCTCTGTGGCGGAGATTTGGGCTTTAGCGCGAGCAATACGATTGATATTGAAGTGTGGCTTCCGGGGCAGAATTGCTATCGTGAGATTAGCTCTATCTCAAACACCCGCGATTTCCAAGCCCGCAGGGCAAAAATCCGCTATAAGGAAAATGGCAGAAACGCACTTGTGCATACCCTTAATGGCTCATCTTTAGCCGTTGGGCGCACATTAATTGCCATTATGGAGAATTATCAGCAAGACAATGGGGAGATAGAAATCCCCGAAGTTTTGCATAAATACCTCTAAGGATATGTATGGCAGAAGAAGTCATTAGCCTTGATGTCCCAAAGGATCAGGGAGATTCAGGGCAAGATTCTAAAACAGGGGAGGGCTCCAAAGAAAGTAGCTCCACAAGCAAAGATAAATTTAAAAACTTTCTTCAAGCCCTTAAACTCAAAATACAGCCCCTCCTTGAGCGCATTAAGGAAGATAAGCTCCTGCTTATAGCCTTTATTGCCCTTGGTGCATTTTTAGTGGTTTTTTTGCTTTTATTACTCCTTTTTGCCCTAACTCATAGCAGCAGTGATAAAGAAGAAGATAGCGCCTCTCTTATTTCACGCAAAATTGTCCAGCCCGCCCCTATTCTTAGCACGCAAAAGCACCCAGAGATTGATGATACCGAGCTTGGCAATATGATTAAAAAGGCAAATATCCTCTACACGCAAGGGGATAAAATGGAGGCACTTGGCTTGTTTGAAAACATCGCGGCGTATTCGCAATCGATTGCACATTATAATTTGGGCGTTATCAAAATTAAAGAGGGCGAGTACCAAAAGGCGATTGCTTCTTTTAATGAAGCCATTGGCGTGGGGGAAGATATTAGCGTGAGTGCGCTTAATGCCGCATATAGTGCCTATATGCTAGGCGATAAGAATCTCTATGAATATTATCTAGGCATTAGCTCAAGCTATTTGTATTACACAGCCAATCAGCCCCTTTATTCTTATCTTTATGGCTTGTTGCAATATTATAAGGGCTTTTATTTTGAATCATTCTCGCCATTTTTGAATCCAAGCTCCCAAAGCTATATTAATGAGAGTAGGAAAATGGCTTCAGAGGTGTTTTTAATCTTTGGTGATGAGCTTAATGCCCTAGCTCAACTCAAGCAAGCAGCAGATAAAGATGATAATTTCGCTATTGGGCTACTGCATGCAAGGCTAGGAGAATACACACAAGCAAAGCAATATCTCTATGAATATCTTGCTTCACATGTGGGAGAGCCTCGAGCGCTTATGGCTTTAGGGCTTATTGAGCTTAAAAGCGGCAATTATAAAGAAAGTGCGCTTATTTTTGATAGGCTTAATGCGAAAGAAGATGATTCAAAAGTCTTTGATACCTATCCCATTAGGGCAAAATTAAGAGATGATTTATTTGATATTAATCTCGCTCAAGAGAACTTTTGGAATCGCCGCTTTGAGCATAACAAAATGCTTGGCTACAAGATTCTCTTTTATTATGCGCCTTTTTTGGTGTTTGACGCGAAAAAGGCTTTAGCTATCATTGATGATGGGAATCTCTATGCGTATGCGAGCAATATTGAGAGTGCTAAAAGCACATTGCAGGAGGGGCAGAGGGTTTCTCAAATTAATTCCTCTATCGCCCAAGATTTACGTGCCCTATCTTTAAGCCAAGATATACGTGGCATTATCCAATCCATGGAGCAATCACTCATTACCTATCCTAATCATTCTGTGTTGCACTATAATGTAGGGCTTTTGTATGCGCAGATGAATGATTTTGATAATGCCTATGTGCATTTTATACGAGCCTATCATTTAGATTCTAATAACATTACAGCGGGTATTTTTGCCCTTATGTGCGCTGAGCTTACATATAGAAGCACAGCAAGATTAAGTACTTCTATTTCTAATGATCTTGCAGATCTTAACTTTACTGATAAAATTCAACATCAATTTTTGCTCTCCCTTTTCCGCTATACGAGTGATAGTCCTATGGACGCCCTCTCTTGGCTAAATGACCTACAAAAGCAGCCCCATACGGAGAAAAAGCCTATTTATTACGCCCTCCAAGCCGTGTATGGAATCTCTGCTGGCAATGCAGGGCAAATTGTAAGTGCGTTTGAAAGCTTAAAAAAGGATTATGCAAAAGATGTGGTTACAAACACCATGTATGAGCTTGGCAAGCGATTTGGCGTAAATCTCAAAGATGTAGCCCTGCAAATGAATGTGATTTATAAGGAAAAGAATCTTGATATGCGCCCCATTTATTATGGACCTGCTCTTGCACGCGAGCTTTATGTATATGTCGGGTTTGTTACAGGCTCTCTGCGCTCTATACAAGAAGAGCTAGAATCTAAGCTGGTGGTAGAAATGCACACAAGCAATGGTATTTTGCAGGCTTTGGCACTCTCAAATATCTATAGCAATGATTTTGAAAAGGCATTTGCTATTTATAACTCATTGATTGATGATTTAGGCGAGCAAGATTCTCAAACGCGCTTTCTTGGGGCGATTGCAGCAATGGGCGCTAATAGGCATGAAAATGCTGTAGCCCTATTACAGCTCTCCAAGATAGAATCTGCTACCAATTTTGAAGCACGCTATGCTTTGGGCTTATTGTATCAAGAGGGTAGAAATATCAAAGCTGCCATTCAGCATTATGATAAGCTCGCTAATAGCAAGTTTGAATCGGAATTTTTTGACTTTGAGATTGATACAAGCTATTTGCTTGATAATAATCTTGCGCATGCGCGTTAGTTTAACTTTGAAAGGAAAAAGCTATGTTGGTATTTGCAATAGTAGTGTTGGTGTTTTGTTTAGCAGTGCTAGGGTTTGGGGTGAAAATCATCTCTCAAACAGATATTGCCATTGTGGAGCGATTAGGGCGATTTCACAGGGTGCTTGATGGGGGATTTCATTTTATTATACCCGTGATTGATAGGATTAATGCCATAGTAAGCGCACGCGAGCAGATGATAGATATTGGGCGTCAGCAGGTGATTACCAAAGATAATGTCAATATCAACATTGATGGCATTGTATTTTTAAAGGTCTTTGATGCCAAATCTGCCGTATATAGCGTGAATGACTATAAAAGCGCGATAGCCAACCTTGCCACTACGACATTAAGGGGTGAGATAGGGCGCATTAATCTTGATGATTCCCTCTCATCGCGCGATCGGCTTAATGCCTCCTTGCAGGTAGCTTTAGGCGATGCGGCGAATAATTGGGGAGTGAAAATTATGCGCGTGGAGATTAGTGAGATTTCTGTGCCTAGAGATATTGAAGTAGCAATGAATCTCCAAATGAAAGCAGAAAGAGAAAAAAGAGCCATAGAGCTTAAAGCCCAAGCGGAAAAAGAAGCCCTTATACGTAATGCCGAAGCCCTCAAGCAAGAAAAGGTACTACAAGCTGAAGCCATAGAGAGAATGGCTGATGCGAAAAAATATGAGCAAATCGCCCTTGCACAAGGGCAAAGTGATGCTATGGAGCTTATTGCCAATCAAATGGCGAAAAGCCCGCAAGCTGCGGAGTTTCTTTTAGCCAAAGAGCGCATTGTAGCCTTTAATGAAATGAGTAAGAATCCAAGTAAAGATAAGGTGATTATCCCCTATGAGACAAGCGAGTTTATCGGCGGGCTAAGTGTGATAAGCGAGTTTTTAAACCGCAAGGCTCATTAAGATTATTAAGGCTTATGTGCGGATTTAAGGATAATAAAGGGGTGTGAATGAGTGCTCTTGTGTTATTAGCTATAGGCATACTTAGCATCATAGTAGAGATATTTTTGGGCTCATTTTTCTTAGTTTTTATAGGGCTTGGGCTATGTATCACTGCAGGGATTGAATGGCTTGTGGGCTTTGGAAGCTTTGGCAATGTATTTATTATGCAGGCTTTAAGTATATGCCTCTTTTCTTTTGCTATGCTTATTCTTTTAAGAAAGCCCATTAAATCGTGGCTTTCTCACGCTCAAAACTATGAAGATTCTCTAACGCATACAGGAGTGGGCGAGATAGCACAAGGTATGGTATATTTTAAAGGCACATTTTGGGAATATGAATGTGAAAATATGCAACCCCAAGAGGGCGATAAGGTAAGGATTAAAGAAGTGAAAGAAAATAAGGTAGTGATAGAATCACTCTAAACCCCCTATCCCTATGGAAAAAAGATTTAAAAGAATCTTTTAGTGATTCTGTTGGGGATTCTTTAGTAGATGAGGCAGTTTCTTCGGTCGTTACACTCCCTCGTGATGCCAAACTAAGCTCCTTTTCTCAAAGTTAGCTCCGCCCTCGCCTTGCAAAGCAAACATTTTCACTCAAAGATACTTCCGCCTCCTTATCATTTAATATCTTGGTTTGCAAAAGTGAATTTTGCAAACCGCCTAAAGCCCTGCGGGGGGCGCTAGTTTTGACTTTGCTACCTTCCGCGTCTGGTGCTTCCTTATTACAAACTTCGCCCCCGTGTAATTTCATTTTGTTACCTCGCGGGGTGTGGTTTCTTTTGCGGGTTGTTAGTTTGTCATGTCTTTAGGGCTTTAGCCCTGAAGAATCTCTGTCGGCTTTCTAAGGGTTTTATTATGAAACGCCCGCCCTTATTAAAGCGCCTTTTGCGGGGGCTTTTGGTTAGCGACTAGTGATTCCTTTAGAGATTCTTCGGTCGCCCTTCGTGCTTCCTCAGAATGACAAACTAACTTCCATTGCAAAAGGTTAAGCCTACTCCCTCTATAAGGGCACAAAGTTTGCTATGTCTTTGCTTTCATAAGAAAGCGAAGAATCTCCTTTAGCTACTAAAGACTCTCTAATAGATCATTATCCTTACCATTAATGGACTTTAGGAGCGATTCTATCCTATCATTTAGCATATCATTTGCATTTTGCAATAATGTAATTTCACTTTGTAAGCTACTATGCATATCACTAGAGCCAGATTCTAGCCTTTGTATTTGACTTTGCAAGGCTTTAATTTGATTTTCATATTTAATTAGCATATCTTTTAGAGATTCTTCGCCTGCGGCTCAGAATGACAATAAGTCCCAAACGTCGCTCAGCAGTGAGACACGCTCTCATCACAGGATAAAAATCAATCGCGCGAAGTGCCACCTTTAAAAACCCTAGCCACCGATGAAGAAAGAGAGAGAAAATTGAGAGGGGAGATTAAGGAAGAAAATTAAGGGCTTAGGCTTGCAAATCCACCTCCACCCTCTTTGCTCACAAGGCTAAAAGCATATTATAAACTCTCCCTTACTCTCAAAAAAGAGAGCAAGAAATTATTTATGAACAACCGCAGGAATCATCTCGGGGAAGAATAATGCAATAAGCGCACTCCAAATGCCTATAAGAATAATAAAGACAACAGAATATTTTAAAGTGAATTTGAAAAGTTCAGATTCTTTGCCTACTAATCCCACAGCAGCACAAGCAATAGCTATGCTTTGAGGAGAGATCATCTTTCCTACAACGCCACCTACAGAGTTTGCTGCTAAAAATAATGCCTCACCCACGCCAAGCTCTCTTGCAGTAACTTGTTGAAGCGGTCCAAAAAGGAGGTTTGCACTTGTATCAGAGCCCGTTAAAAATACGCCTATCCAACCAATAACTGGGCTAAAGAACGCAAAAGCCTCGCCTGTTTTTGCAAAAGCAAGCCCTAAAGTTGCACTCATACCGCTATTTTTAGCCACAAAAGCAAAGGCAACCACAAGCCCTATAGTGATACAAGGGATAGCCATTTCTTTTAAAGTATCCCAAAAGCAATCTGCTGCATCACTTGCCTTAATCTTTAAAAACCAAATGCTCAAAAATGCAGCGACTAAAATCGCACTTCCTGCTTGGAGGGCAATAAGATTAATAGGCAAGGAGAGTGAGATAGGCTTACCGCTAGGCTCTATGATACTTCCGGCGATATTATTAAATGCCAATGTAACTTGTGTGTAGTCAAAGAGCGCACCCTTAGCAAACAATGCCTTAAACCAGTCTTGAGTCCAAATCACTATACAAAGGATAAGTAAAATAAAAGGTAGCCATGCTTTAAATACCTTGCCAAAGCCAAGCTGTGTGTGGTTTGAGAAATCTTTCACATCATCAAGCCTAAAGATATTTTTCACAGACCAGAATTTCAAAAATATAGTCGTACAAGCCAAAGAGACAATAGCTGAAGCAATATCTGGTAATTCCGCTCCCAAATAATTTGAGCTTAAAAATTGCGTTAAGGTAAAGCTAAGTGCGGCGACTAAAATCGCAGGGAAAGTCTCCCTTACCCCTTTGAATCCATCCATCAAAAATACGATAAAAAATGGGATAGTAAGACTTAAGGGCACAAGCATACGTCCCACCATAGCCGCTATAGCATGGCTTTCTACGCCCACTAAATTTGCCATAGCAATAATAGGAATACCTACTGCTCCAAAGGCTACAGGAGCGGTATTGGCAATCAAACAAAGCCCCGCAGCATAAAGTGGCTTAAGCCCTAAACCCACAAGCAAGGCTGCTGTAATGGCTACAGGACCTCCAAAGCCAATAGCCCCCTCCAAAAATGAGCCAAAGCAAAAGCCGATTAAAATCACTTGGATTCTATGATCGGGTGTAATACTCATCACACTTTGCTTAATCACCTCAAAAGAACCGCTTTTAACCGAAAGTTTATAGAGGAAAATGGCTGCAATGATAATCCAAGCAATAGGCCACATACCTTGAGCAAAACCTTGCACAAACGAAGCCCCCACCAAAGAAAAGGGCATTTCATAAACAAAAAACGCCACAATAGAAGCCAAAACAACGGTTAAAAACCCTGCTTGATACCCTTTAAGTTTAAAAACCAACAAACACACTAAAAAGCAAACTATCGGTAAGAATGCGATTAGCGCGCTTAAACCTATATTTGAAAATGGGTCATAAACCTGCTGCCATACCATAAAATCTCCTTGTCTTTCAAAATGGAAACAATAAACACTTACTTTGATCATTGTGTTTATTTATGTTCAGGGCTTGATTATAATTCATTAAGCGCCCTAAAGCACTAAAATAAAGAAATTTTTATACTCTTAGCCACCCTTTGATGTGTAGAAATATCACATATTTAGCCATTTATGGATATTCAATGGGTATTATTGAAACAAGAATAAATGACAAAAATATCAAAACTTTTTACCTTTATGTATTTTCAAAGTGGTATATTTATAATTCTTAAATAAAACTTCAATTGGCATTTAAGGAAAGAGTAAGGAGTAAATGATGCGAGTGTTTTTTTTCTCAACGTGTTTAGGGGGCGTAGCCTATGCAGATACATGCGTAAATGCCATCAAGCTTTTGCAAAAAGAGGGCTGTGAAGTGGTTTTTAAAAAAGACCAAACTTGCTGTGCGCAGCCTACTTATAATTCAGGCTATTATGAGCAAAGTCGTAAAGTCGCTTTGCACAATATCGAGCTTTTTAGCGGAGAGGAGCCTATTATCGTCCCATCTGGGTCTTGTGTGGGTATGATGAGAGAAGACTATGTCGAGCTTTTTGAGGGTACAAGCGATTTTGAGAGGGCTAAGCAATTTAGTTCGCGCATATATGATTTAGGCGAATATCTCCACAAGGTGCTTAAAGTCAAGTATGAAGATAAGGGCAATCCCACAAAGGTTACATGGCATAGTAACTGCCACGCTTTGCGCACAGCTAAAGTCATCAATAGCGCAAAGGCTCTTATTTCCTCACTTTCAAATGTTGAGTTAGTCGAGCTAGAGAGAGAAGCGGAGTGTTGCGGCTTTGGCGGGACATTTAGCATTAAAGAGCCTGAAGTGTCAAATGCTATGGTTAATCAAAAAATCCAAGATATTCTCTCACGCGATGTGGAGTATGTAATCTCTGCAGATGCGGGCTGCCTTTTAAATATTAGCGGTGCGATGAAAAAGCAAAAACTCAATGTCAAACCTATACATCTTTATGACTTTTTAGCCCAAAGAATCGGACTAGGAGCATAATATGAGTATCAATGAACACACCAATATCGTGCATGACAAACTCAATGACAAACAATTAAGGCAGAATCTAACAAATGTCATGGACACGCTCAAAAATAATCGTAAAAACCTCATCGCTTCTCGTTATTTAGATTGGGAGGGTTTGCGTGAGCAAGGCAGGGCTGTAAAGCAAAAGAGTCTCTCCCAACTTGATGTTTTGCTTGAGCGCTTTGAACAAAATGCCACGAAAAATGGCTTTATTGTGCATTGGGCAAATGATAGTAAAGAAGTCAATGAAATCATTTATAAGCTTATGCAAGAAAAGCATATTCACAAGATTCTCAAAGGCAAATCAATGGCAAGTGAGGAAACTCATTTAAACGCCTTTTTGAAGCAAAAGGGCTTAGAGCCTATAGAAACGGATTTGGGGGAGCTGATTATCCAGCTTATTGATGAGCCGCCTGTGCATATTGTCGCTCCCGCTATCCATAAAAACCGCTATCAAATTGGTGAAATCTTTGCCCAAAAGCTCGGAGCGCATTTAGAATCTGAGCCAGAAAAGCTCAATGAAATCGCTCGCGTGCATTTGCGTAAAGAGTTTCAAACCTTTCAAATGGGCTTAAGCGGGGTGAATTTTGCCATCGCTAATGAGGGGGCAATTTGGCTTATTGAAAATGAAGGCAATGGGCGTATGAGCACAACAGCAAGTGATATTCATGTAGCCATTTGTGGGATTGAAAAAATTGTTGAGAGCTTTGAAGATGCCTCTATTCTTGATGCACTTTTAGTGCCCTCTGCTACAGGCGCGCCCATTACTTGCTATAACAATATCATTACTTCCCCACGCAAAAATGGTGAGCTTGATGGACCAAAGGAAGTGCATATTATTTTACTTGATAATAACCGCTCGGTTATGCTTAAAGATGCGCATTTTTATCGCTCTCTCTCGTGCATTCGCTGCGGGACATGCCTAAATCACTGCCCTGTGTATGATAAAATCGGCGGACATGCGTATTTGAGCACTTATCCCGGTCCTATTGGGGAGGTTATCTCACCTCAACTCTTTGGTATGAAAAACTTTGGACATATGGTAAATCTCTGCTCATTATGCGGAAGATGCTCTGAAGTATGCCCGGTGAAGATTCCTTTAGCTGAGCTTATTAGGGATTTACGAAGTGAAAAGGTGGGGCAAGGGAGGAAAAATCTCAAAAATAATGACGGCTCACTCCGTGATAAAAGTGAAGAATATGCGATGAATGCTTTTGCTAAATTTGCAAGCAATGGGTCTTTATGGCGCATAGCTCTTGGACTAGCGGGTATATTTGCACCATTAGCAAAGCCTTTTAGCCCCCTTATACCGGGCTTAAAAAACTGGGTTATGTATCGTGAGTTCCCCCATCTCAAAGGCAATCTCCACAAAAAGCTATCAAATATGAAAGGGGTTATCTATGAGTAAGCAAGCTATTTTAGGACGCATTAGAGATTCTCTCCAATACAACACGCTTCAAGGGGATAGCGCACATTATACAAACCCCTTAAAAAGCACACAAGAAGACAAAATACAAGAATATATCACCTTGCAGAGGGCAAATAAAGCCATAGTGATAGAATCTCAGCCAAGCACACTTTTGCAAGATGTATATAATACCCTCCTTGAAATCAAGGCAAGCAAGATTCTCTACAATCCTAACATTAAAGACATACTTGAATTCTCGCAAAATCCCACAGATTTAACCAAATCTTTGGAGTTTATCGCTTATGATAAAAGTATTGATGAAAATAGGGGCGAGCTTTTTGAAATTGATACATCTATCGTGCGTGCAAGCTGTGCTGTGGCAAATCTAGGGATTATAGGCATTGCCTCGCACTCCCTTGCCCCACGTCTCTCATCTCTTATCACAAGGACATGCCTTATTTTGCTAAGCAAAAATGATATTGTGGAGAATTTCTATCAAGGGGTGCTCTCCTTAAAAGCTCAAAGTGAAAATGGCAAGCTCCCTACCAATATGATTTTTATAGCTGGTCCATCAAGAACGGCAGATATTGAATTACAAACCGTTTTTGGTGTGCATGGTTCGCTTAAAACTTATGTGATTTTGTATTAAAGGAAAGGTATGAATGTTTTTGCGCGATTTTGGTTTGAGAAAGATAAGAAAAGTTATATCGGTGTGGGACGTGCCGAACTTTTAACGCGTATAGCAGAATCTGGTTCCATTTCAAAAGCAGCAAAACAAATGGGTATGAGCTATAAAGCCGCTTGGGATAGCATAGACATTATGAACAAACTCTCCCCCCATCCTTTAGTAGAATCAAGTAATGGAGGCAAGGGTGGTGGTGGCACAAAGCTAACACCGCTAGGCTATCAGGCTATTGAAGTATTTAATAAGCTTGAAGATACAAAAAACATATTTTTTGATTATTTAAATGATGTGTCGGATTTTGATGAGCTGTTAGTGCGTATTTCGCATTTGCAAGATGCTTTGCAAGTGATACAAAAGAAAAAATAACTTCTCTTTTGGCGCCATCATTTAATGTCTTGGTTTGCGGGAGTGAATCCCGCTCCGCGCCTAAAGATTGACTAGTAAGCGCGCTTTGCGCGTTTATCAAGTCGTTTTCTAAGGGTTTTAAATCCTCGCCTAAAGCGCCTTTTGCGGGGGCGCTCTCTTGGGCTTCGCCCTCCTTAAAATCCCTCAAAGATACTTCCGCATTTGGTGCTTCTTTTCATTAGTTTAAAATCTTGCTTCGTGTGGAATTAATCCACACTTCGCGCCTAAAGCTTGACTAAAGCTTGCGCTTACGCTTATCTATCAAGTCGTTTTCTAAGGGTTTTATTATGAAACGCCCGCCCTTATTAAAGCGCCCTGCGGGGGGCACTATTTTTGACTTTGCTACCCGCTTGTGTAATTCCTTTTTTTCAAACTGCCGCGTCTGGGGTTCTTTTGCGGGTCATTAGTTTGTCATGTCTATAGGGCTTAGCCCTGAAGAATCTCTGTCGGCTTTCTAGTGGCTCGTTTGTGAATACTTCGGTCGGGCTTTGCCCTCCCTCAGAATGACAAACTAAGCTCCTTTTCTCAAACTCCCCTCTCGCCCGCTCTCCTCTCAAGCCTTTAAAAAGTGTGCTTAGTTCCCCTATGAAACTCAAAGCGCGGCGGTATCTTTAGGCTAGTTTGCAAGTTTGCTTTATGACTCCTCCAAAGCCTAGAAAATCTTTTTAGCAATAAATTGGCTATCAACATAGAGCGAGAGGGTAAAGCCCACAACGCCAAGAATGACAATTAGGGCAAAAAATGGAGGGCGATTTGAAGAATACATTAAAAAATACAAGCTTAAGGGAAAAAGCACCACCCCCAAACCTATAAACACCCACCCAAGGGCGCATAAAAATAAGGCTACATAAAAAGCTGCATTTGTGGGCATTAGCGTATAAGGGCAATATCTAGGACTTCTTTAATATCGCTCACACCAATAATTTCAAGCTTATCTAGCACTTCTTTGGGTATATCTTTTAAATCCCTTTCATAATTTTTCTGCGGGATAATCGCCCTTTTAATGCCCGCCTTATGAGCGGCTATAAGCTTCTCGCGTAATCCCCCAATAGCAAGCACATTCCCCCTTAGTGTGAGCTCCCCTGTAAGGGCTATATCAGCATAGATTTTAGAATCTGTAAGGATAGAGGCTATCACGCAAGCCATTGCAATCCCTGCACTTGGTCCGTCTTTAGGCGTAGCCCCCTCTGGCACATGCAAGTGAATATCATAGAGTTGATAAATAGCACTCTTGCTTACTTCCTTTGCTTTAAGAAACTTCTTATCAATAAGCACTTTGATGACAGAATGGGCAATATGGGCAGATTCTTTCATTACCTCCCCTAAGCTTCCTGTAAGTGTAAGCAAGCCTTTGCCTTTAATTTTAAGTGCTTCAATCTTTAGCACATCGCCCCCTACGCTTGTCCAAGCTAAGCCATTAACAATACCTATGGCATTTTTCTTATCTGCTGGAGAAATTTCAAAGACTATTTTGTCTAAGAAATCGCCAATATTATGGGGAGTGATAGTGATATGCTCCTCCCCTTTTAAAATCATAGTCGCACTTTTGCGCATAATTTGAGCAAGTTTATGCCTAAGATTTCTCACTCCTGCTTCACGTGTGTAAGATTCAATAATCTTTTTAAGTGCGGGGGCAGTGATTTTTACTTCTTGTGGCAGCAAGCCATGTGTTTTGAGCTCTTGGGGGATAAGGTATTTTTTGGCAATTTCATATTTTTCTTGTGGGGTGTAAGATGAGATAGCAATAAACTCCATTCTATCTCGCAAAGGTGCTGGAATCGTGCTAATATCATTAGCTGTGGCAATAAAAATCACTTGTGAAAGGTCAATATCAAAATTGGTGTAATAATCTCTAAAGGCGTGGTTTTGCTCTGGGTCAAGAATCTCTAAAAGCACGCTTGTAGGGTCGCCTCGATAGCTTCTGCCCACTTTATCAATCTCATCAAGCACAATCACAGGATTCATTTCCTTTGCTTCGATTAATCCCTGCGTAATGCGCCCAGGCATAGCGCCAATGTATGTACGGCGATGCCCACGTAATTCATTAACATCTTCTAGCCCGCCAAGAGCAATGCGCACAAGCTTTCGTTTAATGGCTTTAGCGATGGAGTTTGCTAGACTTGTCTTCCCCACGCCCGGAGGTCCATAAAAGCATAGAATCGTGCCCTTTTCTTGGTTGTTTTGAGGAGAAGGGTTCTTTTCTTTTTGCCCACTCTCCGCCCTCTGGCTTACAAGCTCCTTAATAGCAAAATATTCAACAATACGTTCTTTGGGCTTTTGGAGTGAGTAGTGGTCTAAATCAAGCTGTTTGGCAACTTTAGCAATGGAGAGCTTTTGCCTTGCGTATGTACCAAATGGAATCTCCAGCACCCATTCGATGTAATTTTGCAAAATATTGGCATCTCCGCTATCTTGGTGCATACGTGAAAGACGTTTGATTTGCTTATGCACTTCTTTATAAGCATTCTCGCTCATATGAGGCTTTAGGGCATTAAGCTTTTGCTCATATTGCTCCATTTCCTCATCTCGGACATTTTCATTCCCCAGCTCTTTTTGAATCTGCTTTAGCTGCTCTTTTAGGAAATATTCTTTATTGACTTGCTCCATTTTGTTATGGACTTTGTTTTTAATCTCCTTTTGGAGCTTTTGGGCTTGCGTTTCTTCAATCACCGCGTCAATAAGCCATAATACCCTCTCTTCAACATCATCTTTAGCAAAAAGCGTATAAGCTTGCTTCTTTGAGAGGCGCATAGCTGAGGCGACAATATCAACAATGCGATTTGGCTCATGATTACTCTCTATGGTTTTAAGAAAATCAGGAGAAAAGCGATTATCAAGATTGGCAAGATGCAAGACCTTTTCATGGAGTACTTGCAGCAATGCATTCATTTTATTTTCCTCATACGCTTTATAGCTAAAGGCATCTACCTCCACTTCTAAAGGCTCTGCAGGAGATTGCAGCACAGAGAGTACCTTGCCTCGACACAAGCCCTTAATAAGTAGCTTAACGCGCCCATCAGGCGTAGCCACTTCGCGCATAATTGAGCCAATAACCCCCACATTATAAAATGAAAATTTCTCCCTTTCTTCTTCACGTTCAAATCCAATAAATACAAGGCTATTGCCCTCCACTGCCTTATGGGCGGCTTTGATATTTTCTTCATCGCTTATAAAAAGAGGCACAATCATAAAGGGATATATAAGCTCATCTTCTGTAATAACTGGCATAACCATGGGAAAATTATGATGTTGTAAGGTATTCATTATCTCTCCTACCAATTGAAAATACGTACATACCAAGGCACATGTGAGGGCTTGGGATTAAAATATTTTAAAAGTGCATTATCGTTACGTTCTAAATATTCTTCTGCTGCTGCTTTTTTGTTTTGTTTTCTATACACATTTGCAATCGCCGCATTGAGTTCGATTTGCCCTAATTGGAATTTGAGATAAATATATTCCACATAAGGGGCATAGCGGCTTTGTGGGTAATTTTGCAAAAATGATTGTGCTTCTTCAATGCTTTGGGCGATGAATTCTTGGTCTTTGCTGTAGTTTTTAAAGCCATAGAAATTGGCTAAGATTTTCAAATATCGTGCATAGTCTTGGTTATCAAAAGATGAGTAACGTTTGAGATATTCATCAAAATAAAATGCGGCTAAAAGGTATTCATCTCTTTCCATATGGGCTTGCCCTAATATCAGCATAGCCTCAGGTAAGAGAGGGGAGTTTATATGCTCACTCTGCAATGAGGCAAAATACCCATCCGCCCCCTCAAGATTCCCAAAATTAATTTCTTTAATCATCGCCTCATACCAATATGAAGCCGGCTTGTTGTACTCTACATCTTTTTTTGCACAACCAAAAAGCATAAACATCAATAATACAGCACATGCAAAAAGATACACCCTCATAAAAAGCCCTTATTAATAAATAAAAGAGCACATTATACACTATTACATTGCTAAATATATTTAATATAAAATACACATTTATGCTATAATCTTTAAAAACCCAACTAAAACTTAGACTTGAAACTTTGGACTTGAAGCATCAGAGGTGTGTAAGGTTACGAATACTTAAAGCAATGGAGCAAAATTATGGTCTTTGAAGTCAAATCACCCATTCTTGGTTTTGAAAATGTAACAAAAATGAGGCTTGAAAAAATTGATGATTTGTTTATGAAGCTTACCAACGCTGATTATGAAGTGCCTCATTTTACGCTTGTCAATCCATTTTTGCTCCGAGAGTATGAGTTTGATGTGCCAGCAAGTATTAAGATTCTGCTTGATTTAGATAATGCAAAAAACCTCCTTATTGCAAATATAATGGTTATACAAACACCCATTGAACGCTCCACTATTAACTTCTTAGCTCCCCTTATTTTCAATTTTGATAATCTCACAATGGCGCAAGTCGTGCTTGATAGTATGCAATACCCCTCATATAGCCTTAATGAGCCCATTGGCACATACTATAATCAAGATTCCCAAGATGAGTCCCAACCCCAAGCCCCCCAAGATAATAAACCAAGAGACAACAAACCAAGCTAACAAACAATGAAAACACTTCTCGTAATCGGCTATGGCAATATGGCAGCAGCCATACTCAAAGATAATGACTTTATACAAAAGCACTATAAGATTATCATTCTAGGCAGAAATTATAGTAAGGCTCAAGCATTCATATCCGCAAACGCCATTATAGGCGCTGAGGCTTTGGCATTACAATCGCATAATAAAATTAATTGCCAAGATACAGATATACTCCTTTGTATCAAGCCTAAGGGTTTAGAGAGCTTTATCTTTGAAGGTAAGGCTAGATGTGTATATAGCATACTTGCAGGAGTGGGGGTAGCAGATATTGCAAAGCATATTAACGCCGCACATATTATCCGCGCTATGCCCAATATCGCCGCACGTTATAAATGCTCTGCAACCGCCTTTTATTATCAACATTCATCTACAGATATGCTCCAGCGGGAGATTGTCCCTTTTATAGAATCTTTTGGCATAGCCCTAAAGGTGGATAATGAAACACTCATAGAATCAAGTATTGCCACAAGTGGAAGTGCCATAGCATTTTTAGCCCTTGTAGCAGAATCCCTCATTGACGCGGGTGTGCTTGAGGGATTTAGCCATACGCAAAGTGAGCAGTTAGTCAAGCAATGCTTTTTGGGGTTTGCTAAGACATTAGAGCCCACAAGCCCAAGCGAGCTCAAATATGCCATATCAAGCCCGGGTGGGACAACTATCCGTGGATTAAATGCCTTAGAGCAAAGTGGCGTGCGAGGAGCATTTATCCAAGCTGCCCATATCGCCGCACAATATGCCAAAGACAATCTTAATGCAAGCTTTCATTCGAGCGATACACCGCCTAAAAAATAGAGTCCCCCTATGCGCACAACACTCCAAGCACAAGATGGCAAAGCAAGGGCTTTAAGCCTTACTTTAGCGCATGGTGAAGTGCAAACGCCCATATTTATGCCTGTAGGCACACAAGGCTGTGTAAAAGCACTTGATAGCATAGATATGTCTCAAATACTCGGGGCTAAGATAATCCTTGCAAATACCTATCATATGTATTTACGCACGAGTTTGCAAACACTTCAAGCCTTTGGAGGGATTCACAATTTTGCTGCATTTAGTGGGAATATTCTTACTGATAGCGGGGGATTTCAGGCATTTAGCTTGAATACAAATGTAAAAAGGAGCGAAGATGGCATAAGTTTTAAATCCCATATTGATGGCTCAAAACACTTCTTCTCTCCGGAATTTGTGCTTGATATACAATATGCCCTTAATAGCGACATTATGATGGTACTTGATGATTTAGTCGGTTTGCCCGCAAGTGATGAGAGAATAGCAGATTCTATAAGACGCACAAGCCTATGGGCAGAGCGGAGTTTTATATATCATAAAGCTAATCAAGCAAAGGGCTTGGGGCTAAATAATCATCTCTTTGCCATTATTCAAGGAGGAGTGAATCTGCATTTTCGCACGCTCTCATGCACACAACTTCTTAATATGGGAGATTTTGATGGCTTTGCTATTGGGGGATTGGCTGTTGGGGAAGAAACACAGGCAATGTATGAGTGTATCGAGCATACTACAGCGCTTATGCCTAGAGACAAGCCGCGCTATCTTATGGGTGTGGGCACACCTGAAAATATTATCGAATCTATAGCCCTAGGTGTGGATATGTTTGATTGCGTTATGCCTACACGTAATGCCAGAAATGCCACACTTTTTACGCATTTTGGTAAAATCAATATTAAATCTCAAGCCTTTGTGAATGACCAAAATCCCATTGATACACTTTGTGATTGCTATACTTGCAAGCACTTTAGCAGAGCTTACTTGCGCCATCTCTTCCGTGCCAATGAAATAACCTATCATCGCCTTGCTTCAATCCATAATTTACATTATTATCTTCGTCTCACTCAAGGTGCGCGAGAGGCGATTTTACAAGGCGAATTTAAGGCATATCGCCAAAAGTTTTATAGCTTAAGAGAAATGGAGACTCCTTTATGAATATCAAACAACAGCGATTAGAATCTGCCCTTTGTGAGATTTTAAGCGAAGCGATTTCACAACTCAATGACACACAAATTAATACCCTAAATATCACTTATGTGAAATGCTCTAAAGGCAAGCAAAGCGCACAAGTATATATTGAGGGCACACATTTAAACGAAGATGAAAAACGCTCAATCCTCCATAAGCTTAAAAAAGCAGAGGGGATTTTGAGAGATTATATCTTAAGCTCCACGCAGTGGTTTCGCGCCCCTACTTTACACTTTAGTTTTGATTTAAGCTTAAGCCATGCCAATACATTAGATACGCTCTTTGCACAGATTAAGGCTAAAGATTCTAAGGAGATATAATGCTTTTAGCCACCACACAAGAGAAAATCGCCAAGCTCGCCTCGTCACTTGGGCTTTATATCTATGATATTGAAATGCTAAAAGAAGATGATCGCCCCATTTTGCGCATAAGCATTACACGTAAAGCCCCTATGCAAATAGCAGATTCTCACGCGTGTGCTGTGAGTTTGAGTGATTGTGAGAATCTAAGCAGCCTTATCTCCCCCCTGCTTGATGTAGAAGAAAATATCGCACATAATTATTACCTTGAGGTAAGCTCTCCGGGGCTAGAGAGAGTGCTAAAAACTCCTAGTCACTATAGCTTTTCACTCGGGGAGTATGTTCAAGTCAAACTTATGGATAAGAGCTCGCTTGAGGGGATATTGCAAAATATAAGTGAATCAGGCATAGATATAATCTCTCAAGGCAAAAGCACGCATATACCCATGGGTAATATCAAAAAAACAAAGGTGATTTTTGCACTCTAGTGATGAATTATTATTACAACACTGCTGCGCCCTCGCATGGCAGCACCAAACTTTAGCCCTCCCCAACCCAAGTGTGGGCGCGCTTGTACTTGCCCCAAATGGGGAGATTCTCTCAAGTGGCGTGCATATCAAGGCAGGAGACGCGCATGCAGAAGTCATTGCCTTACGCGATGCCTATTATAAACTTACCCAAGACAAAGCCATATTCCAAGCTAAAAGCCCAGCAGCAATCCATGAATATCTCTTAGCAAATCATAATGGCATTTTTCATCAATGTAGCCTTTATGTGAGTTTAGAGCCTTGTAATCATTATGGGAAAACTCCGCCATGTGCGCTATTAATCGCTAAGCTAAAACTAGCAAAAGTGTGTATCGCCACTACGGAGGCGCATATTAAAGCCGCTGGTGGCTTAGCATATCTCTTAGCCCAGCACATTAATGCAAGCTTTATGCAAACTCAAATGTTAAATGCAAATGCTAAAGCCTTGCTTTTACCCTTTGAAACCTTGCGCAATAAAGGGCGGTTTGTGCTTTATAAGCTTGCCCAAAGGCTTGATGGTAGCTATAAAAATGGGCGCATATCATGTGAGCAATCTCAAGTTTTCACGCATAATCAACGAAGCGTGTGTGATTATATATGTATTTCAGGTGCGACATTACGTAATGACAACCCACAGCTTAATGCCCGCTATGCTACTCCTCCATACGATAATAGCGCCACTCCAGAAGTACTTATCTTCTCTCATCATCTTAAAGCCCTCCCTGTTGCTAATCCATTCCTTGCCTCCCGCATACATTTTAGCAATAACCCTAAAGACATAGAGGATTTAGAGGGTTTTGTGATTATAGAGGGAGGTTGGAATCTCCTGCATACCTTGAGGGGGTATGTCGATATGCTGCTTATTCACCAAGCCCTTATATGCGCACAAGGCGAAGACTTGCGCCATACTTTTAGCGGGGACTTTAAGCTTATGGCAAGCCTCAATATAGGAGAGGATATAGCATTATGGCTTGTTTGAATATCTATCAGCTTGAAAATGGCTATTGTTACAACACAGACAGCCTGATTCTTGCTCATTTTGCACGCCAGTTTTTAAAAAAGCATTTTCGTATTTTAGACATAGGCGCAGGAAGTGGGATTTTAGGCATATTATGCGCAAGAGAAATCCTCTCTTTAGGAGGCAGGGCAGAGCTGCATCTTGTAGAAAAAGATCAGCTAATGAGCACTCTAGCGCGTAAAAATAGCGAGCCTTTCCAAGGGGTGGTGCATTGGATAGATTTTTTAGATTTTAAGCCAGAAGCGAAGTTTGATTTTATTATCACTAATCCTCCATTTTATAGCACAGGAGGGCTATTAGGCGATAATGAGCGAAAAAATATGGCAAGATTCCAAAGTTTTCTCCCATTAAAAGCCCTTTTAGGGCATATCAAGCGCGTTTTAAAGCCTAATGGCATACTCTGTATGTGTTATGATGCAAGGCTAAGTAATGAGCTATTCTTTGAGGCAAAGGCGTATGGTTTGCATATTGATATGGCACGATTTGTACATTCTCTCTCCGATAGAGAAGCAAGCCTTGTGCTCATTAAAGCGCAGATTCAAAGCAAATCTCCCTTGCGTATCCTTCCTCCGCTTTTTACACATCTTAGCCCCATTCAAACTGATAATACACAGGAGCTAAAAGATATTTACGCATGGGCTCAAACCAAAAGTATTAAAATTACACAAGAAGCCCTCTAAATTTCATAAACATTTTAAAGCTTAAGGTATAATGGAATCTTGCCTCAATTTAGGATAAAGGGCTTTGTATGCTATATGGAAAAATCATCGAACTAGATCGCCAAACACAAATGGCAAAAGTGGAGCAAGATTTAAACAAACGCGTATTTGACTTTGCCTTTGATATATGGGAGGGGGAGAGCTCGGATTTAAAAAAGGGACAAGAGGTTGAGTTTGTCGTTGAAAATAAGGTTGTTGCTAAAATTCATATTAAGCCAAAACCCATAGACCCAGACCAAATCCCCGTAACTAAACCTGCACGTGTATGTATAGAAGAGTATTTTGCACGTGAAAATGAGATTTTAAGCAGATATAAAGACTATACAGCAGGGCATTTAAGCCTTGATTTCTTGCGTATGAGACGTTTTCTCTTCACCGCGTATAATGACCTTTGTGCTATGGATCCTAATATAGAAAATGATGTGCTTAAAAAGCTAAAAAATGAAATTGTGTATCTCTTTAGAGAATATGAGGGCTATGACAAAAAGACCCAATATGCACTAAATTACGCCTTTGAGATGATATTTCTTGCTCGTCAAGTAGAATATAATAGAACCTTAGCCAATCTTGAAGAGATTCAAAGCTCTCTTGCTAATGCTCAAGCCCAAACCAATGTCTTAAGCGGCTCACTTGCAGAAGCTGAAAAAGCTCTAGGTAAGCGCGATGACAAGGGGAGTAAGGAATATGCAGAGGTTGAAAAAGAAGTAAAGGGTATGCGTAAGCGATATGTGGATTTGCTTAATTTTATTGGGAATCAAAAAGATGCCCTTGTAAGTGAAACGGCGCGCCTTAAACGCTTTAAAGAAGAGCATTTTAATGCCTTTAGCTCGGTATATACGCCCATGACTACAGAGCTCAAAGAACGTTTTATAACTCTCCTTGATACAAAGGCGTATGACTTCGATACGACCTTATGGACGAGGGCAAAACATAGTCAAAATGTCAAACACTTTTTCCGTAATTCACGCATTGAGGGGAGCTTTAGCTCTAAGACTTTCTTGCGCTACTTTTTACGTGGATTGGATAAAAGCAAGCTCTCTGCACGTTCAAAGGAGCTTTTTGACCTGCTTGCTTACCTTGAAACCACTTATCGCAAGAGCCTCCTTATTGTACGTGAAACACAAGTGAATATCCTCAAATACCGCCAAGTGATAGAAAAAATTGACTCAAGCCTCCTTATAAGCACAGATAGCGACCCCATTAATGCGCTAAAAAATGTCCTACAAAATCCTACAGACATCATAGTTATTGATGAAAAAATAGGGAATGTAAGTGCTTTAGGCTTTATTAAAACCTATAAAGAGAGTAAAAACGCGAATGCAAAAACCGTTTTTTGCGTAGTGGTTCATCAACTCCCTCCATCGGAGATTATCTCTAAGGGTAAATTAATGGGTGTGGAGTTTGTACCTGAGCAGAATATGGATATGTTGTATGATTGCATACGAATGGCTCTTTAGGAGCGAGAATCTCTTTTGCCCACTTTGCGTAATCGCGCCTTTCATTTTGAGAATCCCTATAAGCAAAATCCAAGCGACACACCTAGAATCTCTACTTCTATGCTTTTTGGGGAAACAAAAGTTATCGTCGGTATAGAGACAAACAAAGTAGAAAGCTTTTTAGATGATATGCTAGATAATTTTGATAGTGAGCTAAGAGAATATATACATATACACAAGGGCGGTAAAGCACCGCCGTGAATGCAGGTGAGTGGTATAATATTTTTGCTTAAAGCCCATTTAGGATTCTATAATTTTGATTTCTGCTTCCGTGAGATTGTAAAGTTTATAGACTAAATTATCAATTTCGGATTCTAAGTGCAAAGTATCGGTGGTGGGATCTTTTGCCTTGAGATTTAAAATCTCCTCCACTAGAATGATGATAGAATCTGCAATGCTTTGGTTTTGCTCGGTGATTTCGGGGAGTGGGATTTTGTTTGCTATTTCATTTGAAAAGTCCATTGAACGAATTGCTTTAGAAAAACAAAAGCGATAACAATACCAATTTATTAATTTTGAGTGCAGAAGTCCTAAAATATATTTGTTTGAAATATTTTCTTTACAAATGATTTGAAAAATTGTATTAACAATTTGACGCTTATCACCATTGGGTGCGATAGTTGCTGTAAATTTTATATGCGGTGTTGGATTCTGTATGTGGGAGATAATGCGTTGCAAAAGAATGCTATTTGTTTCTATGTTAGATTTATTATCTACAAAATCTTTACAAATATAACCTTTTATGCCCCTAATGGCATATCTTTGAATTTCTTTTCCGCCCAAAACTTCATAGGAATCTTTAATCTTTTGTGTTGAGATTTTACTTTGAAAGCCCCCCCCCCCCTAAAACATTCTGCAAAATCTAACAAGTTGTTTTTATGGTTTTTAATCTTTATTCCTATTTCTAACTCTTCCTTACTTAAATTATTGGGGAAAAAATCAAACACCCCAATAAGCTTTTTGTCAATCACCATAGCTTCATTTTGCACTAAAGATTCTTGATTTTCTAATTCAATATAAGGCTTATACGAAGAATCTTCCAAAAAATGCGTGATATAACTTTGTGTTATAACATCTTTTTGTCTAGCAAAAATCACCATTTCTAAAAGTACATAATCCCACGCTTTACCACAATCTAGCAGTAAATACATACTAGGGCTTATAAATTCTCGCACACCCTCCCATTTAGCGACATAATTAAGTGATTTAGGGACAATGAGAGTATTTATACCCTTTGATGTTAAGATTCTATCGCTTAAGTAGATAAATAAAGCAGCAGTGTTAGTTTGTGAAGTGTTATAAGACTTTTTATAAAGCTCCCTTTCTTTTGGGCTAAGCTCCACACCATATGGGGGATTCCCTATGACTAAGTCAAAGCCCACAAAGTCGCCAAAGGTGTCATTATCTTGTGTTTTTGTTGCTTTGCTAATGTTTGTTGTGGTGAGATTTAGTCTTGCTTGTTTTGCTTCATTGTTTCTTTTTGCCTTTTCTTGCTGGTCTTCAAAAGTCCTTAAATCCAGCACTTCAGGGAATTCAAACCGCCATTCAAAGGTCTGTTGATTTTTCAGATTCTCAATCTCAAGGTAAGCTTTATAAATTTCATTTAACAAATCCTGCCCCTTTTTATCTATAGGGCTTGGTTCTAGTTGGTCTAGCGGTGGTTGGAACCTATAACCTTTCCCTTGCTTGTTTTTATCTCTAATGATTTTTATCATCTCCATACCAAAGGACGTATCCATATCAAAGACTTCATCGCCATATTTTTCTACAAATGCTTTTAATTTCTTTTCTAAAGATTCCATAGTGAAACTATTCTTTAATAGCGTGTCTTTAAAAAATGCCTTTAATTCTTTGATTTCTTTTTCTATCTCTTGTTTGTCGCCTAGCTTTTCTTTATAAGTTTGCACGAGGTGATTGTAGCGGAGCAATGTTTGTTTAAAATTTTGGCTAAATTGGGTATTTTGGTTTTTAAGCCACGCGAAGGTGTATTTTTCTGGATTCTGATTTTTATCGTATTCAAATGTCGGAAAATGCGAAATCAAGCTATTCCCGCATTTGATATTAATATCAATATTTGGCAAAGTTTGGAGTTTGTGAATCTGCCCCTTAAAGCTATCCTCTAAATAATACGCGCTTTTAAGCAGCTCTATCCAAAGCCTTAGTCGCGCGATGTTGCAAGAGTTGGGGTTAATATCCACACCAAAAAGATTATTTTCTATAATAGACTTTTTGAGGTTAAAAAGGGCGATTTGGATTTGATGATTTTGTGAATCTTTACTTTTTGGACGCTTATAAGCGAAATTTTCATCACCATTTTTTAGATAAATCTCATCATCTTTAATCTCAAGTGCATAATCAAAGCTTAAAAGCCCGAGTTTATAGTAAATATAAACCATTTCATTGAGAGCAGAGACGAGAAAATGCCCGCTTCCCACAGCCGGATCGCAGATTTTAATGCTTTCTAAAAGTTTTATGTATTTGTTTGCAATGGCAGCCCTATCATCGCTCTCTCGTTTTTCATTTTGGATTTCATCTTTTATATCTGCTAGGGTTTTTGCATTCCATTTTGGATTTTGTGCGTTGAATTTATCAATGACCACCTTGCTTAGAGACTGCTTGCACATATAGCTTGTAATAAAATTTGGGGTATAAAAGCTTCCTTCTTTATAGCCATTAAGCTTTTCAAACATCGCCCCTAGCACGCTTGAGCTTATGAGCTTATCGCTTGAGCTTGAATCTACACTTTTGCCAAAGTCAAAACACTCCAAAAAGTCAAAAAGATAGGTTAGAAATTTCACTTTTTCGTCGTTTTTATATGCTGTTTGCGTGGTGGCAAAAGGGGAAATACTTAGCTCACTATCAAGTGTGCTTAATTCTAAAAGCTCTTTTTCATCTTTCATAAAAAGCGAAGAGTTGAGATATGGCAGGAAGTTAAAGCCCTTATCACTATCGCGATTTTCATAGGGCTTAGCTAACACCTCAAAGAAAAGGTGCTCTAAATATTGAAAACTTGGAATCTTAGCAGAACGTAGGAATTCTAGGCTTTTATCAAAGTCGTTAAAATGCAATAAATTTGCTTCAATGAGTTTGAGAAACAAAATACGATTAAGATAGATGATTATATGGCTCATCGTTTTTTCAAAGAGCAAATCTTGGCTATCTTGGGGGTGATTTTGAGCAATTTTATCCCTTAAATGTTTAGCAAAGCTTTTATCTTGACTCTCATCAATGTGGATTAAAACCTTGTTCTTTATATTGCTCTCCTTCAAGCCTAAAATATATAAAAGTTCAAAATAAAATTTAGGATTGAGGGCGTTAGAATCTCTTCGCTGTTCTTTATGCAAAAAGTTGCGATTGAGGATTTGGCAGGCAGAGTGCAAATGCTTGTCATTCTGTAGGTCAAAGTATGCCCCCTGCAGAGAAATATTAAACATATCCCCCTCTAAATCCCCGCTAAACTCTGCATTTAGAATCTTGCCTATATCATCATAAAAATCTTTTTGGTTTTCTAGCACATTTTTCTTTTTAAGGTTTTGGTAGGCATCTTGGATTTTTTTATTTTTCTCAAAGTATCGCTTAAACTCATTACTTGTGAAGATATAAAACTGCGTGAAATTGGTGATGATGATGTATTTTAGGTTTGAGTTGGCATTTTCCCTCTCACGCAGATAGTATAAGATACACTCATGCAAAGCCTTGCAGTTAGGATTATTTGGGCTAAACATCTCTTGCTTGTTCTCGGGCTTTTTAGCCTCTATGAGAACCTCAACATCCCCCTCTTTTAAAAGGGCTAAGTCAATCTCACTATTACCCTTATGCTTATAGCCCGCATGTGCTTCAAAGCCCAAACCTTCTAAAAAGGGCTTTAAGTCATTGCTTATAATGGCTCTTTCGTTTTGGTTTTTATCCTCACCAAGCGCTTGCAAATATTCTGAAAGCAGCTCTTTAAATCTCTCTAGTCCATTACTGCTTGGAGCAAAGCCCTCAAGCCCAAGATTTTTAAACCTCATAATATGCCTTTAGTGAAAAATATAAGAATTTCATACCAATCCTTTATCCCAATCTAGTATAAATATCTCTAAAACTAGAATCTGCCATCTCTACTTTGTTTGCTTAAAGCAATGGTATTTGTTTGCAAAAATGAGACCATTTCAAGCAACAAAATGGACATAGGCTGGGCTTTAATCATTGCTTCTCACAACTCCGTTTTTAGCACCGCGCCATTTGCCGCATTACTCACCAAAAGGGCATATCTTTTAAGCCATTTGCTTTGAATGTCTTTTTTAATGGGCTTCCAGCGCGCTCTTCTCTCCTCCAAAGTCTTAGCATCTACTAGTAATTCCAAGCTCCCCTTGCTTACAGAAATGGCGATTCTATCGCCGTCTTCAACAAGCGCGATTAGCCCACCCTCTGCTGCTTCTGGGCTCACATGCCCAATGCAGCCCCCTCTTGTCGCCCCGCTAAAGCGCCCATCGGTAATAAGCGCCACGCATTCACCAAGCCCCATCCCCATAATAAGGCTCGTGGGGCTTAGCATTTCCTGCATTCCCGGACCGCCCTTTGGACCCTCATAGCGAATCACCACAACATTCCCCGCTTTTACCTTGCCTCCAGCAATGCCCTTTAACGCCTCATCTTGTGAATTAAAGCACGCAGCCACGCCCTCAAATTCTTTCATGGATTCTGCTACGGCAGCGACTTTAAGCACCGCACCCTCTTTGGCGAGATTGCCATAGAGGATTTTTAGCCCGCCTGCTTGAGAATAGGCATTTTCATTATGACGGATAATTTGTGAATCCACAATTTCCGCCCCTGCGATTCGCTCACCCAAAGTCTCCCCTGTAATCGTCAAAGCATCAAGGTAGAGAATGCCATTAGATTCATTGGTTCTATTGCTGTCCTCATTAGACTCACTAGACCCATTAAAAATTCTAGTATTTGTGCTATGCCTTGAAATGTCGCTCTCTTGCGTGAGATTTGAATGTTGTGCAAGATTTGGCGAAGGGAGTTTGCTAGACGCAAATGACCGAGTCAAATCGCCGCACTCATTTAAAGATTGCGTAAGAGACGCATTTCTCTTGGAGACTTCTTTCATTACGGCTGAAACTCCGCCCGCCCTATTAATATCCTCCATATGCACACTACTTAAAGCCGGAGCGATTTTAGCAATATGTGCTACTTGACTTGCAATGGCATTGATATTTTCAAGCTTAAAGGGCACTTCTGCTTCTTTAGCAATAGCTAGCATATGCAAAATCGTATTGGTGCTGCCACCCATTGCCATATCCACCACAAAGGCATTATGCACCGCTTTGGCATTTAAGATATTGCGAAATCTGAATTGCTCACTCTTAGCCTCATCTAAGGCAATCTCCACGATTCTGCGCGCGGCTTTTCTTAATAACTCCTCGCGCTCTTTGCTCAAAGCGGGGATAGTGCCATTCCCCTCTAATGCCACGCCCATAGCCTCACAAAGCGTATTCATAGAATTAGCAGTAAACATTCCGCTACAGCTCCCTCCACCCGGGCAGGCTTTGCATTCTATTTCATATAATCTTTCCTCGCTAATCTTCCCCTCATTAAATGCCCCCACCGCTTCAAAAGCAGAATTTAAGTCTAAAATCGTGCCATCTTCAAGCTTGCCTGCCCTCATAGGACCACCGCTTACAAAGATTGTAGGCACATTCACGCGTAATGCCCCCATAAGCATACCGGGCACGATTTTATCGCAATTAGGGATACAAATCATCGCATCTAAGGCATGAGCGTTCATCACAGATTCTATGCAGTCTGCTATCAGCTCTCTACTAGGCAGAGAATAGAGCATACCGCTATGCCCCATAGCAATGCCATCATCTATGCCTATGGTATTAAACTCAAAAGGCACACCCCCAGCGGCTCTTATCTCATCTTTAATAATTTGGGCATATTTGTTTAAGAAAAAATGCCCCGGGATAATATCTATATAGCTATTTGCCACGCCGATAAAAGGCTTATTAAAATCTTCATCTTGTAATCCCGTAGCACGTAATAAACTCCTATGTGGGGCTCTTTGATAGCCTTTTTTAATCATATCACTTCGCATAATCTCTCCTTGTTGTAAGCTATTTAGTCAAAAAGTAATTGTATGAGATTCTCATCGCTAAAGAATTTTGCACACATTGCTATAAGTATCACAATGGTAATGAACGGGGCGATATAACGCATAATGCCATACCAGAGGGCAAACATCGCCGGAGTAAAAAAGCTTTGAGTGAAGTTACGCAAATTGCCTTTAGGCACTACCCAGCCTATGAAAATCACAGCCAAAAGCCCGCCTAAAGTCATAATGATATTTGCTGATAAAAACTCCACTATATCCATAAGAGACTTGCCCTTGAAGCTAAGAATCTCACTTAAAGGAGTGCAAATAGAGGCGATAATAAGCTCGCCTAAAGCCAAAGTAGCCAGCACTATGCTCCAAGTAGCCCTAGCCCTACTCCAGCCTAAACTCTCACTCACATACATCACCGCAGGCTCAAGCAAGGAAATCGCTGAAGTAATGCCCGCAAAGCTAAAGGCTAAGAGGAATAAAAAGGCGATAACATTGCCTAAGATTCCAAGGTGGGAGAGCATAACAGGCAAGGTTTTAAAGATAAGCCCCACGCCCTCGCCCACTGCGCCATCATATTCATACACAAATGTGAAAATCATAAGCCCAGCCATAATGGCAATCACTACGCCTGAGAGCACTATCCACAGCGCGCTTTTAAGGAGGTTTTGATTATCTTGTGAGGAGGCGGCATAAGTGATGATAATCCCCACACCAAGCGAGAGAGAGAAAAATACTTGCCCTAAAGAATTAATAAACACATCAGGTTGCAATGCCTTTTTGACCCCTTCAATATCAAAACTTAGCATAAAGTTTAAGGCTTTGGGGAAAGATTCCATACTCATAGCATAAAGTAGCAAGCCAAAAAAGATAATAAAAAGTAAGGGAGTTAGGATAAGATTTAGCATTTCAATGCCCTTTTTCACTCCGCGTGAAATCACCCAGCCACTCACAAGCATTACAAATATAAACCCCAGATTCTGCTCTAAAAATCCTTGCGTATAAAGATGGGTAAAGATGGCATTTGAGCTCTCCATATCTGTAGGGAGGCTAAAGCTTACCTTGCAAAGATAATAAAACACCCAACCTAGCACAATAGCATAAAATGAGAGGATAATAGGACCACCAATAAGACTAAGCCCCGCATATTTCCATTTTTTACAGCTAGAAGGAGCTAGCGCTTCATAGCTTTTAAAGGCATTTGCCTTGCCCTTATTGCCAATAAGCATTTCGCCTATAAGCATAGCAATACCCACAAAGAGGGCTAAAAATAAATAAAACAATACAAATGCCCCGCCGCCATTTTCCCCCGCGATATAAGGGAAACGCCAGATATGTCCTAAGCCAATAGAGCTTCCAAGTGCAGCGAGTATAAAGCCGATTTTGCTAAAATTGTTCATTATGAGCCTTTAGAGGAAGTGATAAAGGCATATTGTACTGATTTTTGCTTACAATATGCTCACAAACTCACCGATAAATGACAAACTGCCTCATACCAAAGTTAAACACAAAAGCTACACCGGTGGATAGAATCTTGCTTAACATCTCATGTAGCCCTAGCCATTCCACACACACAAACAACACACCCATATCAATAAGCAGCCCCCCAAAGCTCACCAAATAAACAAGCATGCTTTCTTTCAAAAGGGAATGCCCTGAATCTTTAAAAATAAACATCTTCGCAAAGGCAAAATTCCACAAAGTGGCTAGCACAAAGCTTAAAAACCCTGCAAAAAGATAATACAAACCAAAAACGCTAAAAAGGATAAAAAAGATAAGCCAATTAATACAAGCAGCACTCCCACCTACAAAAAGATATTTCACAAAATTATAATAATATGGCTTCATTTTAGCCTCTAACTCCCTTAAAATGTATATCGTAAGCCCAAATTCGCACCAAACACATGCGTATCTGGCAAATAGCCTATATATTCTGCACCAAGAAACATAAAAGTTTTTTCGCTTAGGGCATATTTCGTGCCAAGATTAAATGCTATGCTATGGGCATTTTTATAATCATAAAAATTCGTTTGCTCTGCGCCATTAGCGACCATATTAAGGCTCATTACCTTAGCGCTATTGTATGCTAAGAAAGCATAGCCAAGATGATAGAAAAACTCTGAACTTTGCTTTTGCACTCCACCCCTTATGCCTAAATTTGCATAAATATGATAGCTATCGCTTGCCTCTCTATTGGTAGAAATAACGGCTTGAGATTGAGCTTCACCTAGCATATATGAATGATACTTCACCCCCACATAAGGGATAATCTCACCTCTTTTTAACTTCAAACCATAGCCAAGATTTGAACCCACACTTAAAAGATAGGCATTATATTTTGATTCCAGCTTAATGCCTGAGCCAACGCCATCTAAGCTCCCGCTCTCACTAAAGGTATGGCTAGCAAAATAAAGGGTATTAAAAAGATAGATATTTCTTTTATATGTATCACTTAATGTTAGACGATGAGCCAATCCGCCATAAAAGCTAGTGCTTTCACTTGAGATAGAAGTCCAATCATCTCTTAGTGTGCTAGAACCATAGATATACCCTCCATAAATATGCGCTTTCGCATTAGCCTTGCTTATAATATCAACGCCTATATTCACACCACCCATAAAGCCTGAACCTAAAGTTTGGCTTAATACTCCTCCTCCATGCGTATGGATATGCACATTTGAGGCACTATCACTGATATTTTGAGCGAGTTTCTCTATAATCCCTGCGGTGATAAATGGCTGCATAAGGCTACTTGCTTGCTGAGATTGGACATCACTTAGCATAGAGCTTAACTCCATATAATTAAGCTCGGTATAGACATTTGTCGCAGATTCTAAGATATGCAATATCCCTGCGGCATTCGCCCCAAGATCTTGGCTAAATTCATCTATGGCAGCTTGGTTTTTAACCACATTCAAAGTCCCCGCAAGATAGCTGCCTGTTGCAAAATCTGTAGCCCCTAGCACTTCTATATCACTATCTTGTATGCCCGTGATTGTGCCTGTAATGAGCTTGTGATCACCTATATCTGCTCCCCTCATATCTACCTGTACTCGCCCATTAGTGTTTGTCAAATTCCCTTTGAGCTGCCCCATAGTGCCATTATATGCACCCAATGTAAGTGTGCTCCCGCTTTTATTCTCAAAGCCTCCCTTGACTTCAAGAACGCTCCCATAGAGATTCACCTCTGAATGTCGCGCATTATAAATAGCACCACTTTGATATTTATCTCCCCCTTGCTCTGATACAAACTTCCCCTCTACTATCATCTTTGAACCCTGCAGTACAAGGCTACCTCCCCCGCCAAAAGAGGGATCAAAGACATTATATCCCCCTCCTACAGAGCCTGAAGTATCCACCGCATTATCTGTTTGCCCGCCATTATAAAAATTCTTACTCACCTCCACTTGAGCATTTCTCACCACAAAGCTTGAAATAGTATTTTGAGTAACGCGCGTAGGATAGCCTACATTATACACATCGCCTTGTAGCTGGATATTCCCTCCATTGCTACTCAGTGAATGCTCAAAACGAATAGCCCCATTGCTTGCCTCTACTTTTAAAGACGCACCTTGCTCTAGGCTTATATCACCACCATTGATAAAATAAAGCATATTTTGAAAGTCTGCTTTTGCATTCTTGGCAATATATATGTGCGCACCTTTATTAATCTTCACCTTAGATTTTGCTCCATACTCGCTCCCTTGTGCGGTTGAGAGCGTAGTAGCATTTAAGATAACATGCAAGGCTGAGCCCTCATTAATGTAAGTAGAGCTAGATTCATTAAAAGCTAAAGTGTGGTGATTAAGCAATGCCACTAAAGCCTGTTTATCCAAGCTAAGAGCGCCATTTATGTTTATATGCGTAGTGTTGTTATTGGCATTTAATGTCCAGTTTGCACCATTTGCCCCGATGATGGAGAGCCTATTAATACTAAAAGATGTTTGCGCGCCATTGCCAGCTCTAGCTATGCTCCTATCGCTGCGGTTTTCACCTTGATGGAGCACAATAAAGCTAGGCAAAGAGCTAAAATCATAGCCCCCTAAGCCCCGCATAAGCACAATAAATAGCACCCAATACCTCATACAATACCTTACATTTATCATTTTGCTTGTCTTATAAAAGCAAATTATATGCTATGCTCTATAAGTCTTATATTAATTGAGTGGAGTATCTGCCTCAAAGCGCACTTTAAGGGGCTTATCAATAATGCCATAATGCTTTAAAGTATGGGCAAAACCTTCAAAAAACCAGCCCTCCCACCTCCAGTGAGGAAATTTAGCCGGGATAACAATACTTAGGCTTTGCTTGCCACTCTCTGCTGCTACTTGAGCTTCCTTTACCCATGATTTTGCATATTCTCTATGGTAGAGATAAGCGCTCCTTGGACGTTCTTTATAAGGCTCAAAAGGATGTAAAAATGCAAAAAATGCCATAAAACTAAGGAGCACTAAAACTTTGGGGGGAATGAGCAGTGTATCATCACCTTTAGTGGAAGCACCAACTACCGAAGAATTGCCACTTGAAATGCTAGGGTTATTATCAGCTCTTGCGGGAGCGGGAGCGACTGAAGCATCTCGCTTAGAATCACTAGAAACTCTGCCACTATTGCCATCACGAACCCCTGCAAGGGGTGAAGCATCTCTTTTAGCATAACTCATTAATACTAAAGCCAAAAGCAAGCACATCGCCCATAAAAAGCATAACATCAAGCCACTCATCAAATAATACTTCGCCCCACATTTTGACACAAGCAAAGTATAAAGACATATCAAGCACACAAGATAACTAAGAATCATCCAAACAATGTCCCTTAAAGGCTTATACACATAAGCCCTATAAATGGCTAAAGCCACCACCATAGCAAACAACGCATAGAATCCATCGCGTAGAATTTTAAGGCTTTTATACATATAGCCTACCCCAAAGCTAAGGCTAAAGCTTCCGCAATACTCTGCCCTGCCTGAGTGCATATCATAATATGCCGCCACAATCCATAAAATCACGCAAATAAAGCATATAAGCCCATATAATCCTAAATCATAAAGCAAAAAGTGCCCAAAGCCCATTTTTGCACGTTTAAAAAGTATAAATAATAAGAGCTCAATACATAAACTTACGCCACAAAAGCAAGCAAGGAGCAAACTCGCACTTGTTATGGAAAATTGTGCTAAATAGAGGAGTGTTATGCCCCCCCCCCCCGCTAAGAGATAAAGAGAGGAACTGGGCTTTTGCATAAACTGCGGAGCTTTAGCTAAACCCATACGCACAGCCTGCAAATACACCACCAAGCAAAGCAAGCATAAGTTGAGTGCATTTGGCAAGATATAAAAGCCAATGAGCGTTAAAATATAGCCCATACCCTCAGCTTCTAAATCTGCAGGCAAAAATAAGGGCATAACACTCGCCTTAGTCGCACAAAACCCTCCCACCACAAAAATAGAAGTAAGAAACAAGCCCAAAACCCTACTTTGTGTGATAGCACCAAGCAAGCAATATACACAAAAGCACAGCACACAAAGCCCTGTGCTTAAAACAAGCGCACTCCCCAAAGTGAGTGAATCCACAAAGTCTAACCCAAAAAGAGGCATAAGCACATATACACTAAAAATGCCTATGCCTGTATGAATATATGGTGGAAGCAAACGTGCAGGGATCCAAGAGTACGCCACCGGTTTAAGCGAGCCATACGCGCTTAAAAGCACCCAATCATCGCCCCAAAAAGGCACAATAGGATAAATAAGGGTAAAAAAGCACATAAATAGCATAAAAAGCAAGGCAAAATATACACCTACAAGCCTTATATTCCTTCTCATACTTCCTCCTTATTGCTTCTCAAAAAGAGCAAAATTATTCATACCGCATTGAAAATATTTATGCTTTGCAAGTTTTAGGGTATTGAGATTGGCACTTAAAGAAAGCAAGTCTTTTTTATTATAATAACGCTTATGGTCTGCTATCTCATCTTCACTTACGATTTTAAGCTTGAAGCTTAAAAACTCTAGCACAGGCTTAGCAAGATGACTAGGCACGGTGAGAATAGCCACACCTTTAGGCTTAAGCACTCTTGCAATCTCTTGCATCATATCAAAAGGGTAGTTCAAATGCTCCAAAACCGCCAAAAGACATACCACATCAAATTCGCTATCCTTAAAGGGCAATTTGCAATATCCCAAATAAGAGGCATTCTCCCAATTATTGAGCTGCCCCCCCCCCGCTGCTGCAGGCGAGCGTGAGGTTTGCTTAGATTCAAAATAATAGGGGAAAACCTCTAATTTTTCTGTGGAAATGTGCGGGGCTTTAAAATCAATACCCACACCCCTTGCGATATAGGGCTCAATCTCCCTAAGTAGCCTCACTTCCCACCCACAGCCAATATCAAGCACACTTGGCTCCTTAAAGGCTTTAATCGTAGGAAGAGTGCGCCTTAAGCGCATTTGTCGTAATAACCCCTCTAAAAGTGCTTCTTTCATTTTACTCCTTCTATAATAAGTATTTTTTGTGTTTTGCCTTATGTTTTGAGACTTCTCAAAGCCCAAATAGAGGCGGAGAACCCCCTAAAGGCACTTATGCATTTTCTCATTCTGTATTGTTGTAAGATTCTATAAAATACATATCTCTGCCTAAAAATAATGTTTTGCTAAGTTTGGGGTTAAAATATGCCGCGGCTGGAAGCGGGGCGTCATAGACCCTATCATCATTTAAGGGGTAATACACCAAAAGATGAGAATTCGTATAGGCAGATTCTATGACTATATCATTTGGAATCTTCACTCCCTCTCTTTTATCAATAGCCTTAAACTCAAGGTGCTTTATACTCAAGGAAGCACAGATATACAAAAAGAGCAAGCCTAAAAGATAATGCTCTTTATGGTTAAGAAAATAGCTCACCACAAAGCTAAGAAATAAAGCAATAAGAGGAAAAAAGTATTGAAATCCAAAGCGCGGGTCAGGAGCAGAGATAAACCAAAATACCACACCTAAAATAAGGGCACATATAAGGGGAAAATAGGGCTTAAATGCGCTTAGCTTGAGATATTTTAGCCCAATAAATAAAGCCAAAAATGCCAACGCATAGCCCAATAAACGCAATAAATCCCTAAAAACACCACTGATATAAATCTTATTCCATACTTTCAGCCAAGAGTAATCTGCCAAAAGTTCCGCTCTATTGGGGCTACCCGCAACCTTTGCCCAATTATGTATGCTCATCACTTCAGCTACGCGCCTTTGCTCATCTACTGCCCAGGGCAAGGCACTTATATGAAGTACTTTAGCAGGGTAAGCTACCATCCCTGAGATACAAATGCCCTTTAACGCCCAGAACACGCCTAGCCCTACACCAAGCACACAAAGCAAAAGGGCATTTTTAGAGCTTGCTTTTGAAATAGCATAATATTGAAAATACACAAAAAGCACGCATACAAGCAGCACTACAGAAGATATTTTGATATAAATGCTAAAAAAGGCAATAACAAAAAGCAGGGCGAAAGTTGCTAGTGATTCCCTTGTGAATGCTTGTGAATTCTTGTGAGCCAAACTAACTTCCTTGTGTGAGATAGGCTCATTTTTATTGTCATGTCTTAGCCTGCGAGCAGGTGAAGAATTGCTGTGGGCAACTAGTGATTTGGGTAGAAATTCTTCGGCTTTGCCAAAGACATGACAAAGTGAAGAATCGTTAGTAGATTTGTAAAAAGATTCTTCACCTCCGTCTATAGGCGATACATTAGTGCTTTGAGAAACGGGGGGTTTGATACCCCTATGCTCTAAAATAAAAATCATATACCCCACTAAGCTTATGCCCAAAATCCCTAAAATCCCTTCCGCATAAAGCCCACCGCCAAGCCACCAAAATTCCATAGCCACAATCAAAAGCCCCACACTCATAAAAATATCATTCAGCCGCTTAGTCCTGAGATTATAAAGGCTCAAAAACCCACTAAAGAAAAAGAAAAACGCCACTATTTCATTGCAAATAAAACTACGAATATGGGGGAAAATCTGTGAGACTTCACTTAGGGCAGCGAAGTTATAGAGAATATTGTTATAGCCTAATCTTGTGTGGATATTGGCTATGCCAAAAGTTATGGGAAACTCCTGTATCCATTTAATCGCTTGTATATGATAAAGCCCGCTATCATAGGCACTCTCAACCCTAATGCTTAGCACACTTGCAAGATAAAAAGCCAAGCTAAAAGCAATAAACATATAACCCCAATGTAGAGGCATTTTCACAAACGCTAGCTCTCGCTTAAAAAATAAGACAAAGAGCCCTAAACCTATGGCTAAAAACACTATGCTAAAGGTAGCATTAAGCGGGAAGAAAAAATGCACACCCCCGCTTATTATACTTAATACCACTACCCCCATAATGCCCTTGAAAAGGAAGTTAAACTTCACATCGAGCAAAACTTTAGCAATATTTTGCTCCCCCCTCAGCTGACCCTTATAGAAAAAATAGCCTACAAATCTTTGCAAAGCCCTGATACCTAGCTGCCCATAGCCATATGTAGCCATTATCCACAAAGCAAGTGCGCTAATAATTTTTACATTTACCAATAAAGCTTCCATGCCTAAGCCTTAAAGCGGTATTTGATAATCGCATAGAGTGCGCGCAAGCCATCTTTAAAGCCGATTTTCTTACCCTCTTGGTATGTCCTACCATAATAGCTAATGCCCACTTCATACACACGCACATTTTTGTATTTGGCGACTTTAGCGGTAATCTCTGGCTCAAAGCCAAAGCGATTTTCTTCTATAACAATGCTTTTTATCACCTCTTTTTTAAACACCTTATAGCAAGTCTCCATATCTGTGAGGTTGAGATTAGTCATCATATTAGATAAAAGCGTGAGCACGCCATTTGCCATTCTGTGCCAAAAGTACAACACCCGATGAGAATCTCCGCTCACAAAGCGCGAGCCAAAGACCACATCAGCCACGCCCTTTTCAAAGGGGGCTAAGAGTTTAGGGTATTCATTGGGGTCGTATTCTAAA
The DNA here is from genome assembly GCF_003364255.1 of Helicobacter marmotae. Taxonomy (GTDB): domain Bacteria; phylum Campylobacterota; class Campylobacteria; order Campylobacterales; family Helicobacteraceae; genus Helicobacter_C; species Helicobacter_C marmotae. The sequence continues at coordinate 156,480 of NZ_NXLR01000001.1, forward strand.
TCTGCATCTTGGATAAGCACAATATCCCCACTGCAAAAAGCAATACCCGTGCGCAATGCCGCACCTTTGCCTTGATTAACTTGATGATAGAGTATATGCAAATGTGTTATTGGCTGGTTGGAATCTTCTTTAGAAATATGCGAATCGTTGGCATTTTGCAGGCTTTGTAATATCTCTTTAGTGCCATCACTGCTGCAGTCATCTACTACGATAATTTCTTTATGATAGGCTAAAGACACATTTTGCACACATTCAATCAGATGTAAAATCGTATTTACTTCATTAAAACAAGGGATAATGATAGAGAGTGTAGGCAGAGAATGGGGCTTAAGAGAAGATGTATCTACCCCCCCCCCGCCGCATTATGGGCTAAATGCGAAGACATGGAGATCCTTTAGCTATGAGTGAAATAAGCCATATTGTAGCAAAAGCATATTAACTTAGCTTGAGGGATAGGCAGGAGACAGACCTGAAGAGATGGCTTTAGGGAGTTAGGCTTTAGGGAAGTAGAAAATGAAGCGCCATCTAAGCCTCCTTAAGGAGGCTTAGAATCACCAACGACTCTGCCCCTATTGTCATTCTAAACCCCAACCAGAAGCTGAAGAATTGCTTTCAAAACACCAAAAAGCACGACTAGTGATTCTTGCAAAGATGTTTGGGCTTTTACAAAGCCTCAATATGGCAAACTTTGTGCCCTTATAGAGTAGGCTTACCCTCTTGTAATGGTAACTAGTTTGTCATGTCTTGCGGGAGCGTAGGAGGCGAAGATCTCTACTCGATTTACTAGAGACTCTACCACTATTGTCATTCTGAGGGAGCGCAGCAACCGAAGAATCTCTGTGGGCGACTAGTGATTCCTTTAGAGATTCTTCGGGCATAAAGCCCGCAAGACATGACAAAGTAACTGCCTTTCTAGCGTTTCTGTTAAGGAGTCTTTAGCGGATAAGAGAGATTCTTCGCCTAAAGGCTCAGAATGACAAACTTACCACCTTACCACACAGGCGAAAAACCAAAACCACCCAAAAGGGTAGAAAAGTCAGATTGAGTGCCCCCCCCCCGAAAGGCGCTTTGGCATTTCATAATCAAGCCCTTAGAAAACGACTTGATAGATAAGCGTAGCTTAGCTATAAGTCAAGCTTTAGGCGGTATGTGTGAATTCATTTCACACATACCAAGATATTAAATCAATAAATATATTTTAAGATGAGTTTGCGGGTTTTGTGAGCTTAAAGCCAAAGGAGCGGACTAGTCCTTGAGTGCAAGCAAAAGGCACACGGGCTTTACTCTTGCCCATACTTGCACAAATCACGCAAAATCGCTTAAAAGATAAGCGCCTTCCCCTAAAAATGTGTAAATCTATCAAAATAAGGACAGCGCGTTTTAAGGCTCTAAAGAGACAATGCAAGGCTACTAAGCAATGCGCTGCACAAGCCTTAATCTCCCATAACAAGCCCCATTTTACCCGGATTTAAAATATTATTTGGGTCAAATGCCCTCTTAATGCGTGCAAATAAGTCCATTTCAGCCTCACTAAAAGCTAGACGCATAAAGGGGGCTTTAGAGAGCCCTATGCCATGCTCACCGCTGAGTGTCCCCTCTAAGGCAATAGCAACCTTAAATATCTCTTCAATGCACTCATAGCCCTTTTGCAAACTCGCCTTATCACTAGGGTCTGGCACCATTACATTCACATGCACATTACCATCACCGGTATGCCCAAAACATGGAATCTTAAAATCATACTTTTGGCTTAAGCTTGCTATAGCATTTAAAAGTTCAGGGAGTGCGGAGCGTGGGACGGTGATGTCTTCATTAAGCTTCTTTTTACCATAAATGGTAATGCTTTGACTAACATTACGTCTTGCAAACCAAAGGTTTTGTGCCTCTAGGTCATCTTTAGCGATTTTGAAATCAACACAGCCATTTTCTTTAAACTTCTCCATAAGCTTCTCAAGCTGGAACGCAAGCTGTTCTTCTAAATCACCATCAACTTGAGTGATAAGTATCGCCCCTGCATCTACGGGTAAGCCTTTATGGAATCGCTCTTCAACCGCGCGAATACTTAAATTATCTAAAAACTCCATTGCCACAGGTGTAATACCACTTGCCATACTCTTATATACGGCATTCATAGCAGATTCTATACTGGGGAATACCCCCATAGCTGAGCGTGAAAATTTAGGCTTAGCAATAAGCTTTAATGTGATTTCTGTAATGACTGCAAGGCTCCCCTCGCTTGCTATTAAGATACCAGCGACATTGAATCCTGCTACATCTTTAATGGTTTTTTTACCTGCACGTATAATCTCACCACTAGGAAGCACTGCGCGCAATGCCATAACATAATCTTTAGTAATGCCATATTTTGCCGCGCGCATACCTCCAGCATTTTCACTTACATTGCCCCCGATAGTGCTATATTCTTGACTTGCGGGATCAGGGGGGTAAAATAAGCCTCGTTTTTCAACCGCTTCTTGAAAGGCTTTATTGACTACTCCGGGCTGCACTCTTGCGATAAGATTTTTCTCATCAATTTCTAAAATATTTTTAAAGTATCGCTCCATAGCAAGCACGATCCCGCCATTCACGGGCAACGCCCCGCCGGTAAATCCACTGCCCGCCCCTCTTGGAATCACAGGAATCTTATGCGTGTTACAATATGACAAAATCGCACTTACATCATTTTCATCACGTGGAAACACCACTGCATCGGGCTCGTAGCGCTCTTTAGTGGCATCATAGCAATATGCCACTAAATGAGCCTTATCATCATAGCAATTTGCCTCTCCTACGATTTTCTTTAACGCTTGGATATGAGTAAGTGCAAGCATATTTACTCCTTATGTGTCAATTTAAAAGCCCTCAAACTCTCGCTTAAAAGCCCATCATAATAGCTAAAGTATTGGCGAGATTTCTTAGAGCGGAGCTTGCTTGAGAGTGAGCCGGTATCGATATTGGCAATACGTGAGAAAAATGGAGCTTGAGTTTGGCTTAGAGGTGGGACTTCTAGGGGGATTTCTTCTAAAAGGGCAAAGCTTTGGCAATCAAGCACATTGATACCATTACTTGCCATGATATACACTAAGCCTATGCTATAGAGATTGCAAAATGCCTTAAAGTGTTTGGGCTTTGGGTCATTAATGCCACTTTTTGCCAAAAACGCGCCAAAGAGATCGATGTGCATAAAATGTGTTTTTGTTTGTGTGGAGAGGATTTTATTATAAAACTCTTGGTTTGGGGCTATGGCTATGGCTTTATTATAGAATCTTCCAAATGAAGCTATATCGCCCTCTTTGGGTTGTGCAATAGGGGTGGGAAGGTATTTTTGAGTAATGCTATCAAATGCCCTAAAACTTGCATAGGCTATGCCATCTTTAATGCGTAAAATGCGCGCATTGGCAATGATTACGCGATAATTATCTTTATTGCTAAGTATTATGCCACTTTGCCCTACCTTTAAGCCCTTTGCAGAGAAGCTAAGAATCTTCTGGCTTACCTCGATAATAGGCACATTGACTACATTAACTTCAAGTCCATATGTAGCACTTGAGAGCACGCTTGCACATAATAATCCTAATAACACTCGCATTATGCCTCCTTGTTGATATTTGCCTTCTCTTTAAGCTCTGGGTAATGCTGTAAAAACCACAATACCCCAAAGCCTAATCCCGGTGTTTTGATAATGCATTCATCAAATATAAAACTTTTAAGATTTGCCACTTCAATCAATAACGTCTCTATCACTTCGCCATCAACGCCCCCACCAGCACTAATTTTTTGCTCCTCATCAATGCAAGCATAAAATAAATGCTGCTCTGCCCCGCTATGCCCTACGGCTGTAGCAAAGGTAGTAATATATGTGAGTGAATCTACCTTGTAGCCGCATTCTTCTAGCACTTCTTCTTTAGCAATTTGCTCTAGGCTTTTGCCTGCTTTATCCACAAGCCCCGCACAAAGCTCGCAAGTGTAGGCTTGGTGTGTATTAGGATTACGTGCAAATAGCGGCGGGCGGAACTGCTTGACAAAAAGGAGACTATCTTTATCCCTATGATAAAGCACCACCGCTACAGAATCTAAGCTCTCTATAAAATCCCAACAACGTGACATACCATTTTCTTTATAAAGCATACGGCGAGGCTTGATATATGGGGAATTGACACAATCGCAAAATTGTACATCGCTAATGTGTGAAAAAGCCTTCATTTTGTGCTTATCCTTGCGGTAGCAGCATCTTGGGTTTTTAGGCTTATCTCTTCTTTACTTATTGCTTCCTCTGTGGGGATATTTAATTGTTCATTGGGGGTAATGATATTGGTGCTTTTTGTAAGGGCGTCTTCTAAATAGGGGATAAAATGCTCCCTAAGGGCTATAAATGCTTCTCTATCCTTACCTTGTAGCTCCTTGCTCGGGGCTTTAACGCTTGAGAGAGGGTTGATTGGGACATTATTACGATAAAGCCCAAAATGCAAATGTGGTCCTGTGCTTAACCCTGTAGAGCCTACGCGTCCTATCATCTGCCCACGTTTGACCTTTTTACCTGCTTTTATGCCACTAGCAAATGAGCTTAAATGCGCATAGAGGGTTTTGAGGTTGTTCTCATGCCTAATTTCAATAAGATTCCCATAACCTCCTCTTTTGCCAGCAAATATCACCACTCCATCGGCTGCAGCGACTATAGGCGTGCCTGTAGGGGCAGCATAATCAACCGCATAATGTGGGCGGATTGTGCCTAAGATAGGGTGCTTTCTCCCAAGTGAGAATCTGGAGCTTATCCTCGCGCCTGCTACAGGGGTTTGCAACAAGAATCCTTGAATCTCCTTGCCATCCTTATTGTAATAGCGCCCATTTTTATAGCGAAATATATAATGTGGCTTTTTGTTAATCTCCACTACAGCAGCTTTGATACTAGCGTTTTTAAGCGGTTTGCCTAAACGATATTTACGATCATAAATTACAGCCAATCTGTCATTTTTGATAATACTGCGGAAATTGACACTATTTTTATACGCATTGATAAACTCACTTACCAAGCCATTATCTTTAGTCATCTCAAGCAAGTCTTGATAGGGGGACTTTTGGATAGAGAGGCTTACGATTTGCTCTTGTTCAAAATAAATCATAGGTGTAAAATCAAGCACATACGCACCATTGCGTTTAAAAATATGTATTTGCATACCATCGCCTATAGGGATAAGGGCTTGCAAGAGGCTGCCATCATCGTCTAGGAGGGTATAATAAGTAACTCCAGCATATATTTCTGAAGTAAGCTCCCTATCTTTGGCAGAAAGATTATAATATACGCTAGTGGGGATATTGTATTTTTGAAAGAATGCAAAGAACGTATAGCCCATCTCCCATATTTGAGAATGAGCCACTGCTCCAAAGGAGAGGCTACTCCACACGCTTATACACATCACAATTTTTTTCATATTCATAAACCTAAACCTTAAAGAGAGGCTTTCTTAGAGGAAGCACTTGGCATTAGCAAGCAAGGATTGTATTATAAAAATTTTAATAAATCACGTTAGAATAAGCCCCGCACTTTGGCACTCTTTTTGCTGGTTATTTTCGAGTATCTTTGCAAGAGAAGTATTTGGTTGGAGTAGAATTATGGGTATGGGCTTAAGAAATTGGTTATTTCCTACATTGAGTTTTGTCGCTTTTTTGTATGTTTTGCTTTTACTTGGTATTTGGACATATCGCATTAATGCCAATACACCGCTTTTTGGCGCTGATAATGGCTCTAAAAATGTAACCACGCTCAAAGACTTTAAGCAAGAATTGCAAGGATATGTGAAGTGATTTTTAATCATTTTTCTTTATCATTTTTTGGGCTTACTAAAAGTTAATAGCCTTTAGTCGATTTGAAATTAAACCACATAGCAAAGGGGCATTTATGATAAATAGCGTAAATACAAGCGTTTCTAGCGCAAATGTTTTGAACCGAGATTTAATAGGCAATAAACAAAACGAGAGTAATGAAGTGAAAGAAAAGGAACAAGCTCAACTCTCAAAAGCTGAGCAAATTAAAGAGCAAATCAAAAATGGTGATTACAAGATTGATTTGCAACAAACTTCTGACAAAATGGCATCAAATTTGCTTAACCTATAAAAACTCTTCTGTTTTGGTGTCTTTACATCAAAACAGAGTATTAGGATAGGCTATGCTACACACTTACATTAATGGCGCCATTGCTGACTTACAGGCGTTAATAGAACTTACAGAACTTGACAATAAAGACATACAGGCAGCACAACATGAAGCTATTTTTGCTCGTTTAGAGCAAAAAGATGCGTTAATAAAATCATTTGAGGAAAAAAAATCTCTTATCCATCAAGAAATGCTTATCTTGTGTGAAAAGAATCCCCACAAATCCCTTAAAGAACTCCTTGATGATACGACAAGCAATCTTTTAGACACTATGCGTGATACGTTAAGCGAGCTTAAAACGCTCAATGGCAATTATGCAAAAAGTGTATTTGCGGTATCAGAATTTTACACTTCGCTTATTCAGCGCATTATCCCCCATGAAAGCAATGGCTATGAGGACAAACGCGCCCAGAGCCATTTACTCAAAATCCAAGCCTAAGGATTTATATGGGCGGTATCCTCTCCTCTCTCAATACCTCTTATACGGGTTTGCAAGCACATCAGCTTATGGTTGATGTAACGGGTAATAATATTGCCAATGCAAGTGATGAGTTTTATAGCCGCCAACGCGTGCTTGTGCGCCCAGAACGACCTCTGTATTTTCAAGATTATAATCTCGGTAGAGGTGTGAGCGTTGAAACGATACAAAGAATCCACGATGAATTTGTCTTTAATCGTTATCGCAAGGCAGCCGAAGAAGCGCAATACTACGATACGCATTTTACGACCTTGCGTGAAGCCTCTGCATTCTTCCCGGAAGTAGATGGAGTGGGAATCTATAATGATTTAGAAGAATATTTCAACTCATGGAAAGACTTAGCAAAAAATTCTACAGACCCCGCACAAAAGCAAGTTTTGGCTAAAAATGCTCAAGTACTAAGCAATAATATACAAGATACACGTGCAAGGCTTGTGAGGCTACAGCAAAAAGCAAGTGAAGAGCTTGAAGTAACCATTAATGAAGTGAATCGTATCGGGCAGGAAATAGCGCATATTAATGCAAAACTCAAAGAAATGGAAGATCAACGCGAACTCAAGCAAGCCAACGAATTACGCGATAGACGCGATGAATTAGAATACAATCTCCAAACGCTTGTAGGAGCAAATGTATTTAAGAATCATCTTAAATCAAATGCTTCTGCATTCCCCAAACTCGCAGATTTTGATGATGAATATGTACTCAATATCGGCTTTGGGTACAATATTGTCGATGGCGCGATGTTCCACCCCATTGTGTTAAAAAAAGATGACAATCATCTAGGGCTTAATCGTTTATTTTTCCAAGGTGATGATTTTAAGACCGTTGAAATTACTGATAAAATCATACAAGGCAAGGCAGGCTCGCTTCTTAGCCTCTATAACTCTGGGGCAGATGGCACACGTGTAGGAAAATTGCAAGATTATATTAATCATCTTGATATTTTTGCAAAAGGCTTTATTGAAGCGACAAATGCTATTTATTCTCAAAGTGCTGCTACGCAAATCCGCAGTGATAAGCTTGATGTATGGAGTTTGAACGCCCTTGTAGATAGTAATTACAATATCAAAACAGGGAGTTTTGATATTGTGGTATATACGACACAAGGCGAGGAAATTGGGCGAAAGAGTATTAACATTGATGAAACAACGAGTATGAATGATGTTATCCGCGCGATTAATGCCAATACTGATGATAATAAAGACAATAACGCCCTTAATGATATTGATGATTACTTTAGAGCATATTATGATAATGGCACAAGAGAATTTAATATCCTCCCTAAAAATCCATCGCAAGGCTACTATATAGCCTTGCAAGATAATGGCACAAATTTTACAGGGGCATTTGGGCTAAATAAATTCTTTAGCGGCGATAGTGCGCATAATATAGCCCTAAACTTTGAATATGCCAAAGACGCCACACTTATACGCCCATGGCTCACACCGGTAAATGGGAACTTTGATGTCGCAAATATGATGCAGCAGCTCCAATATGAAGATGTGGATTTTTATACAAACAAGTATGAGAAAAAGCAAATGCGCATTTCAGAATATTATCAATTCCTCTCTGGGCGCGTAGCAAACCAAACTGAAGCCGCACAACGAACCAAAGAGACAAAAGATTCTGTCCTTTCTGCAGTTAAGAGAGAACATTTAGCCATAACGCAAGTGAGCCTTGATGAAGAAATGGTGAATTTGATTAAATTTCAAGGTGGTTATGCGGCAAATGCTAAGGTGATAACGACTATTGATAGAATGATAGAAACACTGCTAGGTATTAAGCAATAATTTATGTCTATTGTGTTTCAAAGTTGCAAAGATTTTATCCAGCCTAAGATTCTAAGCCTTGTATGCATTCCTTTTATTTTGAATCTTGTCTTTATAGGGAGTATGCTTTATGGATTTGGGCATAGCTTTTATGAATATAGCCTAAGTTTTAGCCCCCAATGGCTTCAAAATATCACATTCAATCCCGCAATATGGGCAAAGATCCTAAGCATTACTTATTTAGCTAGTATATATTTGCTTTTGTTGTGCTGTCTTGTTGTGCTTGCTTTGGTTTTTAATCTTTTTTTATCCCTTTTTTATACCCCCTTTCTTGTTCGCTACGTGCATGCAAAAGATTTTAAGCACATAGCCCTTCATCCCTTTGGGACAATAGGCGGTGATATATTAAGCTTCCTCAAAGATACAAGTATATTTGTCATATTGCTTTTATTGTGCATTCCTTTATATTTTATCCCACTTTTGGGAAGTGTGGCACTCTTTGTTACTTGCTTTTTGTATTTTAAAAAACGCACATTTTATGATGTAGCAAGCTCTATTATGGATAAAACGCAATTTCAAGCCTTAAATTGCAAGGGGCTAGTGAATTATTTTTATGCCCTCCTTGCTTATATTCCTAGCTTTATACCCTTTGCAAGCCTCTTTTTAATGCCCTTGCAAATACTCATTATTACGCGCTATATGTTTTGCGCCCTAAGTAAGACTTAGCACTTTATGCTTATCCTTGCTTTATCGCAGGTTAGAGAATTTATGCAAAATAGCAGCGACTCTGCCCCGCTTATCATTCTAAAGCTTGTGAAACAGGTGAAGAATTGCTGTTAGAATCACTAGCGACTTTGCCAAGTTTGTCGCCTCTTGCGGGAAGGCGTGATGGCTACCGAAGAATTGCTGCTTGATTTACTAGAGACTCTACCACTATTGTCATTCTGAGAGAGTGGTAATGACCGAAGAATCTCTGTGGGCGACTAGTGATTCCTTTAGAGATTCTTCGCCTAAAGGCTCAGAATGACAAACTTACCACCTTACCACACAGGCGAGAAACCAAAATCACGCAAAATCGCTTAAAAGATAAGCCCCTTCCCCTAAAAAATCTTTAATCTGCACAATGAAGTGTTAAAATTTCTCAAGGCTCCCAAAGGGCATTAAAATGCGGGTGTTATAATTACCTCATCGTTATACAAAGGATCAATATGCGCTATAGATTTTTGGGTAAAAGCGGGGTGAAAATCCCTGTTATGATGTTAGGCACAGCGACTTTTGGCGGGAGCACAGCACTCTTTAAAAAATGGGGCGATACGCAATTAGATGAGGCAAAGGGGCTTGTTAAGGCATGTATGGATATGGGTTGTAATGCCTTTGATACCGCAGATTGCTATTCTTTGGGAGATTCAGAGCGGATTTTAGGAGCAGCACTCAAAGCATATAAAAGAGAAGAGGTATTTATCTCCACAAAAACAGGTATGCCTATGGGGGATGGCGCAAATGAAGTAGGCACTTCAAGGTCTAAAATCTTTCAAAGCGTGGATTCTAGTCTAAAGCGCTTGCAGACAGATTATATTGATTTATATCATTTGCATTGCTATGACGCTAAGAGCCCTCATTTAGAATCATTACAGACGTTAAATGAGTTAGTCAAAGCGGGGAAAATCCGCTATTTTGGGGTCTCCAACTATTCTGCTTGGCATTTGATGAAAATGCTAAGCATAGCAGATAAGCACCATCTCTTACGTCCGAGCGTACATCAGGCATATTATTCGCTTGCTGCTAGGGAGTTTGAAAATGAGCTTATGCCCTTAGGTGTAGAAGAGGGCGTGGGGACTTTAGTGTGGAGTCCGCTAAGTGGCTCTCTTTTAAGTGGGAAGATTAAACGCACACAGCGCGATGTGAGCCATTCTCGCCTTAACACAGATGCGGCATGGGAGGTGGAAGAAGAGCGGCTTTATAGCATTACAGACGCACTAGAAGTGGTGCAGAGGGAGAGCGGGTATTCTTATGCGCAGATTTCACTCTCTTGGCTTTTAACGCGCCCGAGTGTATCAAGCCTTGTGATTGGAGCGCGCAATCTCAATCAACTCTTAGATAATCTCAAAGCCAGTGAGATAGTACTTGATTTAGCGCATATAGAGCTTTTAGACAAAGCTAGTCAAACTAAACTTGCCTATCCATATTGGCATCAACGTATGACTATGAACGAGCGGGACCCTTATAGCGTGAAGCGATATTAAGATTTATATAAGTAAAGGAGGAGGAATGATGGCGCGTTCTGAGATAAAAACAGATTTTTGGGTGAAAAAACTCCTTGATGATGCCAAAATCGAACTAAGCCCACAAGGGGGGGGGCATATTAGAGTTAGATTCTGCTCTTAAAAGTGCCTCCAAATCCTTAAGCGGGAATGCAGGTTATCCGGATTTTGTGGGGGTGGTGAAAGATTTTGTCCTTGTGATTGAGGATAAAGCCCAAATTGACAAGCACATCAAATTTGATGAAAAAAATCGCATTGATTTAGAGGATAGTACAGCGATTAAAAACTACGCAGTCAATGGAGCCTTGCATTACGCAAAGCATTTAGCAAAGCACACTTCTTATAAAAAATTCATAGCCATAGCCGTAAGCGGCGATGAAAAACGGCACAAAATCACGCCTTATTTTGTCAATGAGCGAGGCTTTGTGACGCAGGATTTAGGCGATATTGAGGATTTTATCAATTTTAATGAAAACAATATCGATGAGTTCTACATTAAAGAGATTTTAAAAGAGCAAACCGATAAAGAAAAAACCACGCAAGAAATCATCAAAGACGCAAGCATTTTGCACGAGGATTTACGCAATTACGGCTCTTTGACAGACCAAGCCAAACCCTTAGTGGTTTCTGGCATACTTTTAGCCCTAGAGGAGATAAAGTATAAAAATTTTGATTTAAACAGCCTCAATGGTGATAGCCTAAAAACCGATGGAAGCAAAATTTATGAAGCTATAAAAGATAACTTAAATCGGGCTAATGTCAAGCCCGATGTGAAAAAAGACAAGCTTTTATCGCAATTTTCTCTCATCAAAGACACACTAAAGATAAATGAAATCAACCCCATTTTAGGCAAAACCCCGCTTAGGCATTATGCAGAATTTTTACATAAAAATATCTATCAAAATATCAAATACACCCATTCAAGCGAGGATATACTCGGGCTTTTTTATAGCGAGTTTATGAGCTATTCAGGAGGTGATGGGCAGACCTTAGGCATAGTGCTAACGCCAAAGCATATTTGTGAGCTTTTTTGTGATTTAGTGGATTTAAAGCCCGAAGATGTAGTGTTTGATCCTTGTTGTGGCACGGCAGGATTTTTAATCGCCGCAATGCACTCTATGCTTTCAAAAACCAAAGATGAAGCCCAAAAAAAGCGTATTAAAGAGGAGCAGCTCTTTGGCATAGAGGATCAAAGCTATATGTTTTCTATCGCCACAACAAATATGATTTTACGCGGTGATGGCAAAAGCAATTTAGAAAACAAAGATTTTTTAAAGCAAAATCCCTTTGATTTGCAAAAAGATTTAAGAGCCAACATCGGCTTTATGAATCCGCCCTATTCTCAAGGCTCTAAAGCCAATGCCAATCTCTATGAAATCGCCTTTAGCGAACATCTTTTAAATAGCCTTGTAAAAAACGCAAAAGCCGTGGTGATTATCCCACAATCCGCCCTTACAGGCAAAACCAAAGAAGAAAAGGCAATCAAGGCAAATATTTTAAAGCACCACACACTAGAGGGCGTGATTACCTTAAATAAAAACACCTTTTATGGTGTAGGCACAAATCCTTGCATAGCCATTTTTACCTGCTTTAATCCTCACCCTAAAGACAAACTTTGCAAATTTATAAATTTTGAAAATGACGGCTTTGAAGTGCAAAAGCATAAGGGTTTAGTCGAGACTATCCACGCGAAGGAAAAAAGAGCGCATTTGCTTAAGGTATGGAGGGGTGAAATGCAAACAGAATCTAAATTTTGTGTGGAGACGACTATAGAAGCAGAAGATGAATGGCTGCATAGCTTTTATTATTTTAATGATGAGATTCCAAAGTATGAGGAATTTGATAAAACAATGGTGGATTATCTCACTTTTGAATTTAATATGATAAGCCACGGCAGAGGGTATCTTTTTGATTTAGAGGAGGAGGAATGAAAGATTTAGATTCTGTGCAGTGGGGAGAATTTAAAATCGCCGATTTGTTCGATAGGATAGAAAAAGGAAAATGTAAAAATTTCAACCAAGAAACCAAAGAGATAAAAAATGGCATTTCTTTTTTGTCTGCTACGATTAACAATAACGGCGTGAGTGGTTTTGTAGAAAAAAATCATCTCCTACAACAAGGGAATTGCATAATGTTTGTAAATCAAGGGGACGGAGGTGCAGGTTATGCTATATATAAAGCTGAAGATTTTATCTCTACTACGAGTTGCTCTTTTGGTTATGCAAAATGGATAAATAAATACACAGGATTATTTGTCGCAAGTGTTTTATGTCGTTTTAAAGAAAAATACTCATTTGGATATGGACGCACCAAAGCAAGGCTAAAAAACGATATTTTGTTACTTCCTAAAAATTCTCAATCCCAGCCAGATTTTGAATTTATGGAATCTTTTATGCGTGAATTAGAATCTAAGCATATACAAAAAATGTTAGTCTATTATCAGCATAAACTAGATGCTACTTCACGCTAGAGATAATAAATTGCTTTTCTTTATAAGGGAGGCTTAGTCTCTTGCGGGGAAAGTGAGTTTGTCAGCTCTTGCAGGCAGGTGTGATGGCTACCGAAGAATTACTGTAGGCTTTCTAGGAGATTTGCGGTATCGCCTTTAGGGATTGTGTGCGGTTTGGCTAAAAGCTTTGCTTACTCTTGTGTAGCTCGCGCCTGCTTGCATGGTAGGCTTGAGGCTAACAAACACATTGCCCCATCTTTTGTGTATTAAGAAACTTAAGACTATCTTTGCATTTAAGAAGTGCTATTAGGCTTGTGAGATATGCTCATGTATAAGCACAGATTCTATAAGCGCATCTATATCGCCATCAAGCACGCCCTCTGTATCGCTTGTGCTATATTGGCTTCGTAGGTCTTTGACTTGCTGATAGGGTGCTAGGACATACGAGCGGATTTGATGTCCCCAGCCCATTTCGCTTTTATCGGTGTTGGTATCATTTTGTTTTTGAAGTTCTAATTCATAGAGTTTGCTTTTTAGCATTTTGAGCGCGGTTGCTTTATTTTTATGCTGGCTTCTGTCATTTTGGCATTGCACGACTATACCTGTGGGGAAATGGGTGATTCTAATAGCAGATTCTGTTTTATTAACATGTTGCCCGCCTGCACCACTTGCGCGGTATGTATCAATGCGAATATCTTTATCTTCGATTTCAATTTGGATATTATCATCAAGTTCGGGGCTCACTTGCACGCTTGCAAAGCTCGTGTGACGTTTGGCGTTGGCATCAAAGGGGGAGATTCTTACTAGCCTATGCACGCCATTTTCACTTTTAGCATAGCCATAGGCATTTTCCCCCTTAATGATAAATGCCGCTCCTTTGATTCCTGCTTCTTCACCATCTTGTAAGTCGAGTAACTCCACCTTAAAGCCTCTGCGCTCACTCCAGCGTAAATACATACGATAAAGCATACTTGCCCAATCTTGAGATTCTGTCCCACCTGCACCGGGCTGAATAGTAATAATAGCATTTGCACTATCATTTACTCCACTTAGCATAACTTGGATTTCACTTTGACGGATATAGTTTTCTAAAAGTGGGGCAGATTCAAAAAGAAGATCTAGTGTGGCTGTATCACTTTGCACAAGGGCAATGTCATAAAGCTCTTGTGCGTCATCTAGCTCTTGCTTCATAGTGCGGAATGTATGTAGCTTCCTCTCGCATTTGCGCTTTTGTTGCGCACTTTGGGCAGCTTTTTGGGTATCTTTCCAAAATTGCTCATCACTTTGGAGCTTTTCAATCTCAAGGAGTTCATCTTGCAAGGCTTGTGGATTGAGAATCTTTGCGATATTCTCACATTTTGTATGCAAATTTTTAAGTAATTCGCCATATTCATAAGAATCCATGCACTTCCTTTAAAAGTCAAATATAGTTACCCAAAAGCAATTGCCCTTTATGGTGGAGAGAATAGGGGTTATATGGCACCAGCCTTAGCCCCCTAAGGGAGGGACTAAAAAGTACGTTTTAAGAGATTATCTACGCGGAGAATAGTAATGAGGCGGTCTTCTCGTTTGCCAATACCTTGCAGGAGATTTTGATTTTCATTAAAAGATTCTGGAATGGGCTCAATGTCGCTTTCAGGGATACGCACGGCACTAGTGAGTTTATCTATCATAAAGCCAATCATCTCATCTTTTTGCGTGATGACTAAAAATCTTGTATCGCCATCTTGCTTGATAGCGGGCAATCCAAATTTGAGGCGCATATTAATAAGCGGTAACACTGTGCCCCGTAAGTTAAATACACCAAGCACATAGTCTGGGACTGCTGGGACGCGTGTGTATTCAATGGGTTTAATAATCTCCTTGACATTTAAGATAGGCACGGCAAATTCTTCATTCCCTATCATAAAGCCAATAATATGAAGCGTTTCTTCTACTGAGGCGACATCACTTTCTCTATTTTGTTGTCCTTCAAGGACTTCTTTTAGCTTATTCTCACTCATCTCATTCTCCATCTATGGTTAGATTTATGTTGCGTTTTACGACATTTGCAAGATATTCTGGCGTGTATGGTTTGGTGATATATTCTGTCATACCTGATTCCACGCCCCTCATGCGGTCAGTTTTGCTATTTCGGCTGGTAACGGCGATAAGGGGGAGATTTTTAAATTTATTATATTTGCGCACTTCTGAAGCAAAGGTGTAGCCATCCATTTTTGGCATTTCTATATCCACAAGCACGGCATCAAGTTGCTTATCGCCATTTTTGACAATATCAAGCCCTTCTAAGCCATTTGCTGCTTCAAGCACGGTAACGCCGAGTGTTTTAAGGCATTTTTTCATAATTGCCCTATCGGTATTGCTATCATCAATAGCAAGCACGACATAATCGCTTGGAGAAGTTTTGGTCTTTGATACAGCAGCCTCTTCATTGAGTTTAGCAATATTGACTTTGACTTCTTTAGCCATTTCCATCATTGCTGCTACATCTGCAATCATAATGATTTTACCATCTCCGCGCACGGTAGCCCCAGCGATACCTTCAGTCCCTTTAAGATAATAGCCTAACGACTTGATAACGACTTCTTCTTGCCCGACAAGATAATCTACCACAACCCCCATTTTTTGCTCTGCCAAACCGATAACCACGACATACACATCATTGGTGTTTTCTAACACAGAATCGACTTTGAAAATATCTGCTAGACGCACGATTGGAAGCACTTCATCACGTAGTCTTAGCACGCTTTTGCCATCAACAGTGTAGATTTCATCTTGGCTTACGCGCACGGTTTCAATCACTGATGAAAGCGGGATAGCATAGTATTCTTCTTGTACAGCCACAATCAAAGCCTGCACGATAGCAAGTGTGAGGGGGATTTTGAGCTTTTGTGTAGTGCCTACGCCTTTTTCAGATTCTATATCAATGATACCATTAAGCTTTTCGATATTGGTTTTTACCACGTCCATACCTACGCCACGCCCTGATACATTGGTAATGGCTGCGGCAGTTGAAAATCCGGGCTTAAAGATAATACCAAAGGCTTCTTTATCACTCATCGTATCTGCTTCCCTCTCATTAATTAAGCCCTTTTCAATACCTTTTTGCTTGAGTAATTCTGCATCTAAGCCTTTGCCATCATCAGAAATTTCAATCACAATATGATTACCCTCATTGTATGCCTTGAGATTCACGGTGCCTGTTTCTGGTTTGCCCGCTGCTGCGCGCACTTCGGGCTTTTCTATACCATGGTCGCAAGAGTTGCGGATAATATGCACAAGTGGGTCGCCTATCTCTTCTACAATCGATTTATCAAGCTCCGTTTCTTCCCCTGTGATAATGAGGTCTATATTTTTACCAAGCTCGCGGGAGAGGTCGCGCACCATACGCGGGAATTTATTAAAGACTTTACCCACAGGCTGCATACGCGTTTTCATCACTGCGAGTTGCACATCTGTAGTAACAGATGAGATAGAAGCCACGACTTGATTAAGCTCTTCTAAAAACTTTTCTCCATCATAGCGTTCCTCAACATCACCATAAATTTTAATCAAGCGGTTTTTACCTAGCACAAGCTCCCCGATAAGATTCATAAGGTGGTCTAGCCGCTTGACATCAACGCGCACAGTTTGCTCTACATTTGCCGCAGGAGCCTTTTCATCATTTCCAGATTTTTTAGCTGCAGGCTTGGGAGCAGCGGCTTTAGGCGCTGGAGCGGGAGTGGTTTGGCTTGGAGCTTTTGGTGCTTGTACTTCAGGGGTAGCTCCCTCTGCTTTTTTAGCAGCACGGGCTTGTTTGTCTGCTTCTTGACGTTTTTTGAGGAGTCTTTCAATCTCTGCCTCAACTTCTTCACTGCTCATATGAGAGTAGTCAAGGTCGGGCTCATCAGCAAGAGGATTATTGTTATCTACTGCGTGGCTTGTGCTTGGAGCTTGGGATTCTTGGCTGGGAGCGGGCTGCTCTTTTGGTGTATCTTCTGCGGGGGCGCCACCATTAGAGATAGCCTGCAGACGTGCTACGGTATCATCAATATCAATACCGCTATTGGCGTCAGTGCCGCTATCACGTATGGCACTAAGGAGAGATTTCATCAAATCCACAGAATGAAGCACCACGTCCATAACATCTGGTGTAATTTTTAACTCATCGCGTCTTGCTTTATTTAATACATCTTCCATATTGTGTGTAAGACGTGTAAGGATGTCAAAATTTAAAAATGAGCTTGAACCTTTGATTGTATGGGCTACTCTAAAGATTCTATTTAATAAATCAAGATCTTCTGGATTGTTTTCAAGCTCTACCAAATCTTGGTCGAGTTGTTCTATCATTTCGAAAGCTTCTACGAGAAAGTCTTCCATTATTTCTTGCATATCGTCCATTGTGTATCCTCTAACGAAATTTTGTGAATCATTGTACTATTATTTTGACAAAATTCTGCTTATTTCATCATAAAATAGTTTTGCATCAAACTTAACCAAATACGCTTCTGCTCCTATTTCCTTTCCTTTAGTGGCACTGAATTTATCACTAATAGAGGAGTTAAATATCAGTGGAATATTACTAAATCTCGCATCATTTTTTACTTGTGCGGCAAAGTGAAAGCCATCCATTTGTGGCATTTCCACATCAGAGATGATAAGCTTTAAATGCTGGGCGATATTCTCTCCCCATTGCTCATAGAGCTGCTCTAGACGCTTTAAGCCCGATACGCCATCGATAGCATCAACAACTTGAAATCCAATATCCCCCAAGGTGCTACGTAGGAGTTTGCGCGCGATAGAACTATCATCTAAAATAAGCACGGTTCCATCAAATTTGCGTTGGGGTTTGAAGTCTTCAAGATTCGTGCTACTGCCGCTTGGCATATGGAAGTCAAGATCATCAATAATGCCCTCTAAATCCAAAATAAGCAGAGTGCGACCATCTTCAATACGCGTTGTCCCTGTAATTTTACCCCTATGCTCTTCATTGCTAAGGCTAAACATAGCAGATTCTATATCTGCCCAACTCACGCGTCTAAGCCTCCTTGCTGCATGCACGACAAAGCCCAATTGTTTGTTGTTAAATTCTGTAACAATCACCTTTTTTTGATACTTCATATCTTCTTTTGGTTTGATATTCATCCAACGGGCTAAATCAATAAGGGGCAATATATCGCCGCGTAAGTCAAACATACCGAGCATATAGTCTGGGCTTCCGGGGGTTTCAAAGATTTCTTGGGGGTATTCATTAATCCCGCTTACCTTTACGACATTAATGCCATATACACCCTCATAGGTTTCTCCGTCTTTATCTTCATAGATTCTAAAATCTACAAGCTCTATTTCATTGCTAGCAATCCGCTTAATATCAACTTTATTGCTCTTCAAGTATGCTCCTTGGTTGGACTCTTATGTTAGGCTCTTAATTTAATGGGTGAATCTTAAGTAAAGAGTGATTTTATATCACAAATACTTCTACTAATATAAAATGAGGGCAATGATACATATAAAGTTTCACCCTTGCAAGTTTTACCAATATGAAAATGCCCCTCGATAATCGCATCAAGGGTGATATTTTGTGCATTCTTTAGCACTTTTTGCATATAGGCATTATAGGCTTGGATACGACTTTGGGCAAAAGTATGTATATTATCGCTCCTGCCTTGTTTAATGGTATTGGCATTGACCTTTGCAATGATAGAGCGATAGACTCTGCCGCGGCTTAGGGTATCAAGCGCATACATGATGGCATTAAGAATCTGCGTATTCATAAGGCGGATATAAAGCTCATATTTGGTATTAAGAAATATATCTCCATGTGCGAGTAGGAGGTGCTTTTTCTGCGCTTGGTGCATTGTGTAGAAGAGTTTGGGCTGCTGCGAGCGCGGGATAATGCGCACAGAGCTAAGAGATGTTAATCCTGTGAGTTTGAAGTCATGATTTCCCTCAAACCACCATATCTGCGTGTATTGGCTAAGGGATTGTATAGCATTAAGAAGTGCCTTGTTGCTTTGAATGCTTGATGGGATCTTGCCTAAGAGAAGATGAGCAATATCGCCCATAAGAAAGATTTGCGAGGGGATCGTTTGAATATTGTTTAAAAGATGTTCAAAATATTCTAAAAGTGCTTGTGAGGATACTTTGCTTTGATGTGTTAAATCTGTGTGCAATGGCATAAAATGCGCATCAGCGATAAAGATAGCATCATCTTTAATAAGCGGGATTTGTGCATAATCATTTTGCATAAGTATTCATCTCTCCTAGAATATCCCATAAGGAATCTGCGGCACTCCTAGTTGCTCTTCTAGCCCGCAGATGAGATTAGCATTTACAAGCGCTTGTGAGCTCGCCCCTCTTAGGAGATTATCAATGGAAGAGTTGATATAGAGATTCTTACCAGAAGTAGTCACAAAAATATCGCAAAAATGGCTTCCTACCACATGTGCTATGCTCACTGGGTTTGTGCGAATGCGGACAAATGGCTCATCTTTGTAGGCATTATGGAGTATCTCATATGCTTGCTGTGGGCTAAGCGGGGAGTGAAGTGTAGCAAATATACTTACTAGCATACCGCGTGTAATAGGCGTAAGATGTGGCACAAAGGCAATATCTAGGCTATTTCCTGTGATGTCATGGCATTTTTGTGAGATTTCTATTTGGTGACGATGCATCAGCGGAGAGTAACTAAATAAATTTTCATTAATGTGTGAGAAATGCGTGTTTTCACTTAAACTTTTCCCTGCTCCGCTTACACCACTTTTAGCATCGACAAACACCCCACAAGCAGGATTGATATAGGCACTAAAGGGGAGCAAGGCTAAAAGCGTGGCTGTAGGGTAGCAGCCCGGATTAGCAATAAGCTTAGCACTCTGTATGTATTGGCGATTGTATTCAGGCAAGCCATATATCGCATGGGCTAAATTTTCTTTATCTGTGTGAGGGCAGTAATATTTCTCATAGTTTGCTGCATTAAGGCGATAGTCCGCGGAAAGGTCAATGACTTTGGCTTGAGGATTTAGAGCAAAAATCTCTTGTGTCATCTCCATAGCACTTTTATGCGGGAGGGCGAGAAAGAGAAGCTCACAAGATTCCAAAGCAGTCTTGGGGTTTGCTTTTTGAATCTGTAAATGCGAGAAGCAAAGTGAAGCTAGCATTTTATGTATATCTTGGAGCTCTCCCTCCCCTTGTGTGTTCGCTACATAGCTAAGCTCAAATACGGGGTGATTGATTAAGAGTTTGACAAGCTCCAATCCTGTGTAGCCGCTTACACCGATGATTCCTACGCGAATGTGGGGCATATTTAATCCTTATATGTGTGGATAAACTCATCTAAAATCGCACAAAATGTATCAAAATGTGCGAGGTTGAGCGATTCATTACAACTATGTGGAGCGTTAATAGTGGGACCAATGGAGAGCACTTCAAGCCCAGCCTTTGTGCCATGAGATAAAAGCTGCCTTTTGAGAATCCCACATTCTAGCCCGGCATGAATTTGGGCAAGGTGTGGGGTAATGGAGTGGCTTTTGTATATATCGCATAGAAGTTTTAGGGCTTTATGCTCTGTGTTTATGCTTTTTTCCCATGGGGCGTAGTAGCC
Organism: Helicobacter marmotae; assembly: GCF_003364255.1. Classification (GTDB taxonomy): domain Bacteria; phylum Campylobacterota; class Campylobacteria; order Campylobacterales; family Helicobacteraceae; genus Helicobacter_C; species Helicobacter_C marmotae. The sequence goes on from NZ_NXLR01000001.1 coordinate 177,167, forward strand.
GCTAGTATGTATTTGGCAATGTGGATTCAAAAATGGCACACTTGTATATAGCCGTTTAATAGTACGTTTAAGGAGATTGTCTGTATTGGCTCGTGCCATTATAATAAGACTTAAGGTTTGCTTATCTTGTGTGAGCATTGAGAGATTAAGCGAAGAGAGTACGCCAGAAGATGAGCTTGCATATACGCCGCTATGTATCGCACATATGAGGGGCACAATGGCATTTTTATGATAGGCATGGCTAAAGGATTGCTTACAAGGAGTGATATGAAAATATGCTTTATTGGGAGTGATGTATCGCTCCTCTAAAGGAGTGGCAGAGAGAATGATAGCATCTACGCCTGTGGGGATAGAGTTGCGTTTTTCTCCTGCATTAAGGCTAATGATATAAGCATCAATATCAGCTAAAAAGAAGCCAAATTCAGCTATGGCGTTTTCTTTGTTTTTGTGGATTTCAATTCCACTATGCCCACCTAGAAAGCCCTCTGTGTGAATATGATACATAAAGGGGTGTGTGTGAAAGAGTATATGGGCTTCTTGTAAGAAGGGCTCAAGGTTTATGGCGCATTCTATATCTACCCCTCCCGCACAGCCAAGCACAATCTCATATATATCCTCGCTATCAAGGTTTAAAAGCAGAGAAGATTCTATCTTTAGGGCTAAATGATTAGCCCCTATCATACCCACCTCTTCATCATTAGTAAAAAGTAGTTCAATATCAGGGAAGTCTTGGGCAAGCATACAAGCCATACCTATGCCATTATCTGCCCCAAGGGAGGAATCATCTGCGTATAAAAAGCCATCTTTTTGCACTATTTCTACACCTTGATGTTGCGTGCTTTTACCTACGCATACCATATCATAGTGGCTTTGCAGGCAAATATGTGGCTTGCCTCTTTTGGCATAGATATTTTTTGCCTCATCGCTTTGTACTTCATAGCCTTTATCTCTAAGTGTATTACAAAGGTAGTTAAACATATCTTGTGTGTGAAAGCTACAATGTGGAATGCCACACAATGTGCGAAAATGCTCAAAAGCATTGGTAGCAAATGTGTTCATATCTCCCCCTTTATATGTCATATTTTGGACTTGCTTGGAAAATCTCGCCCAAGTCTGCATTATAGTGGGCAACTTTGCAAGAGTTTTCAATGAGGGCGATAATCTTAGCAAGCGTATAGAGATCACGTGCATACACATACGCCCCATAGCCCTTAATCAGCATAAAGCAATGCGAATGCTCCTTAAAATATCGCGGAATATCTGTATCGGCTCTATCCGCCCATGTCTCATAATCTTTAGGATCAAAAACTTCAATGCTTGGGGCAAGAAACTTATAGCCAAAATAATCTTTGGGCTTGAGTATGCTGTATTTAAGTGTATAAGAGACTAAATAAGGAGGCATGGCATAAGCAATAAACTTAGCTTCACTAAAGTCTTTATATATGGCTGCGTGAATAGGCGCATGCAAGCTTGCTTCATTCCAGCGGTAATCCTGCTTGTGATAAAGCATAATCATAGAATCTGCATTGAGATTATCAAAAATGGCATGTTGTTTATTGATAAGAAAGCGATTTTTAGACACTCGCGCAGAAATAGCCCCATGAAAGATACCAAAAAAATTTTTTCTAAACATAGATAGCGATATGCTAGCAATATCAGAGATGAGCTCATTATTGATTTGAGAGGTATGTATATTCATAAGAGCAATTGTAGCCTTTGTTGGCAATGGAGATATAAATGGGGTGCTAAAGGAGTAGGAATTGCAATGAAATAGCCGCCAAAAAGTAGCATTTAAATTAAAATATTTAGAATTTTTAAATAGATATATTAAGATAAGTTTATAGTAATAGACTAAAGTTTTGCAAAATTTAGCAATAAATTTATACATTTGCTAAATTTTATGGTATAATCCATTCGTTTCATAACAAGAAACAAGTTTTAACAGAAGTCATAACATATACAAACAGAGAAGTTCAAAGAAAGTTCCAAAGTAAAGTTTAATGTGTAGATTTGTACAGATATGTGAAAATAAAGGATAGTGTTTATGAGTAAAAAGGAAATGTTGCTCTCTTGTGTGATTGGTGAATACTTAAAGCATAAAGAGCCCATTGGTTCAGAATCCTTAAAAATGCTTATAAACGCCAAGATTTCATCTGCAACGATACGCAATTATTTTAAGGCACTCGCTGATGAGGGGTTACTTTTCCAGCCTCATATCAGTAGCGGGCGTATCCCTACACTTGAAGCCTTGAAGTCGTATTGGTATAAACACATTGATACACACTCGGCAATAGAAGTAACTTCGCTTGAGCGCATTAAAGAAGCGAGCTTTATCTCTTATGTATTTTGTGCGCTAAGCTCTGAGCAGAGTAATCGCCTATGTGGCATTACGCGTTTAGATGAGCAAAGGTTATTACTTGAATTTGAGCATAATGGCATTACTTTGGCTTTCTCAAGTGCCTTGGAGAGATTCTTACATGAACTCAAAGGCTTAGAGATTGCCGATGTGCGCCAAATTGCTTATCAAGTGCGTGCTCAAAGTCTTCTTAATGCACTTTTATGTGTGCAAAGTCGTAATTTAAGCCGCTTTTGTGCGGGGGCTTTGCTGCAGGCTTATGAGGATAATAGCGATGAGCAGAGCTTTTATTCTATTGTAGATGGGAGTATATTTGACTCTCTGCAAAATGGTATGTATTGTGAGGAGGTGCTACCTAAGGGTTATGTGGCAATTATGCAAGATATTGTGCTAAAAGATGAGCCTAATAAAAAAAGTAGAATGCTTTGTGTTGGAGCATTAGATAGAGACTTTACTCAATTTTTTGAGTATGTCCAATCTTAAGATAAAGGAGTGATTATGCAAGAGCAAGATAAGCAGCCACAAAGTGAGCAAGAATCATCACAAGCAAATGAAGACTTAGCAGAACAAGAAGTATCGCAAGAGCATTCAGATACCTCTACAGAGGACTTCAAGCTCAAATATGAAGAGCTAAAAGACCAGTATGTAAGGGCATTTGCAGATTTTGAAAACACAAAAAAACGACTAGAGAGGGAGAAGAATCAGAGTTTAGAATATGCCAATGAGCGCATTATGAATGATTTACTACCCGTGCTTGATACATTAGAAAAAGCCCTAGAGAGTGCTAAGAGCAATCCTCAAGCAAGTGCTATTGCAGAGGGTTTGGGGCTTACCTTAGAGAGTTTTCTTAAGGTATTAAACAAGCATGGCATAGAAGTAATCGCCACGGATGGGGAGTTTGACCCCAATTTGCATGAATGCCTTATGCAAGTACCAAGTGAGGATAAAAATGATGGAGAAATACTCCAAACCTTGCAAAAGGGCTTTGTGTATAAGCAAAGGGTGCTTCGTCCATCTATGGTGAGCGTTGTTAAGAATGCTTAAACTTATACAAGTTTTTATTTTAATTTATTTAAGGAGAACAACATGGCAAAAGTAATTGGTATAGACTTAGGAACAACAAATTCTGCAATGGCAGTGTATGAGGGCAATGAGGCAAAAATTATTGCAAATAAAGAAGGGAAAAACACTACCCCATCAATTGTGGCTTTCACAGATAAGGGTGAGATTCTCGTAGGAGAGCCTGCAAAGAGACAAGCCGTAACCAATCCAAAGAAAACGATTTATTCGATTAAACGCATTATGGGCTTGATGTTCAATGAAGATAAGGCAAAAGAAGCTGAAAAACGACTTCCTTATAATATAGTCGATAGAAATGGCGCGTGTGCGGTAGAAATTGCGGATAAAATCTACACACCTCAAGAGATTTCTGCAAAGATTCTGATGAAAATTAAAGAAGATGCACAAAGTTATCTTGGTGAAGAAGTTACAGAAGCCGTAATCACCGTTCCTGCGTATTTTAATGATTCTCAACGCAAGGCGACAAAAGAGGCAGGGACTATCGCTGGATTAAATGTATTAAGAATCATCAATGAACCTACTTCAGCAGCTTTAGCGTATGGATTAGATAAAAAAGAGGCAGAAAAGATTATGGTATATGACTTAGGCGGGGGGACATTTGATGTTACCGTGCTAGAGACGGGAGATAATGTCGTAGAAGTGCTTGCTACAGGCGGAGATGCGTTCTTAGGCGGAGATGATTTTGATAATAGAATTATCGATTGGGCAGCAGAAGAATTTAAAAGTGATGAGGGCATAGACCTTAAAAATGATGTTATGGCATTGCAACGACTAAAAGACGCAGCAGAAAATGCCAAAAAAGAGTTAAGTAGCGCACAAGAGACAGAAATCAACCTCCCATTTATCACTGCTGATGCAAGCGGTCCTAAACACTTGGTGAAAAAAATCACTCGTGCGAAGTTTGAAAGTTTGATTGATGATTTGATTGAAGCTACGATTAAAAAAATTGAGTTTGTGATTAAAGATGCAGGGCTTACACAAAGTGATATTTCTGAAGTCGTTATGGTAGGGGGCTCTACGCGGATTCCCAAAGTGCAGGAGCGCGTAAAGGCTTTCATTGGTAAAGAATTGAATAAATCAGTGAATCCCGATGAGGTCGTGGCTGTAGGTGCAGCGGTGCAAGGTGGTGTATTGAAGGGCGATGTCAAAGATGTGCTTTTACTTGATGTTACACCATTAAGCTTGGGTATTGAAACAGCTGGAGGGATTTGTACAAAAGTAGTAGAGAGAGGGGTAACCATCCCTACGAAGAAAACGCAAATTTTCTCAACGTATGAAGATAATCAACCAGCGGTTAGCATTAATGTTTTGCAAGGTGAGAGAGAGCTTGCTAAGGATAATAAATCCCTAGGACGATTTGATTTAAGTGGCATACCTGCTGCCCCACGAGGCGTGCCACAAATTGAAGTTACCTTTGATATTGATGCTAATGGTATTCTCACGGTTTCTGCCAAAGATAAAACCACAGGCAAATCTCAAGAGATTAAGATTAGCGGCTCAAGTGGGCTCTCAGATTCTGAAATTGAAAAAATGGTCAAAGAAGCAGAATTGCATAAAGAAGAAGATAAAAAGAAAAAGGAAGTGATTGAATTACGCAATAGCGCAGATTCTTTAGCGTATCAAACCAAAAAGAGCCTTGAAGAATTTAAAGATAAAATAGAGCCAAGTGAGGCAGAGCAGATTCAGAGTGCCTTAAGCGCCCTTGAAGAAACGCTTAAAAATGAAAATGCTTCAAAAGAAGAGCTTGAAGCGAAGATGAAAGCCTTAAGTGAGGCTAGTGCGAAGCTCGCTCAAGCAGCATATGCTAAAGAACAAGGTGGGGCGCAAAATGGCGCAGATACAAAGAAAAAAGATGATGATGTGATTGATGCAGAGGTTGAATGATAAACCTCATATTATGATTCTCGCTACAGGCGGCACTATTGCTGGTGTAGCCCAAGAGAACACACAAGATTACACAAGCGGTGTATTGCCTATAGATACACTGCTTGAATCGCTCCCTAAGCTCCAAACTCTCGCCCATATCCATACAAAGCAAATATGCAATATCGATAGTGCTAATATGAGTGATGATATATGGCTTATGCTAGATTCTGAAATTCGCGCTACCCTTGCAGACCCTCTTTATAGCGGGGTTGTTATTACACATGGCACAGATACTATGGAAGAGAGTGCGTTTTTTGTGCATTTAGTGAGCAAGTCTCAAAAGCCCATAGTCTTCACAGGAGCTATGCGCCACTTTTATGCCCTAGATTCTGATGGAGGCAGAAATCTCTATAATGCCTTGCTTGTAGCCATTCATAGCGAGGCAGCAGGGGTTATGGTATGCCTTAATGGAGCAATTTTCTCCGCTCTTGATGTGAGTAAAACCCACACGCTAAATCTTAATGCCTTTAGCTCGCCTAAGCCTTTGGGATATATTGCAAATGATATGGTGCATTTTTACACTCCTCCCCATCCATTGCCTTTGCAAGGATATTTTCATATAGAATCCACATGTGCCTTTCCCCGCGTAGATATACTTTACTCCTATAGCAATGATGGCTCTAGCATAGCTGCCAAAGCTCTCTTTGAGAATGGCACAAAAGGCTTAGTAATCGCTAGTAGCGGAGCAGGAAGTATCCATAAGGAGCACAAACGCACGCTTATAGCCTTAATGCAGCAGGGCTTAGTGGTCGTAATCAGCTCACGCATTAATCAAGGTAGAGTGCAAATCAATAAAGCCACTTTGCAAGAGGGCTTTATAAGTGCTAAGCATTTAAACCCACAAAAGGCGCGTGTATTGCTTATGTTAGCACTTTCTCAGGGTATGGATAGGGCAAAGATTGCTGCATTATATGAGTGTTTATAATCTTTTGTGCCCTCATCTTAAAATGCAATTACTTCATTTTGTTAGAATATTTGCATTTGCTTTAATGTAATGTGTTTGTAAGGAGTAGGGGTGCGTATTTATCAGGTGAGAGTGTATTTTGAAGATACAGATTGTGGGGGCATTGTGTATCATACCAATTATCTTAAATATTGTGAGCGTGCGCGCAGTGAGCTATTTTTTAGCGTGAGTAGGCAGCCATTTTTAGATACAAGTGGCTTTGTGCTAAAGCGCGTGAATGCAGAGTTTATCTCAAGTGCGCGTTTGGGAGATATGCTTGAAGTGCGTAGTGTGCTGAGCCAAGCTAAAAGCGCCTCTGTATCACTCAAGCAAGATATTTATAGAATCTACAATGCAAGCTCACAGATTCAATGTGAAGAGCTTATCTTTAGTGCAGATATTGTGCTTGCCTTTGTAGATGTGAAATACGCTAAAGTATGTAAAATCCCTCCATATATGCGTGAAATTCTGCTCTCTTTAGGAGGCTAGTTATGAATCTTGATATACCAAAACCAGATATACATTATCCTTGTCAATGGGAGTATTGTGTGATTGGCTCAAATGAAGCCCTTTTGCGTGAGTTGATATTTGAAATTATGCCACGTGAATATAGTATGAAGCTTGGCAAACGCTCATCAAATGGACGTTTTGTGAGCTTGCATGTGAGCTTAGAGGTGCAAAACAAAGAGGAGAGAGATCATATTTTTACACAACTCTCCCAAAATGAGCATATTAAAATGGTGCTTTAAAGGGCTTGTATGCGCTTTGGCAAGATAGAATACCTAAACCTACTCCCCTTTGATGTGTTTATTAAAAAATATCCAGCCCCTGCACATTTTAAGGCATTTTTAGAAATGAGAAAGTCCTATCCATCACGATTGAATAAAGACTTTTTATACCGCCGCATTGATGCGGGGTTTATCTCAAGTATTGCAGGCTATGAGAGTGTGCGTAAAAGGCGGGCAAGTTGTGCGGGTATTGTCGCTAAAGGTGCGGTATGGAGCGTGCTTGCCCTCCCTAAGGCGCAAAAAGATGACTACCAATCAGCCTCTTCTAATGCTTTAGCAAAGATTTTAGGCATCAGTGGAGAGATTTTAATTGGCGATAGGGCTTTAAAGTATAAACTCAATGGAGGGGTGGGGATTGATTTAGGAGAGAAATGGTGGGAGAAGCATCATCTAGGCTTTAGCTTTGGGCGATTGTGCTTTAATCAATATGCGATGTTTTATCGTAATCTCGCCCTCTCTTTTGTGCGTAAAAGAGTAAAGATACCCTACTATATCTTGCAGGCGCGTGGGAGAGAAAGTCAAATAGCAAGTAAAGACATTTTAAGATATTTAGCACATATCCATTATCGCGTGGGGAAAAAGGAAGAGATAGCCCTTAGGAGATTCTATGCGCAAATGCGATTAAAGGGCATTAAAAAGCCTATGCGTTTTTGAAAGATTTATTACTTCTTGGTTATAATAAATGCTTTAAATCCCCCTTAAAAGGCAATGTGTGAAAAAGACACTTATCATTGCAAATGGCAGAGTTGCAACCATTTTTCTTCAAACGATTATGGATAAATATTTTAGCAATGATTATTATGTGGTCATACTCAAAGATATGTGCTTTATCCCCGAGAAAGTCCCAAGCTCCTTTGAATTTCATCAGTTTGATTATACTTCTGCTTTCAGAATGGAGCAGGTGATGAGTGATGATATTGATAATATCTTTCTCGTGCTTGAAGAAAGCAATGAAATCATCGCTACTTATGAGCTTCTTCGCACATTGAGTAAAAAAACGCGCATTGTCCTAAGCCTTGAGCAAGAAAACTTAAGTAAGTCCATGCAAAATGATAGCAATTTGGTGGTGCTAAGCCTTGAGCAAATCATGGCAAATAAATTTATCGAACGTCTCCCCCATATCCCGCTTATTCCCCGTAGCTTTGGTTTGGGGCAGGGGGAGATTATGCAAGTGGCTATCCCTAGTGGGAGTATCTTTGCTTATAGGCATATTGGCTCTATAGAGCAAAGTAAATGGCGTATTGTGGGCATTTATCGGCGCGGTGAGTTGCTTTTAAGCACGCATCATTTGGTGATTCAGCCAAGTGATAGCCTGCTTATAGCGGGCAATCCTAAAGTGCTAAATGATGTGTATATGCGCATTAAGAGTGATATTGGGCAGTTTCCCGCCCCTTTTGGGAGAGATATTTTCCTCTATGTGGATATGTCATTATCAAATGAGCATAGAATCTACAATGACATTCAAGATGCCCTCTTTTTACACGCTAATCTTAAAAACAACAAACTTTTTATTCATATCCTTAATCCGTCTAATTTTGCATTCCTTGAGATGATAAAGGCTTCAGAATCAAAAAATGTCCAAATAAGGGTAGATTATAGCAATGCAAGCTTTCGGGAGAAAATCGCTAAAGATTCACAAAAACGTTTTGGTTTGGTGATTATCAATCAGGATATTTTCGCCTCTTCTAAAAATCGCAAAGTGCTTTATGACTTATCTATCCCCGTACTAAAGACAGGTTGGGAGCATATTGAGGCATGTAAGCAGAGCTTTGTGGTGTTAAGCGAAAATATGGGGAATACAGAGAATGTCGCTTCGGTGGTGTTTGATGTATCAAAGCAGCTTCAAACGCATATTGATGTGTATGATTATGATACAGATGCGTCCTATCATAATGAAATTGTGCAGAGATATGAAGAGCTTAGCCGTATTTTTGAATGCCAAATGCACACGATACAAACTGATGAGAAAAATCCTATTTTATACCTGCAAGATAGCTTTATCCCTTATTTGTGCTTTGTGCCTTTTGAGCGCAATATCTCCCGCACGAAGTTTTTTTCATTTTTCTCTACTGATGTGCATAAGATTGCCTCTATGAATAATAAAAACCCCCAAATTTTTATCCCGCTCTCTCAAGGCAAGCAGAAAGGATAAGGTATGACTATAGAGATTCAAACCCAAAGTGCGCAATACCCTATTCATATTGGCGCCATCCCTACTCTAGAATCCCCCCATAAGGTGCTTATTGTCTCAAATCCTAAAGTTGCTGGGCTGTATTTAGAGCGGGTTTTAGCACATATCCGCGCTAAAGAAGTCTATGTGTGTATTATCCCCGATGGCGAGCAGTATAAGAATATGCAAAGTATAGAGCATATCCTTGAATGTGCCTTTTGTCATCATTTAGATAGAAAGTCTTTAATGATAGCTTTAGGCGGAGGCGTGATAGGCGATATGGTGGGGTTTGCAAGCGGTATTTATCAACGTGGCATTGATTTTATACAAATCCCCACTACACTTTTAGCACAAGTTGATGCCTCTGTGGGCGGTAAATGCGGTATTAATAATGCTTTTGGCAAGAATCTTGTGGGGCTTTTTCATCAACCAAAGGCAGTGTATATTGACCCAAGTATGCTTGCTACACTCCCTCCTAGAGAGTTTGGTGCGGGCATGGCAGAGATGATTAAAATGGCGGTGTGTTTTGATAGGGCATTTTTTGAAGAGTTGCTAAAAGCCCCCCTTAGGCTTGAAGATAGCGATACTTTAAGTGCAGCCATAGCTAGAAGCGTGAAGATAAAGGCAGAAGTTGTAAATGCTGATGAGAAAGAGCAAGGTATCCGCGCAGCACTCAATTATGGGCATACTTTTGCTCACGTGATAGAGAATCTCACGCAATATAAGGAGTTCTTGCATGGGGAGGCAGTTAGCATAGGTATGTGTATGGCAAATGCCCTATCTTATGAATTAGGTATGCTCTCCCTTGATGAATGCCAAAGCATAGAGCATACGCTTAAAGCATATAATCTACCCACGCATTATGCTTTTAAAAACCCCCAGCATTTTTATGAAAAATTTTACCTTGATAAAAAAAGCACAGATTCTAAGATTATGTTTGTTCTCCCAAATGGTATTGGTGGGGTTAAACTCTGCTCAGATATACCTAAAGAGCGTGTATTAAAGGTATTAGCTTCTATGGGTGGCAAGAATGAGGATTGAAAGGGTTGTTTGCTTTTTGCTTTTTTTTGTCTATGTGACTATCGCACAAGATGGCATAAAGGGGCAAATAGAGCAAATTAACAAAGAGCTTGCAAGAAGCCATAATGTATGGCTCAAGCACTATATGAGTTTGCAAAGCTATAATGATATAGTCCATGAGCTAAATGCGCTTAAAGAGGAGATTCAGTCCCAGCCAAACCCATCGCGCTCGCTTACTCATCGTATAGAGACACTCCAAAGGCAGCAGAATCTCCTTAAAGATTATGCCAAAGAGCCCTATAAGGCGCTCCTAGAAGTGAAAACTATCGAGGATATTCCCGAAATTACTAATCCATTTTTAATCTTAAGTGGGTATTCCTTTATGAAATTGCTAAGAGAGCAGCAAGATATGCTCCAAAACAATCAAGAGAGTTTGCAAGCCTTGCTTGATATGGTGCGCAAAAAGTATGAGCTTTTGCTTGAGTTAAGCTATGTAGATAAATCTGTTGATGTAGCCAATGAAATAGCCTCTACGCAGAGAATGCTCGAAGAGCTTCTTGGCACGCAAAAGATTTTAGAGACTTCTATGGATATTTATGCCCAAGAGACAGAAAATATCCATACAAAGCTCACCAATCAAATCAAAAACCAAGTGGTAAAGATAGCCTATGTAGGGGTCGGGATTCTTATTACGATTTTGCTTGCGTTTTTATTTAAACTCACTTTGCGTAAATATATCCTTGATACGGATAGAATCTACACAGCAAGCAAGGTGATTAACTTCTTAAATATCACTATTATCGTGTTTATCTTGCTTTTTAGCTATATGGAGAATGTAACCTATCTCGTGGCGATTGTGGGGTTTGCATCAGCGGGGCTTGCTATTGCGATGAAAGATTTGTTTATGAGTGTGCTGGGCTGGTTTGTGATTATCTTAGGGGGCAGCGTGCATGTGGGCGATAGAGTGCGAGTGGTGAAAGATAATAGCATTTATGTGGGCGATGTGTTGGATATTTCTATGCTTAGAATCACGCTTTTTGAAGATGTAACACTCACTAGCTATATGGAAAATCGCCGTGCAGGTCGCATTATTTTTGTCCCTAATAATTATATTTTTACCACTATGTTTGCTAATTACACGCATGGAGGGCTTAAAACCGTCTGGGATGGCATAGATTTTAGCATTACTTTTGATAGTAATTACAAAAAGGCGCTTAAAATCGCCACAGATATAGGCAAAAAATATGCTAAAGGCTATACAGAAATGGTGCGCAAGCAAGTACATCGTATGCGTGATAAATATTCCTTGCGTAATCCTAATTTAGAGGTGCGCAGTTATTGTATGATTGAGCCAAATGGGTTTAGAATCTCGCTTTGGTATCAGACCAATGCTTATGCTACACTTGCTTTGCGTAGCACAATTTCAGGGGAGATTATAGAGCGCATTCTTAAAGAAGATGATATACATATCGCCTATCCTACAAGCAAGGTCGTAACGGGTGCAGATGGCTTAGGTGGAGAAGAAAAGCCAACAGAAAGTAAGGCTGTGCTAGGGGCAGCAAGTATAGATAAGGATATGAGTTGAGCAAAGCAAAAGTATATTTTAAAACCTTTGGTTGTCGCACCAATTTGTTTGATACGCAGGTAATGAAGAGCAATATTGCGCGCTTTGAATGTGTAGAAGATGAAGCAAAGGCAGATATAGTGGTTGTGAATTCTTGCACGGTTACTAATGGCGCAGATAGCGGCGTGCGGAGTTATCTTAATAAAATGCAGCATTTAAATAAAAAGGTCTATCTTACCGGCTGTGGTGTGGGCACAAGAGGCGAGGAGATATTTAAGCAAAATCTAGCACACGGGGTATTTGCCCATAGCTTTAAAGAATCTATTGATGAATTTTTAGCCAAAAAAGAGCGATTTTTCTACCCAGAGGAGAATCCTCAACACATCGATAGCACATTTATCGCTCAATTTGCCAATAAATCTCGAGCGTTTTTAAAAATACAAGAGGGCTGTGATTTTGCATGCAGTTATTGTGTGATACCCTCTGTGAGAGGTAAGGCGCGCTCTTATCCTAAAGAGAAGATTCTAAAGCAAATATGTGATTTAAGCGAAAATGGCATTAGCGAAGTAGTGCTTACAGGCACCAATGTAGGAAGCTATGGAGTGGATTTAGAGCATTATAAGCTTGCTGATTTGATTAGAGATATAGACGCACTTGGGGTCATTAAGCGCTTGCGTATAGGGAGCTTAGAGCCTAGCCAAATTGATAGTGAGCTTAAAGATGCTCTGATGTTGCCCATTATAGAGAGGCATTTGCATATCGCCCTGCAGCACACAAGCAATACTATGCTTACTTTAATGAATCGTGCTAATCGCGTGGAGAGTGATTTAGAGCTATTTAGTGCATTTGCTAAAGAGGGCTTTTGCTTGGGAAGTGATTTGATACTAGGACACCCCGGGGAGAGTGAAGCGGTATGGGAAGAGGCTTTAGAGAACTTTAAGCAATTCCCCCTTACGCATTTGCACCCTTTTATTTATTCTAAACGTGATGGCACGCCATCAAGCAAACTTAAAAACCAAGTGCCAGGTAATGTAGCTAAAGCCCGCCTTCACATACTTAAAGACATCATCGCACATAATAATTGGGAGTTTAGAAAGAAGCATTATGTGCCCTTATCTGTGCTATGTGAAAGCAAAGTTGCAGGGGAGGAGGGCTTTATTTATAATGGACTAGATCAGTTTTTTAACCGCTTTCACTTCCAAAGTAAGCAAGCAAATTTAGAGGGGCAGTGGTTTTGTTTTAGCAAGTATCAAATAGAAAGAGAGGGTAATCATGGCAACATCTAGAAGCCTTATTGTAGGGGTTTTTGCCCTCATTGTAGTGGTGGTTTTAAGTATAGTGCTTATACTCCGCGATAGCACGCAGCTCCTTAGCGCTAAAGAAGCCCAAGCACTCTTTAAAAGCGCAGAAGTGCATGACGTGAGGGCAGATGATGAGTATGTGTATTTTACCCTCAAAGATAAATCATACAAAGTCTATATACACTCCCTCCCTCCGCAAATGTGGAATTATAATTTCCCCATTCGTGTGAAAAATAGCCATATTTTTGGTGATATTTTAAGTGAGTTAGGGATTATTATCGTCGTGCTTTTGGGTATAAGTGTGCTTTTTCAAGCTATACGTTTGCTTTTGTTTAAACCCTCTCCTAAAATATCAAAACCCCCCGCTGATATAGTGCGTGAGAGTGAGGCTCCACTTTTAGAATCTTCTTATATGCCCATAAGCAGTCCTGTGCGCTTTAAAGATGTGGCGGGCATTAGTGAAGTCAAAGAAGAGCTTTTAGAGATTATTGATTATTTGAGAAATCCAAAGCGCTATCAAGATTTGGGCATAGCCTTGCCTAAGGGCGTGCTTTTGGTAGGACCTCCGGGTGTAGGGAAAACGATGATTGCTAAGGCAGTGGCTGGTGAAGCGGGTGTGCCGTTTTTTTATCAAAGTGGTTCAAGCTTTGTGCAAGTGTATGTAGGTATGGGAGCAAAGAGGGTGAGAGAGCTTTTTAGTAAAGCAAAGGCTAGGGCTCCGAGCATTATTTTTATCGATGAGATTGATGCTGTGGGGAAAGCACGCGGTAACACTCGCAGTGATGAGCGTGAAGCTACACTTAATCAACTTTTAACCGAGATGGATGGTTTTGAAGATTCTAGCGGGGTGATAGTCATCGCAGCGACTAATAAAATGGAGGTGCTTGATGAAGCACTTTTACGAAGTGGGCGCTTTGATAGGAGAATCTATGTAGAACTCCCCAATTTGCAAGAGAGGGAACGTATTTTAGAGCTTTATTTAATGGGCAAAAAGCATGAGCTAGATATACAAGAAATCGCTAAATTATGCGTGGGCTTTAGCGGGGCGGCTTTGGCAGCACTTGTGAATGAAAGTGCGCTAAATGCACTCAGGCGCAAATCAAATGTGATACAAAGAGAAGATATTTTAGCCACAAAAGATAAAGTCCTTATAGGCAAAAAGAAAACCCTCTCTTTAAGTGAGAAAGAAAAGGAGATTTTGGCTCTTTATCAAGGGGCAAAGGCATTGAGTGCATATTGGCTTGATGTAGATTTTGACAAAATTGCCCTTGTGAGTGAGAGCTTTAGGCAGGTAGATAAGGAGCTTGTAAGCAAGCAAGAGCTTATGGCAAAGATTAAAGTCGCCCTCAGCGGCAATATAGCCGTGTATTGCGTTTATGGGCAGACTTTTAGCAATGCTAAAGATGATATAGCCCTAGCATTAGAGATAGCTAGAGAGATGTGTGAGCATTATGGTATGAGCGGGCGGTTTTTAAGCGATAGTAGCGATATAGCGGCTATTTTAGAGGAAGCAAAAAGAGAAATGCAGGATTTTATTAGCAATTCTAAAGCCGTGCTTTTGCATATTTCTCGTGCTTTATTAGAAAGGGAGCGCTTAAGCAAGGAGGAGATTAAAGAGCTTTATGAAAGCGTACATGAGCGCATATGATATTAGGGCAATTCTAAAGGCAGAAATTGCTCCATATATACATAATCCTTATGTGCTTGTGGGCTTTGGCAATGGTGGATTTTGGGAGGGAATTTCACTTTGTGGCACAAAGGCGGCTTTAGCTAGGGCATTAGCACTTTTAGCCAATCACAAGCGATTGCAAAAACTTATTTTAATCGCTCCTTGTGAGGATATTTTAGAATCTCTAGAGGATATAGCATTTTTATGCGCTTGCGGTGTGAGCATTGATATTTATATTGGCTCAAAAGATAATCACGCTCAAGCAATTATAGAATCTTTACGCCCTTTTGCTGTGCTGCGCTATTATAAAGATGTTGCTTTTATGGATAAAAGTGCATTTTAGCTTGAAGCTACCCTAAGAATTGCCAAAAAGTGCGACTAGTGATTCCTTTAGAGATTCTTCGCCTAAAGGCTCAGAATGACAAACTTACCACCTTACCACACAGGCGAAAAACCAAAACCACCCAAAAGGGTAGAAAAGTCAAAAATAGTGCCCCCCGAAAGGCGCTTTAGGCGCGAAGCGGGATTTATTCCCGCGAGCAAGACATTAAATCAAATTGAGTACCCCCCGCAAGGTGCTTTGGCATTTCATAATCAAGCCCTTAGAAAAAACGACTTGATGATAAGCCAAAGGCGCAAGCTTTAGTCAATCTTTGAGGGCGTTTGCAAAAATTCACTTTTTGCAAACCAAGACATCAAATTAATAAATTTCAAATCTCAGAATCTGCAAATTTGGACAAATCATCATTTTGATTTAAGCAAAATTGGATATTATTTAGCCTTTATGCAACAACAATAGAGCAATAAGGGGTTTTAATGAAGCAACTTACAGGCGCGCAAATGGTTATTGAAGCCTTGCACTTAGAGGGTGTCAAGGTGGTATTTGGCTATCCGGGCGGTGCGGTTTTACACATTTATGATGAAATTTATAAACAACAATATTTTAACCATATCTTAGCGCGGCATGAGCAAGGTGCGGTGCATGCTGCTGATGGCTATGCGAGGGCAAGCGGTGAAGTGGGCGTGGCGATTATCACTTCTGGTCCGGGCTTTACAAATGCCATTACAGGCATTGCTACAGCTTATACAGATTCTATCCCGCTGGTGGTTATTAGCGGGCAAGTGCCTATCACGCAAATAGGAACCGATGCGTTTCAAGAAATTGATGCGGTGGGGATTTCCCGTCCTTGCACGAAGCATAATTTTTTAGTGCGCGACATTGCTGAACTCCCTAGAATCTTAAAAGAAGCATTCTATATCGCAAGAAGCGGGAGGGCTGGTCCTGTGCTGGTGGATATTCCTAAGGATATTTCAGGGACTTTAGGGAGCTTTGAGTATCCAGATTCTATTAGTTTGCAAAGTTATAAGCCCACTATTAAGGGCAATCCGCGTCAAATTAAAAAGCTATGTGAGGCGATTATGCGCTCTCAAAAGCCTTTATTGTATATTGGCGGGGGGGCGATACTCTCTAATGCGAGCCAAAGTATCAGAGAGCTTGTTTCTCACACAGGAATCCCATGCGTGGAGACTTTGCTTGGTTTAGGCGTGCTAGCCCATGATGATAAGCATTTGCTTGGAATGCTTGGTATGCATGGAAGTTATGGGGCAAATATGGCGGTGAGTGAGTGTGATTTACTTATATGTTTGGGTGCGCGCTTTGATGATAGGGTAACGGGCAAACTTAGTGAATTTGCCAAATATGCAAAGATTGCACATATTGATGTTGATCCGAGCTCTATTGGTAAAATCGTGAGTGTGGATTACCCTATAGTTGGGGATTTAAAGCATGTTTTAGCAGATATGAGCCTTGAACTCAAATCTTATGACCCTACCCATACTCAAGCATGGAGAGAGCATTTACAAACACTCTCAAAGCAGCACCCTTTAAGCTATGAGGATAGCGCAGATTCAATCAAACCCCAATGGATTATCCAAAAGCTTGGGGAGCATTTAGGGGATAGGGCTATTATTACTACAGATGTGGGGCAGCATCAAATGTGGGCAGCGCAATTTTATCCCTTTAGCTTCCCGCGGCAGTTTTTGAGCAGTGGGGGGCTTGGTACAATGGGCTATGGGCTACCTGCAGCACTTGGGGCAAAGCTTGCAAGCCAAGATAAGATTATTATTAATATCACAGGCGATGGCTCTATATTAATGAATATACAAGAGCTTATGACATGCGTGGCGTATAATATCCCCATTATTAGCGTGATTTTAAATAATAATTATCTCGGTATGGTGAGGCAATGGCAGAGCTTTTTTTATCAAAATCGCTTCTCGCATGTGGATTTAAGTGCGCAGCCAGATTTTATTAAATTGATAGAATCTTTTGGTGGGGTGGGATTTAGAGTGGAGCATAAAGATGAATTTAGCCCCGCTTTGCAAAAAGCGATAGATTCTCAAAAAGTGGCTTTTATTGAAGTGATGATTGATAGGTTTGAAGATGTTTTGCCTATGGTGCCAAGCGGAGGGGCATTGCATGAAATGATACTCTCGCATAAACAAGCCGAGTAAAGGAAGCAAAATGGAATCAAAAACAAAAGCATTTAAAAAAACTATTTGTGTGAATGTTATTAATGAGCATAGTGTTTTAGCTCGGATTTCGGGGTTATTTTCAGCAAGGGGATATAATATCGAATCGCTCACAACAGCCCCTATCCCCAACACTAACCTCTCGCGTATAAGCATTGTTACGCAAGGTTCAGAAGTGGTTATTGAGCAAATTATCAAGCAATTACATAAGCTTATCCCGGTAGTGAGTGTGATTTCAAGCGATGATTTAGTGCAAAAAGAAGCAGTACTTGTGAAAATCCCCCTAAATGAGCGACTTGCCGATATAGAGACACTTTGCAAAACTTACAATGGTAAGATTGTGAATGCCAATGAGAAATATATTATTGTAATTGCCACAGATAGACCTCAAGCGATTGAGCAGTTTATCGCCGCTATAAAGGTATTTAACCCCAAAGAAATTGTGCGAAGTGGCGTGATTGCTATGGAGAGATAAGGAGTAAAAATGGCTATAACATTAGGCGTAAATATAGACCATATTGCCACTTTGCGCGAGGCAAGGGCGATATATGAGCCAGACCCGCTTGAAGCGGTTTTTATAGCAAAAAATGCAGGAGCAGGACAGATTACCTTGCATTTGCGCGAGGATAAGCGACATATCCATGATAGTGATGTCAAGCGTATTGTACAATCAAGCCCATTACCTGTAAATATCGAATCTGCCCTTGATGAAAAGATTATAGATTATCTCTGTGCCCTAAAGCCCCAGCGCATTACGCTTGTGCCTGAAAAGCGTGAAGAAGTTACCACCGAAGGGGGCTTAGATATAGAATCGCATTATGATTCTATCCGCGATACGCTCAAAGCCTTTGAATCTGCAGGCATAGCAAGTGCGCTTTTTATTGACCCAAAAAAGGAGTCTATATTCCTTGCACGGGAGCTTGGAGCAGATGCGGTAGAACTCCATACAGGGAGATATGCGAATCTCTGCCTTATGGCATATAGCAATCTCTCGCGCACGCACCGCTGCATTAAGGATATGAATCTCCCCTTGCAAGAGCAGGTAAAAGAGATTGAAAAATGCCTAATGGAGCTGAGAGAATGTGCGAATTTGGCAACTTCTAGCATAGATACACGCTCACTAAAATGCTTTGCTGGGCATGGGCTAAACTATCAAAATGTCGCACAAATAGCCTCTATCCCGCATATCACAGAGCTCAATATCGGGCATAGTATTATCGCGCGTGCGGTGTTTGTGGGCTTGGAGCGGGCGATTATACAAATGAGGGAGGCAATGTGCCTAAAATAGCCATTAGCATTGGTGATGTAAATGGCATAGGTTTAGAGATAGCCATAAGGGCACATAAGGAGGTGAGCAAATATTGTCAGCCCCTCTATTGTGTGCATAAAGAAGTTTTATATCAAGCAAGCCAATTACTCAACCTCCCTTTAGCCTTGGATATGCAATGTGTAGGGGATTTTGAATATCAAGGGGATAATCTTATTGAACCCGGTTGCGTGAGTGCTAAAAGCGGGGATTATAGCTATAAAAGCTTTATGCAAGCCCTAAAGCTTACGCAAAATGCAGAGACTGCAGCCCTAGTAACTTTGCCTATCCATAAAAAGGCTTGGCAAGAAGCGGGAGTGAAATTTGTGGGGCATACAGACGCGCTTTCATCATATTTTGAAAAAGAAGCCATTATGATGTTAGGTTGTAAGGAGCTCTTTGTCGCACTTTTTACTGACCATATCGCCCTTAGAGAAGTCGCTCAAAGGATTGATAGGGTGCGTCTTGTGGGATTTTTACTTGATTTTGCTAGGGCGCTAGATTTAAAGCAGCCTTGCTGCGTACTTGGGCTGAATCCACATTGTGGAGATGGGGGCATTATGGGTGATGAAGATGAAGTAATAAGGCAAGCTATAAAAGAGGCAAATCACATATTAAACAAAGAGCTTTTTTTGGGACCATATCCGCCAGATAGCGCATTCTCTCCCTTTAATCGAAGCAAATTTGCATATTATGTCAGTATGTATCATGATGTGGGTTTAGCCCCACTCAAGGCACTCTATTTTGAGCAAAGTATTAATGTAAGCCTTAATCTCCCTATTTTGCGCACTTCAGTAGATCATGGCGTGGCATTTGATAAGGCATATAAAGGTGGGAATCTTAGCATTCAAAGCTACTTAAATGCCCTGCATTATGCTATCACGCACATAAACTCTAAGCACATAAACTGCTAAATATGCACATTCAAAGCATAAATTCTAAGCTTTAAGGCAGGCTTTTAAGGATAGAATCTTATATGTATTTCACAATGCTAAGGATAAATATGAGAAATATGTTTGCCCAAGGTTTTTTGGCATGCTTTTTGTCTCTCTGTGTTTGTAGCTCTGCGTATGCTGGGAGAGAAAATCAATTTGAACAATTTGGCGATGCTTTTCGGTTTTTACCCTTATATGTCATGGTCATCTCACTTGCTATGGAAGACTATGAGGGCGTGGGGCAGCTGGCTTTAGGGACTTTGGGCACTCAAGCAGTGGTAGAGGGGCTGAAGTGGGGCTTTAGCACTGCGCATGATAATGGAAGCAAAGTGAGCTTTGCCAAACGTCCTTGTTGTGATAATTATCAAGGTATGCCCAGTGGGCATGCAGCAGGAGCTTTTAGCGCAGCGGGCTATGTGTATTACCGCTATGGGTGGAAGCCTGCTGTTCCTGTAGGTGTGCTTGCTATACTTACTGCTGCTTCAAGGGTTGAGGCTAAGAAACACTCACTTTTACAGGTAAGCGTGGGGAGCTTGCTTGCGTGGGGGATTTCATGGATTGCTACAAGTAAATACAACCCCACCACTTCAAATACATTACTTTTACCTGATGTTGGCAGCGATGAATGGGGCGGAATGAGACTTAGCCTAAGCTTTGTACATAGGTTTTAAAGGGGAGAGTATGGAAGATATTCGCAAATTATATTTGGATTTCTTTGAGAAAAGGGGGCATAAGGTATATGATTCTATGCCCTTAGTGCCAGATGATGCAAGTTTGCTTTTTGCCAATGCAGGCATGGTGCAATTTAAGGATATTTTCACAGGGAAAGTCCCTATCCCCTCTCCCCCTCGTGCTACAAGCTCACAGCTGTGCATACGCGCAGGAGGCAAGCATAATGATTTAGAAAATGTCGGCTATACCGCGCGTCATCACACGCTTTTTGAAATGCTAGGAAATTTTAGCTTTGGGGATTATTTCAAAAAGGAGGCGATTGCCTATGCGTGGGAGTTTGTAACAGAAGTGCTGGGCTTTGATAAATCGCGGCTATATGTAACAATCCATGAGAGCGATGATGAGGCATATACATTATGGTGTGAGCATATAGAATCTTCGCGTATCCAAAGAATGGGCGATAAGGATAATTTCTGGCAAATGGGCGATAGCGGACCTTGCGGACCTTGCAGTGAGATTTATGTGGATCAAGGTGAGCAGTATTTTCACTCAAGTGAAGATTATTTTGGCGGAGA
The DNA here is from genome assembly GCF_003364255.1 of Helicobacter marmotae. GTDB lineage: Bacteria > Campylobacterota > Campylobacteria > Campylobacterales > Helicobacteraceae > Helicobacter_C > Helicobacter_C marmotae. Next base: position 198,004 of record NZ_NXLR01000001.1, read on the forward strand.
GGGAGATAGATTCTTAGAAATATGGAATCTTGTCTTTATGCAATATGAGCAAAAAGACGGGGTGCGCACGCCATTGCCCAAACCTAGTATTGATACAGGTATGGGCTTAGAGCGCGTGATAGCCCTTTTAGAGGGGAAGATAAACAACTTTGATACCTCGCTTTTTGCACCATTAATGGATAAAATCGAGCAAATCACAGGCAAAAAGTATTACCATGATGATGTACTTTATGATAATAAAATGGGTTTTGAATCTGCCAAAATCCAAGAGTTAAAAAGCATTCAATCAAGCTTTCGCGTGATAGCAGACCATATAAGAAGTGTAGGGTTTCTGCTCGCGCAAGGAGTGAATTTTGATAGAGAGGGGCGGGGCTATGTACTGCGCAGAATCTTACGCAGGGCATTGCGACATGGCTATCTTTTGGGCTTAAGAGAGCCATTTTTATATCAGCTTATTCCTACATTGTGTGAGTGCATGGGGGGACATTATGAATATCTAAAGAGTGCCAAAGAAGCCATTAGCAAGCAATGCAGGCGGGAGGAAGAGCGGTTTTTTGAAACCATTGAAAATGGTATGAATGTATTTAAAGATGAGCTTAGCAAAATTAAGGGTAAAGATGCCTTTAGCGGAGCAGTGGCATTTAAACTTTATGATACTTATGGCTTCCCACTGGATTTAACCCAAGATATGCTAAGAGAGTATGATATTGGCGTAGATATAGATGGCTTTGAATTATGTATGCAAGAGCAGAAAAAAAAGGCAAAAGCAAGCTGGAAGGGAAGTGGCGATGTAACAAAGGAGGGCGACTTCCATGCACTGCTTAGTGAATTTGGCGAAAATGTATTTATAGGGTATGAGTGTGAGTGTGCAGAGTGTAAAATCCTTGCATTGCTTGATGAAAACTTTGGACGTGTAAATGAGCTAAAAGCAGGTGAGCAAGGCTGGCTTATGCTGGATAAAACGCCATTTTATCCCGAATCGGGAGGACCTATTGGCGATAAGGGAGTGCTTTTTAAAAATGGCGCAAAGGATGGGGGTAATAGCGCGCTTGTGCTTGATACGCAAAAATACTTCGGGCTTAATATCTCCCACATTAAGGCTTTAAAGCCTCTTAGCCAAAATGATATGCTTGTAGCACAAGTGGATCGCTCTCGCTTTGAAATTGCTAAACATCACTCCGCTACGCATTTATTGCATTTTGCCCTGCGCAAGGTTTTAGGCAGGCATATAGCACAAGCAGGAAGTTTGGTGGAACCACATCGCCTGCGCTTTGATTTCTCTCACCCAAGTGCGTTGAGTGAGGATGAATTAGCTGAGGTTGAGCGACTTGTCAATGCACAAATTAGCTCCCATAATAGCCAGATATGTGAGAATATGAGCATAAAGGAAGCCAAAGCAAAGGGGGCTATGGCTCTTTTTGGCGAGAAATATGGAGCAAATGTGCGGGTGATAAGCTTTGGGGAGTCTATTGAGCTTTGCGGCGGAATACATGTAAAAAATACTGCTGAAATTGGAAGTTTCTACATTACTAAGGAGAGTGGCGTAAGTAGCGGTGTGCGGCGCATTGAGGCAGTATGTGGAGAGGCAGCTTATATATATGGTAAAAGTGCGCTAGAGGCGATTAAGGCATTAAAAAATGAGCTTAAAACGCAAGATATTGCACAAGGTGTTGCTAAGCTAAAGGCACAAATAAGTGAGTTTAAAGGTAAGCTTGGCAAGGCAAAAGAGAGTATTAAAAGCCTTGATTCTAAAGACATTAATGGCTGTAAGTTGATTGTGCTAGAGTGTAAGGAAATGAGTGCAAATGAGCTAAAAGAAATGGTCGATAGGGCAAAGAATGAAAATGAACGCGTAGCTATCTTGCTCCTTGCTTGCATTGAAGATAAGGTCTCTATTGCTGCAGGGGTTAAAAATGCTCCACTTAAGGCAGGAGCTTGGGTGAAAGCAGTAGCACAAGTCTTAGGAGGCAATGGCGGGGGGAGAGATGACTTTGCCACTGCAGGGGGAAAAGATAGGGAGAAAATACCACAAGCCCTGAATTTGGCTAAAGATATGGCAAAAGAAATATTGCAGTAATGTGTAAAAGCGTTATTGAAAGCTTTGTGAGCTAATTTGGGAGATTATTGCTACTATTTAGCCTTTGTCATAGCTAGCTTAAAAAATTTACAAGAAATACTAGCAGCTTGCTGCTTTGTTATATCTTCGCCTATGCAAAGAGGCAAAGAATCTCTGTAGGCGAGCAGTGATTCTCTTAGAGATTCTTCAGAATGACAACTTAAGAGAGTCTCTAGTAAATCAAATAGAGTATCTTCACCCCTTTTCAGGGGTGAAGATATGGCAAACTCATTTCCCTTGTAGGTGATTGAATTTCTTATGTATGAATTTTCCTTGTGAGATAGCCAAGTTTGTCAGTTTCAGCCTTCGCTTACAAGCTTAACTCACACACTACTCTCTTAAAAGTCTCTCTATAAGCCCACTTACTGCCTCTATGCTGCCATGCTTAAGATAAGCCCTTAGCTCCAAACATTGGGCAAAAAACTTTTGCACATCGGTGTTGCAATAGGCTTGCAAGAGATTTTCTACATGAAGTTGGCTTTGGATGAATTCTGGGTGGATTTGCCTCTCCCCATTGCGAGGACTCCCGCTATGGAGGGCATTGTAGAGAATATTAGCAAGCCCTATGTGCTTTAACTTAACAAAGATACGTGCAATGGCTACATCAATAATGCGAGTTTTATAGCCAAGCACTAGAGGCGTGCCTATAAGTGTAGCTTGCAAAGTGGCAGTGCCTGAACACACAAAGGCAAAGGCACTATCCATTAAAGCCCCATTAGCATCAAAGCTAAGGCTAAAGTCCTTCAAAGCCTCTCCATATATTTGCTCTAACTCCTGCGCACTCAGGCTTTTAAAATGCTCAGGCAAGATAAGGATTTTAGGATTTGCTAGCTTTTTACTCACTTCCACAAAAATAGGGAAAATCTTTTGAATCTCCCCTTTTCTGCTCCCGGGCATAAAGGCTATCTTGCCCCCCCTTAAAGGTGTGGGCTTAGCTTTGAGTGAGATTTCATCAAGCAAGGGGTGTCCCACATATTGTGTCTTATCGCCTTTAGGGTACATACTTAGCTCAAAGGGTAAAATCGCGCAAAGATAATCGCAAACTTCTGCTATTTGCTTGGCTCGCCATGATTTCCACGCCCACACTTGAGGCAAAATATAATACACAATCTTCACCTTAGCCCCATTTGCCCTTAAAGCCTTGGCTATAGGGATATTAAAGCTTGAGCTATCCATAAGCAAGGCAATATCACACCCTTTTGCCTGCGCGCTGGCTTTAGCAATGGCTTTTTTAAAAAAGATGAGTTTTTTAAACACATCAAAAAACCCCATAACAGCAAAGTCTTTTAGGCTAAATAAGGGCTTTGCATGGGGGAAGTCGCTAAAAATTGTTGGGTCAAATACCCCACAAATATGCAAGGATTTATCAAGCCTTTGAGAGAGGTATTTTAAATGCAAATTCGCACTTGGCTCACATGCGCTAATAAAAAGTTTTTTCGTGTTTTTGGGGTTTTGCATATTAAGGCTTTTGTAATGCTTCTCTCTGCGCAAGCTTGTATTCACTTTTTAAATCCCTTAATTCCACAAGTAATTTAGAGTTTTCTAATTCAAGCTCGGTAATTTGTGCTTTAAGGGCATTATGCTGCGGAGAATCGTTTAAGGCATATTTATTGCTTTTTAAATCTTTAAGCGCATTTTGAGCCTTTTTAATCTCCTCCCTTAGGGTTTTAAGCGTTGCTTGAGATTGCTTAATTTCTTCATGGTATTGAGCGACTTCTAATCTCAGCTTCGCCCTCTCGTGTTCAAAAAACCCTACAATATCCCAGAGATTCTGCGTTTGAGGATTGTATTTAAGGAGCTTTTCAAAGACCTTTTCGTCAAGTTTTTGAGCGAGTGGTTTATCTTGCATGGGAATCCTTATCAATTAAATTGGCATTAAGGGGCTTGTACATCAAGCTCTAAGGAGAGCAAATGAAGTTCCTTGCCCTGTGTTATGGTAACTTTATTGCTTTGACACAATGGGCAAATGCTATATATGCGATCTTTAGCGCTAAAATTATGCCCGCAATCCTCACAATATAGCGCCACTTCCTGATATTCTATCTCTAGCTGTGCATTTTGACAAAGCGGAGATTCTAATCTAAAGCTTTCAAACGCACTTTTTATAAGCGCCTCATCTACCCCGCTTCTCTCCCCAATGGCAATACGCACTTTGGCTATGCTGCTAGCTTTATGTTGCAAGGCATGAGATTGGCACATATCAATGAGTTGGGCGACAATAGAGTATTCGTGCATGGGAAACCTTTGGGGAGAGATTTGGCTAGAATTTTACCTAAGAAGTGCTAAAATATGCGAAAAATCACAGAGGTTTCAATGGTACAAAGAGTAAAAACAAAACAAATTTTTGTAGGAAATGTCCCTGTGGGGGGCGATGCACCCATTAGCGTGCAAAGTATGACTTTTAGCAAAACCCATGATATAGAAGCTACAAAAGCTCAACTTGATAGATTATATTTTGCTGGGGCAGATATGGTGCGCGTGGCTGTAAGTGAGCAAAAGGACGCCGATGCACTAAAGGCACTTAAAGCAGTCTCTCCCTTGCCTTTAATTGCTGATATTCACTTCCGCCATAAATTTGCCCTCATTGCAAGTGAAAGCGTAGATGCTATCCGCATTAATCCGGGCAATATCGGCACAAAAGATAGAATCAAAGCGGTAGCAGATGCTTGCAAGCAAAGGGGGATTCCTATCCGCATTGGCGTAAATGGCGGGAGTTTAGAGAAGCAATTTGATCAAAAATATGGTCCTACCCCTAAGGGAATGGTGGAATCTGCCCTCTACAATATCAAGCTTTTAGAAGATTTTGGCTTTAGCGATATTAAGGTCTCGCTGAAAGCAAGTGATGTCCCCCGCACTATGGAAGCCTATAGAATGCTGCGTCCTTTGGTGGATTACCCCTTTCATTTGGGTGTAACAGAAGCAGGGACTTTGCCTCACTCGATGATAAAAAGCGCAATGGCATTAGGCGGGCTGCTTATGGAGGGCATAGGCGATACGATGAGAGTATCTATCACAGGGGAGCTTGAAGAGGAAGTTAAAGTCGCGCGTATGATTTTGCAATATTCTCATCGGCAAAAAAGCGGCGTGAGTATCGTATCTTGCCCTACTTGTGGGCGCATAGAGGCAAACTTAGTCAAAATGGTGCAAGCAGTAGAATCTCGCACAAAGCATATTAAAACCCCCTTGCAAATTAGCGTAATGGGCTGTGCGGTGAATGCTTTAGGTGAGGCAAAGCACGCAGATATTGCCATTGCCTTTGGCAATAGAGATGGCTTGATTATTAAAGAAGGCAAGATTGTTTGCAAACTCAAAGAAGACGCGCTTTTAGAGCGATTTATCAGCGAGGTAGAGGATTTAGCGCGCTTAAGAGAAGAGAGCACACAATCTTAAAGGAGGGAGATTATGTCAATACACGATACACTCCTCCCCATGCTCCAATCTGCTAAAAATGCTGCCGCCCTGCTTGCAAAAAGCGATGAAGAGGTGCGAAAGAGCGCACTCTATGCTATGGCAGAACATATAAGGGCACAAGAGGCTGCTATATGTGAGGCAAACAAGCAAGATTTAGAGAATGCCCAATCTCTGCCCATAGCTATGCAAAAGCGCCTTGAGTTGAATACGCAAAAGGTCTTAACTCTAGCAAAAGCTATAGAAGAAGTCGCGGAGCTCCCCGATGTTTTGGGCAAAATCAAAAACAAATGGACTACAAAAGCAGGGCTTGAGATCACACAAATAAGCGTCCCTCTAGGGGTAATTGGCGTGATTTATGAATCTCGCCCAAATGTTACAAGCGATGTGGCAAGTTTATGCTTTAAAAGCGGTAATGCCTGTATCTTAAAGGGCGGTAAAGAAGCCTATCATTCTAATAGAGCGATTTTTGGTGCGTTGCAGAGTGCCCTCATAGCTTGCAATCTCCCTAAAGAATGTATATGTATGATAGAAGACACTTCACGCGAGGCAATAACGGAGTTTGTCAAAATGGATAAATATGTGGATTTGCTGATACCACGGGGAGGAGAGGGGCTTATACATTTTGTAAAAGAGCATTCACGTATTCCTATTATCAAGCATGATAAAGGCGTATGCCATACCTATATCCATAAAAGCGCATTTTTACCTATGGCTACTCAAGTAGTCCTTAATGCCAAACTTAGCTACCCTGCGGCATGTAATGCCTGTGAATGCGTGCTTATAGATGAGGCTTTAGCACAAACCTTCCTCCCCACGCTTATAGAATCTCTTCATCAGCACAATATAAAAGTAATGTTTGAAAATGAAGAGCTTTTACATCTCTTTGGCAATGTAAGCGATGGTTTAGCAGATTTTGAGCGCGAATGGGGCGATAAAATCATTAATCTTAAAATCGTAAGCGGGATAGATGAGGCTTTAGCGCATATTGCGCGCTATGGCTCGGCTCATTCAGAATCTATCATCGCTCAAAACACAGATATACAAGAGCGGTTTTTAAACGAAGTAGATGCGGCGTGCGTGTATGTCAATGCCTCGACACGTTTTAGCGATGGAGGAGAGTTTGGCTTTGGTGCGGAAGTGGGAATCTCTACTTCTAAACTCCACGCAAGAGGTCCTATGGGGCTAGAATCACTCTGCAGCTATAAGTATTGCGTGCGGGGCAATGGACAGGTGAGAGAATGAAAAACCTTAAACTTTCATGGCTGAGTTTTACTCTACTAAGCGCAGCTTTTCTGAGTGTTTTAAATTTTAATCTTCTTTGCTTCATTTATGCAAGTGTTGATAGTAGCGCGACTTTATGGCAGCATATTGCCTTTGTGCCTATGGTGTTTTTGCTGTTGTTTGTGATTTTGTGCGTGTTGCTTGTGCCTTATTTGAGTAAGCTTTTTATGATAATTTTTATCCTTATTGCTTGTGTGAGTGCGTATTTTATGAATGCCTATGGGGTGATAATCGACCAAACCATGCTAGAAAACGCGCTAAAAACCGATAGCAAAGAAGTAAGCGAGCTTTTAAATGTGAAATTTATACTTTTTGTGCTTTTTTTGGGAATCTTGCCTTGCTTATTTGTGGCTAAGGTGCGCATTATTTATGCGCCTAAAGGCATTAAACGCGCTTTGCTTACACGCATTCTTGCTTTTATCTTGGGCTGGGTTTTGTTGCTTCTTATCTTTGTCCCACAAACGCAGTTTTTTGTGCCATTTTTTAGACATTATTATCAGAGTGAATACTACACCACGCCTTTTTATCAAATCAAATCTTTAGTCAAACTCGTTAAATCCCACACTTTTATCAAGCCTCCGTTGGAGATTGTCGCCCCTGATGCCCTCATGGAATCCCACAAAGACAAAAGGCTTCTTATCCTTGTGCTTGGTGAGACAGCAAGGGCGGCGAACTTCTCACTCTTTGAGGGGGAGAGGGCAAGTGAAAATGATACAAATGTTTATACGCGAGATTTGGGGGTGGTGTTTTTTAATAATGTAAGCTCATGCGGGACTTCTACAGCAGTGAGTTTGCCCTGTATGTTTTCAGCCTCCACACGAAGTGCGTATAAAAATAGCGAGTTTAAAGAAAACGCACTTGATATTTTGCAAAAGGTAGGTGTCAAGGTGCAGTGGTTTGGAAACAACTCTGGGGGCTGTCAAGGTGTGTGCAAACGTATAGCATCTGTAGAGATGTTTAATGCAGATTATGATGGAGCTATGCTAAGGGATATAGAGGCAGCATTGAGAGATTCTCTAGGAGATGAGATTATTGTGGTGCATTTGCAGGGCTCTCATGGACCAACGTATTATAAACGATACCCCGATGAATTTAGGCTTTTCACCCCTACTTGCGATACAAACGAACTCCAAAAATGCACAAAAGAGCAACTTGTAAATACCTATGACAATACTATTGCTTATAGTGATTATGTGATAGCCCAGCTTATCAAAATGCTAGAGGATAAAGTTGGGTTTAGAGCTTCTTTGCTCTATATAAGCGACCATGGGGAGAGCTTGGGGGAAAATGGCATATATTTACATGCTATGCCTTACTTCCTTGCACCTAAAGAGCAAACCCATGTGCCACTTTTATTTTATAGCAATGATGGAGAGCTTATGAGAGTAGCAAAAGCAAGAAAGGACTATCATTTCTCGCATGATTTTATCTTTAGCTCTTTGCTAGGGTATTTTGATGTGCAAAGCAAAGTATATAATCCGCGTTTAGATATATTTTCTAATGATTTACAAGATGGGCATTAATGCCTTAAGACTTTTCTCTCACATACTAAAGAATCTCCCTCCAAACTCTCAGCTCTAGTGCCTGCATAGCAGGCGAAGAATCTCCCTTATATACTAACGACTCTCTCTTAGATAACCAAAAAGTGCGACTAGTGATTCTTGCAGAGATTCTTCGGCTTTTGCAAAGCCTAAGACATGACAACAAGTCCAACCCGCAAGACAAAATTACCTTGCAAAGGAAATTAGTTTGTCATTCTAAGCATTGCGAAGAATCTCTGCCCGAGTCACTAGTCGCTAAAAGAGATTCTTCACCCCTTGCAGGGGTTTAGAATGACAATAGGATTGAGATTCACTAGTTTTGTGAAGAGAGTTCAGTGGATAAGAGAGAAGATTCTTCGCCCTCTGTGAGGACTCTAAACATAACAAAAATGGAGAATCGTTGGTAATTTTTAGAGACCATTCAAGCTTCACCCAAAAACTTGACAATATATCCAGTAAAACATATCCTCACTTTAACTTTATCCTCCTTAAGGCAGGAGATTTAGCCCCCATACGCCCTCAAATCATTATGCTTTGGTGTGGAGAGATAGAGTGAGGCTTGATATTCTTTAGCGACTTGCTGCATATCCTGCCATAATCTCTCATAGCTTTGTTTTGCTTGATTTAAACCCATAGATTCTATATAGCTTTGAGGTATTTTAAAGCCCAAGTTTGCCTCATTAATGCTTAATGCACTTTTGATATGAAAAATCCCAAATACACCAAGAAACACTTGCACCTCATAACCTCCGGTATGTGTAATATCTCTAAAGGTTTTTAAAAATGCCTTTGCCGTTTTTGCTTCAAAAAGCGGTTGAGTGATGATAGCATTTACCCCTGCTTGGAGCTTTTCTTGCAGTTTTGCTTTGCCTATATTATCTTCTAAACTCCCGCTTCCACTGATAATATATATCTCCTCTCCTAGCTCTTGCCTGATTGCGTGAATCATCGCCTTACTTGTCATACTCTCTTGATTGTGCCTCTCTCCGCCAATAATCGCTATGTGCTTGAAGTTTGCATATCTAAGGGCTAGGAGCTGGGCGTAGAATTGCTCTACACCGCTTTGCCCGACATAATGCGCACCGCTTAGCGTGGGTATAAAGCTTATATCATCTATGGCTTGCTTTAAGGCATAGGAGGCTAGGAGTGAATCTACACTGGGGACTTGTCTTGGGTTTGTTGGAATGAGGATAAAATCTACCTGTTTTTTAAGATATGCTAATGCTCCCTCTCGCATGAGTTGGATTGTTGTTTTATCCTCATGCAAGCTCCTTGGTAAGAATTCAATCCCAAACATACCCTCTCCTCTTAATGCTAGTTTTAAGCCTACATGCTATAATCTTAAGCATTTTTTGCAAGTATAAGGATAATCTCAATGAAACTTGTTGTGTTTGATTTTGATTCGACTTTAATGAATGGAGAGACAATCGACATACTCGCCAAAGCCCATAATGTAAGCGATGAAGTCGCAGCTATCACTCATAGGGCGATGAGCGGAGAACTTGACTTTTATGAAAGTCTTAAAAAACGCGTAAGCCTCCTTAAGGGATTAGCATATAGCAAAGCCTTAGAGATTGCCCATTCTTTGCCACTAAATGATGGGGCACTTGCTTGCGTTAGGGCGTTTAAAAATCAAGGCTATAAGGTAGTGTGCTTTAGCGGGGGCTTTCATATCGCTACAGATTATTTTGCCAAACATTTAGGGCTTGATGCGAGCTTTGCCAATATCTTGCACCATAAAGATTCTATCCTTACAGGCGAAGTGGGGGGCGAGATGATGTTTGCTGATTCTAAGGGCTGCCTCCTTAGGCAATTACAGAATCTCCTCTCCATAGGGCGAGAAAATACTATTGTGATAGGCGATGGGGCAAATGATAGAAGTATGTTTGCTTATGCTGATGTGCGCATAGCCTTTTGTGCTAAAGATGTGCTTAAGGCAGAGGCAAATATCATCATTGATAAGCAAGATTTAGAGGAAATCCCCAAAGCCTTAAATATCCCCCTTTGTAAGGAGAGTAAATGACTATTAGTATTTTATGCGGTGGCTCGGGCACAAGGCTTTTCCCGCTCTCTCGCGAGCTTTTTCCCAAGCAGTTTGTCTCTCTCTTGCCAAAAGAAGATATGGGGCATTCACTTTTCCAAGAAACGCTTTTGCGAAACGAATTTTTGCTTCAAGCCCATAATGGGCAATTTCAAATCATCACCAATGACAATCACTATTTTATCGCCCAAGAGCAAGCCCATAAATGCGGCATAACTTTAGAGGATTTTATTTTAGAATCTTTAAGTAAAAACACCGCCCCAGCTTTAAGTATCGCCGCTTTGAGCGTGTATGAAGCCTTTTGTTTAAATAGAATTGAAGATGATATAATACTCGCTTTACCAAGCGATCATCTTGTGAAAAATATGCCTATGTATCAAAAAGCCATTGAAGAAGCCATTGCTTTAGCCAATAAGGGGTTTTTGGTTACATTTGGCATAATGCCTACTTCTCCCCATACGGGATATGGCTACATTAAGGCAAAGGATAATATCGTAGAGCAATTTGTGGAAAAGCCCTCACTAGAAGATGCGAAGGCTTATCTTGCAGATGGGCATTATCTATGGAATAGCGGTATGTTTTGCTTCCGTGCGGAGGTGTTTTTAAAAGAACTTAAAACCCATGCCCCCGATGTATATGAATCTTGCAAGCTCACTCTAGAAGCTTCTAAAGAGAGTAAAGGCTCGCATTTTATCCGCTTAGACAAAGCAATGAGTGCGCATCTGCCAAATATTAGCATTGATTATGCCCTTATGGAGAAAAGTCAAAAGGTAGCCTGTGTGTGCGGGGAGTTTGAATGGGATGATATAGGGAGCTTTGAATCTCTAAGCAAACAATACCCCAAAGATAGTGCAAATAATGCAAGTAAGAATGAATTTGTAAGCAAGGATTGTAGTAATAATTTCATCATCTCTAATAAGCTTGTGGCTGCTATTGGGGTAGATGATTTAATGGTTATTGATGAGAGCGATTGCCTGCTTATTGCTAAAAAGGGGCATTCGCAGGCTATTAGGGATATTGTCTGTATGCTTAAAGACTCTCACCCTGAGCTCACGCAAGTACACAGAAGTGCGCATAGACCTTGGGGGAGCTACTGCGTGCTTTTAGAATCTCAAAATTATAAAATTAAGCAAATTGTTGTTAAGCCTAAGGGTAGGCTAAGTCTGCAGAAACATTATCATCGCAATGAGCATTGGATTGTTGTAAGCGGTTCAGCTTATGTAACCATAGGGGAGCATAAGAGCTTTTTAAAAGCAAATGAATCAACCTATATCCCTATGGGGGAAGTACATCGCCTTGAGAATCCGGGTGTGCTGCCCCTTGTGCTTATAGAAGTGCAAATGGGCGAGTATTTGGGAGAAGATGACATTGTGCGCTTAAGTGATGACTATCAACGTTGCTAGAGCGAGCGTATAGAGTTTGTTTAAATAAGGGCAATATCAATCTTTGTTTGCACAATAGCCTTTAGAGTATCACCTCTTAGAGAAGCTAAGAGTTGGCACTTCGTGCGATTTAATTTTATCTTGTGATGAGAGGCATATCTTACTGCTAAAAGACGTTGGGGACTTTTTATCATGTTTTAGGGCTTGTAAAGCCCAAAAAATCTCCGTTGGAGTCTCTAGCAGATAGGGGAGATTCTTCAGGGATAAAGCCTTAAGGTAGCACCAAAGGATTCTCCCAAAGTGTGCCCCATCTCAAAAGGAAATAAATCGCTCTACTTCCCGCCAAAATGCACTAATGCAGAGCCCCATGTAAAGCCCCCACCAAAAGCATCAAGCAGCATTAAATCACCATATTTTAAGCCATTTGCCTCATATACATCATTCATCGCCATAGGGATAGAAGCAGCCGAAGTATTACTATATTTTTGCACAGTCAGCACAATCTGCTCATCATTAAAGCAAAGCTGCTTGCCTACGGCATTAATAATGCGTAAATTCGCCTGATGAGGGATAAAATAAGCAATATCGCCAGCACTCAAAGCATGTTTTTGAAGCATTTCATTGACATTTTGAGTGAGTGTTTTCACAGCGATTTTAAATACTTCTTTCCCCTCCATACGTACTACGCTTTGATTCTCTAAATCTTGCTTGGATGGCACCATAAAGCCCGTGCATGGACGCGGGGTATATAAAAGCTTCTCATAACGTCCATTTGCGCCCGTATGGACATCAAGGATAGCCGCCTTAGGGTCATCACTCGCGCCTATAACGCAAGCCCCGGCACCATCGCCAAAAAGCACACAAGTATTTCTATCGCTAAAGTCAAGTATGGAGCTAATTTTCTCCGCACCAATAATAAGCACATTTTTATATGTTTGAGATTCTATAAACGATTTTGCAAGGCTAAGAAGATAAATAAACCCACTACAAGCCGCGCTAATGTCAAATGCGGGTTTATTTTCAATCCCTAGCTTAAAGGCTGCAAGGCAGGCAGTGCTAGGCATTGCAAAATAATCTCCACTCAGTGTTGAAACAATCACTGCATCAATATCGCTTGCTTCTAATCCCGCTCTTTGTAAGGCAAGTTTGCCCGCTTCGTATGCGAGATCACTTGCCTGCTGAGAGGGAAGAGCAAAGTAGCGGGTCTTAATGCCTGTACGCTCTACTATCCATTCATCATTTGTATCCACAAGCTTTTCAAAATCAGCATTACTTATGCAAGTAGGCGGGACATAAGAGGCGATTGATTTAAGCGAGGCATACAACATATCTAATCCTTTTGGGTATCTGCTTTGGAGGCAAAAACAGCTGTCAGCTTGGCACAAATATCAGATTCTAAAGCATGGAGGGCTTGATAAATGGCGCATTCAATCGCACGCGCATTTGAACTCCCATGGCTAATAATCACAACTTTTTGCACGCCAAGCAAAGGCGCTCCGCCATATTCACTATGGTCCATTTTTTTCTTCAATCTTCTAAATACACCGCGTAAAAATAAAGCCCCAAACATGGAGCAAATGCAAGATTTAATCTCCTCTTTCATCACAGAAGTAATGGCAAATGCCACCCCCTCGCTGGCTTTTAAGACAAGATTCCCACTAAAGCCATCACACACAATAACATCAACACTGCCATTAAAAATATCTCGCCCCTCCACATTGCCCTTAAAAAACGCAAAAGGCTTAAGGAGCTTAAAGGTAGCCTTAGTTAGCTCATTACCCTTATTATCCTCCTCACCATTGCTTAAAAGCCCAACTCGAGGATTCTCAAAGCCTATGACATTTTTAGCATATTCATAGCCCATAATCGCAAAATCCACCAAGTACTCACTTTTGCAATCTGTGTTTGCCCCCGCATCAAGGATAATGCTTGGCATATCAGTGATATTAGGCATAGTAGTGCATATTGCTGGGCGCGAGACGCCCTTAATGCGTCCAATCTTTAAAGTCGCTAAACTCATCGTAGCCCCGCTATGTCCGGGAGAAACAAGTGCATCTACTGCGCCTTCTTTAAGCAATTCTGTAGCTTTGAAAATCGAAGATTCTGTGCGTTTGGTCGCACTTGAGGCGGATTCTTCCATGCGGATATAATCTGTGCAATGCAAAATCTCTACGCGCCCTTTGAGTTTAGATGGTATAAGTGGAGCGATTTGTGCTTCATCGCCGACAATCACAGCAGCAAACTCTTTGGCTTTTAATGCTTGTAGCACTCCCTCCACAATAGGAGCTACTCCATTGTCTGCGCCCATAACATCTATGGCTATTTTTAGCATGCACACTCCTTTTGGAAGCTGGAATTACTTATAGTTCCCTGTAAATTTATTGATATGATGAGGCATTTTCCAACTCCCATCTTTATCTTTTATAGGTCTTGCAAGAGCTACTTTATAATGTGTGCGTCTTTTTGCCGCTCGTGTTTTACTTACGCGTCTTTTAGGAACTGCCATATATACTCCTTATTCATCTTTGGTGTGATAATCGCTTCGAATAGATTCAATCTCACTTTCCAAAATATAATGTAAATCAACAAAGCCATCAAAAAACTCGACAACCTCGAAGCTATCAAGCCTTTTACTTTGGCTTTGCATATCCCAGAGCCCATCTGAAATATACAAAACCAAAGGGTAGGCAAGCCTTTTTGCATAGAGCTCGCCGCTTACATCGCATATAAGCTCCAACTCCCCACAAATATCCGCCCTCAATCTTAGCATTTGGGAATCTATACGTTCTATCTCCCCCTCTAGTGTAATATGCTCTGTGATTGTCTCGCCCTGAGATTGGATACTAAGGGCTATAGGTTTAGGTGTATGAGAAATTTTTCTCATTGCGATTTTCAACTAATATATCTCCCGCTCACTGAAGAAAAAGGCAATTTCATTTTTCGCATTCTCTAGGCTATCGCTGCCATGTACGGCATTAGCGTCAATGCTTTGAGCAAAGTCTGCCCTAATAGTGCCCTTTGCTGCTTCTTTAGGATTGGTAGCACCCATAAGCTCGCGGTTTTTGCTCACGGCATTATGCCCCTCAAGCACCATAACCACTACTGGTCCGCTTACCATAAACTCCACCAAATCCTTAAAAAATGGTCTTTCTTTATGGATAGCATAAAATTGCTCTGCGTCTGCTTGAGAGAGTTGAAGCTTTTTAAGTGCGGCGATACGGAGGTTGTTACTTTCAAATCTATCGATAATTTTACCAATAACTCCATTTTGAGTAGCATCAGGCTTGATGATTGAGAGGGTTCTTTCCATACATTTCCTTTTTGTGAGTGTTAAAACTTCAGATTATAACCAAAAAAATTCTAAAAATGCTTAAAATGAAGCATCTTATACTTCATCTCTGTGATATACCAATCTTGCAATGTATCAATATCTTGGGCTTGCATAGGATCTAAAACCAGCACATCTGAATGCTTTGCAAAAATGGGGAGATTGAGAGTCCACGCACTCACCCTCCCCCAATAAAACTGCCCCGCATCATGAAAAAGCTGCTCTAAATCCTGCGAGCGCGACAAATAATGCTGAGAAAACAACATTTCTATAGTATTTCCCCTCACATAAAAGCTCCTGTGGGGATTATACTCATAAGCCACAGCCCCAAAGCAAAAAAGCTTATTACTATCTTGCAATAATTTATGAAGCGAATCTTCCAAACTCGCAGCAGATAAAAGCGCGGCGGTAGGATAAATCACACAAAGCAAATCATCTTGCTCTAACTCAAGCATTTGCACCCCATGTGCTGCTACTAAACTTGTCGGTGTGAAGTCATCACTCAACTCATCTGGTCGCATAAAAGGCACGCTTGCGCCATAGCTTTGAGCTATTTTGGCGATTTTAGCAGAATCTGTGCTCACTACTACAGAATCAAAAAGTCCGGATTCTAAGGCGATTTGCAAAGGATAGGCAATAATAGGCTTGCCACAAAAATCTTTGATATTTTTATTGGGTATTCTTTTGCTTCCACCCCTTGCTGGGATAAGGGCTACTTTTTTCATAACTTAAAATGGATAAAGCGATTCAATACTCTCGCTCAAAGGCTTTTTGTGATTGGTTTCACTAATAGGACCTAATGATGTGTAGGCGATTTTGGCATTGGCTATATGCTTGCTTTGCACAACATTGTCTTTATTAATATCAAAAGAGCGCACTACACCGCTAAGCTCTAAAATCTGCTTCTCACCATCAACAAGCACTTCTCTACGTCCATGTATGAAATACGTATTATTGTCCAAAACTTTCACAATACGTGCCGTTATAGTCGCATTTAAGGCTTCGCTTCGCGTTTGTGCTCCTCCCCCTTGGAAGTTTGATGTATTGTTTGCTTTAGTGAGATTATAGGCTGCTTGGTCATTTAGCTCTTCTATGAGTTGTTTATGCTCCTCATTATTGCCCATATATTGTATAGAAGGGGGTGTTACATTCCCTCCGCTTGCGCCATTATAGTTTCTATTAGTGGTAAAATTCGCATTTGCATTTTCAGAAATAACCACCGTGATTAAGTCATCTGGCTTCATCGCTCGCCTATCAGAAAATAAAGGTCTATCTCCACTGCCAAATAAACTCCCCGCACGAGGCAACTCGGGTATATCATTATCAGCAGATTCTCTCTCCTCTACCCAATCTGGAGCATTAAAGTCAATGCTCGCCTCAAAGCCAAAAGTATGCAAGAAGCAAAATATCAAGGCACATAAGATTCTAGACATTCTCTATCCTTATTAAAGAAACTTAATACACACAGCCAAGCAAAGCACATTCCATTAAGTTTAATTTACAACAAACCAAAAAACTTTGATTACAATATGAGTTTGCAAATAAGGAGCTATTGTGAATCGATATATCATTCAAGGCATTCTTGCTATGCTTTTTTCTTCATTTTTATTTTCCCTTATGAGCGCAGAAGCAAAAGTCCTTATGCAAACTCTCCCCGCTATGGAAGTGGCGTTTTTCCGTGGTTTTACTATGTTACTTTTACTCCTCCCCATTCTTATTAAATCACCGCTTAAAAGCCCGAAGCACAAAAATGGTGGCTGGTTTTTTCTGCTCTCTCGCTCCATCACCGGAGGGCTAAGCTTTATTGCATTTTTTTATAATATTGCTACCATATCGCTTGGCACAGCCACAGCCTTTGCTCAAAGTATGCCCCTTTATATCGTGCTTTTATCACTTATCTTTCTTAGAGAGCGCTTTAATCTAGGGGTTATATGTGCCACAATTATAGGCTTTGGGGGGATTTTGCTTATATGCAATCCTCAAGTTGAGGGCATAGGGATTCTCAACATTATCTTTGGCATTATAAGTGGGCTATGCATGGCTATTGCCTTTCTCAACTTGCGTGCGCTCAAAGATTATTTTAATGCGTGGGTGGCGGTGTTTGCTACAGGTGTGGCGATGAGCCTTATTACCCTTGCTATTTGGCTATGTAACATAGCACCATTTAATAATGCATGGGCTATGCCTAGAGGGCTAGAGTGGCTTCATATTGGCTTACTTGGGATTTTTGGCACACTTGGGCAGCATTATCTTACGCGTGCGTATATGCTAGCTCCTGCCGGGATAGTCGCACCTATTGATTATACACGTTTAGTTTTTAGCATCTTTCTTGGAATCTTGCTTGGAGATAGCTTACCAAATCTCACCACAAGTGTGGGCATAGTGCTTATTGTACTCGCTGGGATTGGAGTGGGGCTACCTATCTTGCTAGCAGATATGAAGCATTGCACAAAGCTTTCAAGTTCTTTTAGGGCAAAAGAGAGTACAATCCCCGCCAAAAAGCCTAAAAAGGATAGCTAATGCAGACTATATACCAAAAAGCAATGCTTGCTAAAAAAAGGCTTGAAGATGTTATTATGCCCTCTGCATTAAGCTACGCACCTATGCTCTCCAAACTCGCAGAAGCAGAAATCTACCTCAAAAAAGAGAATCTCCAACTTACAGGAGCGTTTAAGATACGCGGAGCGTTTAATAAAATAGCCTCGCTCATAGAAAAAACCTCGGAAAAAACCTCTGGGGCTATAAATGGCGTTATTGCCGCAAGTGCGGGGAATCACGCTCAAGGTGTCGCTTACGCGGCAAAGCACTTCAACCTCAAAGCCATAATCGTTATGCCTGAAGCCACACCACTACTTAAAGTAAGTGCGACCAAAGCCTTAGGGGCAGAAGTGGTGCTAAGCGGGGATAATTATGATGAAGCATATACAAAGGCACTCCAAATCGCTAAGGAGAAGAATCTTGTTTTTATCCACCCTTTTGCTGATGATGAAGTGATTGCTGGGCAAGGAAGCATTGCTTTAGAGATGATTGAAGAGCATAAAGATATAAATACTATAGTCGTGCCTATAGGCGGGGGAGGGCTTATTGGCGGGATTGGCAGTGTGTATAAGCAAGCCTGCCCCCATGTGAAAATTATCGGTGTGGTAGCAAGCGGGGCAGATGCGATGATGCGTTCATTTAAGAGTGGGCAAATAGTCAAGGTAGATTCTGTGCGGAGCATTGCTGATGGCATTGCTGTACGTGATGTAAATGAATCTAACTTCAAGCTTTTGCAACATTGTGTTGATGAGATTGTGAGCGTAGATGATGAAGAAATTGCTAATGCTATTTTATTCTTATTAGAGAAGCAAAAGCTTGTGGTTGAGGGAGCTGGGGCAGCAAGTGTAGCAAGTGTGCTACATAGGAAATTCCACATACAACCAAAGGATAAAATCGCACTTATTTTAAGCGGAGGCAATATAGACATTACTATGTTAAGCGTGATTATCGAAAAGGGCTTGCTTAAATCTAAACGCAAAATGAAACTCCAAGTAGTCCTTGTAGATAAACCCGGTAGCCTGCAGGGACTCACAGATATTCTTAGCTCTGTAGGGGCAAATATCGTGCAAGCAGAATATGATAGAACTTCTGTTATGCTTAAATATGGCGATGCGCTTATTACCTTAGCGCTTGAGACAAAAGGTGAAGAACATCAAATCCTCATACGCAATAAACTCAAAGCCCAAGGCTATGTCTTTAATGAAATAAGCTAGGAATCTTATGCTAAAGCTCACTATACTTAAATCGCTCAAAGGTGCTTGGAGGCAGTATAGAGATTCTAACTTGCGCACTCATGTGCTATTTTGCCTCATTTTAGGCATAAATCTCTGCCTTTTACTCCTTGCCTGTGCTGATATGAGCATTCATCACGCCGAAGCTGCTGGGGTGTTTTATTCTGATAAATTAGCCTTTGTGCTTGCGAGGTTTTCTATGGAGCTTTTTGGGCAAAATGACTATGCCTTGCGTGCTCCTTTTATATTAATCCACGCGTGCAATATGTTCCTTTTGTACAAAATCTCAAGAATCTATCTTAAAAAACCACGAGATTCACTCATTGTTGTTTTGATTTACGCGCTTTTACCCGGGGTGATATTTAGCGCACTGCTTGTGAAAAAAAGTGGGTTAATTATCTGCATAACCCTCCTATGCTGCCTCTATCAGCTCAAATTCCATAAAATGCCCTATCTTATAATGCTACTTGCTGCCTGCATTGATGAGAGCTTTGCCATTTTATTCTTTGCGCTCTTTTTCTTTGCGCTTAAAAACAAAAATACGATTGGTATGTTTGTATCACTCCTGCTTTTTGCACTCAATATGTATTTGTTTGGCTTAGACTTTTCTGGTATCCCGCGCAATCACTTTTTATCAAACTTGGGGCAGATGGCGCTCTTTTTCTCTCCGCTTTTATTGATATATTATTGCTACACGCTTATAAATGCCCTCAAAAAGCAAAACAACATACTTGTAGATATTGGGGCTACTGCTATGTTTTTTGTCATACTCCTCTCCATACGTCAAGATGTGGATTTAGAGAGTTTGTTTCCCATGAGTGTTGTAGCACTTCCTGTGGCTGTGAAGCACTTTTTTTCTGATATGAGAATCCGACTAAGCCCATTTAGAGCAAGCTATGTTAGACGTTTTGGGATAATCTTTGTCTTACTTTTTGCTCAAAGCTTTGTGCTCTATTGCAATAAGATTCTCTATCTTTTTGGAGCACAAAATCACTTTGCAAGCTCATATTACATTGGAAAAGATATTGCCAAAGCCTTGCATGATCGGGGGATAGAGGCTATTGGTGTGGGAGAGGGCAAGCTTGGGCTTGTGCTACGATTCTATGGGATTGAACAAGCCCAAAGCCCATACTTGCTGCCTGTGCAAGATCTCAATCAAACATATAAAGATGAAATATCTATTATCTATCTGGGTAAAAAGATAGCAGCCTTTGTGATACTTCCATCAAAGCAAAGCCCCCATATAGAATCAAAAAAGCCAATCCCCACAAAATGAAATTTTTTGAATACATTCTCGCACTAAGCTTAGTACTTATGCTCTTTTATATCGCACCCAAAACGTATAACCACTCACTTGAAATTGCACATAATAGCCTCTTAACACATCTTCAAACCCTCCACCTCACTGCCCTAAGTGATGATAGCGCCTTTCTCCAAAGTGCAGATACGCATGATATGCTCCAAAGCTACCCATCGCTGAATGCCCAATCTTTGCTCACACATCATCATAATGCTATGTGGCAAGTGCATTTTCACCTTGGCAAACTCTATACCACCTATAGCTATAGCCTCTACATTGACACCCCACGCCATGCCAAAACCACACATTTTGATTCTCGCCCTATGGCGGGAGATATTATCCTTAAAAATATGGATAGAAAATGCTTGAGTGCTTATAATAATACCAACACCGCCCAAGAGTGTAAAAACAATGCCCTAGCCCTTGTGCGATTAGGCGAATATTTTGGCATAGAGCATATTTTAATAGAATCTGATACTTTCTGTAAGGAGCGAGAGAGCGCACGAGTATATTTTGATAGATATGGCTCGCCCTATTGTGGGAAAATCCCTACCCCATTACAATCTCCCTTTAAAGTAACTCTGCTTAAAAAGGGTGTAAGCAAAGCTGTGTGTATATTGCCTAAAAGTGGGAGAATTACACTAGAGTGCTAATTTTTCTTGCCTCAAATGCTCCATAAGCTCTGTGGAGCGCTGCTCTAAAAGTGTGAGGCTATGGATAATGCTTTGTGCATTTTGCTGACTTAGAGGCTGGGAGAGGAGTTTGATTGAATCTTGTGCGCAAAGGAGCATTTGCTTTTGTAAGCCCTCAATCCCCTTTGTATCTGCGCCTAGCTCTTTGAGATTGCCCTCTTGTGAGAGAAGTTCACCTAGTGGCGAAATAGAGGCAAAATCAAGCATTTCTTTATTGAGATTAAAGCTCAAATATAAGCTTGACTTATACACAATATGCTCTAATTTTCCAATGCTTAAAAGCAACTTTTTTGAAGCTTTAGAAAATATGACAAAAAGATTTGCTGTATCCTTTTCTAACGTGTCAAACACTTCATTAAAAGCCTCTGTAGCCTTATAGCTTTCTTGGGCAATATCTTCAATCTTACTCGAACTCTCTGTGATTTGAGCAATCTCTTCAGTCATAGTTTGCACCACAACAGATATATTATTGGTCGCTTCATGCGTGCGCTCTGCTAACTTTCTCACTTCATCGGCTACTACAGCAAAGCCCCTGCCATGCTCTCCAGCCCTTGCTGCTTCAATAGCGGCATTAAGGGCTAGAAGGTTGATATGATCAGCAATATCAGAAATAACAGATAAAATAGAGGAAATATCATTTGATTTAGCCGCAAAATTATGAATAATATTGCTATTTTCAGTAACCAAAGCAGCAAGCGTGCTAATAGAATCTGTAACAACCCCTACATCATGTTTAGAATTTGCAGAAAGCTCCTTTATATCCCCTACATTTTCATAAACATGCTTCATATACATAAAGTCCTCTTCTAAACCGCTACTAATGAGCCTTAAATCTGCATTTTGATTCCCCAAACTCATATCCATAAGTGATTTTGCAAGGGCATTTTTGACATTATCTTTTGCATTTTGTTCAATGCTTGCAAGGGCTTGATTAATAGTAGCAATATTACTGCAAAAAGCCCCGCTAAGCCCTGCTCCAAATGCCTTACGATAGAATCTCCCCTCTTGTGCACAAGAGATAGAGGCACTAATCTCGCGCATAAAGGCTTCAAGATTATCAATAAGGATATTAAGATTATTGGCAAGCTCATGCAAATCTTTATCTACATTAATATGCAATATACGCCCCTCAAACTCACCGCGAGCATAACTTCTTGATAAATGAATAATCCCTTGAATAAACTGCGCCCTCTTAGCAAATCTATAATACCCCAGCAGCGCAAAAATAGCAATAAAAGCATAAATGAGACTATGCCACGATAGCCCGATAAAAACTATATCTACACCAATACCCACAAACGAAGCAAATACTATGAGGATAATCATACTTTTCATCGCCCAAACCTTTATTTTTAATTGCAACATTGTATATTTTTTGGTTTAAACTAAGCTATGATAATAAATATTATTTTAAATGTTATAGAAGATTGTATAAGTGGTGGACGCGCAGAGGATCGAACTCTGGACCCACTGATTAAGAGTCAGTTGCTCTACCAGCTGAGCTACGCGTCCTAAAGCCTAGTAAGCCCTGCTTAAAAGGACAGAGGCATTATACTTCATAGAATTTTAGTTTTTGCTTTAATACATCTCCATAGCCTAAGAGCTTAATCATCTAAGAGAGGTGATTACTTGCCTTGCAGAGCTTTAGCAAAGCCCCATTCATAAGATTATTGCTCTTTGCTAAGTGGAGAGAGGTAAGATAAGTGAAGAATCGCTCGTTATTTTGTCGCCTCTTGCGGGGCTTTGAGCGCGAAGAACCTCTATGGGCGACTGGCGATTCGGGAAAAGATTCTTCACCCCCTAGCGGGGGTGTGATGCCAAACTCATTTCCTTTACAAGAGGGTAAGCCTACTCTATAAGGTGGCCAAGTTTGTCATGTCTTTAGTCTTGCGAGAGCTAGGCTAAAGAATCTCTTACTAAAGACTCCCATAGAGCTTCTTCACTTCGCTCATGCTAGCCCACTAGAAGTTCTAAGCTTAAATTTGGCTTTCTGGCAAGAGTTTTGAGATCATCTTAAGCAATCTCGTCCAAATATTTGTATCAGGGGGATAGGTAAAAATCTGCATTTCTCCATTATGCTCACCCTCCCAATATGTTTTTCTCCCTTTTTCATACACACGCCATGCACTTTGAGTATCCTCTATCAAGTCCTCTTTAAGTGCCTTAGCAAAATGCACATTATCAAAAATCACTACAGATTCTGTATTTAGGTTTAAAGAGCGGGGGTCGAGATTAAAGCTACCAATCCAAGTAATAGTATCATCAAAAATAATACTTTTACTATGTAAAGACGCTTTAGACTTTGAGATCTTATCTCGCAATTTTGATTTACCCTTGCCAAAATATTGATATTCATATATTTTAGCCCCCGCTCTTAAGAGAGCATTACGATACCTCTCCCACGCCGCATATACCACAAGCGAATCTGTCGAAGCAAGGGAGTTAGTAAGTATTTGCACTTCTACTCCACTCTCAAGCAAAGTATCAAAAATCTTCATACCCTCTTGGCTTGGGACAAGATAGGCAGCAGAAATATAAAGATTGCGATGCGTGCGGGATAAAATCTCAATAAGAGCCTTTGCGATAGGCTTAGGGGTTTGAGAATCTTGTATTTTTTCAGGTTTATCGCCAATATACATAGCCTTACCCCAATAGAGCTCTCTATGCTGATATTTGTCTATAAGCATTTGTATTTCTTCTTCATATTTTTCCCATTGGGGGTGCTCTTTTATCTTCTCTATAGAAGCCCTAAATTTCTTAATAGGAGTCTTAAAAGGCAAAAGTGCCACGGGAATGGAGCGATGAAAATTCCAATATTCATAAAAGTTTTCTTTGGCATCAAGGGCTGCCTTACCGATAAAAAGCACATCTGTATCTACAAAATTTACATCAATATTTTGGTCAAAATAATTATCTGCAATATTGCGCCCCCCGATAATGAGCGTTATATCATCAACAATAAAAAGCTTATTGTGCATGCGGTGATTAATGCGATTGAAGTCAAAAACCATTTCAGGGTAACGTAGTAATCTAGAGCGATTCTTGTAGGGATTAAAGATTTTCACTTCAATATTGGGATGGGCATCAAGGGCTATAATGTCAGAAAAATCAGAATCTAAGCCATTATCATCAATAAGCATTTTTACCACAACGCCCCTTTGGGCTGCCAACCAAATCTCATGCATAAGGATACGAGAAGCTGTGTCATTCTTGTAAATATATGTTTGCAAGATAATGCTTTTTTCTGCCATACGTGCAAGATAAGCACGACTTAAAAATGCTGTAAGTCCATCGCTTACAAGCATACCTCCTGTAAGCGTGGGGTCATTTTTAAGCTTATTGGCATAAGGTAGGGCAACACTTGTTTCTAAAGGATCAAACACAGGACTAGGATTTGAGGAGAATGAATCGGGGTTTTTAATATCTTTTGTTGAAGCGACAATAGAAGAGCAGCCAGCAAAAACAAAAAGACATGCCAAAACAAATAAAGCGATATTTGTTGATGAGAAGATAAAAGATTGAATAAACTGCATAAACAACCCTAATGCCTCCTTAAAGGAGGCAAAACTATTTTTTCATACCTACGCTTACCATTTTTCTGCGTAAATATGCAATCTTGCTTTGCAAAGGAAGCTCTTTAGGGCAAGTATCATGGCATGCGATAAGGCTCATACAGCCAAATACGCCATCATCATTCCCTACAAGCTCATAATAATCCTCATCTGTACGCTCATCATGGGGGTCAAGCATAAAGCGCACAACTCTATTCATACCAGCAGCCCCTACAAAGTCTTCCCTCATCACTTTAGTAGCACAGCTTGCGATACAGCAACCACATTCAATACATCTATCAAGCTCAAAGACTTCATCGGCTACTTCTGGCTCAATAGGCATTTCTAGCTTTGAAATATCTGGGCTATGCTGAGTGTGTATCCAGCTTTCAACTCGCTTTGTCATACCTGCAAACCATTCACCTGTATTGACACTTAAATCCTTAATAAGCTTAAACGCAGGGAGAGGCATAAGCGTAATCACACCATCGGGGAAGTCTTGAGTAAGGGTCTTGCAAGCAAGTCGCGGACGCCCATTAATCATCATACCACAGCTTCCACAAATCCCCGCACGACATACAAAGTCAAAGCTCAAATCAGGGTCTTGCTGCTCTCTAATCATACCCAAAGCAATGAAAACCGTCATAGAGTGAGTTTCCTCTAATTGATATTCACGAAAATGTGGCTTAGAAACCGCACTTTGTGGGTCAAACTTCAACGCTCGAATGGTTAATATTCTTCCTTTTTGTTGTGTTGCACTCATTACTTATCTCCTAGTCGTTGATTTCTTGCTTTAAATTGTGGTTGGAGATTGAATGGCATTAACGCTTCTTGCAAGGCATATCTATCCCCGCCTTTAGCTTGAATCTCTTGGGTGATTCTATCAATCTCTGCTTGTCGAATAGCACTATTTGGGTGCTCTATAATCATACCCTTAGCCCCATAACCACGGAATCCCGGTGCAATTTCCATTTTCATAATATCCAAATCCTCATAAGTTACCGTTGGCAAAGTTTGATTTGGATCTTCCCAGCTTGTAAGTGTGCGTTTGAGCCAATTTGCATCATCGCGTTTAGGATAATCTTCACGCGTATGCGCACCTCGAGATTCTGTCCTATCAAGCGCACCTTTTGCAACACATAGAGCGATTTTAAGCATTTTAGGCGTGCGGTAAGCATCTTCAAGCTCTGGATTATTATGAAGTTTTTTGTTTTGCACGCGGATATTCTTACTGCGCTTGTAGAGCTCTTCAAGCTTATCTACAGCTTCTTGCAAACTCTTACCATCACGGAAGATACCTACATCATGGTCCATAATATCTTTCATTGCATTTTTTAGCACATACACATCTTCATTGCCTGTACTATTAATCAACGCATTTAAATAATCTTGTTGCTTTTGGACAAACTTTTCTAATGTAGCAGTTTGCACATCAATTTGTGCTCCTTGGCAATATTCCGTGAAATACTCGCCAATAATCATACCAGCCACTACCGCCTCACTCACAGAATTTCCGCCCAAACGATTAAAGCCATGTAAATCCCAGCAAGCTACTTCACCCGCAGCAAATAAGCCCTTAAGATAAGTCTCACCCCTATAATCAGTGCGAATACCTCCCATAGAATAATGCTGCATAGGTCGCACAGGCGCCCATACACCGGGAGTTGCAGGGTCAATA
Source organism: Helicobacter marmotae (assembly GCF_003364255.1). Classification (GTDB taxonomy): domain Bacteria; phylum Campylobacterota; class Campylobacteria; order Campylobacterales; family Helicobacteraceae; genus Helicobacter_C; species Helicobacter_C marmotae. The sequence continues at coordinate 224,095 of NZ_NXLR01000001.1, forward strand.
CCTGCAAATGTTTTACAAATATCTTGCACATCGCGCAAATTTCGCTCAACATGCGCTCGCCCCAAAATAGAAATATCAAGCCATAAATGATCACCATAAGGAGATTTTACACCCTTGCCCTTGCGGATATGTTCAAGCATTCTTCTCGAGACCACATCACGGCTTGCTAGCTCTTTTTTCTCTGGCTCATAATCAGGCATAAATCGATACCCATCAACATCGCGCAACACACCGCCATCACCACGACAGCCCTCTGTGAGCAAGATTCCACTAGGGACAATAGGAGTTGGGTGGAATTGCACTGCCTCCATATTGCCAAGTTTTGCTATACCTGTTTCCATAGCTATAGCCGCACCTATGCCCTCACAAATTACAGCATTTGTTGTATTGCGATATACCCTACCATAGCCACCAGTAGCAAGCAATGTCCCCTTAGAGACATAAGCCATAAGCTCACCGCTTACTAAATCACGTACAACCGCCCCGTAGCACTTGCCATCTTGATGAATGAGTGCAATCGCCTCTTTTCTATCTTGAATATCCACGCCAAGCTTATATGCTTCATTAGCTACTGCATAAAGCATAGTATGCCCTGTAGCATCAGCGGTATAGCATGTGCGCCATTTTTTTGTGCCACCAAAATCACGCGAATGAATATAGCCATGTCTAAAGTCATCTTCGGTAATGGTTACCTTTTCACCATTGATAACAGCTGGTCTATCGCCTTTTTGGATTCTAGTCCAAGGCACGCCAAATCCGGCTAATTGACGAATTGCCTTAGGAGCAGTAGTAACAAACATTCTTGCCACATCTTGGTCGCAACCCCAGTCGCTTCCTTTCACGGTATCAGCAAAATGCAAATCCTCATTATCGCCATCACTTTTCACAGAATTTCCAAGACTTGCCTGCATACCACCTTGAGCCGCTGCAGAGTGGCTACGTTTGACTGGTACAAGAGAAAGCACAATGGTATTTAAGCCTGCTTGCTTTGCAGCAATAGAAGCCCGAAGTCCTGCTAAACCACCGCCAATAATCAAGGCATCACTATAAATCACTTTCATTATTTACCCCCAAATTCTTTTGCATCATAATATTTGTAGTCTATATTAGGGTCTGTCTGATTCATACCATAATACATATAAGCACTAAAAGTAGCTAATCCCAAAATAATAAAAAACGCACTCATAAACCACTTGATAGTGCGCAAGGTCTTTAAGCCTAATCCTTCAAACCACCCCCACTTGATACAAAGACGATAAAGCCCTATAGAAGCATGGAGCTCCACGGCAAAAAGAAGCACAAGATAGAGTATCCAAAAATGCTCACTCCAAAAGCGATATGCCGAACCATTTGGTCCAATAGTTTCAGGCTGAGTAAGCATGATAAAAAGATGTACGCTTGCAGTGAAAAATAGCACAAAGCCAGTCAGCGCCTGAATAGCCCAAAGCGATGTATCACTATGCTTCATAAGGTGCTTATGCACTCTTAATGCTAAAAACTGCTTATAGTTAATAGGGAATTTTCTCACAGCCAAAAAGGCATGCACCACAAGTGCTACAATAATCACCACAGCAACGCCGCTCACAATAAGTGGATTGCCACCTTCGATAAGAAAGCTACCTTCAAAGAATTTCGCAACAGCATGCATAGCTTCACGACTAATTAATATCGTAGCCACAAAAAACATATGCAAAATCATAAAAATGGCTAAAAATAGCCCTGTTGCACTTTGCCAAAAATCAAGCCTTGCTGGATTCTTGCTTTTCTTTCTTTGAGGTGTTACTCCTACGTAACTCTCAATTACCTTATCCTCTCGCATGTATCCTCCTGTTCGTAGTTTGACCTATCAAGCCCATACAAGTGCTCTTTTAAAGGGGGGCTTGCTCCAAGATACTTGTAGGATTCTCAAAAAAGGCTCTTAGATTATAGAAAAATAATTATTAAAGTTTTTTTATACTAATTATAAAGAAAGTTTTGTTTTTGCTTAATCTCTATAAATCACACATTGACTAAACAAAACTAAGGTTGTAAAAACAACATCTCACTAAAATTTTTTAACCCCTTTTGGAAGACACCCTCTCCCGTGCTAATGGGGGAAGAAGAGAGTTGCGTGTGGCATTGTATGCAGGCATTTAATACGACATGATCTTTAGCAAGCCCTTGAGATTGGACTTTTTTTATATCATGGCAAGCAAAGCAGTCTGGACCACAGCTCCCCATATCAATCTGTGCCATTTTTTCATCAGTATGGCACGTTTTGCACACAAGCATAGGGCTATGCCGAATATCATGGGCATAATCAAGATTCTGATGACATGCCTTGCAGTCTCCTGTGCAAGCAAGCAGCACATCTACAAACATAAAATGCAAAAACCAAAATATCCATATATGCTTCATCATCCACCGCCGACAAAATCCAAAATCTCCACCTCATCACCCTCATGCAATACACAACTCTCCCATAAAGGCTTTTTTATCACTTGTGTGTTAATCGCTACTGCCATTGCTTTATGGGCGATACCAAGATCAGTAATAAGGGCTAAAAGTGTAGAATCTTTGGCAATTTGATAGATATTACCATTAAGTACAATATTCATTTACTGCTCCTTTTTGTCTTTATCAAAAAACTTAAAATATCCATCTTTAATCTGCTTTTGAGGTGTGCGTGAAAGCACCAACTCTCCTGCATTCACATCTTTTGTAATCGTGCTCCCTGCGGCAATAAGCACACAAGATTGTATATTTAAAGGCGCTACAAGCTGCACATCACTCCCCACAAAGACATCTTTGCCAATAATTGTTTTATGCTTCTTTTTGCCATCATAATTACAAGTAATCACTCCAGCGCCTATATTACTTCCAGAATCTACCTCACAATCTCCCAAATAGCTTAAATGCCCTGCTTTCACGCCATTTAGCACACTTGCCTTAGTTTCTACAAAATTCCCAATATGCGTGTTTTTAATGCGACTTTTAGGGCGGATATGTGCGAGGGGTCCTATATCGCTTGATTCTATAATACTCTGCTCTATAATACTATGTGCCTTGATATGAGAATCTCTAATCTCGCAATCACCGCAGATTTGAACCCCCTGCTCAATAATACACTCCCCATAAAATTTCACTCCCGATTCTATATAAATGGTATGAGGCAAGTGCATAATCACTCCCTGCTCCATTGCCCTCTCTCTTAAGCTTTGGAGCATAATACCCTCTGCAGCGGCAAGTTGAAGCTTGGAATTCACTCCTATAAACTCCTCCTCACTCACCCTTAGCGCACAGATTTGGGCATTATCCTGCTTAGCAAGAAACACCACATCTGTGAGATAAAACTCCTTTTGGGCATTATGGTTTTCTATACGCGGGAGATAGGTTTGCAAAATATCTTTGCTAAATTTATACACCCCCGCATTCACATCTTCTATCAGCAGCTCTTGCGGGCTTGCGTCTTTTTGCTCGATAATCTTTTGCACCTCATCGCCTTTAAGAATCACTCTCCCATAGCCATGGGGATTTGCTAAATGCAAAATACTCATCACAATAGGCGCATTATGCTTTAAAAGGGCTTTAAGCGTAGAGGCACGTACTAAAGGCATATCTCCATTAAGAAGCAATATCTCATCATATTGGCAGGGCTGATTTGAGTTTATAAGCCACATAAGCGCACCTCCCGTGCCGGGGAAACGTAGCATATCTTGCGTATGGAAATGCAAAATCCCGCTATCATAAGCATTTTGATAAGTTTGAAGTATGTTTTGCTTTATCAAATCTTCTTGATGAAAAAGCACAATATGCACATCATCGCTTATTTGCAATGCCTCTTCAATGCTATAAAACACCATAGGCTTACCACAAATTTTATGAAGCACTTTGGGCGTATTTGACTTCATTCGAGTGCCTGCCCCTGCAGCAAGAATCACCACCGATACATTCATAGTACTCCTTTGCAAAGCCCTTAATAAAGCATCTAATATCAATTTTATATAATTTTAACACACAAAAATCTATAATATCTCCTTGAGAAAAAATTTAAATGGATTGGGAGTGGTTTTGAAAAAAATCTTTTGGCTTTTATGCTTTTATGGACTTTTCGCATACGCTGAAGTAAGCCTTGATACAAATATCACACCCGCCTTACCTGCTCCATCAAGCATTCCCTCTGTGCCCACCCTCCCTAATAACCCCCAGCTCCCATCAGTAGATTTATCTCTCACTATGCCACAAGAGCCCACTGAGCTTGTAGCGACTTTAAATATTGTCCTTATCATCACATTACTTGTTATCGCTCCCTCACTCGTGCTTGTGATGACAAGCTTTACGCGCATTGTGATAGTCTTTGCCTTTTTACGCACCGCCCTTGGCACGCAACAATCCCCGCCTACACAGATTCTTGTAAGCCTAGCCCTTGTACTGACATTTTTTATTATGGAGCCGGTAGCTACCAAAGCCTATGAAGCGGGCATTAAGCCCTATACAGAAAAGCAGATTTCATATGATGAAGCCTTTGAGCGCGCAATCGTGCCATTTAAAGACTTTATGATTAAAAACACACGTGAGAAAGACCTAGCGCTCTTTTTTAGAATCCGCCATTTAGATAACCCCCAAAGTGTTGATGATGTCCCTCTTAGTGTGCTTATACCGGCATTTATGATTAGTGAGCTAAAAACTGCCTTTTGGATTGGATTCTTACTCTATCTGCCATTTTTGGTTATTGATATGGTGATTAGCTCTGTGCTTATGGCTATGGGTATGATGATGCTCCCTCCTGTGATGATTTCTCTCCCCTTTAAGATTTTGGTTTTTGTGCTTGTTGATGGGTGGAATCTCCTTATTGGCAATCTTGTGCAAGGCTTCAAGTAAGCCATAATGAAGTGCGAGCATTTTGGGCAATGTGGAGGCTGCCCTAACACGATAGACTATAAGAGCCAGCTTGAATCTAAACTTATGCAAACCACACAAGAGTTTCAAGCCTTGCTTAATGGAGTAGATATTGAAGTATTTGCTTCACCACAAAGTGGCTTTAGAGCGCGCTGTGAGCTGCGATTCTACCATGAAAAAGAGGGGCTATCTTTTGCAATGAGCTCCCTTAATACTTCACATAAAATCCCCATACACACTTGCCCGATTTTACTCCCTATTTTAGGGGACATTATGCCCCTTTTGCTTGAAACACTCCAAAACAATGAAATATTAAAAGCCAAACTTTATGCGTGCAACTTCCTCTCTAGCTTGCAAAATCAAGTCCTCCTCACTCTTATATATCACAAACCCCTAGATACACATTGGCAAACTCAAGCAAAGCTTTTGCAAGATATGCTCCAAGATACATATAAAACCCCCATACATATCATAGGACGGAGCAAAAACCAAATACTCTACCTCTCCTCTTCAACCATAAGCGAAACCCTAAATCTCACTCACGCACCATATACTTACCTCAAGCAAGAGGGGCTTTTTAGCCAGCCTAATCCCTTTATGAATGCCAAAATGCTTGATTTTGTACGTGATTCATTACAGAATCTTTACCCCCATGCGACCTATGATGCCCTAGAGCTTTATTGTGGAAGCGGTAATTTCACGCTTATCTTAGCGCCATTTTTTAGACAAGTGCTTGCTACTGAAGTAGTTAAATCTGCTATCACTTTATTAAAGCAAAATATGGCTTATAATCAGTGCAATAATATCACTCCTGTGCGACTTAATGCGCTTGAGAGTATCCAAGCTTTACGCCAAGAGCGGGCATTTTTCCGCTTAAGGGATATAGATATAACATCTTTTAACTTTGATTGTGTGTTAATAGACCCTCCACGAAGCGGGGTAAATAACCACACGATACTTGAGTTTTTACAAGATTTTTCTACCATTATTTACATCTCATGCAATCCTCAAACGCTCTTGCGTGATATGGGCATTCTCTCTCAAACTCACAAAATCGTGCGTTTTGGGCTTTTTGACCAATTTCCTTATACATTTCATAGAGAATGTATAGTGACATTAAGAAAAGTTAAGTTTGCCTAAGAAGCAATACAAATGCAGGAAGAGTAAAGAGTGCAGCAAAAAGTGGATTAAACCCTACGCCCAAAAATGGCGCGATTACAACAAGCCCACCGATTTGATTAGCCAAAGCAATACCCACATTAAAGGCAGCTTCATTCACACTAATGCTTGATTCCATACTTTTTGGCGTGCATATCCTTGCTGCATTCATAGCATTTACCTTCAAAGCTGGAATAGCCCCAAAGGAGAGAAAGCCCATAATGGCTAGATTAATACATACAAGCATTTGAGAATACGCACTCACACTCACAAGGGCATAAAAGAACATTTGCAAGCAAATAATAATTTGCAATGCCCGCTTTGAGCCCTTATTATCACATAATCTCCCGCCATAGAGATTCCCCAAAATCGCAAACACCCCATAAAGAAGCAAAATATATACTATGCTCCCCTCTCCAAAATGGCTTTTTTGTATCAACAAATCGCTCACATAAGTATAGAGCACAAATGCCCCTCCGCACGTGCATATCGTTACTGCGTATGCTTGGAGCAAATCCCTATGTTTGAATGCTTGGAGAAGCGAGCGTAAATGCGTCTTTGAGCCTTGAAGAGAGGGCATAAATATAAGAGCACTCATAAAAGCAAGCAAAGCAAGGGCGCAAATGAGTAAGAAAATTGATTTAAATCCAAACAAATGCCCAATAAATGTCCCCAAAGGCACTCCGCTCACAAGGGCGATCGTTAAGCCAGATACCATAAGGGCAAGATTCTGCGATACCCTCTCCTTAGGCGAGACTTGAATAGCCGCAAGTGTAGCAATAACAAAAAACACACCATGCTGTGTGCCCGCAACAAAGCGCGCAAGCACACTCAAAGTAAAATTATCACTTAAAAAAATCACCAAATTCGCCACCGCAAAAACAAACAAATTTAAAAGCAGTTGATACTTGCGATTAAGCCCGCTAAAGGGCATACTTAAAAGCGGCGCGCCAATGACAACACCTAGGGCATACATTGTTGTCAAATAACCCGCTTGATTGGAATCTATATCAAAATACAGCTTTACATCTTGCAAAACACCAGCGATAATAAACTCTGTAACACCCATGCAAAAGGCACTTAAGGCAAGGACAATAATAGTCGTGTGGGAGTGATATTTCATATATAATCCTTAAATTTTATAGCATTATTTTGATTGTATATTGTATGTGAGGGTTTTTGTTAGCGGGGATTCTACTTGAAGTTGCTTTGAAATTGCTTTTGTTTGCTAAAATCTCATAGCAAATCTCAAAGGGATAAAAATGAAGTTTGTCGTTTATGGGTTTATATTTTGTGCCATAAGCTTATATGGAGAAATCATAGCGGGAGTGGGAATGCGTGTCAATGGGCATGCTATCACGCTTTATGAGATTAGTGCATTGCAAAAACAGCTCAGAATCTCCAAGCAAGAAGCCATTGATATGCTGATTAATGAGCGGCTTAAAGATGATGAAATTGAGCGATTTAAAATTAGTGTTGATGATTTTAAGGTTGATGAGGAAATCTCTATCCTCGCAGCCAATGCCAATCTCACCAAAGAGCAACTCTTTGCAAAGGTAGCAAAAGAGGGCACCAGCCTCCAAGAATACCGCACACAAATCAAAAAGTCCCTCCAAGCACGCGAACTTATGCAGAGAATCCTCGCTTCTAATATCAGTATCTCAAGCGAAGAAGAGCTACTTAAATACTATAGCAAGCATAAAAAAGAATTTCTTATTCCTAAAGAAGTGCAAGTTGTGCGCTATCTTGCCCAAGATGAACATCTCCTCCAAGAAGCCATTGCCTCCCCTAAGCAAAATATCAGCGGCGTGCAAAAATTTGATGAAAGCATAATCCTCTCATCTCTCACACCACAAATCGCACAAGTCTTTATCCACACACCAAATCATGAATTCACACCCGTGCTTACCACAGGTGGGAATGGCTTTGTTAGCTTTTATATCAAAAACCGCTTAGGAGAGAGTTTGCTCCCTTTTGAAGAAGCAAAGCCCCTTGTTAGTCAAAAAATTATGATGCAAAAAGAGCAGAGTATTATTGCTGACCACTTTAATAAAATCCGCTCAAGTGCTAATATCACTACGCTTAGAGAATAGTATGTTTTCTTATACTGACCCGCTTGTTGGCATTATTGTCCTAGCAGCTATTATAGCCCTAGCGGCATTTATTGATTATTGTCGTAATCGCTATAGATCAAAGAAAAAGGAGCGCTCGCTCAAGAATCTTGCTAAATCCTATGAGTTTGTGGGCATAGCACAAGGGGTAGAAGAATTCCTCACACTCTCACATAATCCTATCCCTACATTACAATTTATCGCTAATGCCTATATCCAAAGTGGGAATACACAAGAAGCGATTAAAATTTATTTAAGTATCTTAGAGCATTTAGAGCACTCAAGCAAAAACACCATATCCAAAATAGAAATTTTGCAAAATCTAGGCAGTGCCTACTATAGTGCTGGGTTTTTACAAAGGGCGAAAAATATCTTTTTAGAGATTCTTAAAAACTATCCTAAAAACCCTGAAGTGCTGATTTATCTCCTCAAAACCTATGAACAGCTCAATGAATACAAAAACGCCATTAACGCCCTAGAGTGCATTGAAGAAATCTATGATATGACCCTTGATGGCAAAAATGAGAGAATCTACTATAGCATTGGGCTAAACAAAGCCTATTTATCCGCACTTTTGCTGATTAACCAGCACGATATGCCACTTAAGAATAAAATTACCAAACTCAATAACCTTAAACTCCAAGAGCCAAAGATTGAAAAAATTGTTCTTGCATTTTTTAAAACCATTAGCTATAGCCTCTTTTGGGAAGAAGTCATAAAAAGCCAGCATATAACAAAATATATTGACCTCTTATGGCAGTTTGAATCTAAAGATGTGCCCCTTGATAAACTCAAAAGTAAAGAAATACTCGATGTATATCGTGCAAAGGGCTTTGTGGTAGATAACCAAAATTGCGAGATATTTGAGCTAGAAAATATGAGAATCTTAAACCAACATTCAAGCCTACGAGTAGATTTAGACTTTGAATACCGCTGTCATGGTTGTAAGCAAATTTTCCCTTTTGAAAATGCCCGTTGCTCGCATTGTGGGGAATTGCTTAATAATGATGTACTTTGCAAAATACGAAAGATTGATAATGAAGCAAGTTACCCTTTATTGTGATGGAAGCGCACTAGGTAATCCCGGAGCTGGAGGATGGTGTGGGATACTCTCTTTTGGCTCAAAGCAGAAGATTCTTACCGGGGGAGAAAAGCATACGACCAATAACCGCATGGAGCTCTTAGCCGTTATAGAATCTCTCAAAGCCCTCAAAGAGCCCTGTATTGTGCATTTATATAGCGACTCATCATATGTGTGTAATGGCATTAATCAATGGCTTACACAATGGCAAAAAAAGCATTTTAAAAATGTCAAAAACATAGATTTATGGCAGAGCTACCTGCAAATAGCCGCCTCACATCAAGTAGAGGCGCATTGGGTGAAAGCCCATGCGGGCATAGCGCAAAATGAATTATGCGACAAACTTGCCAAAGCAGCAGCAAGAGAATTTCAAAAAGGAGACACAAATGAATAATAACAAACTACCCAAAGATCAACGCTTGCTTGAAGATATACTTGGTTATCGCTTCAAAGACCCTGCTCTTCTCACACAAGCCCTAACTCACAAAAGTTGCAAGGAGCAAGCAAATAACGAACGTTTAGAGTTTTTAGGTGATGCGGTTTTAGACTTACTCGTAGGAGAATACCTCTATAAAAACCTCCCCCAAGCTAAAGAGGGAGATTTAAGCAAAATACGCGCTTGTATCGTGCATGAAGAGGGTTTTGTAAAACTTGCTAAATCTATTGATTTGGGCGATTTTCTTCATCTCTCACAAAATGAAGAAAATAACAACGGACGCCAAAAAGATTCTATCCTCTCTAATGCCTTTGAAGCCCTCATTGGAGCCATCTACCTTGAGACGCAACTCACCCATGCAAGCACTATCATAAATACCATGCTTAAAGCCCATTATGGAGATGGAGCGCAATTCTCTTATGTTTTTACAGATTACAAAACCGCCTTACAAGAATTTGTGCAATCTGTGTATAAAACCGTTCCCCGCTATCATCTCATAAGCACGCAAGGACCAGATCATGACAAACGTTTTGAAGTCTCTGTAACGATCTTAGATGAAGAATTTGCCCGTGCCATAGGAACGCCCAAAAGAAAGGCTGAACAAAAGGCTGCACACATAGCGTATGAAAAACTCCAAAATGAGCTTGGATATACAAAGGACAAATAATGAATACTTTTGGGCTTATGTTTCGTGTAAGCACCTTTGGAGAATCTCATGGTGAGGGCATAGGTTGTGTTATAGACGGAGTGCCTGCGGGTTTAAGGATTGATGAAGACTTTTTGCAATCTCAAATGAATGAGCGTGCCCCCGGGAGAAATGCCTATAGCACACCTCGCAAAGAAAAAGATAAGGTAGAGATTTTAAGCGGCGTATTTGATGGCTTAAGCACAGGCACACCCATTGGATTATGGATCGCTAATGAAAATAAAAAAAGTAGCGATTATAGCAATATTAAAGATATATTCCGCCCCGGACATGCAGACTATACATACTTTAAAAAATATGGCATAAGGGATTATCGCGGTGGAGGGCGAAGCTCTGCGCGTGAGAGTGCGGCTAGAGTAGCTGCTGGGGCAATAGCTCAAATGCTTTTAAGGGAATGTGGCATAAGCGTAGAGAGTGGAATCTGTGCTATCGGGGATATAGCAGGGGAAGAATACGACTTTGAACACGCAAAGCAAAGTGAAATTTTTGCACTTGATAAAAACTGCGAAGAAGCCCAAAAAGCCCTTATTAATGAAGTGAAAAAATCTCATAATAGTATCGGTGGAGTAGTGCTCGCTCGTGCTTGCGGTATGCCTGCGGGCTTAGGAGAGCCGCTTTATCATAAGCTTGATTCTGCCCTAGCAAGTGCCCTTATGGGGCTTAATGCGATAAAGGCTGTAGAAATTGGTGATGGTATCCGCTCAAGCACCCAACTTGGAAGTATGCACAATGACCAAATGAACGCACAAGGCTTTATGAGTAATCATAGCGGAGGGATACTCGGCGGTATCAGTAATGGCAATACCCTTATGCTAAAAGCATATTTTAAGCCAACACCTAGCATTTTTATCCCTCAAAATACGCTTGATACCACACTCCAAGAGCAAACGTGCCATATTAAGGGCAGACATGATCCTTGTGTGGCGGTGAGGGGCAGTGTGGTAGTCAAAGCCATGGTAGCCCTTACACTTGCGGATATGCTGCTTTTACACAGCACTTCGCAGCTAAGCTTCATTAAAAAAATTTATGAATGCCTATAGCTGCTTTAAGCAAGATTACTCTATAATCCCAAGCACAAGGAGCAAGCATGATAACACTCAAAAGCGCGCTAAATAAAAGTGAAGAAGAACTCAAAGAAATCAAAGCCCAAATTATTGCAAAGGTAAAAGATAATATCGAGCTAAACGCCTATATTGGCGAGATACAAGCAAGTGCGGGTGGCGTGCCTATTTTGATTAAAGATAATATTAATGTCAAGGGTTGGGAAATCACATGTGCGAGCAAGATTCTCAAAGGCTACATTTCTCCTTATAATGCGCATGTTATCACGCGATTGCATGAAAATAAAATGTGTGCCTTTGGGCGGGCAAATATGGATGAGTTTGCCATGGGCAGCACAAGTGAATCAAGCTGCTATGGCAGAGTAAAAAACCCCCTTGATACCTCAAGAGTACCCGGCGGGAGCAGTGGAGGAAGCGCAGCGGCTGTAGCAGCGGGACTTGCTATTGCTTCACTAGGGAGTGATACAGGCGGCTCCATACGGCAGCCTGCTGGATTTTGCGGGTGTGTGGGGCTAAAGCCTAGCTATGGGAGGGTTAGTCGCTATGGCTTAATTGCCTATAGCTCAAGTCTAGACCAAATAGGACCAATTACCCAAAATGTAGAAGATGCCGCGCTTTTGCTTGATGCCATAAGTGGCTATGATGAGCGTGATTCTACAAGTGCGAATCTCCCAAGCCTCAATACCTTTAAAGATTTAGATTCTAATGCACGTTATAAAATTGCTATTTTTAAAAACTTCCTTAAAGACGCCTCGCCTAAAATCCAAGAGGCATATCATCAAACTATCAAAACCTTAGAATCTATGGGGCATAGCATTATAGAAAAAGATATGCTTGATTTAAGCTATCACATTTCTACGTATTATATCATCTGTACTGCGGAGGCTAGCTCCAACCTCGCACGATTTGATGGCGTGCGCTATGGCTCAAGGGCTAAGGGGGATAGCCTCAAAGACCTCTACTACAATACGCGCAGCACATATTTTGGCGATGAAGTCAAACGTCGTATCTTGTTAGGGAGCTTTGTGCTAAGCAGTGGATATTATGATGCCTACTATCTCAAAGCCCAACAAGTGAGGAAAAAGATTTGTGCTCAATATGAAGAAATCTTTAATGAATGTGACATTATCTTGCTCCCTATTGCCCCAGATGTCGCCCCTAAGTTTGGTGCTATGCACTCTCCGCTAGAGATGTATCTTAGTGATATATATACCATTGGAGTAAATCTCGCAGGACTCCCTGCACTCTCCATGCCTGTAGCCAAAGACGCAAATGGACTAAGCATAGGTATGCAACTTATTGGTGCAAAATTCAAGGAGCAAAATATTCTCAATGCCGCCTATGGCTTAGAAAAAGAACTCGCACTCTAAAGGAATACTATGAAAATCATACATAAAGCCCTTACTTTTGAAGATGTCTTGCTCGTGCCTACATATTCTGAAATCCTCCCCCAAGAAGTCAATACCCAAACGATGCTAAGTAAGAATATTACCCTTAATATCCCCCTTGTAAGTGCGGCTATGGACACGGTTACAGAGTATCAAACCGCCATTGCTATGGCAAGATTAGGAGGCATTGGGATTATCCATAAAAATATGGATATAGCCTCACAAGTAGAGCAAATCAAACGCGTTAAAAAAAGTGAGAGCGGTGTGATTGTTGATCCTATCTATATACGCGCAGATAGCACGCTTGCTGATGCTAAAGCTATCACGGATAATTATAAAATCTCTGGTGTGCCGGTGGTAGATGAATATGGCAAACTCATAGGCATTCTCACAAACCGCGATGTACGCTTTGAGCATAATCTCAATAAGCTTGTAGGGGATTTGATGACAAAAGATTCGCTCATCACTGCCAAAGTAGGCACGACTTTAGAAGAGGCAAAGGAGATTATGCACCAACACAGAATCGAAAAGCTGCCTATTGTTGATGAAAACTACACACTCAAAGGGCTTATTACGATTAAGGATATTCAAAAGCGGATAGAATATCCTAACTCTTGCAAAGATAGCTTTGGTCGCCTGAAAGTAGGCGGGGCTATTGGTGTGAAGCAGTTTGAGAGGGCTGAAGCCCTCACTGAAGCGGGGGCAGATGTGCTTGTGCTTGATTGCGCACATGGGCATTCTATTAATGTGATTAAAACCTTAGAGAAAATCAAATCCAAGCTTGCTATTGATGTTATCGTGGGCAATGTCGTAACCCCACAAGCTACACGAGATTTAATCAACGCAGGCGCAGATGCGATAAAGGTAGGCATAGGTCCGGGAAGTATCTGCACCACGCGCATTGTAGCGGGCGTGGGTATGCCCCAGATTTCAGCCATTGACACATGTGCTCAAATTGCTAAAACGCATAATATCCCCATTATTGCCGATGGAGGCATAAAATATTCAGGTGATATAGCTAAAGCCCTAGCTGTGGGAGCTTCAAGTGTGATGATAGGTAGCCTCCTTGCAGGTACTGAAGAGTCGCCGGGTGATTTAATCATCTATCAAGGCAGACAATACAAAAGTTATCGCGGTATGGGAAGTATGGGTGCGATGAGTAGAGGAAGCGCAGATAGGTATTTCCAAGAGGGCACGGCACAAGATAAGCTCGTACCAGAGGGCGTAGAGGGGAGAGTACCCTATAGGGGTAAAGTAGGCGATGTCGTTCATCAGCTTATTGGTGGGCTTAAGTCATCAATGGGCTATTTAGGCAGCAAGGATATTACAACCTTATGGGAGAGGGCGGAATTTGTAGAAATTACCTCCGCAGGATTAAGAGAATCTCATGTGCATGATGTAGATATTACCAAAGAAGCACCCAACTATCACGGCTAAGGATTACTTATGGAAGAGACAAATCAAAGAGAGCAAATACCCCAAGAGGAGTTTGAAACCCTCATTCAAAAGGCAAAAGATGTATTAGCCAAGCTTAATTCTCAAGAGATTTCACTTAAAGAGTCGCTTTTGCTTTATGAGAATGGTATGCAGAGCTTAAAACAAGCACAAGAAATACTAGAACATGCTAAATTGCACTATCAAGAGTTTAAAGATTAGACATTTATGGAGCTTGTAGCTTACATTACCCAGCCTAATAATGTCGCTGTATTCTTGCTTTTAATAGCGCGCTTTAGCGGGGTGTTTGCCTTTTTTCCATTTTTTGATAATCAACTTGTGAGCGTCAATGTCCGTGGGGCTATGGTGTTTTTTATGAGTGTGGCGTTTTTCCCCCTTGTGCATACGCAGCTCCCTGATATAAGTATGGTGGAGTTTATTATCATCGCTTTATTTGAGGTTATGCTAGGCTTTTTGGCTTCTATTTGCTTGCAGATTGTTTTTGCTATGCTTAGCTTTGGCGGAGAGCTTATAAGCTTCACTATGGGGCTTACTATGGCAAGTGCGTATGACCCAATAAGTGGTGCGCAAAAGCCCATTATCGCCCAGCTTATCGCCCTTATAGGCTTGCTTATTGCCCTAAGCCTTGACTTTCATCACACTATCTTTCTTATCATCTCCCATAGCCTCAATGCCACGCCACTAGGAGGATTCATATTTGAACCAAAAAGTGTGGCATATTTCATCAAAGCATTTGGGAATATATTCCTTGTGGGTTTCTCTATGGCTTTCCCTGTTTTAGCCATTATCCTCCTCTCTGATGTGATTTTTGGCATGATTATGAAAACACACCCACAATTCAATCTCTTAGCTATAGGCTTCCCTCTCAAAATTGGCATTGCCTTTGTTGTGCTGATTTTTACGATTTCTACGATTATTTATACATTCAAAAATGAGCTAAAAAATGCGTTTTTTGCCGTGGGTAAGCTCTTTTTAGGGCAGTAGTTAAAACTTATACCCCACTTGGAGCCAAAATTGCCGCCCCACTTCATATACAGGTGTAGCACTTAATCCTGCCATCATGGAATAGCTCGCACTTGCAATGGCAAGATTCTCACTATCTAGCACATTGTAAATATCAATATTTGTATAGAGTGTATTACCCTTAAAAATATCTATTTCAAAGCCTATGCGCATATCCCAAGTAAAAGCCCCTCTTATATCAAATGGCTTAAAGGTATCTATATAATTTCCATTACTATCCTTATCGGGTTGGGCACGATTAGCTAGCCCTCCATAGCTTGCAGGGATACTTGCCATAGCCTTATAAGGGCTTCTGTATCGAAAGAAATTATTAAAAAGCCCCTTTGTGCGCCATAGATTAAAAGTGTGCGTGGTATTTAGCCTTAAGGTATAGGGGCGATTAAAATTCTCCGCTGGTTTATCAGCATATCTTACAAGCATTCCATTCCAAGAAATCCACTGGTTGGCTAATTCTTGATTAGTGAGTGTATCGCTATAATCTGTGTAGTTACGTTTTACATTTGTCCAATCAAAGGCAAGTAAGATGTGGTGTTTTGTGTTGGCAAATGTGAGCGGGGTGATATTATCAAGCGTAAGGGTGATGATATTGCTGGTAGATTGTCCTTCGTTTGTATAAGTGCGATAAGTCGTTCCATTTGGTTGGGCAGTGCTTGGGCATGAGGTTGTTAATTGTCCTGTTGCAGTATTGAAACAAGCCTGTCTTATCTCATCTCTCCCTTTACGATAAATATATTTCATAGCAAGTTTCAAATCAAAGATTCTTTGTGCAAAGCCTATCATCAGCTCATCTGCATAAGGTACTTTAAGTTGCGTGAAATCCGTCCCATTAGCTGTAGGAAGATAGCAGTTATTGTAATCTGTGCCACTACCAGTAGTAGTACATATTTTACCCTCTGCGAGTACTTCTTGCCAAGTTTTAGCAGGAGTGTTGCGACGAATATCATAACGCAAGGCAGTCATACCTTCAGCTAAAGCATAGGCAAAGATATTTCTCCCATAGTAACGATTTACCCCCGCACTTATGCTACTTGCTAAGTATTCCCCTAAAAAGCCTCCATTCCAAGGAGCGCTATATTGCAATGCAAATCTAGGGGCAGCAGTGAGTTTATCCATATACGTATCACTATCCAATCTCGCTCCAGCCCTTATATGCAAGCCTCCAAGATTCCCTAAAGTAAAGTTAAGGCTATCTTCTAAGAATGCTGAGAATAAGTAATTATCTAAACTCACCTTGCCTTGCTTATAATAAAGCGTGTTTCTAAAATACTGCCCATAATTCCAAATATAATAGCCCGCACTTGTTTTGTGAGAGCTATCTACATTAGTGGTGTCAGTAATGTTATTACTGCGAACATCATATACCTTACCTGTATCACACCAAGCCATATCTGTTTGAAGACATTGAGATTGTTGGCTTTGTGTCATAAAGGTAGAGGCACTGGTGGGGGAGAGATAATAATCCCTAGGGTTGCTATTTTGCACATATTGATAGCCTAGCTCTAAGCCTATTTGGAATCTATGCTCTATATTATCTAACTCTAAAGGCTTAAAATCAAAAATAATTTTATCACTCAATGTATGCTGGGAGCTATCATATGGTGCATACCCACCCTCTCTAGCTAAGCCCACCCAATTACTCCAATTTTTAGTCTCTGAAATATACCAATCTTTAAAATCGCTCCAACCCATCGAAATGGTGGAATTTTCTAAAAACGAATAACTCAAAGTATGTGTAAGCGTGCCTAAAGCATTCTCCCAAATGCTTTTTAACCCCAAATTATGCCCGCCAGATTTGAAGTTATAATAATTATCTTGTGTGCCTACAATGAAGCGAATATCAGATTGTGGAGCATAAGTATAGCTTAGCTCTAATCGCACACTCTCGCTTGGGTCATAATAGCCTTTAATAAAAAAATTATAACTTTCACGTTTTTGGTTTTGGTTTGCGGTGCTATAGTTGCTTGGGTCTAGGGGGCTAGGTCTTGAATGGTTAGTTACAAGATGTTGGCGAATAGGGATAATGCTCTGCGTGCTTGTAAAGCTAGCAATCACTCCGCTTTTGTCATTGGGCTTAGATTCCACACTTGAGCGAAAGAGATGTTTGATAAACTGCGGCTGGTTTGATTCACTACTTGAGTTAAGAAAATTTTGCAAACTTTGGCTAGTGGCTTCATAAATATGATATTTAGTGAGTGAAAAGGCTTTAGGGTCGGCATTGCCTTGTGTAACTTGATAGCTAATATTTGCCCCTAAAGTTTTAGTGGGTCGCCTTGTAGTTGCCTCCACTACCCCTCCTGTAAATCCCCCAAAAGCCGCAGAAATATTAGAATCTTGCACGACAATAGATTCTAAAAGGCTTGTATCGATATTTAACCCCTGACTTCTGCCCTGCCCACTTCCCCCATACACACTCGCACTGCCTGCTGGATTAATATCATTATTCATATTAAAGCCATCAATTTGGAAGTTGTTTTGATAATGCAATCCCCCGCTTATGCTAATTTTAGCTGGGTCTATTTCACCCGGGGTAGCGCTTTTTAGCTGCTGTGTGTCATATTGCACATTGGGTAAGATTCTTAAAATAGAGGTAATATCGCCATTACCGGTGGGATTAGATTCTAAGATTTGAGCATTGAGTGTAGCGCCACTTTGGAAAGTCTCTATATCATTGGTAGCACTCACAATGGAGGTGGAGAGTTTGACACTCCTTTGGGCTTGGTCTTTGTGAGGTGTTTGAAGATTTTGACTTTCTTGCAAAGATTCTGTAGGAAGATTTTGGGATTCTAAGCTTTGAGCGAGTAATACCCCCCCCCCCCTGAGAGAAAAAGTGAGAGAAAGGGGAGAGAGAAAAGAAATAAAAAGCAAAGCATAGCACCCACTTCTCCACTCCTTATTGATCCCCTCTTTTGTATTCTCTTTTACTTTTTTGCTTGGATTTTCTCTTATAGTTTCTTGTTTAGATTCAATCTTTGCTCCATTGATTTGCCCCTTATGGCTATAAAACTTCATACACCCCTCCATTTATGAAACATATAAAAATGGCGTGATATTAGTGTATGAGAACTTAAGATAAAATAAAAACTATTATCATTTTATACAACTAGGATTTTATGCAAAGTCTAGCAAACTCTTCAAAGAGCGCTCTTGCCTCTTTTGGTCCCGGGCTGGCTTCTGGGTGATGTTGGACAGAAAAAATAGGCTTATTCTTATACTTCACGCCCTCAATGGTGCCATCAAATAAATTGCGATGAGTGATAGTAGCTATCTCTGCGATAGATTCACTCACGCAATAGTTGTGATTTTGCGCGGTAATTTCCACTGCTCCACTTTGGAGATTCTTAATAGGGTGATTGCCCCCATGATGTCCAAACTTGAGCTTATAAGTAGGATAGCCATGCGCAATGGAGAGCAGCTGATGCCCTAAACAAATGCCAAAAATAGGGATATTTGAGGTAATAAGCTTTTGTATCTCTGCAATTTCACGCTCTAGCATAAGCGGATCTCCGGGTCCATTTGAGAGAAATACACCCGCAATCTCCCCGCTCTCAAAGGCTTTAAGAATATCTGCTGCGCTAAAATCATGCCCCACAACCTCCACTTCTAAGCCCACAGCACAGAGCTCATTAAGGATATTGGTTTTAATACCAAAATCAATGGCTACTACCTTAGCTTGGGCTTTAGGAGGTTTAGCATAATCAAATTGAGCAAAGTCAAATACAGCTTGTGCATGAGTATAGGGCTTTTTGGTAGAGACTTGCTGCATAAAGTTAAGCTCATTTATACTAGGAGCACTCTCTAATGCCTCACGTAATGCCTCTTGGCTTGAAATATCATTTGAGGCAATCATCATCATGGAGCCTTGTGTGGTAAGCATTTTGATAAGTCCGCGCGTATGGACATTACAAATCCCCATAATATTATGCCCTCTAAGATAGCTAGCCAAGCTTTGGGTGGAGCGAAAATTAGAGACAAAATCATTATAAGAAGAGAGTATCACGCCCACACAAGAAGCCCTAAGCGATTCTCTATCTTGCTCATTTGTGCCTACAATGCCAATTTCAGGCATACTAAAGACAACAAACTGCCCTGCATAGCTTGGGTCTGTGATAATCTCTTGGTAGCCACTCATAGAGGTATTAAATACCGCTTCCCCTATGAATGTCCCTCTTGCGCCAAAACTCTTGGCTTTAATGTATAAACCATTGGCAAAATACAAATACACATCTGCAAGATTCATAAAAGTCCTCTTTTGCGTAATTCTTCCTCATAAAGCTTGCTAAATACAATCTCATATTCCTCCGTGCCATACACAAGCTTGCGTTTATATCTTTTTAGCTTCTCAATCACCACTTCCTCTGCTTTGTCATAAATTTTTGAATATTCATTAATGGCTTTAAAAATAATGTTTTTCACAATGGTTTCAGAGATGTTAAATTGTATCAAAGGCTGCAAGGCATTAAGAATCTGATGAGAAACATCGCTGCAACGTTCCTCCCATGCGAGATAGAATCCCTCCTCTCGTGCTACTTGGCGCTTGCACATTCTAAATAACTCCCGCTCATCCATGCCAAAATCTTCAATCTCATCACTTCGCTCTTCAAGGATTTCACGCACTTTTTCATCAATGTGCAACTCCTTTTGAATATTTGCCCCAAGCACTTCTAGAGCATTTTGGGCAATCTGCTCAATAGGAGCTAAAATCTCAATTTGTGGGGAATTACCTATATCTATACTAATTTTATTTGCAATATAAGGGGCATGCTGCATTTTTAACTTCATATTTTATCCTTGAAACTTGGATTTGCAATATTGTAACGCGTTTTAAGTAAAAATGCCTTTAAGCTCTAAAACAAAAGCTCCTCATCGATATTCGCCGCGGGTCTTTTAATGGGCAGTGGTGAATCATCTGTATAATAAAAATCCCCATAATCAAGTGTTTTTGACTTCACGCCCTCTGGTATCTTAAATTTACGTGCAATACCCGGATCAAAAGTCAGCACTTTAGAGAAAAAATAGGCAAATGCCGGAGGGGCGACTATGCCTCCTGATTCATGGGGTCCTATAGGTGTGTTATCATCACGCCCATACCATACTATCGCCTGTACATCGGGGGTAAATCCGCAAAACCACGCATCAATATTGCGATTAGAAGTGCCTGTTTTACCCGCTACTTCTAAGCCCTGAAGACGCGCCCTTGAGCCTGTGCCGCGATTAACCACATCACGCAAAATATCAATAGTCAAAAAGGCTTGAGCGGCAGTGGTGATATGCTGAGATTCCCCTAAAGAGCTATATACATTCTCTCCATTTTTATTATTCACAGATGCTATGAGCGTGGGTTTAAGGATCGTGCCATAATTTGAAAACATCGAATACTGCCTAGCAGCCTCCAATGGAGAGAGCTCAAAACTCCCAAGCACAATGGACATATTTTCTGGGAGATTACTAAAACCCATATTCTTAAGCGCACTATATACCTTAGCAAAGCCGATATTTTGATCCACAAGGTTAATCGTAGCAAGATTGCTTGAAGTGCGCAGTGCGTCTTTAAGTGTCATAAAGCCATTAAACCTAGACGTATAATTTGAAGGGCGCCATTCTTCACTCTCACTCTCTTGGGTATCATCACTTGCGGCTTCTGCTGCGCCTTTTGTAACAAACTTGCGCGGCACATCGGGGATAAAAGTCGCAGGAGATTCACCTTTATCAAAAGCACTTTGGTAGATAAAGGGCTTTATAGCACTCCCAATTTGCCTTTTAGCTTGAGTGGCACGATTAAATTTATTTTTCACATAATCCACTCCTCCAACCATAGCTAATATTTCCCCACTATGAGTATCTGTAACTACCATAGCACCATTGAGTGTGTCATTATTAAAATCATGCTGGGCATATACCTTAGGATAGCGCTCCAATAATCGTTTGTTAATTTCATCATAGCCATAGACAAGTGCCTCTTGGGCTGCAAATTGATAATCAAGGTCAATATTTAGCTTTATGTAATATCCGCCGGTTTTAAGATCTTCAATATGTGATAACTCGCGTAAAACCTCATCAACCACATAAGGGGCGACATTTTGAGTTAATGTCTGATTAAAAACTTGGGGCTCTTCATTAAGCGCAAGCTGCTGCTCTTCTTTGGAAATCCAGCCAATATCATAAAGCCTATCAATAATATCATTTGCCCTTGCAAGTGAGAATTCTTTATTTTTTGTAGGGTCATAAAAACTAGGGGCTTTAGGCAAACCTACCAACATACAAATTTCTTTTAATGTAAGCTCCCCTAAAGTCTTATGAAAATACCCCAATGCCGCTGTTTTAATGCCATGATAGCCATGCCCAAATGAAATGCGATTCAAATAAAGCTCTAAAATACTCTCCTTGCTTAAATGCCGCTCGATATGAATAGCTAGCATTGCTTCTGTGAGCTTACGCTTGAGTGTTTTCTCTGGGCTTAGGGCGATATTTTTAATAAGCTGCTGGGTGAGTGTGCTCCCGCCCTCAACATAGCGCATATTTTTGAGATTCTTAAGCATAGCACGCGATATGGCATCGGGATTAATGCCAATATGCTCAAAAAATAACGTATCTTCTACCGCAAGGAGTGCCTCTATAATGCGCGGGGGGATTTCATCAAAAGTCGCATAGAATCTAAAATTTTCATCAGTAAAGACATTAGCAATCAGTCTATCTTTTCTATCAACAATCTGTGAGGCAAGGGCAAAGCGATAGTTCTTGATTTTATCTACTTCGACTTCCACTTCATAAAAAAGCCTTATGCAATAGGCACATACCAGCACACCTATAACAACAAAAAGCCCAAAGAAGCTATATTTAATGCCTCGCCACATAAGGTTGTGTCCTTAAGACTTTATTTCACTTTGACTATCTATATTAGGCGTATATGCGCTTACATGCTCACTTTGGGTAATTTCCTTTTCAAGCTGCTTAATTTCACTCAACACTTCATCACGTTTTTCATTATACATATCCACAATGGCTTTCATCACGCCATCAGAGTTTTTCTCCATAGCAAGAATCTTCTCATCAATAAAGCTTTTAGGGCAACTTTGCTTCTCATCAGCAAAAGTTTGTGCAAGGGTAATTGCCTCTGTATGCACGCCCGCATGGAAAGCATCAAGTGCCTTATAGCCCTCAGTATTAGCAAATGTAGCCTTACCATCGCCCTCAAAATACCATTTCCCTAAGCGACAATTATGATGATCCACACAATTAAAGCTATCACTTAGCCCAAAGATATATGAATAGAGATTATTTTTATACACCACATGATCTAGCTTAGCCAACACACAAAAGATTCTATTACTTAGATTGAGCGTGCTTGATTTGGTAATAAGACTCCCTACTTTTAAGTTATTTACAATGCTATGGAGCTTTAATACACCATCACGTACATTACCTGTAGCCTCATTGGTTTCCTCTGTGCTTGTTTGTATGTCATTTGCCTCTTGCTGCATGGATTTCACAACCACTGCAATTTCTTTTGTAGCTTTTTGCGTTTTTTCTGCTAGTTTTCTCACTTCATCGGCTACCACTGCAAAGCCTCTGCCATGCTCTCCAGCCCTTGCTGCTTCAATAGCAGCATTAAGCGCTAGGAGGTTAGTTTGCTCTGCTATGTCATCAATCAGTGAAATCACACTTGTAATTTCATTACTTCTTTGTGTGAGAGAATTCACCAAATCTGAAGCAACTTGCATTTTTTCATACAAGACTTCAATCTGCTCTAAAGCTTTTGCACTCATACCTAAGCCGTCTTGGGCAGATTCTGCTGCTTTGACAGAATATTCAGCCACACCATTTGATTCTGTAAGGACATTTTGTAGGGAGCTTTGTGTTTGTGTTACACCTGTTTTGAGGCTTTTTGTATAAACTTCAAAGAGATTCGTGCCTGAAGCATTATTAGTAAGGGTATTGAGTGGCAAGATCGAATAATATTCCACATCTCCTATACGCATAGACTTCACACTATACTCGTGGCGAGCACAATTTGCAGTAGTCGTATTTTGATGAAGTTGGGGGATCAGTGTGCTAAGGCTTTCAAGTTTCTCTGCGATATTATTTTTATACACCACACTTCCATTTTTAAGCCCTACAATGGCTTCTACTTGAGAAAATCCTGTAAGTTTTTTATACGCCTCAACTTCTTTATTAAGCTGAGCGATTTGAGCATCTTTTTCTATCATCTGCTGATGAACTGCCTTGCTAGAACCAAACATAATACGCTCCTTTAATGCTATATAGAATTAACTATTATGCCATTTTTTCCTTAATCTGCTATAGCCTTAAGTAATCTATACCCTTTAAGATTGAGCGGGATAAAGCTACATAAAGCTCTCATTGTGTTAAAAAATTTCACATTCTATAAATCAACAATGATATTTTATTATAATAATCTTTCTTAATTTACATTTCTATACATTTTATTGCTATAATTCTTAGCAAAATAAGAATCCACAAGATTCTATACATTCATACAAAAACAAGGAGACCACATGAGTAAAAATATTAATACCAATCACCGATTGGAAACGCTTGATTCTATCATTGAGAGATTGCGAGCTTCTATCAAAAAAAATGGACTTAAAAACTCCAAACAAAGGGAAGAAATTATCGCTGTTCTTTATAAAAGTGGCACGCATTTAAGCCCAGAAGAGATTACAAATATCATCAAAATGACTGATAAAAACGCAAGTATTTCATCTGTGTATAGAATCTTAAGCTTCCTTGAAAAGGAGCATTTCATCACCGCACTTGAAGCCGACAAAAGCGGCAGACGCTATGAAATTGCAGCAAAAGAGCATCATGACCATATCATTTGCTTAACCTGCGGAGATATTACAGAGTTTGTTGATGATGAGATAGAGCAGCTTCAGCTAGGCATAGCCAAACAATTTGGCGCAAAGCTAATCAGCCACGATATGCGTCTTTTTGTAAAATGCTCCAAATGCCAAGGGCTATAAAGACACGCCTAAGGCTTAAAAACCCAAGAATCTCTCTTAAGGACTAGTGATTCTAAGGGAGATTCTCCATCTCCACTTCATACTCCCTAAAAACATAACAAACTAAATTTCCTTTATGAAGTAGTTTTGTCTTGCGGATTGGACTCATTGTCATATCTTTGCCCTCTGCAAGAGAGTGAAGAATTGCTATTTGATTTACCAGCAACCCCATTAGTTTATCAGCTCTAGCGGGAAAATACAACCGAAGAATCGCTAGTAACCCAAACAAAGCCCTTTTGCCCTACACACAAGAAAAATACCAAATATAGCTTACCTATCTTTTGTCAAACTCTGTTAAGATACCCTCTTGCTAAGATGAAGTGGCGAGTTCAAACACAATAAGGAGAAGGAATGATTGATTTAGGTATGGAGCTAAGTGATAGCACATTAATTACTTCAAAAACAGATTTACAAGGCAATATTGTGTATTGCAATAAAGATTTTATAAGATATAGTGGTTTTAGCGAGAGCGAGATATTTCTTAAGCCTCATAATATTGTGCGTCATAAAGATATGCCAAAAGCGGTTTTTAAGCTCCTGTGGTCATATATTCGTAATGGGCAAGAGGTGTTTGCCTTTGTGAAAAATCAATCTAAAAGCGGAGCACACTACTGGGTGCTTGCGAATGTAACTCCTTCATTTGATGTGAATAATAAAGTGGTGGGGTATTACTCCGTACGTAGAAAGCCCAATACAAAAGCCATTGAACAGATCGCACAAATATATACCCTCATGCTTGAAGCAGAGAAGCAATCAATCAATGATGGGCAAAAAGTGCTAGAGAATCTACTTTTGGATAAGGCTATGGATTACAATCACTTTATACTTGCCTTGCAGGAGGGCAAGCTATGAGAACTTTAGCATATGTATTTTTTGGGCTTATAGTGCTCGCTTTAGGCTTAGATGTATATATCAATCATTTAAGCGTGCTAAGTGTGGTGATAGTGGGGCTATGTGTGGTTTTTATATGCCTATGTATTATGAGAAACAATGAATTGCGCCTTTTGCACAAACTCTCATATGCTTGCAGCGAATATGCAAATGGGAGATTTGAGGGGCGCATTACACATATTAAGGGCAAGGGGGTTGTCGTAGAAATATGTGAGCATATCAATGACCTTATGGATCATTTGGAGGCGTTTTTACGCGAGGTTAAAAGCGCCATAGAATGCTCTAAGGAAGAAAAATTCTATCGTAAGGCGATTGCAGCGGGGCTTAATGGGACATTTTCACAAAATATTGATGGCATTAATCATGCTTTGAGTGCTATGGAGGAGAATGCAAGAGATGCTCTAGCCAATGCCCTCTCTAAAAAGCTTATGAATCTTAGCCTTAAAAAACAAAATAGTAATATTGAAAATATCGCACTCACTTTAAATGAAGACATTCTATATATGAAAAAAGTTGATTTAAATATACGCGATATTTCTGCTATAGCAAAGGAAAGTCGCGCTGATGTAAGTAATCTCACTCAATCTATCCACGAACTTGTAAATTTAATAGAGGCTAATAACCAATCGATTGAAAATCTCGCAAGTAAATCTAATGATATAGGAAATGTGATTTCACTGATTAATGACATAGCAGAGCAAACTAACCTCCTAGCGCTTAATGCTGCTATTGAAGCAGCAAGAGCTGGGGAGCATGGCAGGGGCTTTGCGGTGGTAGCTGATGAAGTGAGAAAACTGGCAGAAAAAACGCAAAAAGCTACACAAGAGATTGCTATTTCTATCCAAAGTATGCAGCAAGAAGTAGGAAGTATAGAAGATGGCGGCAATGAAGTAAGTGATATTGCCTCTGTTGTGCAAAATAAGCTTAATGGCTTTAATATGGCATTTGATAAAATGGAGACAAATAGCATATCATTAAATGAGATATTTACACAGCTCTCCACTCAACTTGTGCTCTCAACAACTAAACTCAATCATCTTTTATTTAAATCTAATCTCTACCTCTGCCTGAATACACAAGCAAAAAATATAGATTTTGATAGTATTAACCCCATTTCTGCGCTGCTTGAAGATAAGGAAACTTTAGAGCTTATACATAAATTTATACCTCAAAATGAGCTTGATAAACTAAGCCATAAATTGCGTAATGGAGCGCTAGGAGTGAGTGAATTTATTGGTAAAGAAATCACTACCAAAGTGAGCGAGGAAATTCTTAAAAGAGTGGAGGATATAGAGCAAAACTCTGAAAAACTGCTCCTAAAACTTGCATAATTAGAGCGTTTTAAGAAAGGCTTCTAGGGCTTCAAGCTCTTCATCACTTAAATGCAAGGGTTCTAAAAGCGGGTCAGTTTCTGGGAAAGGCAAGGTTTGTGAATCTTTAGATTCTTGTGGGGCTTTAGGGCGGAACATACCTGCATTATAGGCATTAAGCACGCCTCTTAAATGCGGAAAAAGCCCATTGTGCATATAAGGCGCAGTTTTAGACACTCCTCTAAGGCTTGGGGTCTTAAACTTGCCTATATCATCTGTATTATGAGTAACCTCATATCGCCCCAAATCTTCATATTTGCGCGCAATAAAGTGCAGTCCTAAATTATGATAACTATCATCGCTTAAAGCCACACCATTGTGGCAATTCATACATCGCCCCTTTGTGCGAAACAAATGCAAACCCCAAATTTCTTTATCTTTAAGTGCATCTTTTTTGCCATTTAGGAATCTATCAAATCGTGTAGGAGCAGGCATAAGAGAACGTTCATAAGTAGCTATGGCTTGAGCTATGCGAGTAGGGGTAATCTCTTCACTCCCAAAGGCTTCTTTAAACTTTTCTTTATAAATGGGGATTTTGCTTATCTTTTTTGCCGCAGATTCTGGTGTGTAAGCCATTTCATTGGGGTCAGCTATGGGGAAAAGGGCTTGGTCTTCTAAATCCTTTGCCCGCCCATCCCAGAATTTCTCCACTCCAAAGGCAGACATCACTACACTTGGGGCGTTTCTCACACCTAAGCGCCTATTATGCCCATAGCTCACCCGTCTCCCATCGCCAAAGCCAAATTCTTTATCATGGCAAGAAGCACAGGCAATTTGATTAGAGAGGGAAAGTCTCGGGTCATCAAAAAGCATTTCGCCTAATTGTGCCTTTTGCTTTGAGTAGGGATTATCCTTAGGATAAGGAGGGATCTTAGGCAAGGGGGCGAGCTCTTTATGTGCTATATTTGGGCTAAGATGGGGCTTTTCCCATTGGCTAGGGGGCTTTGAGTACATCTCGCGCAAATATGCTATATCTTTAGGCACAGCATATAGGTAAAGGATACTTAAATGCAAGCAGCACAGAAACTTCATTGTGTTCCTTTGGAGAGTTTGGGCTATTGTAGCTTCTTAAAGCTTATACCCCACTTGGAGCCAGAACTGCCTACCCACCTCATATGTAGGCACAGCAGTAGTGCCCGCACTACTTGAATAACTTGCATTTGCAATGGCAATATTTTGTGCATTTAGCACATTATAAATATCCACATTCACAAAAAGTGTATTGCCCTTAAATACATCTACCTCAAAGCCCACTCTCATATCCCAAGTAAAAGCCCCTTTGATAAAATAAGTCTTAAAAGTATCTACCTGTGTAAGCACACCATTTATCACAAAACTATCTTTATCCGCTGCTCTTGTTACACTTGCCATTGTTTTATATCCTGCCCTATAGCGGAAAAAGTTATTCCATAGCCATTTTGTGCGCCCTAAGCTAAAGGTGTGTGTGGTATTAAGCCTTAAAGTATAGGGGCGAGTGTAGTTATCTGCTGGTCTATCGGCATAGAAAATAAGCTTTCCGTTATAACTTATGAGTTGGTTGTTGAGTTCATTGTCTGTGAGATTAGTGCTATAATCAGCATAGTTACGCTTTACATTCGTCCAATCAAAGGCAAGCAAATAATGATGCACTATCCCAAAAGTCTCTAGTAATTTATGATTTTGCACACTCAAACTTACTATATCGCCATCACTTTGCCCCTCATTAGTATAGACATAGCGCAAATTTTGTGTCAAGGTGGTGTTAGAAGAGCAATTAAGACTGCTAATGTCTCCTGTGCTTGGATTTATACATGCACGTCTAATCTCGTCTCTTCCAAATCGATGAATGTATTTTGCTCCTGCTTGAAACATATAGATTTGCTGGGATATGCCTATTACAAGCTCATCTGCATAAGGCACTTTTAGTTTAGCAAAGTCTGTGTCATTTTTATTTTGTGTTTTTGTGGCATTATCCCATGAGGTTTGGGGGTCAGTTCTTTGCACAGTATATGTGAGGGCGGAGCGTCCATCCATAAGTGCATAGGCAAAAAGATTTCTCCCATAGTAGCGGTTTGCCCCAAAGGTAAGGGTGCTTTTAAAGTTTCTGCCAGATTCACCATAGCTCCAAGGGGCAGTGTAATTGAGCGAAAATCTTGGAGCTAGTGGGGCTTTATCCATATAGGTATCATAATCTAACCTTAGCCCTAAGCGCGTATTTATCTCACCAAATGCCCCTAAAAAGAAATTTATATCATCTTGCGCATAGAGAGCAAGGGTGCGGTTATCTACCTCTATCTTCCCTGCCTTATATAGCGTGGCACGATTAGCAAATTGTCCTTTGTTATTTGCCCAAGTGCCGGTTGAATAATACACAGGAGAAGCGGAGCAAAACTCATCAATACAGCTCTTGCCATCTGAAAGCGGAGAGAGCCATGCAGAACCACCAAAAATAGTATCTCCCAATCTTTCATAGCTTGCATTTACATAGCCTAACTCAAGTCCTGTGGCAAATTTGTTTTCTAAAAATGAAAAGATTCTCAAAGTTTTAAAATCTTGATTGAGTTTAAGATTTACATTTAACTGCGTGGTATCTACATTACCATACCCACCCTCTGTAAGCGTGCCATTAGTATTGGTGCTCCAATTTTTCTCTGCTGATACTCTCCAACCTTTCATATGCTGGGCTGAACCACTGCGAGAATTTTCCATATAATTTAGGTTGGTTTGTGCAGTGAGTAAGCCTAAGGTATTTTCCCATAATGCCTTAAGTCCCGCTTGATGTCCGCCACTTTGGAGGTAAAAGTCAGAATCTTTGGTATTGACAATAAAGTATTCATTATACTGCGGGGCATAAGTGTAGCTCGCTTCTAGCCTTAGATTCTCTATAGGGTCATAATAGCCTTTGATAAAGAAATTATAGCTTTGTCGCTTTTGTGTTTTTTGCACATCATCTAATGTGCTAACACGTTGTGTAGCAGCATATGCATTAAGCGGAATAAAGCTCTGAATTGTGCTAAAACTTGCAATCACGCCACTTTTGTCATTAAGCTTGGATTCTAATGAAGCACGGACAATGTGCTTAATAAATTCAGGCTGGCTACCATAACTCGTGGAATTAAGAAAGTTGCTATAGCTTTGGTCATTTGCCTCATAGATATGATACTTAGTGAGCGAGAATTTCTCTAAATTGGCATTACCTTGCGTGATTTGATAGCTTATACTTGCCCCAAAGTCTTTGGTTGGTCTTTTTGTAGTTGCCTCTACTACCCCTCCTGTAAATCCCCCATAAGCTGCAGAGATATTAGAATCTTGCACACTTATAGAATCTAAAAGTGAAGTATCGATATTTAATCCTTGACTTCTCCCCGGCAATGCAGTAGCAGCTACAGGATTACCCCCCATAGTTCCTGCAGGATCTAAGTCATTATTCATATTAAAGCCATCGAGCATAAAGTTATTTTGGTAGAACAGCCCTCCGCTAATGCTAATATTAGCAGGGTCTATTTCACCCGGAGTGGTGCTTTTATTTTGAGCATTATCAAATTGCACATTGGGCAGCACTCTTAAAATAGAGGTAATATCACCATTGCCTGTGGGGTTAGAGCTTATGAAACTCTCACTCAAGCTCTCCCCACTTTGATAAGTCTCTATATCGCTTGTGGCTTTTACTATTGAAGTGGGGAGTTTGACTTCTCTCTTATCTATATTATCTCTCGGGGGGGGGTGTCTAATAGTGTAGATTCTGTATCTGCTAGGAGGCTTAAGGGAAGGAGGCAAAGACTAGCAAAGAAGCCCGCTCTTGCTAAAGGGGCTGATTGAGTGAGTTTGGGGTAATTTAGCACAAGTGATTTTATATTTTCCTTATTTTCTTTATGTGACACTTGGGAAGAAAGGCTTACAATACTTAACTTAGCTCTTACATTGTGCGCATTGGAAAGAGAGGTGAGGGGAGATTGATGAGAATGTTTAGCACTCTTTAGCATGTTATATCCTCCAATGCTTATTAATATAGAACAAATCTTAAAATTGAAATCTTTATAAAATGGGATTTTAGCACGAAGTTCTTAAAGTATTATAAAAATAATTCTTATTTTATAGGTGAGATAGTTTTACTTTTTATTATCTTTTATACTATAAGCTTTAGCCCTTATATTAAAACTTAAGGAGCATTTCATGCAAAAAGTCGGTTTGTTTTATGGGAGTGATGGCGGTACGACACAAGATATAGCACAAAAGATTGCTGATAAACTTGGAGATTGCCAAGTATTTGATGTCGCTTCAGCTAAAGCTGATGATATTAAGGGTTTTAGTAATCTCGTGCTTGCTACCCCTACTTATGGTTCTGGTGATTTACAAGATGATTGGGATAGCTTCATTTCAGGCTTAGATGATGCTACATTCGCAGGGAAGACTATTGCGCTTGTAGGTGTGGGCGACCAAGAAGTATATAGCGACACATTTTGCAATGGTATTGCTGCGATTTATCAAAAAGTATCTAAGCAAGGTAAAATCATTGGGCAAACAAGCACAGATGGCTATACATTTGATGATAGTGAAGCTGTGGTAGATGGCAAGTTTGTTGGCTTAGTCATTGATGAAGTCAATCAAGATGATTTAACAAGCGATAGAATCCAAAAATGGGTCGATTCAATCAAAGGCTCTTTTGCTTAATCCTCTTTCATCTTTTACATAAGCGCAGCACAAGCGCGCTTATGCTTACATTAAAATCTCACTTTGCACTAAAAACATATAACTTATAGTCCCGCATACAATACTTAGCACCGGAATTTTAAAGATAATATGTATAGATACCACTATAAAAACTGCTATAACTTCGTTTGCCCCATAAGGCTTTAGGCTAAAGTCTATCCCCCTTAAGCAATACACAATCAACATAGCGATAATTGCACTTGGCAGCACTTTACCCAAAAATGTAATAAACTTAGGCGTACTTTTAGCAAAGATGAGAAATGGCAAATATCTGCTAAGAAAAGTATTTAGTCCTATAAGTAGCACAAGCAGGAGGGAATGAAGCTCACTAGGGCTCAAGGGCTCTCCTTTTGAAGCTAAGGATTATACAAATCCCCACAAGGCTAGGGAGTAAAAATTGCCCAGCGCCAAAAATATATAAACACACAAGGCTTGTGGCAATGCCCATAAGGGCGGGGATACGCAAAGCCCTATTTTTCCACTGCTCGATAAAAATCACCACAAAAATCGCACTCATCACAAAGTCTAAACCTTTGGCATTGAAATCAAGCTTTGACCCAAGCAGCGCGCCAAACGTACAGC
The DNA here is from genome assembly GCF_003364255.1 of Helicobacter marmotae. GTDB lineage: Bacteria > Campylobacterota > Campylobacteria > Campylobacterales > Helicobacteraceae > Helicobacter_C > Helicobacter_C marmotae. The sequence continues at coordinate 255,944 of NZ_NXLR01000001.1, forward strand.
CAAAGACCCAATATATTTGATTTAATAATGAGATAAAAAAGTCAAACCACCCCCTATCTACACCCTCTTTTGGGGATTTGAGATTTAAAAGGGCTAAGGTTTCATCAGTCAAAGAGTAAATCATATAATATGCCTTTTTACCCATTTTTTTGAATCTATCAAGCATACTTATAGAGTAAAAAATTTGTCGTGCATTAATCATAGAAACAAGCACCATACTTTCCCATACCCCAGCTCCGCTTGCCATAAGCCCCACACTCACAAACTGCGTAGTCCCACCATAAATGATAATTGCCATAGCAAATGCCCAAATCGCCCCAAAGCCCTCCTTTTGAAGCAAGATACCAAAGACTGCTCCCATAAAGATATAACCAAGCATAATGGGGAGAGTATGGGGGAAAGCGTCTTTGAGTGCGGGGAGGATATGGGGGGACATAATCTTACATTTTTACCTTTGCTTCAATGCCAAGCAAGGAAAGCCCGAGTGTAAGGCTATGGCTTACAACCATAAACACATAAAGATAGCTATCTTCATTGGGAGTTTGTAAGATTTTATGCGCGTTATAGAATCCATGCAAGAGGGCAGCGAGATTTTTAAGATATTCGCAGATTTTTTGCATTTCCCTATCGCGGAAGCTTGATTCTAACACATGGTGCAAGCAAAGGGCTTCAAACAAAAGCCCCCTTGCATCATCATTAAGCATAAGATTATGCTCCTCTTCTAGGAAGCTCTGCATACTTATCCCCGCTTTTTCAAAAAGTGTGTGGATTCTGGCATTAGCATAATTAATATAATAAATAGGATTGCTGGTATCTTGCTTTTTGAGCGTTTCTACATCAAATTCAAGGTGTGTATCGGGCTTTTTAGAGAGGAAGACAAAGCGCAATGCGTCTCTACCAATCTCATCAACCACATCTTTAAGGAGGATAAAATTCCCCGCTCTTTTGCTCATTTTGTAGGGTTGCCCGCCTTTAAGGAGGCTTACCATTTGTGAGAGGAGTACTTCTAGCTTGCTTTCATCATAGCCTAAAAAGTGGATTGCTGCCCTCACGCGTGCGATATAGCCATGATGGTCTGCCCCCCAGATATTGATATAATGCCCAAAATTTCTCCTAAACTTATCTTCATGGTAGATAATATCCCCTGCAAGATAAGTGGGCTCGCCATTTTCTCGCACAAGCACGCGGTCTTTTTCATCGCCTATTTGTGATGAGGCAATCCAAATTTTGCCATCTTTTTCATAAATACCCTTATGTGCCTTAAGGGCAGAAAGCGTGCTATCCCAACGTTCATAAAGGGATTTCTCACTGATAAAGCTATCAAAGCTAATGCCCACTTGCGCTAAGTTTGCCTTAATTTCAGCCATCATCGCTTCTTTAGCAAATTCTGCCAAAGCGGGAATAGAATCTGCACTTTCAAAAATAGCTTCTCCAAAGTGCTTTTGTGCATCTTTGGCTAGCTCGATGATGTATTCTCCCTTGTAATAACTCTCAGGATATGTTACTTCCGTATGTAAAATATGCTCTTGCCCTGCTAGTAGCAGAGATAGCCCTAGCATTTGTATTTGCGCCCCTGCGTCATTAATGTAATATTCTGTGCAAATCTCATAACCCAAAAATCGCCCCACACCCACAAGCGCATCTCCATAGATAGCGCCCCTTGCATGCCCTATATGCAGTGGTCCTGTGGGATTAGCACTCACAAATTCAATAAGCATATTTGAATGTTCTGCTTTTGTATATTCCCCGCGGAGGTGGCGCTCTGCCATTTGCTTAAGAAATGAATCGCTAAGAGTGAAATTAATAAAGCCATTTTGGGCTTTGAGCGTATCAAATTCAGGGTATGGGGCAAGATGTGAGAGGAGCTCCTCTGCTAGGAGTTTGGGGTTTGTTCTTTTTACTTTAGCAAGGCTAAAGGCAAGTGGTGTGGCAAGATGCCCCAAGCTTTTATCTTTAGGCTTTTCTAAGATAATAAAAGATTCTTCAACATTGCATGCTTTAGCAATAATAGCTTTAATATGAGAGTACATCAAGCCTCTTGCTTGCTAGAAGTATCTTTGGTGTCTTCTTGCTTGGCTTGTGTTTGTTTGATTTGCGTAGGGGGTTGCTCATTATTGGCATTTTGTGTGCCCTCTTCTTCATCTTCTTTCATGGCTTTTTTAAAGTTTTTAATCCCACTCCCTAAGCCTTTAGCGAGTTCGGGTATCTTTTTAGCTCCAAATAAAAGCACGATGATGAGTAAAATAATAAGCCATTGCCAAATGCTGGGAGGCATCATAGAATCTCCTTAAGATGTAATGTAAAGATGTAAAAGTATAGCAAAAGTTGCTAAGTGAAGTTTAAATCTATTCGCCCCATTTTTTGATAATTGTGGCAAAACGTTGCATTTGTTGATATTTGAGAGAGCGGGCAATGGCAACAATGGCTTCTTTTGCGCTTTGTATATCATCATTAATAAGCAAGTAATCAAAATGCTCTAAATGCTGCATTTCGCTATAAGCCTTTTGCAAGCGGTATTCAATCATCTCTAAATCATCACTTCCGCGCGCAATAAGGCGATTTTTGAGAATCTCCTTGTTAGGCGTGGTGATAAAGACAGATTTTGCAAAGTCCCCAAAATGTGCCTTAATGCTTTGATGCCCTTGCACATCGACATCAAATAGCACTATTTTATCCTCATTTAATGCCTGCTCTACGGGTTTGAGTGAAGTGCCATAGAAGTTAGTATGCACTTCCGCCCATTCTAAAAATATATGATTTTTAATATCTTCTAAAAACTGCTCTTTACTCACAAAGTGATAATGCACTCCCTCTATCTCGCCCTCTCGTTTTTTACGCGTAGTGGTAGAGATAGAGAAATATATTTCAGGGATAGATTCTTTTAAGGCTTGGGTTAAGGTGCTTTTACCACAGCCGCTTGGTCCTGATATAACAAGCACCGCTCCTTTGCTCATTTACTTTTGTCCTTAAAGCTTATATTGATAGTTACTTCCAATCCATCAAGCATAGATTTAAAGTTATTGCTATGGAGGCTAGAAATGCTGCTTTGAATGGAGTTTGTAATCATATTTTTGACAAATTCTTCTGATGTATTTTGCTCGTTCTGTTCAATCTGCTTTGGTTGTGGATTCTGCTCTTGTGGGGGCGTGGGGGATTCTTCAAGTTGGCTTAATTCAAGCTCTTCACCTAAAGCGTGGGCAATATCTGGCTCTTTTAATGAAGCAAAGTCTTCTTTTTTACTCACATCAAGGGCATTAAGGGCTAGGCTTACTTCATTGACTTGGTCTTTATCGAGCACTGGCTTTGTGCCAATATCAAGGGAAATAGGCTCTATATCATCTAAGAGATCATTTTCAAGCAAGCCATCTGTTGGTAGCTCAAGCGGCGTGTCTTGGGAGCTACTTGTGCTATCTTCTATGCTTGCTAAATCTTCGCTTACTGCACTCTCTTCTATTTCTGGCTGCTGTGATTGTATGTCTATATTTTCTTCTTCTAGCTCTTCTAATTCGTTTTCTTGCCCTAAGGTTTCACTCGCTGTCTCTTCATCAATTTTTTGAGCTTCTTGTATTGTAGCCTCGTCTAGATTCTGTTCTGCCTTATTATCTAAGCTTTCTAATGTCTCATCTAAAATAGGATCTAAATCATCTAAATGTATTTCCCCCTCATCGTTTGGCAAATCTTCTTTTGTGCCCTCATTTGGCTCACTTTGTGGCTCATCTTCTGTCTCCAAATGCTCTAACTCTGGTATATCATCAAGGTCATCTAAAGAGAAGTCATCATCTAGGTTGTCTAGCCCCTCTAACTCATCTGTAGTGTTTTGTGATTTTTCTATGTTATCAAGTTGAGAAAGCTCAGAATCTATATTGTCATCTAAAAGGGCTATATCATTATTTTGTGTTTCTTTACTTATTTCTTCCAAATCTTTTTCCTCCTTTGTGGATTCATTCTCTAAAATATCATTGAGATTCTCTTCTATGCTTTCGCTTGCTGCACTCTCTTCTATTTCTGGCTGCTGTGATTGTATGTCTATATTTTCTTCTTCTAGCTCTTCTAATTCGTTTTCTTGCCCTAAGGTTTCACTCGCTGTCTCTTCACCCAATGCTAAATCATCTAAATGTATTTCCCCCTCATCGTTTGGCAAATCTTCTTTTGTGCCCTCATTTGGCTCACTTTGTGGCTCATCTTGTATTTTTGGCTCCTCTAGCTCTGATAAGTCAATATCATCTAAAGACAAATTAAGCCCCATATCCCCCACATCTTCATTTTCTAAACTCATATCCTCTAGCGTTTGAGCAGTTTCATTCATATTATCCTCTTTACCCTCTCCCTCATCATTGGATATTACTTGAGAAGTCTCTGGTGGAGTGGATATTTGCGGCTCTATGGTGCTTTCTTGCTTTGGGGAGATTTCTTCATCAAGAGAGAGTATATCTTTAGAATCATCAAGGAGCATATCATCTAAATTTTCTTCCAAATCTAATGCAATATCATCATTATTGATAATGCCTTGAGGATTGTAATTCAACCCTTTAGTGAAAACATCTAAAATACTCGTAGGTAAAAATGGCTTTTGGACATATTCATCAAATCCCTCAATACGTTTTGCCGTTTTGTTATAAATAAGGCATTTGCGCTTGTCTTTGAGGGCTTCTAGGGAAGACTTTTTATTAGAAAGTAAGCAGTCATCATCAATAATCACATAATCATATTGGCTTAAATCCCCCGCTTGAGCAAGGTCTGTAACCTTTATCAGTTCTACCCCCGCTTTCTTTGCAGTGATTTCAACAAGCTTTTGGACAATTTGGTTTGTATTGATGAGCAAAAATTTCATAAAAGCTCCCATTTTTATGGTTTTTTATTTCGTAATGACCTAAAATTATAACAAAATCGATAATACAAAGGAATAAAATGCTTCAAAAAACTAAAAAATTGCTTTTGGCTTGTTTTGCCCTTAGCTTGCTTTATATCCCAAGTTTAGCAAAAGACACCCTCTATATGCTGCCATATGAGCAAACCCAAGCATTAAATGGGCTTAAAAATATGCTTAAAAACGCCCAATATGAAATAAAAATTAGCATTTATAGCTTCACACATAATGATATTGCCAAAATCTTGCGAGATAGTGCCAAAAGAGGCGTGAGGGTGTATATTATCTATGATAAAGAAAGTAATATGAACAATAAATCTTCTACCATTGGCTACTTAGCAAAATACAATAATATCTCAACTTGTCTGCTTACAGGTATGCGCTCTGCGAATAAAAAATACTTTGGCATTATGCACCAAAAAATGGCAATTGTTGATGAACACTCCCTTGCTATAGGCTCGGCAAATTGGACAAAAAATGCTTTTGAAAATAACTTTGAAACGCTATTGATTACAGATAATGATAAGCTTGTAAATAAGGCATTGCAAGCTTATGAAAAAATGATGCACACATGCGTTGGATTCTAAGCTCTTAATAATCTATCACTTGCCTTTCTCTTTATGTATCACTTCGCCTGCCTGCAAATGCACTACCTCGTCGGCAAGCTCTATGGTGCTTGGGCGGTGGGCTATGATGATGATAATTTTATCTCTCCTTAGATGTTTAATACTCTCTTTTATCGCATCTTCGGTTTGTGCATCTAGGGCTGAAGTGGCTTCATCAAAGATAAGCACCTCTGGATTTTTATAAATAGCTCGTGCTATGGCTATTCTTTGTCTTTGTCCGCCGCTTAGATTAGTGCCAAATTCATCAAGGATAGTGTGGATTCCATTGGGCATTGCTTTGACAAAGTCCCACGCATGAGCTAGCTTTAGCGCTTCTATAGCTCTTTTTTCATCTATATCTCCGCCATATGCAACATTATGCAAAATACTATCGTTGAAGATAAAAATACGTTGTGTAACCACCGCCATATTATCACGCACGCTTTTTTGTGTGTATTGCTTAATATTATGCCCATTAATGCTTATCTCTCCGCTATTTGCCTCATAAAGACGCAAGATAAGATTAATAATAGAGCTCTTCCCACTGCCACTTTTGCCCACAAGGGCGGTAATTTTGTTCTTTTCAAAAGTGAGATTTATGCCATTTAGGGCATGGGCTTCTTCATTATAGGCAAAATGCACATCTTTAAGGCTAATTTCATTCACAGGAGGGGTGAGCGAAAGGCTGCCATCATGGATTTGCTGCTCTTGGTTAAGCACTTCAAAGATTCTATCGCTCGCGACTATGGCAGATTGCATTTGAGCATAGAGATTGACTAGACGTTTGAGTGGCGTATAGATAAAGAACAACGCCCCCACAAAGGATGAAAATTGCGCTGGGCTTAGCTTGCCTTGTGAAATATCAACAATCGCCATATAAATCACACAAGCAAGCATAATAGCCCCTAAAAGCTCCATAAGCGGTGTAGTAAGCTCGCCTATACGCACGGCTTTCATATTGATTTTAAAAAAATGGAGATTTTGGGATTGGAAGCTTTGAAGCTCTAACTTCTCCCCATTGCTTGCCTTAATGACCTCTACATTGTTAAAAATCTCATTGAGTTTAGCGGTAATATCTGCATTTTTTTCTTGGATATGGCGAGAATATGTTTTAAGCTTTTTGATAATCATATTCAGCGGGATAAGGGCTAGCGGGATAATCACTAAGCCAATGAGTGCGTATTTGGGGCTTTGGTAGATAGTGATTGCTACAAGGGCTATAATTGTTACACTCTCACGGATAAATTCTGTAATGTAGTTTGAAACAGCAGAGCGGATAATCCCTATATCATTAGTGATACGCGCTATAAGCTCGCCCCCTCGCATTTTATTAAAAAAGCTCATCTCAAGGCTTAGCATATGTCGCAGCATTCTATCGCGGATTTGACGCACAATATCTTGCCCAATGAGATTCATAAAATATGTTTGTATATAAGTGCCAAGAGATTTGCCTATATACACGCCCACAAGCATAAGCGACATCACTAATGCTATGGTATTGTTTGCCACAAGCTCTTCAAAGCTAAAAAGCGGATTGGCACGCGGGATTTTGCCTGATAGAGTATCAAGCAGGGGCTCTATAAGCCAAGTGATACCCGCCGTGCAAATAGCCACAACAAGAGAGGCTACAATAGCGATACCAAAGGATATATAATGCCCTTTAATATAAGGAAAGAATTTCCTAAAAAAATCAAGAATTATGCGCATTTGGCTCAAATCCCGCTTCAAGTATGGCTTCAGTAATCAGCTCTTGTGTAGCAGGGGGGTTAAACTCAACCTTTACTACTGCATTTTTTAAATCCACATCAATGAAACTCACCCCCTCAATTTCACCAACAAATCTTTCAATCTTATCGACACATTTATCACAACGCATACCGCTCACTGGTATTTGTATCTTCATCTTTACTCCTTACAATGCAAGTTATGAAATGATTTTAAATCGTTTAAGTCGCATGGCATTAAACACTACACTCAAGCTTGATACACTCATAGCAAAGGCACAAAACATCGGGTGTAAAAATACTCCAAACCCGCCTAATGCGCCCATTGCTAAGGGTATAAAGGCAATATTATAGCAAAAAGCAAACCCAAGATTCTGCTTTATGTTTAAAATGGTGGCTTGTGATAGCGCGTATGCGTTATAAATACTCATCACCTTTTGATTATAGATGATAATATCAGCACTTTGGGTCGCAATATCATGTAAGGAGGCAAAGGCAGCTGATGTATGCGCTAGAGCTAAGGCTGGGGCGTCATTAATACCATCGCCTACCATAAATACCTTTTGTGTTTGTATCTTTTGCCTAATAATGCGCATTTTATCCTCCGGCAGGGCTTTTGCATAAAATTCACTTATGCCAAGTCTTTTAGCAATTTTTTGCGTATTGGGGAGATTGTCTCCACTTATAAGGCTATAGCTTATTTGCTTACTTTTTAATTGCTCTAAGGTGGGCTTGGCATCGGGCTTTATATAATCTTGTAAAGAAAATTGCGCAAGAATGCGTGAAGGTGTGGCAAGAAAGAGTGTAATTTTATCTTCTTGTGGAGGGAGGTTAGCACTTAAGGTGGGAGGGAGAAAATCACTATTACCTAAAAAGTAGGGAGTATTGTTTATAAGCGCTTTTATGCCCCGTCCTAATACATTTTCAACACAACTCATAGGATAGAGAGTAGCCTTCTTGCTTAAAGGGTGGTTTGCAAAGGCTTTGGCGATGATATGATGGCTACTAGATTCTAAAGTATAGGCGAGGTTGAAAATTTCTTGCTTGTCTTTTGCCGTGTCAAATAGGGTGATTTCTGTGATTTCTAAACCCTCTGTGAGTGTGCCTGTTTTATCAAAAGCAATGTGTGTAATCTCCCCTAAAGCCTGCAGGCTTTTAGCACTTTTAAAAAACACGCCCATTTTATTTGAAACACTTTGAGCATAAAGAATTGCCATAGGTGTAGCTAGCCCCAAAGCACAAGGGCAGGAGATAACAAGTGTAGCTACAAAAATGCTTAGCGCAAACTCAAAATCTCTTAACCCCCACCAAAATGCCCCCGCAATAAGCGCAAGGCATATCACAATAGGCACAAACACTCCAGCAACCCTATCAGCAAGCTGTGCAATGGGGGCTTTGCTCTCTAAGCCTTGTTGCACAAGTGTGAGAATCTGCGCAAGAGTAGATTCTTTAGCGTCTTTTGTAGCGCGGACAAAAAGCACGCTATCAAGGTTTATGCTCCCTGAGAGAATACTTGAATCTGTGCGGACTAAAATAGGTAAAGATTCGCCATTAATCGCTGATGTATCTAGGCTCCCATCCCCCTCTAGCACAACACAATCTACCACAATCATCTCTCCGGGAAGTATTTTTAGTATGTCCCCCTCTTTGATGTGCTCAGCAAGTATGTCTTCACAAGGGGTGTTTGATAAGCTAAGATTCTCCGCTGGATGGAGCTTTTGAACTTGCTTTTGATGAAGCCCTAAAAGCAAGCTCGCACTACAGAGGGCATCTTTTTTTGAACCCTCTTCTATGCTTTTACCCACCAATACAAGCGTGATAATTACACATACACTATCAAAATACGCATGAGCATGGGGGTTAAATATGCCTTGCAAGCTATATAAAAACGCGCTTGTTGTGCTTATAGCTATGAGGGAATCCATATGAGGAGAGCGGGCTAAAAGTGCCTTAAATCCACGGATATAAAAGCCCCTCCCCATGTGCATAACCATAAGGCTTAAAATAAGCATAATGGAATAACTCCACATAAAAGGTATAGAAAATAAGCCAAACATCTCCCCCCACGAGAGGATAAGCACAATGAGTGTGCCTGTAATGCTTAAGATGAGCCTTCTCTTGGGGGAGAGGAAATGCTCATCAAAAGATTCTATGAGCTTGTTAAGGACAAAGGTGTTTTGCACATTGGTAGGGGAAGTGGTTTCTTCAAAATGAGGCTCATAGCCCATTTTGCGGATAAATGCAAAAATTGCTTCTAAATTTGTTTGTGTTTCATCATAGCAGATATGCGCCTTTTTGCTTAGCAAATGCACTTCTATACTTTGGCAAAAGCTTTTGCGGCTTAGTGCGCGCTCAATGCCGCTTGAACACGCCTGACAAGTCATTTGCTCAATGTAGAATGAAGCTTCTTTCATAGGTGCTCCTTAATGGCTTGGGTGTAGAAATGCGGATTTATAGCACATATCAGTAAATATACATATAGGGGGTATATGTATAACTTTGAATAATGGGAGTAAAGCTTATGGAATGTTATCATCTCTAAAGACTCTATTAAGAGGTGAGGGATTTACTTATAGAATCACTAGTCACCAATAGAGATTCTTCGCCCCCCTAGCGGGGGTTGAGGATGACAAGAGGGGGAGAGTTTCTAGTAATTCTAAGAGAAATTTGCTAAGGCTTAAAATACAGGGACAATTTCCCCATGGTATTTTGCTTTAATAAATTCTCTTACCTTAGGAGAGCATAATGCCTCTTTGAGTTTAAGCAGATTCTCATCATTCACTCTGCTTGCTTGCACAACTAGAATATTGGCATAAGGGGATTTCTCTCCCTCCAAAATAAGCGCATCGCTACTTTTTAATCCCGCTTGCAAGGCATAATTCCCATTAATAATAGCTGCATCGACATCATCAAGTGTGCGAGGCAATAGCGCAGCCTCTACAGGCTTAATCTTAATCTCCTTAGGATTCTCCACTATATCAAGCTCTGTGGCATGAAGATTTTGTGAATCTTTGAGTGTAATAAGCCCCTCTGCTTCAAGCAAAAGTAATGCCCTCCCTGCATTGCTAGGGTCATTAGGTATGCCTATAATAGCTCCCTTTGGCAGCTCATTTATATCTTTAAACTTACGTGAATACAAGCCAATAGGCTCAACATGCACATTAGCAATAGGCTCTAACTTCAAGCCTCTATCTTTTTTAAGCGAATCTAAAAACGGCTTATGCTGATGAAAATTCGCATCTAAAGAGCCATCATCTAGGCTTACATTAGGCGTTACATAATCAGTAAAAGCCACCACCTGCAAGTCTATGCCCTCTTTTGCTAAATCTGGTTTAATAAACTCCAAAATCTCCGCATGAGGCACAGGCGTAGCACCAACTTTTAGCACGACTTTCTTTTGTGCGCTCTCTTCTTTGGCACTCTTTTCTCCACCACAACCAATAAAAGCCAAAATGGCTACCATGAATATTGCTAGTTTTTTCATTGTTACTCCTTGTGTATTACTGGGATAATTTCACCCTTATATTTTGAGAGAATAAACTCTCTACTCTCATCACTTGTAAGGCAATCTCTTAATGCCTTTATACGCCAATCATCTTTGTTGTCCTCACGTGCTACAAGCACATTGACATACGCACTTTTATCATTTTCATAAAAAAGGGCGTCTTTAAGGCTCATATGTGCTTGCAGGGCATAATTTGCATTAATCACCGCCCCATCAACACTCTCAAGCACTAGAGGCAAAGAAGCTGCTTCCATAGGCTTAAAGATAAGCCCTTTAGGATTCTCCACTATATCAAGCTCTGTGGCATGAAGATTTTGTGAATCTTTGAGTGTAATAAGCCCATTATCATGGAGCAAGATAAAAGCACGTGCCATATTAGAAGCATCACCGGGGATAGCAATGCTAGCCCCATTTGGCAATGTATTTATATCAGCAAACTTATGTGAATAAAACCCCAATGGCACAATATATATAGGCGCGATGCTTACAAGCTTAAAGCCTTTTTGCTCATTTGTGCTATCCATAAAGGGTTTATGCTGATACATATTCGCATCACTACTCCCCTCATGCAAGGATACATTAGGCACGACATAATCGCTAAATTGCTGGATTTGCATATCTATGCCTTTATCTCGCATTTGAGGCTTAATAAACTCCAAAATTTCAGCCGCAGGCACAGGCGTAGCACCAACTTTTAGCACATTTGCTGCCTCCCCTTTAGGCTTATCACTACATGCACACAAAGCCATACATAAGAAAATAATCTGTATCGCTCCTCTCATTACCCCCTCCTTTAGCGATGTGTTCGCAAAGATTTCACAATCAAGTCGCCACTAGATTGTATAAGCTGCACAAGTATGATAATACATATCACCGCATAACAAAGCACATCTGGCTTAAATGATTGAAATCCTATGCGATATGCCAAATCCCCCAATCCCCCAGCCCCAACCACACCAGCCATTGCAGAATATCCCACCAAACTCACCGCCGTAATCGTAGTGGCATTGGCTAAACTTGGCAAACTCTCACCTATCATCATTAGCACAATACGCATTCTACTTGCCCCCATGCTTAAACCAGCCTCTATTAAGCCCTTATCCACCTCATCAAATGCGCCCTCAAAAAGCCGTGCTATAAAGGGAGTAGCAGCTATTACAAGCGGGATAATCGCTGCTGTGCTTCCTATACTTGTGCCAATAAGCACCCTTGAGAGAGGTAAAAGCAAGAAAATCAGCACAATAAAAGGAAAGGAGCGCACAATATTTACAAGCCCGCCCAAGATTCTATAAAGATTAGGGCTTGCCATAATGCCAGAGGGCTTGATGATATTTAAAAACACGCCTAAAGGTAGCCCAAAAAGTGTAGCAAACAACACCGAAAACACCACCATATAAATAGTCTCACACACTGCCTTTGCTAAGCTAAAGGCGATAGGATTACTAAAAATCTCACGCAATAAGCTTAAAAACTCCCGCTCGCAAAAATCTAAAAACACTAGCATCGTCTCTCCTTAGCTCTGCTCACTTAAGGCTATCACACTCGCCCCCTTTTCTCTAAGCCAGCTTAATGCCTTATCTCTTTGTAAATCTGTAGCAATAAAGCGAAGGACCAAATGCCCTATTTTCCCTGTAGAGAACTCATCAATATGACCACTTAAGATATTGACATCAACCTCAAATAAGCGAATCATTTGGCTAATAAGCGGAGAATGCGCATATGAGCCGCTAAAGACCACCCTATATACATTATGTAAATCATCTAAATGGGTAATCATTTGCTCCTCATCTTGGGCAAGATGAGATATGAGCTCGCGCGTAATATGATGTTTAGGATTGCTAAAAATAGAATCTACATCTCCTCTCTCCACAATCTCACCCTCACTCATTACACACATTTTATTACAAATTTCCCGCACGACTTCAATTTGATGTGTAATAAGCACCACACTTAAGGCAAACTTTTGTTGAATCTCGCGCAAGAGTGCAAGTATAGAACGCGTGGTTTTTGTATCAAGGGCTGAAGTGGCTTCATCGCATAAAAGCACGTGAGGATAATTTGCCAATGCCCTTGCAATAGCCACTCTCTGCTTCTGCCCACCACTTAATTGACTAGGATAAAACGCTGCCCTATCGCTTAAGCCCACAAGCTCTAAAAGCTCATTTACTCGTGGCTTTATCGCTTTTTTATCCCATTTAGCAATTTGCAATGCAAAAGCGACATTATCAAATACATTTTTCGCACCGAGTAAATTAAAATGCTGAAAAATCATACCAATTTTTTGCCTTTGGACTTGGAGTTGCTTTTGATTAAGAGAAAACATATCAATATTGTTAATTCTAAGTTCCCCGCTGCTGGCTTCTTCAAGGCGATTAATAATACGCACTAATGTGCTTTTACCCGCTCCAGAATACCCAATAATCCCCATAATATCGCCCTGTGATACTTCTAAATCAATATTCTTTAGGGCGACAAAACCATTAGGATAGGTCTTATGAATGCCTTTTAAGTGTATCACTTTGCTTTCTCCTTAAGCCCATATTTAAGCTTCTTTATAGCCTTTGGATTATGTTTAGATTGTATCGTAAAATTATAAATACAATATGTAAATTAATATTTATGTAAATAATTATGCTGTTTTTGTGCTTCTAAAAAGGTATGTAACTGCTTGTATTCATCTTTATTAAAATATCTTTTCTTGCCGCAAGGGAGGGCATTAAGATGCACAAAACCATAGCTTATGCGCCTTAAATCTACTACATTTGCTCCAAATGCACCAAAAAACCGCCTTAACTCGCGGTTTTTCCCCTCCGTAATGCTCACTTTTAATTTGCTATATTTTTTATCATTTTTGAGAATCTGATATTTTGCAAAAGGCGCAAAATCCATACTCACAATAGAACTCTTAGGGTGTCCTCCTATGCGAGCATCTTCGCATACAAATCCCTCTTCCATAGCACGTATCATCTCTTGAGTGATAGATGTATCAATTTTTAGGATATAAGAGCGCTCCATTGAAGATTCCATTAAAGACTTTGCTACATAAGCACTATCTGTAAGGATAAGCAAACCCTCACTTGCAAAATCCAATCGTCCCACATATACAAAATGCCTAAACTTCTCCCCCAAACTCTGGTAAATCACACGGCGGGAACGTTCATCACTTTTGCTAACTAATTCGCCCTTAGGCTTATGATAGACTATACAGGTAAAATGCTTTTCTGGCTTTAGCCTTTGCCCATCGATAAAGACTGCTTCTCCCTCTTGTAGCACATAATGAGAAGTAGCCTTTGTGCGCCCTACTCTTACGCGCCCCTCTTGTATAAGCTTATCTGCTTCTCTGCGGGAATACTGGCTATGGTGAGCGATATATTGATTAAGTCGCATTATTTAATGCCAAAAAGTAGGCTACTGCCTGAGCTTACGCTTCCTTTAGTTTTCATTAGCGAATAATTCTCACAGCCCGATTCTAAACCATAATCACATGCCAAGCCAAAAAGCTCTAATGCCTTGCGTTTATCTTGCCTCACCCCAAATCCGCCATCATAGAGCACACCTAGATTATTACAGCTTTGGATATGCCCGCTATCACATGCGATGGTAAAGTATTTAGCTGCATTATAATAGCTTTTATCTGCGCCATTGGAGCCTGTAGCATACATCCAGCCTAGATTCCCACAGCCTACAATATCACCTTGCTGACATGCGACATAATTCATCTCAACATAACTCATAGTATCTTTTGTCATACCATATATATTATAGGTGTTACTCATAAGCCCAAGATTATAGCAACCCAAATCACTCCCTAACTGACAAGCACGATTATAGAGTGCTAGGGCTTTTTGATAATCTTTCTTCACGCCCACACCATTGGCATACATCCAGCCAATATTCGTACAACCCAAAGAATCTCCCCCCTGACACGCCACTTCATAAAGCTGGGCGGCTTGGTCTTTATCTTCCTTTACGCCCTGCCCATTATCATAAGCCATTGCAAGATTCGCACAAGCCACCGCATCGCCGCCTACACAAGCCTTATAATAATAATCTACAGCCTTTTGGGGTTGAGGCATACCATTATTTGCTCCATACATATAAATTAAGCCTGTGCCAAAGCAGCCTGCAGCATTGCCTTGCTCACAAGATTGCGCAAAAAGCCCCAATGCACTCTCATAATCACCATCTTTTGCAAAGCCCATAGCCGCCCTAAGGGTAGTATTAGATTGATTAATATTCTCAAGCATATCATCTAGCGGAGCACCATCAACTTGATTTGCAGGAGTAAGCGGGAGAGAATCTAAAAGACCTGCACTCGAAGTATTTTGAGTTGTTGGAGTGGAAGCTTGAGGGGCAGCAGGCGTAGGAGCTGGGGTAGAGGCAGGGGTAGAAGTAGCCCCAGAAGAAGGAGAGGTAGCAATCGCCCCCTCGCTTTCCTCTGGCTCTGCCAAGCTTACCGCGACAATACAAGCAAGTGCATACACAAGCCGAAACATTATTTTCATCATATATCCCTCTGGTCTATAAATTCGCCTTTAAGCTATAAAAGCTTATAGCAAAAATAATGCCACTTTTAATGCAAAGCACTATTGAGCTCAATTTTGCGATTACTCCTAAAAGCTATCATTTTGCCACTTTGACTATCACAGCGGAAGTGAATCCCATGCTTGCCTGAAAGCTCTCTGCCTTTGTAGAGATTGCTTGGCTTAATTGCAAATGTATCATTAATCTCTGCGATTTTTGCAGCTTCTTCTGGAGTAATATAAAACACCCCTCCAGCTAGCACTGCTATGCCTCCATCGACTATGCAGCCATCGCCTAAACTTATGCCTGTAGCACTATTGACACCTAAGAGACAATTTTTACCAATGCTAATGGGGTCGGCATTTCCTCCACTAAGCACGCCTAAAATACTCGCGCCTCCGCCAATATCTGTGCCCTCACCTACAACTACGCTTGAGCTAATGCGCCCTTCATTCATACATGCTCCCATTGCCCCAGCGTTAAAATTCACATAGCTTGCCCCGGGCATTTGTGTATAGCCTCCTGTGCCCAAATACGCACCAAAGCGGGTTTTGGCACTATCTAACAAGCGGATATTGTCATATTGAGGGATCACTTGCATTAAATATCTTGGAAATTTATCTACAAAGTCAATATGCGGGAATTTACCCTCTATTTTTAAGCGCACTTCATTTTCCCTAAGCCACTCAAGCTCATAGGGTTTATTGCCACTCCATGCTACATTTTGCAATAAGCCAAATATGCCATCAAGCTGCAATGAACGCAAAGGGGCTTTACCCAAAGAAAGGGCTAAAAGCTTGAGATAAGCAGATTCCACACTCTCGCATTTTGTATCCTTATACACAACGCATAAACGATACACACATCTCCCGCCTTTTGTCCTTAACTTGCCTTTATTGGCTTGTTTTTTTAGCTCTAAAATAACTTGAATATTTTTATGCGTTTGACAATCCCCCAATGCCTCACTCAAAAATGGAGTATAAATCTCTAAAGCCTTATTAATAAACTCAACATTAATCCCATAAATGGCTTCATTATCACTTTTAGAGATAAGCTCTGCTTCTTGTGCTGCTGCCATAAACACCGCATAAGTGCCAAGATTCTCACCTTGCCAATTCATCGTAGGATAAGTCGCACAAAGCACAGCTTTAGATCTTTTACCAATATCTACTCTCGCTATACCAAAACCTAATGGCTCTTTATAATCAGACCTTTTTTGATACTCATCAACAAACACTTTAAATTTTTGGATTCCCATATTTGCTCCTTTAATGCTTATAAACTCATATTGTATAGTATTTACCTAAATTATCCTAAGTAACACACCTCTGTGCCTTATCAATAAATTACAAATGCAATGCGCCTTTGCTACGCATAATGCCTATGCCTATTATCACAAACGCTATCATCGCTACTACCAAACCTATAAAAAACCATGCAAGCGACATGATTTGATACTTCAGCAATAAAAAGACAATAAAAGCAAAGAGTATGTAGCCAAAAAGGCGTAAAAAGGATAAACTCACTTGTGCTCCTACCACAAGACGCACAGAAAATCCTATATTATCCTGTGTGTCTTCCTCTTGTGTGTCTTGTGTATCACTTGCTTTATTTTCTTTATGTTTTATGCGCTTAAGTAATGAATAAAAAGAGCTCCCCACGATAAAGGCAAAGCCCAAAAACCCCGCTTCAAAGCTCGCTAGAGAATCTACGCCTTGCATATATGCAGCAATCCCCCCAATCACACTTATACCTAATAGAGTAAAAGCCACCGCTTTCATCATTCATCATCTTCCCAATTATCGCCCTTGTAGCTATAGCGAGGATTAGCTGCCAACTCCTTAGCCTCCTTTTGGGCTCTTTTATAAGCACGATATACATTTAAAATCGCCGCTGCCACACCCCAAAATACGCCAAGCCAAAATGTCCAAGTCATACCACTTAGCCTTTCTAAAAGTATGCCTATGCCTATGCCAAGCAATATAGCCACGACAATGGAAATGCCTACACTTAGCTCATTTGCCCCTCTCACAACAGCATTTAAAGCGGGCTTTTTCTCTTGTGTTTCTTGCTCTTTTTGCGTGCTCTTACTCTCTAAAGTATCTTGCGACCGCACGCCTTTTTTTTCACTCTCCATATCTAATCCTCATACGCTATTTCAGTAAATGCCTCTTGTGCCTTAGAAATCACTTCATCAATCATCGCCTCATTCATCGCAGAGCAGATAAAGCCCGTTTCAAATTGCGAGCAGGCAAAATACACGCCCTTTTCTAACATCTTTTGATGAAATTTTGCAAACATCGCTACATCACTGCATTTTGCCTGTTCAAAATTTTTCACCTGTTTATCATTAAAGAAAAACCCAAACATACTCCCCCTGCAATCCACCTGCAAAGGAATGTTATGCGCTAGGGCTGCGGCTTTTAAGCCACTAGTAAGTCTTTTTGCAAGCCCTTCTAAATCCTCATATAGCATTGGGTTTGCTTTGATTTGACATAAAGTCGCTAATCCCGCACTCACTGCAATAGGATTCCCACTTAAAGTTCCGGCTTGATAGACATTACCCACAGGGGAGAGCATATCCATAATATCCGCCCTGCCACCAAAAGCAGCCAAAGGCATACCCCCTCCAATCACCTTGCCATAAGTAACCAAATCCGCCTCTACATTATAGAGCCCTATTGCCCCCCTTAAAGAAGCCCTAAAGCCACTCATCACTTCATCGATAATTAAAAGGGCATTATGCTTATCGCACAAAGCTCGCAAATCCCTCATAAACTCCTCATCAGCAGGGACAAATCCCATATTTCCAGCTAACGCCTCAATAATTACACACGCTACATTTTTGCTCTCTTCAAGACACAAACGCACAGATTCTATATCATTATATCGTGCTACCAGTGTGTGTTTGGATATATCATTTGGCACACCCGGCGAGCTTGGATGTCCAAAGGTCGCACAGCCACTTCCCGCACTTACAAGCAAACTATCAGAATGCCCATGATAACAGCCCTCAAACTTGATAATATCATCTTTTTGCGTATATGCCCTAGCCAGCCTTAATGCGCTCATTGTAGCCTCCGTGCCGGAATTTACAAGACGCATTTTCTCTACGCTTTGTGTGAGGGTGATAATTTGCTTAACGAGCGTTGTTTCTTTCTCTGTGGGTGCGCCAAAGCTAAGTCCGTCTTTTATCGCTTCTATAATGGCAGATTCTATCACTGCATCAGCATGCCCAAAAATCAATGGTCCCCAGCTTTGCACAAAGTCAATGTACATATTGTTATCTTCATCATAAATATAGGCACCCTTGCCTTTTGCTATAAAGCGAGGTGTCCCCCCAACCGAGCCAAACGCCCTCACGGGAGAATTCACCCCTCCGGGAATAACCTGCTTGGCTTCATTAAAGTCATTAATGCTTTGCAAAATATTCATCACACAATCCTTGATAAAGATAGATGGCATTATAACAAAGTCGCTTTAATCCATTGCTACTACACACTTTTCTTGCACCTTCACTAGGAATTCCACACAAAATAAACAAAATGGAAAAAAATTATTTGTGTTTTTATTCTATACTTATGCGTTTCACAAATAATTCACAAAAGGAGACGATATGACAAAAATTATTGCAAGCTTAGCCCTTGTGGGAAGTATGGTATGTGCTGCAACTATCGATAGCGCAAATGCAAAGGTAAAATGGACAGCCTTTAAAACACCAGAAAAAGTTGCCGTAAGTGGGACATTTGATGAAGTAAAGTTCAAATTTGGCACACCCAATAAGACTCAAAGCTTAGAATCACAACTCAATAACGCCACAGCCACAATCAACGCAAATAGTGTAAATCTTGATGATGAGGGTAAAAATGAAACCGTGCGTACATTTTTCTTCGCAAAATTCAAAAAACAAGAGCCCATTAAAGTAACTTTCAAAGAAGTGATTGAGGGTAAAAACACTGGAACTATTTTAGCAAGTGTGCGAATGAATGGGAAAACAGACAAAGTACCTATGCAATTTGAAGTAGCAAATAAAAAACTAGTCGCAAAAGGTGTGATTGATTTAAGTCAATTTGGTGCAGAAGAAGCGCGTTTAAGCCTACAAGAAAATGCTCCACATGATGGACTTACTTGGTCTCAAGTAGAAATAGCCCTCGAAGCTCCATTAAAATAATGCAATAACCACAAGTCTATATGTCTTGTGGTTGCCCATAACTCATCATATCCTCTATAACATAGCGCGGACGCCTTTTAGATTCTGTATAAATTTTACCAACATACTCGCCAATAATCCCCAAACTCAAAAGCTGAATCCCACTAAAAAAGCAGAGCAATATCGCCGTAGAAGCCCAACCAAAAATCGCATTATCTGTCCAAAACTTCACATAAAGCACATAGCACAAAAAGACAAACGCAAGCAAGAAAAATATCACCCCCATTATGCTTACAAGTCTCAAAGGGGCAACGCTAAAGCTTGTAATACCCTCTAATGCAAAAGCAAACATCTTCCTTAATGTGTATTTGCTCAAACCAACATCTCTAGGCTTGACATCAAAATACACCCTATCATGCTTTAATCCCATATCCATTATCACACCGCGTAAAAATAAATTACTTTCCTTATAGCGACAAAGGAGCTTTAATGCCTTTGCACTTAATAAGCGATAATCAGCATGGTTTTTAACCACTTGAGTGCCCATAAGCTTCATAAAATCATAAAACACCATAGCGCTATATTTTTTAAACACTGAATCGGTTGAGCGACTTTTGCGAATGCCTAGGACTATGTCACTGCCCGCTTGATATTTGGCGATAAATTCATCAAACACATTTTCATCTTGCTGCAAATCACAATCAATACTAATGGCACAATCGCATTTATCTGCTACATATTCTAAGCCGGCTAAAAGGGCATTTTGATGCCCGAAATTACGAGAGAGTTTCAAAAAAACAAGAGAAAAAGAATCGGGGCTTGCTTTTAGCTTAACAGGGGGGGGGGCAGAGTGTGGAGTCTTGTGCTAAAGAATCTTGTGCTAAATGCTTCATTACCTGCCAAGTGTTATCGCTACTGCCATCATCGACAAAAACAATCCCGCTTTGTGGTGCGATTATGCGAGATTCTATCATTGTGCGCAATTTCGCAAATAACCTCTCACAAGTATGTGAAATCATATTTTCTTCATTAAAGCAAGGCACCACAACAAAAAGTTTAGGTAAAAGCATAATAGAACCTTTGGATAATCTTAGGAGATGGTGTCAAAGGGGAGACTTGAACTCCCGACCTCCGGCTTATGAGACCAGCGCTCTAACCAGCTGAGCTACTTTGACTTTAAGAGAGAGTCGGCAATTTTATGCAAAAAGTACTAAAGTCAAGCTTAAGAGCACTTTGAGAGAAAGGGCTCTTTTAATATTTAAGAGTGCAATAACTTATCATAGGCATTTTTATAGCGCTGTATAAAGTCATCTATCATTGATTGCTCCACACCAAAAGCCCTATGGGCATTAAGCTTGTCTCTACTCATCTCATGCGTGTGCTTTAGCTTCCCTTGATAAAAAGTCGTAAAGCGGTAGAGACTTTGGGCGAGAAGGATTTTTTCACTCTCACTCAAATCTTGTGTCGCCCATAAAAATGCCTGATACTCCTCATCACTCATTAATTCCAATACCTTTAACCCATAGGTGATACGATTTTCCCCCTCTGTGGATTGTGGGCTTTGTGAGTTTAAAGTCTCTCTCTGTGTGGGCTCTACTTGATTACTTTGATTTATCTCATCTATATCTGTATTATCTGCATTTTGAAGAGTGTCCATCGTGCTATTTTGCGTGCTATTTTGTGGCTGAATATCTTTCTTTGTATCCATCTTTGCATAGAGGGCGTTATTAGCGTTGGAATGAGTATCTATGCCTTTTTGGTTTGTAGAATGCAATGGCATTTGGGGCATTATGTTTGTTTCAATACGCAAACCACACTCCTTTATAGAATCCTATCAATAATCTCTGCACTTTAGGGCTCTGCTATATTATTAAGCAAGTAGCCCATAGCAAAAAACGCTCCACAAATAACAACATACATCTTTTTTGGATATAATTCACACTTTCTGCTAACAAAAACCTAATCCCGCCAAAACTAAGGAATGCAAATGCAAAAAACACAAATAGATATGGCACAAATTGAAAAACTCGATGAAAAGTTTGTTCTCCATACTTATGCTCGCTCAAAGGTAGCATTTACTCGCGGCGAAAATGCACGCCTTTATGATATACAGGGCAGAGAATATATTGACTTTGGCTCAGGCATTGCTGTATGCAGCATAGGTCATGCTAACCCCAGCCTAGCTCAAGCCATAGCCAAACAAGCTCAAAATCTTTTGCATACTTCAAATCTTTACTATATACCCAATCAAGCCCTCTTAGCACAAAAGCTTGTAGAGCTCTATTGTGAAAATATAACACAAAAGCCCGATATGCGAGTATTTTTCTGCAACTCTGGAGCAGAAGCAAATGAATGTGCCATTAAAATAGCACGCAAATATGGCGAGGGGAGAGATGCCTATAAAATTATCACTTTAGATTCTAGCTTTCATGGTCGCACCATTGCCTCTCTCAAAGCTACAGGGCAAGAGAAAATGCACGAACATTTTGGTCCCTTCCCCGATGGGTTTATATATGCTAAAGATATTGATGATATTTATAATCACATTGATAGCCATACTTGCGCCGTGCTACTTGAGCTTGTACAAGGCGAGGGTGGCATAGCCCCTATGGATAAAGATAAAATAATCGCACTTAGTACATACCTTAAAACAAAAGACATTCTCCTTATGGTAGATGAAGTACAAACAGGCATCTTCCGCTGCGGGGAATTATTCGCCTCCAAAGTCTATGGCATACACCCAGATGTTATCACTACTGCTAAGGGGCTAGCGGGCGGTGTGCCTATTGGTGCAGTGCTTACTTCACTGATTGATATTTTTACCCATGGAGATCATGGAAGTACTTTTGGGGGGAATCCCTTAAGTTGTGCAGCAGGGCTAGAAACACTTGAGATTTTGCATAATTTATACACAAACAAAACACTTGATAAGACTATCAATCTCTTTCACACCCAGCTTACAAGCCTTGTAGATGACTTTCCTCATATATTCACGCATAAAGTCGGCTTAGGGCTTATGTGCGGGCTCTATACCCAAGATCCAGCCTTGCAACCCCTTATCATTGCCGCAGGACTCGAACATGGCGTAATCGTGCTTAAATCAGGCAAAGGGGTAGTGCGCTTCCTCCCTGCATTGACTATCACAAACGATGAGATAGATGAAGGATTTGCTCGCCTAAGAAACGCCCTAAAAAGCCTCAAAAATTAAAGATGAGTATTCCATTTAGCCTCTATATGTCTCAAAGCCTCTATGGAGAAAATGGATATTACACTACACCCCATAGAGTAGGCACAAAGGGGGATTTTTATACCTCAGTAAGTGCAAGCAAATTCTTTGGCGGAGCCATTGCCTCTTATATCCTCTCCCTACTTGAAAAAGGCTCACTCTACCTGCCTTTACATATTATAGAAATCGGCGCGGATAAAGGCTATCTGCTTGGAGATATTGCACTTTTCCTTGACGCCCTTAGCCAAAATGTCATGCAGCAGTGCTCATTTATCACCATTGAGCCCCTAGATAATTTAGCACAAACACAAAGTGCTCATTTCGCCCTGCTTGCTAAGCAAACGCCATTACACTTTGCCACTTACAAAGACCTAAACTCCGCCCCGCAACCAAAGCCACAAACAAGCCTTTTTATTATCAGTAATGAACTTTTTGATAGCTTCCCTTGTGAAGTGATACACAATAACGCCATGCTGCATATTACACAAGATTCCCACATATGGCGCGGTATATGGCAAAATATAAATGCCCATACCCGCTCTATCATCCAAACTTATAAATACCCTGCAGACTATAGCGGTATTATGCCCTTATGGGAGGATTTTATCTCATCTCTTGGGCAATTTAGCAAGGCTTACCAACAATGCTATCTTATGAGTTTTGATTATGGAGGATATGACCAAACCCATTCCCTTGCATTTAATCCTCGCTTTTACCTCCAACATCATGTCCAAACGCTTATGGATTTTCTTGCCCAAAATGGGGATTTTCACACGCTTTATAAAAAGGCTGATATAACATATGATGTCAATTTTACATATCTTGATACGCTTCTATGCAATGCGGGCTTTGAGAATGTATTTCGTACTTCACAAGCGCGTGCCCTAATTGAAAAAATGAATATCCTCACACTTTTAGAATCTTTTGCTACCCACCAAGGATTCAAAGCATATTTTAGAGAAATACAAAAGGTAAAAACCCTGCTTCATACTATGGGCGAACGTTTTGTTGGCATTTGTTACACATTTAAAGTTTAAGGCTAGCGTTTTTATAGGTTTTTATGATAATTTTAAACTTTTTGAGTTAGAATGTATAAATTTTCATTTAATTATTCATACCAATAAGGAAGATACAAATGCTTAGGTCGCTCACCGCTAAACTCGTTCTTGTCGTTGTTGTTATTGTCATTTTGCTTCTAGCTATTATTACTCTATTCAATTACAAAAACACTTCCAAAAACACTGTTGAACTCTATGAAAGTTTGCAGCAGTTAGCGCTCAACTCCTCTTACACAACAATAAACATCACTATGAATATAGAGGCACAGCAACATCTACGTTTTATTGCTAACCATCTTGAAAATACAAATAAAAATGATGTTTTAGCCCAACGTAGCCTTTTGCGTGATACTGCTGATTTAATACACTATGTATCTGTGTATGTCGTTTATGATAGCGATGGCAAGACATTAACTGAAAACTATGGCGACTCCAACCCCTTATCAGATCAATGGGATGCTATACATGACTTGAGGGGGCGAGATTGGTATGTTGATACCAAAAAGGCTAATGCCCCCATTGTAACCCGCACATATATTTCTCAAGGTGAGGTTTCAAAAGGTAAAATGATAGCCACTGCTACTTATCCACTCCACAAAAATGGCAAATTTTATGGGGTCATTGGTTTAGACATTGTGGTTGAAGAATTCCAAGCAAGATTCCAAAATTTCAAACGACCAGAATTACCTAGCCTCAATATTTTCATTACCGATACCACAGGCACAATTTTCTCACATGAGGATCCAAAAATCATAGCAAACGCCACTCCCCTACCCGCAGAAACGACGCTTAAACAAGCATTGGCTCAAGGCAACAAAGAAGGAAAAATCAGTTTTTCTAATGACGGCAAAAGCACACGCGTAGCTTACTATAAGCAATTCCCCTTTGGTTGGACTATTGTAGCGGCTGCAAGCATGGATGACTATACCAATGCAGTTAATAGGACATTTTTGCAAGCAAGTCTTATTGCTGTAGTTTTAATGATTTTAGGCAGCACCATTTTATACTTTATTATTCGTTTCTATCTCAGCCCCATTCCAAAAATCAAAGACTTCCTTTTCAGATTTTTCCAATACTTAAATTATGAGACCAAAACCGCTCCGGAACCATTGATTATTAAAAGCAAAGACGAACTTGGTCAAATGGGATTAGCCATTAATGAAAACATACAACAAACCAAAATAGGCTTAGAGCAAGATGCCAAAGCCGTAGAACAATCTGTAGAAACAGCTAAAACCATAGAGCAAGGAGACTTTAGAGCAAGAATTACTGAAAAACCTCATAACCCCCAACTCAATGAACTTAAAAATGTCCTTAATCATATGCTAGATGACCTACAACATAAAATAGGTAGTGATACGAATGAAATAGCAAGAGTCTTTGACTCCTACACTAAGCTTGACTTCACTACAGAAGTAAAAGATGCCAATGGTAGAGTAGAAGTTGTTACTAACACTCTAGGACAAGAAATACGTAAAATGCTCCAAACCAATTCTGACTTTGCCCATACACTCTCACATGAATCTCAAAGCCTCCAAGAAGCCGTAAAT
>NZ_NXLR01000020.1 GCF_003364255.1 Helicobacter marmotae
CACTACGCAATCATATTCCCCCCCCCCCAGCTAATTGCCTACTTTGCTCTAAATGCGCACTTAGCCATTCCTGCCTTGCCTTAAAGTCAATATTTTGCTTTGCCTTAGCATTGATACACGCCCCGCACACGCCATTTTCGCAGAAGAGATTAGGGCGGTATTCTATAGGGAATCCGCAGATTTTACAGCCTTTGATTGTATTCATTTTTGCTCCTTTTGTGTTAAATTGAGTGTTTTAGCTTGGCTATATGTAAGCTTTGTGTGGAAAATATCTTTTAAAACGCATTTAGGGTTGGCTAAGATTCTGTGATTGGGGTAGCTCCCTACGACAATGCTATTGCTTGGCACATCACAATTAATAATAAAGCTATTAGCCCCAAAGATTACATTATCTCCAATGTCGCATTTGCCTATAATTTTTGCTCCTGCATAGAGTGCCACGCCTACGCCTAAGCTAGGGTAATAGATATGCCCGCCTCTTTCATCGCCTCCAATAGTGCAGTTTTGATATATGCTTAGGAAATTGCTATATTTTGCCCGCCCTAGCACGCTGCCTAGCGGGTGAGTGAAGATAAAAATATCAGGGAGAGAGATTTCATAAAATACATCAATGCTATGCAAAATTTTATTGAGATAGTAAATTTGTGTAGCGACTTTATCTTGCTTTGCTAGAGCGTAGGCACTTTGAAGGAAGCATAAAAACATCGCATATTTATCAGAATGATAAAAATCCTGCATACTTAAGCTACCATGTTGGAAGTATTTTTCTTCTATTGCGTGCGTGCAGAAGTGAAACTTAGCTAACGCAATATCTGTGATTTTCTCATCTAATAGAGGAGGCTCAAAGAATTGAGAAATTTGCTTGTGCAAATGCTTATGTAAAGAGGGGATAAGAGGAGCAAAAGTGTTGTGAGGAGTAGAGGTGTGCATTATGCCACCTCCATAAAGGAAGTTATAGAAGAATCTATGAGGGAAGTTATTTTATAATGTGGAGTATCCCCCAATTGAGCAGCATACCAGCAGAGATTTGTAGCCTTTTTGGGGCAGTATTTATACTGCTCCCCCCCCCCCAGCATATTTTCAGGGCTTTGAGTATTGGTGTGAAGATATACTTCACTGCTAGAAGATGTTTGGGAGTTATTGTCATTCTGAACCCCTGCAAGGGGTGAAGAATCTCTCTTAGCGACTAGTGACTTGGGTAGAGATTCTTCGGTTGGGCTACGCCCGCCCTCAGAATGACAAACTAATTTCCCCTGTAAGGTAGTTTTATCTTGTGGGTTGGACTTGTTGTCATTCTGAGGGGCTTCAGCCCCGAAGAATCTCTGTGGGCTTTCTAGTAGGTTTGAAAGAGATTCTTCGGTCGCACTTCGTGCTCCCTCAGAATGACAAACTTGGAGAATTTCTGGTGATTCCTCTAAAGAGTCTTTAGTAGATAAGAGCAATTCTTCGCCTCCACTACGCCTTCCCTCGTGATGACAAGTGGGGTCGGATTCTCTAGTTTGCCCTTGTATGTGTTTATTTTCGCCCTCTAGGGGTTCTTGCTCATAGTATTCTAAGGATTGCTTGCCTGCTTGTGTAGCTTTTAGAGAATTTGAGGGGTGAGCAAGAGTCTGCGATATTCCCCTCAAATTCTCTAAATCTGTGCAATGAGGTAACAAAACTGAATGCTCTTTTAAAAGTGGAGAATCACTAACAGAAAGCGTAAAAGTCCCTATACCTCGATTTTTCGGGTCTTTTTTGAGGTCAATATTGGGGCTAAAGGGCAGAATCTCAAAGGAGCTTACCTTGCCTTGGAGCATTTCTTTTATACTTTGTGTGCAATATGTGTTGTAATAGCCATTTATGCGCGCCTTTTTTGTGCCGGGCTCAAGGTGTGAGGGGCGAGTTCTATCACAAATGCTTGTATATAAATCTACATCAAATTCAGTATTAAATAGGCTTGAGGCAAAGAGCCGCCCCTTTGGCTTTAGCACTCTTGTGATTTGAGTAAAAATTTTTGCTATATCTTCTTTTGCTACCCAGCTTAGAGCTTGCCAGCAAAACACTAAATCAAAGCTATTGTCTAAAAAGGGGAGTTCCCTTAAATCTCCTAAGATAAACTCCATCCTCTCGCTAAAGGGTGCATTGATTGCTTTGGCTAAATCTAAGCCATCGGTGTTGTAATCAAGCAAGCTAAAGGTCGCATTGGGAAAAAAGGAGGCAAGATGATAGCTTAAAGTCCCTCCCCCGCACGCAAGGTCTGCGATTTTATATGGAGCATTTTTACTTAAAACTTTATCTTCTATCGCTTGAGTAAGCAAAGATTCTAAAGCCTTTTGTTGCTCGCTTTTGTGTATGGATTTACTAAAATAGGCTTGTGCTAATGCTTTATCAGCCCTCATACTCTCTAAATACATATCTGGCATTATTTCTCCTTGTTTTGATAGTATAACTTTAATTATATTTCCTAAATACAGGCTTTATGACTTCTCCTTGCAGATAAGCCCCAACCCCGCTTTTCAAAGCCTTTTTATAGACTTCTAGGCTTTTTGCCACTGCTTCTAGTGTAAGCTTAAGCTCCTTTTGCTTATGGGCATAGCTCATACTAATGCAGGGAAAGAGAATGTTTGATTTCATCATTTCTTGCAAAAAAAGCGTGCGAAAGGCAAGGCTAGATTCTCCCTTTTCATCAAAGGTAAGGATATAGGGCTGGCATTCTATACCTGTGGCTACAAAATGCTTCTCTATGGACAAATCTTTTGCTATTTGATTGATGCCTTGCACTAATTTTCTCCCATAATCCCAGAGATAATCTCCTATATTTTCTTCTTTTAAGATTCTATATGTTTCTACAAAAGCCCCCAAAGGCGACATCTCTGCGCCATGCGTAGTAGAGAGTAAAAATACCCTCTCACTCCCGCTAAATTCAATACTCCCCAAACTCATAATTTCTCTTTTACCCCCTATGGCTGCGACTGAAAAGCCATTTGCCATAGCTTTGCCAAAGGTGCATAAATCAGGCATTACTCCATAATAATGCTGCGCTCCTTTAATATGCCAACGAAAGCCTGTAATCATTTCATCTAAAATCATCACTGCCTTATGTTTATTACAAAGCTCCCTTACATTTTGTAAAAAATTATCTCTAGGGTGTTCTAAATTGGCTGGCTCTAAAATCACGCAGGCAATTTGATTAGGATAGTTTTGAAAAAGTGATTCTAAGGAGTGAATGTCATTATAGTTAAAAGTAAGGGTGTCATTTTGTATATGTTGAGGGATACCACGCCGCACTTCTGTGCTGCCAATAAACCAATCATCATAGCTAAAAAATGGGTGTTGCAAACACCGCGCGATGAGGTTTCTCCCTGTGTAAGCTCGAGAGAGCTTTACTGCAGCACTTGTCGCACTTGAGCCATTTTTGGTAAATTTCACCATATCTATGCTATCAATGGCGGAAATGAGCGTTTGCGCGGCTTCTAACTCTATGAGTGAGGGGCGGGTTAGGTTATTGCCATTTTTGATTTGTTTTATAGCAGCCGCATTCACTCTTTTATCCCCATAGCCTAGCACAACCGCCCTTAAAGCCATGCCATAGTCTAAAAATGCTTCCCCACTAGGGTCATATACATACGCGCCCTTGCCAGATTTAAGAATCTGCGGGGCATTACTGGGGTATTGGTCATACCCCCTTGAGTATGTATGAGCCCCTCCGGGAATGGCTTTTAGCAATGCGTCTTGGTAATTCATTTTTGCTCCTTGTGTTGAAGTTTGTGTTTATAATGTGTAGCTAGGGCTTGGATAATGATAAAATCATCTTCATCATCTATTTCAAAGCTCTTCCATTTAGGGACTTCAAAGCCTAAAGTGAGATGATGATAGAAGTTTTTATGTGCTAAAAGTGCGTGAGTTTGGCTGATATACACGCTGCCTTCAAAGAAATACACAGGTTTAATCTCTTGGCGTCTTATCGGGGCGAAGTTTGTGTTTTCATAAGGGCGGATAAAGCCTTTGTCTAAATGCACAAGGAATGCTGGGTTAGAGCCACAAGTGGCGCATATTCCTACTATGCTTTGAGCATCTTTATGTTTATGGAGCTGCTCTATAGCTCTATTTATATCTCCCCTCTCTCTTAGCGGGCTTGTAGGCTCTAAAAGCACCACATAATCAAATGCTTTGTTTAACACTTCTTTATAATAATTAATACAATGCTCTAATACTTCAAAGGTAGTGGTAGTATCTTTACTTAAAGAATCTGGTCTTATAAAAGGCACACTTGCCCCATAAGATAAAGCAATATCTGCATAAAGTGTAGAATCTGTACTCACTACTACTTCATCAATATAATCACAATCAAGGGCAGATTCTATACTCCATGCTAAAAGTGGCTTCCCACAAAGGGGTTTTATGTTTTTGTCTTTTAGTCCTTTACTTCCCATGCGTGCGGGGATAATGGCAATAAAGCTTTTTCCTTTATACATTATGCCACCTCTTGTGCGATATTGGGGATTTTTGCTAGAGGGGAAAAGAGCTTATTTTGCTTGTCATATTGAGTGGATATACAACTTGATATTCTCATAGGGGTAAAAAGTTTGTCATTTTTATCATATCTTTGCCCCTTTAGGGGTACAGAATTGCTTTTTGGATTTCTAGTAAATGTTGTTAGCTTGCCATATCTAGTGCGAAGCGAAGAATTGCTACTGGAATTACTAGTAAATGCTATTACTTTGTCATTCTGAGCTTGAGAATCAAGCGAAGAATCTCTCTTAGCGACTAGTGATTCCTTTAGAGATTCTTCGCTTCGCTCAGAATGACGAAGTAATTTCCCTTGCGGGTAGCAAAGTTTGTCATTCTGAGCCTGCATAGCAGGCGAAGAATCTCTGTCCGAATCACTAGTCGTGCTTTTTGGTGTTTTTGAAAGCAATTCTTCGCCCCTTATTGGGGGCTCGTGATGACAAAGTGGCAGATTTTCTAGCGATTCCTTTAAGGAGTTTTTAGTAGATAAGAGAGATTCTTCGCTTTCTTGCGAAAGCTCAGAATGACAAACTAACGGATTCGCTAGTAATTCTCTTTTTTCTTTTTCTATAAGGGGGAGGGGCTTGAATTGCGAAGTCGCTCCCTCCCCCTTATATATCCCCCACCCCGACGACGCTTTAAGAGGTGGCACTTCGTGCGATTTAATTTTATCGCAGTGAGAATATATCTCACTGCTGAAAGACGTTTGGGACTTGTTGTCATTCTGAGGCTTTGTAAAAGCCGAAGAATCTCTTTTAGCGACTAGTGATTCCTTTAGAGATTCTTCGCTTCGCTCAGAATGACGAAGTAATTTCCCTTGCGGGTAGCAAAGTTTGTCATTCTGAGCCTGCATAGCAGGCGAAGAATCTCTGTCCGAATCACTAGTCGTGCCTTTTGGTGTTTTTAAAAGCAATTCTTCGCCCTTTATTGAGGGCTCAGAATAAGAAAGTGGCTGCCTTTTTAGCGATTCGTTTAAAGAGTCTTTAGCGGATAAGAGAGATTCTTCGCTTTCTTGCGAAAGCTCAGAATGACAAACTAACGGAGTCGCTGGTAATTCTCTTTTTTCTTTTTTTATAAGGGGGAGGGGCTTGAATTGCGAAGTCGCTCCCTCCCCCTTATATATCCCCCACAAGGGCGACGCTTTAAGAGGTGGCACTTCGTGCGATTTAATTTTATCGCAGTGAGAATATATCCCACTGCTGAAAGACATTTGGGACTTGTTGTCATTCTGAGCGTAGCCTCTGCGAAGCGAAGAATCTCTGTGGGCGACTAGTGATTCGGGGAGAGATTCTCTAGCTAACTTGGAATAACAAACAAGATAAACAATGGAAAAAAGAGAAAGAGTGGAGTAGAGGGTTATAAAGTATTTACTATCCCCCCCCCCCGCTGCTTTTTAGGGCTTGGTCAATGGTAGAGAGTATGCGCATAGATTCTAAAGTGGGGCGGAAATCAAAATGATATTTCCCCTCTATAAAATCCACAAAATGCCCCATAGTCCGGGCAAATGCACTAAAATTATCACTCAAGGTAATATTATAGGAATGTTTATCTGTGATGATATTCATAAAGCATGGTTGGAATGGGGCTTGGCGGTTATTAAGCTGGATTATAAAGTCCTTGCAATCCAATAATACACTTATGCAGTACTCAAGCCTCATCACTTCAATATGCTGGGCTTTGAAGTCGCTAAGTCCAGCAATAGCATCAAGCAAATGGATAAAATACCTATCCCATGCACTCCCAATGCTTGCCTCAATGAAGCAAATTTTTTCACCATCTTCTCTAATGGCTTTACGGATAGTATCTAGCTCCCTTGCATAGCGCATACCCGAGCAGGACATAAGCTTAGCACTTTGCAAAAATGGTGTGAAATATGCTATATCTTCTTGGCTTAGGCTAAGAGGTTTGTCAATAAATACAAATTTGCCTTGCTCTAAAAATATTTTTGCAAATTCAAGGTGGTTTTGCCAATCATCGCGTGCTAAAATCACCGCATCAATAGGTGCGGAGGCAAGTTCGCTAAGGCTATGTGCAATATGTGGGATCTTACAAGCAGCTGCTAACTGAGTAGAGATTAATAAATCTTGAGTATAGCAATGAGTGATAGCGATATGCTCGCGGTTTAGAAAATCTATTTCATCGCATTTTAAAAGATAATTATAGATAACTTCCCAACCACTTTGTTTCATCGCAAGCTTGTCATAGCCATTAATAATGGCGCTAAATGAAAAGGGGTGTCCATTACCCTCACTTAAGCCTATCACGCCTAATTTAATCATATTTGCCATTTTGCTCCTCCTTTTATTTGTTTCGTCGCTGTGGGGTTTGCACTTACCACTCTCTCCAGCCGCCATCAACGCAAATATTTTGTGCGGTAATAAATTTGCCTAAATCACTTGCAAGCAAAGCCACGGCACCCTTTAAATCATCTGGAGTGCCAATGCGATTAAGCATAGCTTTACTAGAGAGATTGCTCATAAACTCCATATCATCATTGGTAAATCCATAAGGAAAGGCACCCGGGCTAATGCTATTTACCCTTATGCCTTGCGGGCTAAGGAAGCTTGCTAGGTATTTGCTAAATTGTATAACGCCCGCTTTTGCCGCCCCATAGCTAGGGGGGTTGGTATAGCTTTCTTTATTGTAGATTCTATAATCAGGGGCGATATGCCCATACATTGAAGCGATAGTAACAATGCAGCCCTTGCTTTGCTTTAAGAGTGGGATAAAGGCTTTTATCAGGTAGAAAACGCCATTTAAGCAGTGCTCCATATCAAAAAGCCAATCATCTTTGTCTATACTCTCTAGGGTGTTCTTTTTCCTCTGGGCGGCATTGCTAATAAGAATATCAAGCTTGCCATACTCGCGCTCTATTTTTTCACATAGGGCGTTTATGCTTTGGGTATCTGTAATATCTACCATTTCACCGCTTGCTTTGACTTGAAATTTTTGTGCTATTTCTTTGGCTTTGTTTTCACATTTTGCCTTATCACGGCTTGCCAAAATGACACAAGCCCCAAGCTCAGCTAATGTCTCGCTTATCGCCATTCCTATATACCCCCCCCCGCTGTAATCAGGGCGATTTTGCCATCTAGGTTTGCTAATTCTTTGAGTGTTTTCATCAAGTATCCTTTCGAGTTTTTCATTTCCTTTGCCAAGAAGCCATTGCACTCCCTCTAAATCCGGAAATAGCGGGACTTTATATTTAATCCAATAAAATCCCCCGCCTTGGTCATTACTATCTATCTCTAAGAGATAATCTGTCATCTCAAAGCAAATATCTGGCTCTAAAGTCGCATTTGGGCTCATTTCAGAGCGCACAGGACCCGGGGAGAGGAGATTAAGCTTAATATTTGTGCCTATGAGTTCTTTAGCTAAGGTTACGCTTAGGGTATTTAGCAATGCTTTTGAAGCGCTATAAATGCCAAAATGTGGGGCGCAATTGAGTGGTGCGCCACTTGTGAGATTGATAATACGTCCAAAATTTTGCTCCCTCATCGCGTGAAGAAAATGTGTGATAATCACAAATGGAGCTTTGGCATTAACATTAAGTGCATAGTCTAAATCCTGCATATTGAGGCTATCAAGCCCATATTGAGGGGTATTTACCCCCGCGCAATTAATGATATATGAGGGGTTTATGCACTCTTGGCTAAGGGAGGTGCATATTTGCTTTAAGTGCTCTAGGTTATTGAGATCAGATTCTATAATCTTTATATCAGGGAGATTTTTAAAATCTTTTTGCATAACGTGTTTGCGTCTTGCGAGTGCGATGATAGAAAATCTTGGAGCAAGATAATGCACTAAAGCCCTGCCCACGCCGCTGCTTGCACCCGTGATTAAAAGATAGGGCTTCATTCTAGCCCCCTTTCTGGATAACCTAAACTCAGTAAATGCTCGATTAAAACAAATTCAAAAAGTGTGTCAATATCAAGGCATTCATAGGGTGTGATATAAGGATATGTTTTCCCTAAAAATGCGCCTTTGGCAAGCGGCTCTTTTTGCAAAATGGCATTGCTAAAGCCATAGAGTATCCCATCACATTGATAGGCTTTAGGCTGGCTTTGGCGGGGTTTATGTGCTTCTGAGCCCTCTATAAGGGGAGTGATGATATTTTGCTTAATTTCAAATAGTCTTCCCGGAGAGATATTTGAAGCCACAAGCGTGGCAATGCTATCATACTCTCCACTTTTTAGAATCTCTATGCACTTTTGTATATCACTTTTGCGTCGCAGGGGTGAAGTGGCTTCAAGGATATAGATATGCTCTATCTCCTCTCCCAAATCCTCTAAAACTTGCACTACATGACGGATAGCATCCATAGCTAGGGCGGTATCGGTAGCTAGCTCTGCTGGTCTATCAATAACCTCTGCTCCATATTCTAAACTCACGTGTTTAATGTCTGCATTATCAGTTGAAACGATGATTTTATCAAAGGCGGGGATAGACTTAATAAAATCAATAGTATGGGCTATGAGTGGCTTATTACACATAGGTTTGATATTTTTATTTTTAATACCTTTACTTCCTCCGCGTGCGGGGATAATGGCGAGATTCTCTATCATGCAATACTCCTTTTTGCTTGGATTTCTTGGGTTGGAAGCCACTTTGTCATTCTGGTGTATAGGGATGAATTTTTGTAGGCTTCATTAGAAAGTTTGTTATGTCTTACTTGTGAAGCAAGCGAAAAATTGCTTTTGAGCCCTAGTAATTCGCTTAGAGATTCTTCGCTTTCTTGCGAAAGCTCAGAATGACAATAGGGCAGATTTTCTAGCGATTCCTTTGAAAAGTCTCTAGTAGATAAGAGAGATTCTTCGGTCGCACTTCGTGCTCCCTCAGAATGACAAACTAACTTCCCTTGTGAGGTAATTTTGTCTTGTGGGTTGGACTTGTTGTCATTCTGAGGCTTTGTAAAAGCCGAAGAATCTCTGTGGGCGACTAGTAATTCGGGGAGAGATTCTCTAGCTAACTTAGAATAACAAACAAGATAAACAATGGAAAAAAGAGAAAGAGTGGAGTAGAGGGTTATAAAGTATTTACTATCCCCCCCCCCGCTGCTTTTTACGCTATTTGCACGCTCAAGCATAAATTCCACAAAGGCAAAATCAAGCGGGGTGTCAATATCTACACTTCGCTCTTCTGGCATAATAAAGAGTCCGGTATTTTGCACAAATACGCTATCGCATTGGAGTAAAACATCGCGTTTCCAAATATAAATACTCGCATTCATATCATAGCATTTTGGGCTATCTTGGCGGCGTAAAATGGGCGTTTTAGGCTTTTTACTTAAATCTACTCTTTTTGTGCCATTGTCTTCAAAAACTTCGATTAAGTTAAAATATGGGCTTTTGCGTGCGGGGGCTGCGGTAATAAGAATGTCATTATCATCTCTTACAAACTGCTCATAAGCTTGTGTAATATCACTCACTAGACGTAATGGGCTTGTCGCATCAAGATCAAAGATTACATCAAAATGCGTTTTATAATGTGCCTCACTTCTAAGAAGCGCGTCTCTAATAGCTGGGAGCTTTCCTGAATCATCACTTGCCAATGCACTATCTCGTAAGAAAAAGACTTCTGCTCCGTATTCCTGCCCGACTTTTGCAATTTCTTGTGAATCTGTGCTTAGAACTATATGTGAGAAAAGGCGGGATTGCAGGGCTTGAATGATTGTATAGGCAAGGAGTGGTTTGCCTGCAATGGGGGTGATATTTTTATTTTTAACGCCCTTACTTCCGCCACGTGCGCCAATAACGCAGAGAATATTTTGTGTGAGTTTCATATTTTTAATCCTTGAGAGAGTTTGCATAAGTGTTGAATCTAAACTAGGGAGGACTTTATCTGTAAGCTTTAAGTCGAGCAAATCTTGTGAAATGCGCTTCCTAGCAAAGCTTGGATGGGAGAGGATATTTTGGTGCATAAGGGCAAAAAGCTCATTGCGAGAGAAGTGAAATGTTTGTGTAAGGCAGTGATCTTTTGTGTAGATTTTTAAAGTATTGCTAATAAGGTCGCATTCAAAGCTTGAGTGGGGGGTATGGATATACATTATTCTTCTAGGATTTTTACTGAAATAATCGCAGGTAAGGTTGAGGAGGACATTTTGCTTGGTTTGAGCGATAAAGCTTAGTGTGTCATCACTTGAGATTTCAAGCTCTGAGATTTTACCATTAAAGCCTTTAATGCTATGGCTTATAATATCTCCAAAGAGCCATTGGGCATAATCAAGCTCATGACTTAAATCAAGTAGCACTCCGCCCCCTTGCTTGGCATGGGCACTATAAATATTACGATAATTCACGCCTTGTCGCCATGAGGGGAGATAAGAGCCACAAGTAATTTGCACAAAGTAGGGCTTTTCTTGGGCGAGTTTTTCTTTTATATGCCAAAAAATGGGGTGAAATCTCAGACAAAAGCCTACGAAAATCGTGTTTTTACCGCTTGCTTGAAAGTGATAGTCTTGCTCAAAAAGCGGCTTTTCTACAAAAATGATTTTGTTTTCACAAAGTGTATCGAGCATTCTTAGGTGCTCGAAATGTTTATGCGTGGGGGAAGCGATGATATAGTAATCAAAAGCATTGATTTGGGGAAGCTCTTGCAGAGAGGCATAGGCGTGTGGGAGGGGCTGGTGGCTAATGAGAGTGATTTGGGCATTAAAGTAAGTCTCTAGCACTTCCACATGACGTTTGCCAATAGAGCCATAACCCACCACAAGCACCTTAAGCGACATTTAAGCGACCTTTGCCAAAGTGTGGGAATTTAGCAGGCTTTGGAAATTTGGGAGACTTGGGAGGTTTAGATGGAAAGAGGGGAAATATGGGGATATTAGTTTGTGTTCTGCCCCCCCCCCCGTTAGCCTATTTGCTAAAAGAGTGGCTATATCAAAATCAAGTGCGCTATCAATATCGCTTGAGTAGATATTTTCTATTTTATAGGCAATGCTTTTAGGAGTAAAGAAAGTTTGATATGTGAGGAGGACTTCGGTCTTAGCGATAAAAAGCACGCCATTTAGGCGGTAAAATTGAGGCAAGTCTTGTGAGCGGACATTGAGAATAGAATCTGCTAAAAAATGGCTCATATCCTCATCTTCTCCTAAAGTATTGCACCAAAGCGGAGAATGCTCACAAGGCGAGATAGAAATAAGAGAATCTTTATTGCAAGATAGGATTTTCTCACATGCTTCTTTGATATGCCAACTCTGACGTAATGGGCTGGTGGGTTGGAGAAGCACCACATAATCAAATGCTTTGTTTAATACTTCTTTATAATAATGAATACAATGCTCTAATACTTCAAAGGTAGTGGTAGTATCTTTACTTAAAGAATCTGGTCTTATAAAAGGCACACTTGCCCCATAAGATAAAGCAATATCTGCATAAAGTGTAGAATCTGTACTCACTACTACTTCATCAATATAATCACAATCAAGGGCAGATTCTATACTCCATGCTAAAAGTGGCTTCCCACAAAGGGGTTTTATGTTTTTGTCTTTTAGTCTCTTGGAGCCACTTCGTGCAGGGATAATAGCAAGAAAAGAGGGAGAATGTGCCACTGATAAATCCTTTGCCTAAATAAAGCTCGCATTCTAGCATAAGAAAATTAGTTTTTTCTTTGCTTTTATGCTTTTATCAATGAAGGGCTTTGAAATTTTGGCTGTAGCTATCACTAAAGCTTTCAAATGCTCCTAAAATGCTATCCTCTGCTTTTTGTATTAAAAGGGCGTAGGTGTAAAACTTTGGGGGTAGAGTGGTGGTGAAAGTATCAGTAGCATTGTCTTTGCGCCATAAAAAGAAGCGTGATTCTAGTATGGTTATATTTCTACTTTGAAGTATGTAAAGCAAGGCTTGGGTGTTGGTAAAAAAGTTGGGGTGATTATTGTTTCTTGCTCCAATCTCAGCTACCATTGCCATTTCATCACTTTCTAAATAGGTATCATTTTTGCCTGTTATAAGCGCTACTCCGCCAATTTTTAGGACGCGCAAAATTTCGCTTAAGGTAAGCGCTTGATTGCACGCATCAAATACACCATAGCAAAATACACCGCTAAAAGTATTATCTCTAAAAGGAATGCACTCATTAGCTTTGAGTTTCTTTACTCTTTGTTTTGGGATTTGGGGATAGCTTGTGAGTGTAGCTTGAATGCAAGCATTTGCAATATCACAACCATAATATTTTACTCCTAGCGTTTCAAAATAAGGATAAGCCCTGCCAAATCCACAACCATAATCAAGTACTGCTCCCTTAGGAGTGTTTAAATGGCTATTAAGCCAATAAATATAGCGCTCCATTATGGCATCATCTGGCATTTTATCAAGCGCCCCATCGCCGCAAACATTTGCCTCTTTAACGCGTTTTTGCCAATATTTAATGTAAGTTTCCCAATAAGCGCTTTTGTTCATATTGCCTCCTTATGCGTCATTAAGCGTGGTCTTAATACTTGTGTTTGAATGTATATCAAAGACTATCACTTCTGTTAGCCCGGCTTTGGTGTTGCTTGCTACGCCTATTTTCTCTAAGGCTTGTGGGGGGATGGTATTTCTATCAAAAGTATATGTCCAATGATAGGGGGCATAGAAGTCAAAATTATCATTAAAATACTGCCCTTGCGTGGTCTTAAGTGCGAGGTAGGGCTGGGGACCAAAGATATGCTCATTGCTCTTTACGTGGAGTTTATGGGTGCTAAAATCATATTCTAGTGACAAATCAAGTGGATTCTTTGCTAGTTTGAGTGCGGCTCGCATCGCCGCATCGGCTTTAGCGTATGCAAATGGGATTTGATAGGTTTTATGGGCTTTGTGTATATACTCTCGCAATAAGGCGATTTCAAAGCTCATATCTCTATAATCGTGGCAATTAAACGCTAGGATTACATCTTCTTGGAGTGTTAGGGCTCTTTTAAATGCGTCATTGACATCTTCTTGTGTGATAGAACGTAATCTTGCATACATATTGAGACATCGCGCAATGTAACGTCTGCAATTGCCCTTACTTTGATAATCATCATGATGTGGGTGGTAGATTTCCCATTCTTTTGTCGCCCTACGCCAATCCCCAAAGCGCCCATCGCTGCAATCGGGTTGATTGGTATCTCTGCCTTTGGTAGATTGATTAGCATAATCAAAGGGTATCCATTGCTCTAGGAAAAAATGGCTATCAGGACGCTCTGTGTGGAATCCGGGGCGAAATGTAGAGGGGAAGAAATGCCTATCGATAATTTTTCTTGCGAGAATCTCTGTGATTTTACCACCCCAAAAGCTTACTCCGCTTGCGTGATAATCTCCACTAAAGGCAATAGGGTGGTAATGAAAGCTGATATGGTCATAATCAGTAATGGCTTGTATAGATTGATAATGGTCAAAAATATTATGATACCCTGCGTCTCTGCGGCGCGGATTATAGCCGCTAAAGCCTACATGATCTATGCAAAACCAATTATAAACCCAGCCATTGCCAAAGCTATCAGGGAGTATATGGCGAAATTCTTGTGAAGTGATGACTTCAAGCATGGAATCAATTTCATTCCAAGTGGGGTGTGAGAAAATAAGATGAGGGTCAAGAAATGTGGTAATGGCTTCTTTTATTTGTGGGGAGAGATTGAGTTTATGCCCCCCCCCCAGTAAAAATACTATCTATGTATGAGCTAAAATCGCCTTGAGAGAGTGCGTGGATTTGCTCTTTGGATTCTACTTTGATTCCAAATGTAGAGTTTAAAAGCTCGCAAATAGCTTGCGTGCTTTGATAGAGCGGTCCCTCAGTATCAATACAATGCACAATATATACAACTGGGCTATTCATTTGGCTAACTCCTTAAAGAGAGTGGATTAAAACTAGAGATTATAGTGGGCAAAAATAAATATCTCCATATAAGCTAATATTTATGCTCTATTTTGCCCTTTTATTGCTTGTTTGCAAGTGATGCAAGCTCTTGCTGGATGGTGTTCGCGGGAGGGCGCGCAGGCGAAGAATTGCTTTTTGAGTCTCTAGTGATTCCCTTAGCAATTCTTCAGCTCAGCTCTCGCAAGACTAAAGACATGACAAAATAACTTCTTGTAAAGGGAAGTGGGTTTATCATATATCTAGAGCTTTCGTAAGAAAGCAAAAGAATTGCTATTGGCATTTTCGCTTGGGATTTTAGCCTTGAATTGCAAGGAGCGATGATTGGCACGATAGGACGGGGAGAAATGACTAAGCTCCATTTATTTTAATTTTACTACTCTCTTTTTTGTAAAAGCTTTGTAGGAATGAGGCAAAAAATGGAGGGGACAAAAATATTGATTTGGGCTATTTGTAGGAGTTTATATAAGCTCTCATTAATTTTAATCGCTCTCCCATAAGCTCCCCGTGAGAGAGCGTAAAGGGGAGGGGAGGGTGTTATTTTACTTCAAAATGCACGGGATTTGGGACTATGGTTTTAAAATTAGGTAAATCACGGCTTGCTTCAGTGCGTGAATTATAAGGTCCAATAAGATATTTCGTAGTTGGTTGCCCATTTGAAGTGCCTGCATAAACACGATAGCTATAGTTGTTAATTTGTTTGAGGAATTCCGCACTTGGCTTATTCGCAAAAGAACCTACCTGCACATAGAATCCCTTTTCTGCTACTTGTCCATTCTTTGAGGTGTCCATGCGAGGTGTAGAGACATCTTCAAAAATATTTGCGATATTTGAAGTTTGGGCAGGTTGTGTCGCTGGTTTGCTTGGAGTGGTTACTTTAGATGTGCTAGCAGGCTGTTGGGCTGGCTTTGTGGGCTCTTTTGGCACGCTTGGGGTTGTAGGCTGTGTATTTTGGGCTACTTGTGTATTGGCTTGTTGCTCGCGACTACGAATATCATCGAGGATTTGTTGGAATGGATCGACTTCCTCAGGTGCGTTATTGATAGGAACATTGACAAAACTATTTTGAGATTCTATAGGAGTTAAGCCATTGTTATTGGCTCTTTCCCTCTCGCTTAGCTCTTCTTCATCTCGAGTGATTACAAATACTACAGCAATGAGGATGCACAAAAAGATTAATGCCATTGCAATCATCATCATAAGTTTTTTGGTTCTATTTTGTTTTTGTAAGTCATCGTCATTAATCAAAATGTCATTGAGTTCTCGTTTTGTTTCCATTTTCACTCCTTTAGTTAAAACTACATATGCCTTGCCCATGATGCGCCACGTTCTTTGGCATAGACATCATAGGGTAAAGCGAGAATATTAAAGTTGGAGGGCATTTCATCATTGGGGAATACTCTCCATTCCTTAGGGCAATGCTGGGCTAATTTTAGGGAAAGAGTTTTAACCAAACGTTTGCCTTCATTGATTTCTGTGTGCCCTTTATGTATATAGAGATGAAGATGTCCGGGTGTTTTAGAGCAAAAGGCGGTAAAGTTTAAAAACCCTTCTTCGCGCAAAAGAAGCTGGGCGCGATGATAAAATCTATCTGGATTGCGTCCATTATAGTCAAATACAATATTTTCTACCTTTGTGCCATTTGCTAAAAGGAGAGAGTGGGCAACCACAAGTTCTTTGCGAAAGTGCTTGTTGATTAGCATAGAGGTAAGCATAGCATTTACCCTTTCATATTTGTCATAGAGGATCCTCCCCATATGTGTTACTTTTATCCCCAATCCATTAACACGCTTATAGTAGTGTGATGTATCCATTTTTATAAGCTTGAGATCCATTTCCGTCACGACTTGACCCTCCTAAAAAATTGGTCGCTCATAGATTTTAAAATCCTTAACAAAATCTTTGATTTGCATTTTAACTTTAGCTTGTAAGTCAGTATTGCCAATATCATCAAGTATATCTGCAATTTTTTGAGCAATCCATTCAAATTCCTTTTCTTTCATACCTCTTGCAGTGAGGGCAGGCGAGCCGATTCGAATACCGCTTGTTACAAAAGGTGAGCGAATTTCACCGGGAACGGTGTTTTTATTAACGGTGATTCCAGCATTACCTAAGGCTAAATCTGCGTCCTTTCCACTAAAGCTATTTTCTAAGAAGCTCATAAGCACAAGGTGGTTATCACTTCCGCCGCTTACAAGGTTATAGCCTCTTTGGATAAGGATTTTTGCAAGGGCTTGGATATTTGCCTTGACTTGCTTGGCGTAGCTTTTCCACTCTGGTTTGAGATTTTCTTTGAATCCTACTGCCTTAGCGGCAATTACATGCATAAGGGGACCACCCTGCATACCGGGGAATACAGCTTTATTGATTTTGCTACTTAGTTCTTCGTTGTTTGTGAGTATTATACCGCCTCTTGGTCCGCGTAAGGTCTTGTGTGTGGTTGTTGTAACAATATCGCAATATGGGAATGGATTAGGATATTCTCCAGCGACTACAAGCCCAGCTACGTGGGCAATATCT
The DNA here is from genome assembly GCF_003364255.1 of Helicobacter marmotae. Taxonomy (GTDB): domain Bacteria; phylum Campylobacterota; class Campylobacteria; order Campylobacterales; family Helicobacteraceae; genus Helicobacter_C; species Helicobacter_C marmotae. The sequence goes on from NZ_NXLR01000020.1 coordinate 16,843, forward strand.
CCCATAAGATATGCCCCTACAGAATCTGCAATTTCACGCAGTCTTTTAAAATCAAGCTCTCTTGTGTAGGCAGAAAAGCCACACACAAGGATATTTGGCTTGACTACTTGTGCTTGGAGGGCGAGTTTATCATAGTCAATATATCCATTAAGCTCTACGCCATAAAAGAAGCTTTGATAGATTTGCCCTGAAACGCTCACTTTCGCTCCATGTGTAAGATGCCCTCCATGGCTTAAATCCATACCTAATATTTTGTCATATGGCTTTAAGAGGGCGGCATAAACTGCTGCATTTGCTTGTGAGCCTGAATGCGGCTGCACATTTGCAAAACCCGCTCCAAAAAGCTTTTTTGCTCTTTGAATGGCAATTTCTTCAATTTGATCGACAAACTCGCAACCGCCATAATAACGTTTGAAAGGATAACCCTCAGCATATTTGTTTGTTAAAATGCTCCCCATAGCTTCCATAACGCTAGGAAATGTAAAATTTTCACTCGCTATCATCTCTAAATGTTCATTTTGACGTTGTAATTCTTTTTGTATGAGTTCAAATATTTCATTGTCTTGGTCTTTTATTAAATAATTCATTTGCCCTCCTTGTGTGTTTGAGCGTCTCTTTGAGTGTCTTTAGGGGGTATTATATCAAAGTTTGTTTGAGTTGGCTTTAATGCGGGGAAGAAAATTACATCTTTAATAGTCTTTGCATTGCATAAAAGCATAATTAGGCGGTCAATACCTATCCCCTCGCCTGCGGTTGGCGGCATACCATGAGCTAGTGCCCATACATAGTCTTCATCCATATATTGTGCTTCTTCATCACCTGCGTCTTTTGCCCTCACTTGCTCTTTAAAACGTTCGAATTGATCTAAGGGGTCGTTTAGCTCGCTAAAACCATTGGCAATTTCTTTCCCACCGATAAAAAGCTCAAATCTATCTGCGATATTAGAATCTACATCATTTCGCCTTGCAAGCGGGCTAATGTCAATGGGATATTGTGTTACAAAAGTGGGGTTGATAAGTTTGTGCTCGACATATTCATCAAAAGCCTCGCCTAAAAGCTTCCCATGGCTCATAGAATCATCTACCTTTAAGTGATGTTTTTGCAGATAAGCTAGAAGTGCTTTTGGGTCATCAAGGAGGCTTTCATCTAAGCCCCCTATTTGTATCAGTGCCTCTTTATAGCTAATAATGCTCCATTGCATAAAGTCAATGCTATGCTCATCATAAGAGAGGATATGGGGAATGTGAAGGCTCTCAAAAATATAGGCAAAAAGCTCTTTTGTAAGTTCAATAAGATCTTGGTAGGTTTTATATGCCCAATAAAATTCAATCATACTAAATTCAGGATTATGCGAGTGGTCCATACCTTCATTGCGGAAGTTACGATTAAGCTCAAAGATCGCTTCAAAGCCTCCAACAATAAGTCGTTTCAAGTAAAGTTCAGGGGCAATGCGTAAATACCTATCTACATTTAGCGCATTATGATGGGTGATAAAAGGTCTTGCATTCGCCCCCCCGGGTATGGGGTGTAGCATAGGAGTTTCTACTTCTAAAAAGCCCTTTTTTTCAAAGAAATGTCGCACACAGGAGATAATTTGACTACGCATTCTAAAAAGCTCTTTGACTTCTTCATTGACAATGAGATCCACATAACGTTGGCGGTAACGCAATTCTACATCGCTTAGCCCGTGGAATTTTTCAGGCAGGGGTACGATACTTTTACTGAGTATCTTAAAAGAGCGGGCATGTATGCTTAATTCGCCCGTTTTGGTTACAAACGCATAACCTTGTACATTGATAATATCTCCCACTTCAAGGATTTTTTTGATTTGAGAAAAGTCATCGCCAATATCATCTTTTGATACATAGGCTTGGAGGATAGCACTTTGGTCTTGAATCTTAATAAAACACGCCTTGCCCATAAGGCGGATAAACCTCACACGTCCTACGATACTCTCACTTTGGCTTTCATTTTGACTCTGTGGTTTTTCATTATCTGCAGGTGTTGTATTAGCAGTAGATTCGCTGAGTGTTTTAAGATGCTGATATTTTTCTAAAAAACTCTTATTGTCTAATGTACGTGTGAGTGTATTGGTATAGGGATTAAGATTTAGCTCCCGCATAAGTTGCATTTTTTTAATGCGTTGTTGAATGTAAAAGTTTGAAAACATGTGCCCTCTTTTATCGATTATAAAGTCTGTGAATCTTCATTTGTTTCTTTAGGCTCTTCTTGCATATTTTGCTGTATATTCTTTATGCTATTGTGAAGTTCCATATTATTAAGATTGTCTTTGACTTCTTGAACTTGCTCAAGATTCATTATATGTATGGCAAGTTTTTTCATCACAGGGAAGATAGAGCTATTGCGTTCGATATTTTGTGAGAAGTCTTTAAGCCAGCCAATTTTTGTAATGCCAAAAACAATTAAAGAAATTAATAAAAATGCCTTTGCAAACCCAAAGACTAAGCCCAAAGCGCCATCGAGCACACCTAGCGGCGTGAATTTAAGCATACGAAAAAGGCATTCCCCCACAAGAAGGAAAGCTGACCAAATAAGTATGATGAGGATAAGAAAGCCTACAAGGGCGTTGATTTCTGCAGAGTTGAGATTATAGATATTGTGGGCAAACCATTCACCGACATTCATATAATACCTTGAGGCAAAGAATATCCCAAGGGCAATGCCTAATAGGCTTGACAATCCTCGTATAATGCCTTGCCAAATGCCTTTAATGGCAAGTAAAACAAGTAAAGCTAAAATGCCTATATCAATATAGCTTAGTGAATCCATAGTGTATCCTTAAAATCAGTCTCTGCCCTTGCTTTTGCTTTCATTATGAAGTCAAAAATACGAATATCTGCGGGATTTAGAGTGGTATATTAAACGATTTTACATTATTTTGCAAGGGTTTAGCTTATTTTTTGCTAAGGTGTTTTATAATGCACGCTTTTACTCTTAAGGGAAGCAGAGAGCCAAATTTAAGGATTAGGGTCAAATGAGTGTTGTTAAGACATTAAGCAGGCAAATAAAGGATTTTAGCGAGCTTGTGAGCTTTGAGCATACGATTTTTTCAAGCAGTTTTATTCTTATTGCTATGGTTGTGGCAAGTATGCAGGTGTATGGGATTCCATGGTGTGGTTGGGAGAAGTTTATACTTTGTATTCTTGCTCTTGTGAGTGCGCGGAATTTCGCCATGGGCTTTAATCGATTCAAAGATAGGGATATTGATATAAATAATGCCCGCACAAACAAACGTCCGAGCGTAGATGGGCGCATTAAGCTTAGTGCGCTTGTGTTGTTTAATGTATGTAATGCTGGTATTTTTGTGCTTGTTTCATATTATATTAATATGCTAGCTTTTAGTCTAAGCGTGCCATTTTTGTTGATTTTGGCATTTTATTCTTATACCAAACGTTTTAGTGCCTTAGCGCATTGGGTGCTTGGTGTGTGTTTGGGTTTAGCTCCTATTGCGGGCGTTATTGCCATAATGGGTGAAATCCCCTTGTGGAGTGTCTTTCTCTCCTGTGGTGTGCTATTTTGGGTAGCGGGCTTTGATTTATTATATTCAATACAAGATATAGAATTTGACAAAGCCAATCATCTCCATTCTATCCCTGCGTATTTTGGCATAGAGAAAACGTTGTGGATTTCTCGTTTCTGCCATATATGTGCTATAGGCTTTTGGAGTGCTTTTGTGTATCAAGCCCACTTAGGTGTGCTTGCTTATATAGGCTTAGGTATATCAGCTTTAATGCTTTGCTATGAGCAGTATCTTGTAAGCGTGCATATAAAGCATATCCCTAAGGCATTTTTTGTTACCAATGGGTATTTGGGCATTATCTTTTTTTGCTCTATTTTGTTTGATTCTCTAAGGGCTGTGTATGGAGATTAGAGACATACTTATGCAGCATGGGGTGCAAACGCGTATAGTGCCTTGCGAGCTTGAGATAGCCTTTTGTGCGCTTAATGCAGAAAATGAGCAAGCTTGTAAAAAAGAATATCTTTCCCTCTCTCAACATCGCTATGGCTCTATCGCGCAGTGGTTAAATAAAAATAAATCTCGTATAGAAGATACTGATGAAGTATTATTAGAGTTACTTATGGAGCTTTATCATAAGGTAGAGCATATTGAGCAAATTTTGCTTGATAAGGGCACGCAATATCTCCCCTTGCCTGCAGAGGGGGTGGCGGATTTTGTCGGGCATGGGGTTGTGTGTATGCCACAAGATGTGTTTGAAAATGGGCAAAAATATTATTTACGCATATTTTTACCTATTTTTCCGCAACGTTATATAGGAGTCTTTGCTCATGCTATAAGTCCTAAAATAGTGCTATTTAGGCAGATTCACCATAAAGATCAAGTGGATTTTGATAGTTTTGTGGTGCAAATGGAACGTGTGATGATTTTAGATTCTAAGACTTCAATAAAGGAGTAGAGTATGTTTGGCATATCAATGGGCAGCATGGGTATGATTTTTTCTCTTATATCTATAGGAATAGTGTGCTTTATCGCTTTTTTGACCTATACCCGCAGCCTTGATTTAGCAAAAAGAATAAGACGTTTTGAAAAGGGTATGGAGGATATTAATAATGAAATTTTTAAAATCCATAAATGGATAAAAGATAATGAACTTGAAAATCAATTAAGCAATACCGCCTTAAACACAAAGATTAAGACCCAAAGTATTGATGCGGTTAATAATGCCCTTGTAGATGTATATAGGCAAGTAGAGATTCTCGAAGCACAAGTGAATAAAGACTGGGACTATATTGAAGAAAGGTTTGTCCTCCTTGAGGGGAAAATACGCGAATTTGGCTTTTATCCTACTTCTGCTGGTAATATTGATCAAAAGCGCATTGTGAGTATGTTTCATGATGGCTGGAGTATTGATGCGATTGCAAAAGAAATGCGTTTAAGCAAGGGTGAAGTGGAATTCACCCTCAAGCTCGCTGATATTAAAGAATAGGAAAGATTCTTTTTGTAATATAACGAACTTTAAGTTGAAGGAGAGGATATGAAATATGCAAAACGTATAGAGTTGTTGCAAGAATCTACCACTATTGCCATAAGTAGCCTTGCGCGTGAGCTAAGTGCTGCGGGGGAAGATATTTTGAGCTTTTCAGCAGGGGAGCCGGACTTTGACACACCTGAAGTGATTAAAAATGAAGCCATTAGGGCATTAAAAAGTGGCTTTACCAAATATACAGCCGTAGCGGGCATACCAGAGCTTAGGGAGGCAATCCGTGAAAAGCTCTTACGTGAGAATGGCATAGCCTATCAAAGCAATGAGATTATTGTAAGCAATGGCGCGAAACATTCGTTATTTAATGTGTTTCAAGCATTGGTAGATGATGGTGATGAGGTGATTATACCCTCCCCATATTGGGTTACGTATCCTGAGCTTGTAACTTTTAGTGGCGGGAAACCTATAATCGTGCAAACTACGCAGGCAAATAATTTTAAAATCACAGCAAAGCAACTTCGCGAGGCTATTACCCCTAGGACAAAGATTTTTGTTCTTAACACTCCCTCTAATCCCACAGGTATGGTCTATACCAAAGAAGAGTTGGAATCTTTAGCAGAAGTACTCAAGGGCACAGATATATGGGTTATTAGTGATGAAATGTATGAAAAGCTCGTATATGGAGTGAAGTTTTTCTCCGCAGCAGCTATTAGTGAGGATATGCTGCAGCGCACGATTACCATTAATGGCTTAAGTAAGTCTGTGGCTATGACAGGCTGGCGTATAGGCTATCTTGCGTGTAAAGATAAAAAGCTTGTGAAATTAATGGATAATTTTCAAAGTCAATGCACTTCTAATATCAACTCAATTACTCAAAAAGCTTCAGTGGTAGCGCTTATGGGTGAAGCGGATAATGATATTGAAGATATGCGCATTGCATTTGAAGAACGTATGAATTATGCAAGTGAAGCCATTAATAATATTCAAAATCTCACCACTCTTAAGCCTCAAGGGGCTTTTTATTTGTTTATTAATATTTCCGCCCTGCCTCATTATGGAGCAGATTCTATGAATTTTTGTAAAGCTTTGCTTAAGGAGCAAGGTGTGGCTTTAGTGCCCGGGTCTGCCTTTGGTATGGAGGGATTTGTGCGACTATCCTTTGCTTGTAGTTTAGAGCAGCTTGAAGAGGGTATTGCACGTATTGGGCGATTTGTGGCTTCATTGAAATAATCAAGGCTTCCTATTGCATTCTATTGTTAAGACAAGCGCCTTCGTGGTGATACTTTGTGTGCTTCTTATATGGTGCGCCATTACAGATAATTCCCCTCGCACAAGGCAAGGCTTGGGCTATCTTGGCACAGATACGCTCATCGTGCATAACTTTCAAAGCTCACCCACTGCCCTTATGCCTACTGCTCCTTATTATGAAGAAATTATCTATTTTGATATACCAAATAATGAAGATTCTGCCCATGCAAGCAGTATTGTGGATATAAGCCAAGTCAGTGATAAGCATTTAATGCTGCTGTATTTTGCAGGGAGCAGAGAGGGGGCAAGAGATGTTGGGATTTATCAGAGTTTTTTTAGCTTTGATGAGTTGGATATAGGCTTAAATGCTTCCCCAAATACCGCTTGGAGTGAGCCTAAACGTATTTTAGACGCTCCTTTGCTTTCTCATTTGAGTGGAAAGTTTATTAAAAAGTTAGGGAATCCTGTGAGTTTTGTGGATACAAAAGGGAGGGTTCATCTTTTTGTAGTGGGCGTAAGTATGGGAGGTTGGGCTACAAGCAAGATTTATCATCTGCTTTTTGAGCAAGAGCATTTAAGGAGCTTACATTATATACAAGAGCTGCATTTAAGCCCGTTTTTAAATCTCTCTCATCTTGTGCGCACGCCTCCTGTGCTTAAAGATAATGGCGGATTTATCCTGCCAATCTACCATGAGCTTGCACGCAAATATCCGCTACTCCTTGATTTTAGTGAAAATTTAAAACTAGATTCTATTATTTTACCTACCTCTCTTACTTCACAACTTCAGCCAAGCTTTGTTTCCATTGATAAAAATAGCATTTTTGGCGTTTATAGAAATCACAAATCACTTAATAATGTCCTTTACACAAGTGAATGTGGGGGGTCGTGCCTAAGGGCAAAAGCAAGCAATTTGTTTAACTATGATGCTTCATCAGTGCTATTTAATGCCCTAGATTCTGTATTTTTACTCCATAATCAAAGCCAGCGAGCAGAGGGCAACAAACGAGAGGAGCTATGGCTCTATGTGCTTTTAAATGTAGAAGATTCTCATCAGGTGCATTTTAGAGCGCTTTTTATGCTTGATGGCTTGCTTGGTAATGAAGTCTCTTACCCGAGTGTTACCTTAAGCGGGGAGTTTGCGTGCGTTGCCTATACGTATGGGCGTAAATATATTCGTGTAGCTTTTGTGCCTAAAGTTATGCTAAGTAAAGCTTTGAGCACGTTATGATTGGCGTTTTTATTGCTATAAATATCATCGCACTTTGTGGAGTGATGTATGTTACAAGTTATCTTATCTCTTCATTTTATGGGAGTATGTTTATAGCCTGTGTATGGATTCTAGCCTTTAATGCCCCCTTTAGCCAATGGAGTGCTTGTGAATATTTCTACGCACTTTTTGACGCCCCAAGCTTTGCTTTAAGCGCGATAAGTTTGTGCTATCTTTTGCGTTTTTTTGCCCTTTTATGGCTAAAAAATGAGAGAAAATCAAGGAGATTCTATCCCAGACTTACATATTTAACTACATATTTATGTGCTTTGCATATTTTCCCTAAGCCACTTTGGTATATTTATGTGCTTTGTGGCATTGCCCTTTATGGTGGGTTTTTGGGCTATGAAATAGTTGATGTATATCGCCTAGATTTTAAGACTAAACTTTTCATACTTGGTTTTTTAAGCCTCTTTATGTTTAGCCTTTGCCCATTAAGTGGGGTTTTGCTGATTTGCTGTATAATTGCCTATCAATTGCGCCTTTTTGGAAATATGGATATTTTTAATTATTGTATCGACCCATTTTTATTCTTTGGCTGCATTTTTGCGCTTTTTAAGCACCTATTCTTAAGACTATATTATGGAGGAATGAATGAAAAAAAAGTGGCTTGAGAGATTACTTATCCAATCAATATATTTTACTTTATTTTTATTTGTTTTGTTTTTTGTAATGAGATTGTGTTTTATCCTATCGGGCTTATATCATGGCTATATAGGTGAAGTAAAGGGTATGGGGGAGTATTTTAAAACTTTGATAAATGGCATACGTTATGACGGCAAGCCTATAGCATTTTTTAGCATTTTGTATTTTGTGCTGGGTGTGGTGTTTTTTTGGAGGGATTTGCGTTATTTTGTGCTGGGGATTTATGCCCTTCTTGTTGTGCTTTTAGTTACTTTTGTGGGTCTTTCTGAGATGGTGTTTTATGAGATTTTTGATGATGTGTTTAATGCCAATCTTTTGGGATTATTTTTTGATGATCAAAAAGCCATTTTTCACACAGGCATTAGCGGGCAATATGGCATTAGCTTTAAGGTTATTGCTTGGATTGTCTTAGCCTTTGGCTTTATGTGGATTTATATTAAGATTTCTAATTCTCTCTCGCGTAAATATGGAGATGATCCGCTTAGCTCGATACGTTCGCGCTTATCTAAAAGAGATTCCTCACTTGGGGCTTTAGTGCTTTTTTGTGTATTTGTGGTGCTGATGATTTTATGTATAAACTCTGCCTTTAGCTTTAGGGCTGCGAATTTAAACCAAGTCATAAAGCCTGTTGAAAATAACTTCTTGCGTAAGGCAAGCACAGGTGGCTTTAGGAATCTCTATCTTGTATATCGCGATTATGCCAAAATCTCAAACTCCAAATTTAGCGACTATACTTCCCAAAGTCCCTTAGAAGTGGTGAGAGAGTATTTTGACCTAGAGGGGCAAGAAGAGCAATATAACCTTAAAGACCTCCTTGCAAAAAGGGTTTATAATATGACTGGTGCAAAGATTGACCATGTATTTTATATCATCGCAGAGGGTTTGAGTGAATGGCATTTTGATAAAGATTTTGATGAAATTGGCTTGACTTCTGGGCTTAAGTCATTATTGCAAGATAATCATGGAGCGAAGATTGGAGTATTTTTACAAAATGGAAGTAGGATTATTGATAGCGTAGATGTCCAGCTTACAGGGCTCTTTCAAACAGAGATTCCGCTTAATTCTATGCTGGGGACATTACCTGCTTTTATCACTGCTCCTGCTGTGATTATGAAACATTTAGGCTATAAAAATAACTTTTATTATGGAGGGAGCGGTATTTGGCAGAAGCTTGACCAATATAGCACTTCACAGGGCTTTGAGAAAATCTATTACAACACCCAAATTGTTGATAATGCTAAGCTTAATGGCTATCCTCTTCCCTATGAGGGTTTATGGGGAGCTTATGATCATCATCTTTTTTCGCTTGTTAGGGATAATGTCTTTAAAGAACGTAGTCAGCCAAGCTTTAATATGATTCTTACCACTTCTAATCACCCCCCTTATGATGTGCCATTAGAGCAGTTTTATGTCCCTCTTAATGAGATTACACGCTTTTTTAGCGAGCATAGTGAATATAAGGTAAAAAATGCGCGATTGATAGGGCATATCTGGTATGAAGATAAGGTAATAGCACAATTTATCCATGAGGTATCTCGTATATTGCCTAATTCTTTGTTTGTAATCACAGGCGATCACTACGATAGGGAGTATCCTAAGGCGGATGGAAGCCTTAAGGCAAGTAATGCCGTTCCGCTGATATTTTATTCTCCTGCATTAGAGATAAAGAAAATTGCCAATATCGGCTCACATATTGATATTACACCTAGTATATTGCAGCTTGTAGCACCTAATGAATATGTGTATCATAGCTTTGGCACTCCACTTGTGAGCAATGATAATGTCGCATTGAGTGAAAAAAATAGCGCACTTGGATATTCTATAATCGCCACAGATAGGTTTGTTTATGGTAAAGATGGGCATATAGAGTATTTTCATGATGGCATAGCACAAAATGATGATAAAGAGCTCGCCCAAGCGCTCTATAAGCGGCTTAAGCAGGCTGTGGCATTGAGCTGGTGGATAGCTAAGAATGGCTATGAGGTAAGGGATTAGCATAAGTAAAGGGGAAATGAGTTTGTCATGTCTATAGCGAAGCGAAGAATCTCCGTGGGCTTTCTGTGAAGCATTGCTTTTTGGATTAGGAGTAAAGGCTGGATTCATTGTCATTCTGAGGCTTTGTAAAAGCCGAAGAATCTCTCTTAGAATTGCTAGAAACTCTGCCACTATTGTCATTCTGAGCCTCCTTTAGGAGGCGAAGAATCTCTTTTATATACTAGAGACTTTCTTTTAGAGTCACTAAAAGTGCGACTAGTGATTCGGGTAGAGATTCTTCGGTTGGGCTACGCCCGCCCTCAGAATGACAAACTAATTTCCATTGCAGGTGTTTATTATGTGTGGGTTTCCCTTGCGGGTAGCTAAGTTTGTCATTCCAAGCGTTATGGAGAATCGCTTCGCAAAGCCACTAGACAATCCCAATCCTATTATCAGCTCTAGCGGGAGGGCGTGAGAGCGAAGCGAAGCATTGCTTTTTGGATTTTTAGTAAATGCTGTTAGTTTGTCATTCTGAGGGAGCGTAGCGACCGAAGAATCTCTACCCGAATCACTAGTCGCACTTTTTGGTGTTTTTGAAAGCAATTCTTTGTCCTTTATTGGGAGTAAAGACATGACAAAGTGGTAA
>NZ_NXLR01000021.1 GCF_003364255.1 Helicobacter marmotae
CGGCGCCGCTGGTGTTTCTTTTTTTTCTTTTTCAACAGGGGGGGGGGGTTTGAATGAGCAAATTTTTAAAAAATAGTGGGGGGGCAAGCGCTTCGCTCGTGCAGACAAGCTCCACCCCCATAATAATTTTCTTCCCCCCTTATATCCCCCCCCCGCCATACTTTGTATGTCGTTCGAAGATATACTTCTCACCCCCGACGACGCTTTAAGAGGTGGCACTTCGTGCGATTTAATTTTATCCTGTGATGAGAGCGTGTCTCACTGCTGAAAGACGTTTGGGACTTATTGTCATGTCTAGAGCTTGAGAATCAAGCGAAGAATCTCTCTTGGCGACTAGTGATTCCCTTAGAGATTCTTCGCTTCGCTCAGAATGACAAACTTGGAGAATTTCTGGTGAATCAAACAGAGATTCTTCGGTCGGGCTACGCCCGCCCTCAGAATGACAAACTAACGGATTCGCTGGTAATTCGGGCTGAATTTCTTCGCAATGCTCAGAATGACAAACTTTGCTACCGCTTGGGGTTTGAGATGGAGATTTTTCACTTGCTTTATCCACCGAAATGCACCCTCACCCAAACTACTAGCCATTTGGCACACAAGAACAAAACGATTTATTGCCTCTTAAGTTAAAAAACAATACTATCTCAAGTGAAATTCGAGGGGGAACTAGCCCCCATTTCATTATATCCCTTTCAATCCCTTAAAATCTGTTAGCTTCACCATATCTTTATTAAACACTTTTAGTAAATCATCAAGAAATAGGCAAATATGTATCGGCTCTATGCCTATAAAAGTTTTATTTTGTTTTGTAGTAATTCTTGGAAAATATTTGCCCTTAGATTCTCGAACTTTAAGCAGATTTTCCCAATGAAAGCCACGATTTCTAATATTTTGCAACAAGCTTAATACGATATTAACCTTATCAATATTACTAAAATCTACTTTTTGCTCATTGATAATACCAAAATTCCGATTGCTTGAGCTATAAAGCGCGAAATCAAACTCTTGTAAGTCAAATATTTTATTTTGCAGTTTGTATTCTAAGATGATTTGTATCACATTGCCTAGCGTCAATCTTGAGAGGATTTGATAATGCTTAAGGATAATTTTGTCTTTACTTTGAATATCCTCTCTCATTTTTTTAATCATATCGGAATCACTACACAATATCCAATCTTGATTGTTTTGCTTAAGATAAAAGTCTAATATATTTCTGAGTGCAATTTCTATTGAGGCGATTTTTGGCGTAATCTTGGCTACAAGATAAAGATTTTCAAAGTGTTTTTCTACGCTGCCATAGGATTTTATTCTTTCTTCTGAAACGAGATTCTCTAGGTTTTGTTGAAACTCTACAAGGCTCTTATCCATATTGTTTTGTGCTATCCCTCTATGATTTTAATTTCTTCATTGGTGAGATTATAGAGTTTATATACTAAATTATCAATTTGGACTTCTAAATGCGAAGTATCAGCACTAGAAGCTTTGAGTGCCAATATCTCCTCCACTAAGGCAATAATTGTATCTACGATGTGTTGGTTAGATGCTGTGATTTGTGGGATAGGGAGCTTTTGCTCACTTGCTTTATCCACCCATTAGAATTGAGCACAAAGTATATTATGTTGAAATTTAGCTAATGCTGGCTATGCCCCTTAGAACTCAAAGTTTTAGCCAAAAACCAAGTGCAAAACGCTATTGCTATAAGACTTAAACCAACCAAAATAATCCCATTTATCATTCCAACTTCTCTAGGATTTTACCTGTTCTTTATGTTTTAATAAAATAAATACAAATGCAGAAACCAAAAATATTAAAATCACTACACCTATAAGCATTTTAGGCGTAGTGAGCGTTTCTAAATTTGCTATTGCATAACCTAAAACACCAAATATTGATGTAAGAAATAATATGCTAAAAGCCCTTAATGTGCCTATATTTTCTTTTATGCTATCTTTTCTGCTCATGGTTGCAATGATAGCATAAAAGCTTAGCATTCTATAATTTTGATTTCTGCTTCCGTGAGAGAGTGAAGATGGCTTATTTGATTTGGATTCTACCTCTTATATTGCTATCATAATTACAGATATAATGGATTTGTTCCTTATTTAAGCCCAAAACTTTGCTACAAATATGTAAATCCAACAAATCCACGCTAGATTTTATCTGCGAAGTGGCAAAATAATTATTTTTGGCATTAAATACACTCATCATATGTTGCCAATGCTCCTTTGCAAGATTTTCCCATAAGTCATTGTGTTTCAAAATGAGTGCAAAATCTGGCAATCTAAAATGCTCCATAATGTCTTTATTATTGTGCCTACCATCTCCATAGATTCTTAACCACCAATAATAAATATTTGCATTTATGAGACAAAATATAAAATTTCTGTATTTGACTTTATGGGATTTAATTTCCGTGCTTTTATATGGCAGCTCTAAAAATGCGTTATACCAATAATTGCCACTGCTTCTTATATAGAGTTGCTCTTCTCCGACAAACAAATCTCCCAAAACATTTGGCATATTTTTGAGATGTTCTAACAATGCAAGATTTTGTTTTGTGCCTATTTTCGGGAGTCTGTGTTTTAGTGAAAAGTCATTATTTAATCCTTTTGCATTCAATAGAAAACCATCAACTTTTTCAAAGCTTATTTCATTATGTGCAATTTTTTGCCTTATAAATTGACTCGTTTTAAATACAGCATTTTGATTTGCTTGTTTTGAAATAGCAAAGCAAATACTCACACTTTGGGACATTTTGTCAAATTGAGGACAACCATCTCTATCGTAAGAAGAAATTTTTACTTCCTTATAGTTTTGGTGCAAAAGATTCCTAAGAGCACTTTGTTCAAGTGAGAAAGTAATCGCATAGCTGGTAACGAAGTGAAAGGAGGCATTTTCTCTTAATAAATAATGAGCCATTTCTGCAAAATTTGAGCTAATTTCATTGATGTTTGAATGATGATAATGCTTTTTTATAAAGTCTTTAGCAAATGCTTTATTGAGATTCCCATATGGGGGATTGCCTATTATGAGGTCAAAGCCCAAAAAATTGCCATTATTATCCAGCACTTCAGGGAAGGCAAAGCGCCATTCAAAGGCGTTTTTATATGCTTCACCACTAAGAGTTAGCTCTAGCTTTTTACGCAAGGCTACAATCTTGCTATAAGATTGTATCGCCTCTTCTTCTTGGGCTTTGCTTAAGGACGTGTTATCAAAGAGATTCCCACTTATGCCTAACTCTAGCCCATCAAGCAAGCTTGCATTATCAAGTAAAAAATGCCCATAGTTTGTAATGTGTTTTTGAAGCGCTCTTTTTAGCTCTTTGGTGGTTTTAGGGTCTTTGAGCGTTAGGGTGAAGGTTTGTTTAATGGATTGTATTTGTTGTTCTATCTCTGCTTTAGAGATTTTGCTAAGTGCTTGGTCGGCGTTTTTATAATCCTGCACGAGTTGTTTGTATTTTTTGATTTGTGTAGCGATATTGAGTATTTGATTAAGTGAATCGCTTAAATTAAAGCGCGAAATCAAGCTATTCCCGCATTTGATATTTATATCAATATTAGGCAGGGTTTCTAGTCTTTTATTAGGAATATCTTTGTAGTAGCTATATTTGAGTAGCTCTATCCACAGCCTTAGCTTAGTAATCTCACAAGAGTTTGGGTTAATATCTACGCCAAAAAGGCAAGATTCAATCAGTTTGCGCTTGGTGTGAAATATGGCTTTTTGGATTTGGTGTGATTCTATGTGTTCATGTGAGGGAAGCGTGTAGCTAAAAAGTGCATTGTGAGAATCTCTAATGACAATCTCATCATTAATCACTTCTAGGGTGATGTTTTTGAGGCGATTATAATTGTCATCACAGAGGATTCCTAGCTCAAATTTAAGGGCTATCATTTCATTTAGCGCAGCAACAAGGAAATGCCCACTCCCCACAGCGGGGTCGCAGATTTTGATAGAATCAAAAATCGCATTTGCTTCTTTGTAGCCTTCTTTAGAATCTGTGAGTTTATCTAGCTTGATTTTGAGTGTTTCTAAGTCTTTACAATCCCAATTTTTGAAAGCATTAAATTTATCAATTACTACTTTCTGCAAAGATTCCCTGCACATATAGCGAGTAATAAAGCTAGGAGTGTAAAAGCTCCCTTCCTTATAGCCATTAAGCTTTTCAAACACAAGCCCCAGCACAGCGGCATTGATGAGTTTATCATAATTGGTTTTTGTGTAATTTTGAATATCTTTTGTCGTGGTGGTGAAGTCATAGGCGTGAAGAAAGGCAAAGAAATATTCTAAAAGCGGGAGTTCATTATCTTTGCTAGGCTTTGGTGAATGGGCACTACTCTCTTTATGGAGGATAGAATACTTATAGAGTTTTAAGGGCTCAGAGCTAAGTAGCTTTATTTCTTTCCCTGCTTTTTCTAAGGGGGTTTTATCAAAAAGACTAGAGTTCAGATAGGGAATATCACTTAAGGCTTTAGGAATGTTTATATCTCTAGCAGATTCTAGCTTAGCTAAGATGTCAAAAAAGAGTGAGTTGAGTGTGATAAAGCTAGGGATAGAATCTAGCTCTAAAAATGGCTTTTGTATATGCTGAAAGCTAAGCAGCATTGATTCTAAAAGCCTTAGGAATAAGAGGCGGTTATTCCAAGTGATAAGGAGGGCAAAAATATCTTCAAAGTCTTTGTCTTTTTGGTAGTTAAAGGCAGCACAAAGTGAATCTAAAAGGGTGTTAGGCGTGGAGCTAGGCTGGATTAGGATTTTGCCATTTTGGGTTATTTCTTCTAAGCCTAAGATGTAGAGCAATTCATTATAAAAGCCTATATTTAGGGTATTGGCATCGATGTAGCTTTTGGCTTTTAGAATAGCCGCTGGGCTTAGGGTTTGGTAGATTAATGCCAGAGCGGAGGTATCTTTGGCTAAATTGGGCAAATCTAGTCTAAAATGTGTAAAAGGTATCTCATAATCAAGTTTTGGCAATAAGGATTCTAACTCCTCATAAAAATATTTAGTGCTACTATCATTGCCCTTGCGATTTTGGTGATTACTAAAAGCTTTTAAAATTGCTTTGTCTTTGGCTAGGGGTGCGTAGGCTTTGGCATCGATAAGATAGAAAGCTTTGTAATTAGTTAGGATAATGTGGGTGAGATTATTATTTTTATGCGTGATGTGTTCTTTTAAGTAGTAAAGGATAGATTGATAAAAGGCTTTAGATTCTAGTCCCTCATTTGCTATAAACTCTTTGCTATGAGTAGCCTTGCATTCGATAATCACACGCACCCATCCTTGCTCATAAATGGCTAAATCGATTTTGTCTTTGGTGTTGCATTCATAATCAAAGCAATTTGAGAGCACATCGCGTAAGATGTTTTTAGCATATTCTTCTTGTCGGGTGCTAGAATCTCCTTCTAGCTTAGCTCGATAAGATTCTAGGGCTTTGCTAAAACTAGAGAGTAGCTCTTTGGTGGGAGATATAAGCCTATAGGGAGCGATAAAATCTTGCAATTTTAGGTGAGTGTAGCGCATTTGTATCCTTAAGGGCTATAAATTAATGTAAAAAATGCCGCGTGTGGGTAAAGTACATCGCTATATTATGCTCATTGCAAGCCTCTATTACTTCATCATCTCTAATGCTTCCTCCGGGCTGGATAACCGCGCTCACGCCATATGTATGCACCATATCAATGCTATCACGGAAGGGGAAGAATGCTTCAGAGGCGCACACACAGCCACTTATATCTAAACCCATATCCATAGCCTTAGCTATAGCCGCCCTTGAGGCATCAACGCGGCTTGTCATACCCATACCGATAGCTACAAGCGCGCCATTTTTGACATAAGCGACACAATTTGATTTCGTGCATGCGGCGATTACATAGGCGATTTTTAAGTCTAATAGCTGCTCTTTGGTTGCACACTTTTTACTTACTAATGTAGCATTTTGTACTTCATCATCTCTTATAGTATCACTTTGCTGATACAAAAATCCTCCCTGTATATGCTTGAAGTCATACTTATCATGTGGAAGAGATAAAAAGCCACTATTTTGGGTAAAGATTTTAAGCCGTTTTTTACTCTCAAAGACCTTGAGTGCTTCATCGGTAATATCCCCCGCACAGAGCACTTCTATAAAGGTTTTATTTATCTCTTCTGCAAGAGGTTTATCGATAATGCCATTGCAGGCTACCACCCCACCATAGGCACTTATGCTATCACAAGAGAGGGCAGCTTGGTAAGATTCTAAGAGCGAGGGTTTAAGTGCGAATCCGCAAGGATTGCCATGCTTTATGATACATACAGCCTTTTTATCGCTCCCAAAGCTTGTAGCGATTTTAATAGCGGCATTCATATCGCTAAGGTTATTAAAGCTTGCTTCGCCCTTTTTGATAATAAAATGCTTTTGCCAAAAATCGCTAAAGGTATAAAATGCCCCTTGTTGGTGTGGATTCTCCCCATAGCGAGTTTGGAGGAGCTTCTGCCCTTCTATGAAAACCCGCTCCCCAAAGCCCTCACAAAAACGTTTATTCATATAGTTGGCAATCATTGCTTCATAGCTTGCAGTGTGCATAAAAGCCTTAATCATCATCTCTTTTCGTAACTCTTTGGTGTTTTGGTTATGTTGCAAGGCTTTTAAAATAGGCTCATAGTCGCTTTTATCGGTTATTACAAGCACATGGGCGTGGTTTTTCGCCGCGGCACGTACAAGTGTGGGACCGCCAATATCGATATTTTCTATAATCTCATCAAAATCATCTGTGCGGAGAATGGTTTGCTTAAATGGATAGAGATTCACACATACTATATCAATGGCTTGTATTTGGTGCGTTTTGGCGACTTTTGCATCAGAGGGATTATCTCTGCGGTAGAGTATCCCGCCTGCGATTTTAGGGTGCAAAGTCTTTACGCGTCCTTCAAACATCTCTGGGCTTTGAGTGTATTGACTTATATCAATAGCCTCTATGTGACTTTCTTCTAAAAGCCTAAGCGTCCCTCCTGTGCTTAGAATCTGATAGCCCAAAGCCTTTAAGCCTTTAGCAAACTCTACAATCCCGTCTTTATCGCTTACGCTAAGCAATGCATACATAAGAATCTCCTTGCTGTGTGTGGGTAGTTGGTTGGTAAAATTTGGTAATATTGTAGCCATATTTTCTTAAGAGGGGCATCAAATGGTGTGCGTGTTTGATATAGAGACAATCCCTGATTTTCATCTCTTAAGCGAGACTTTCGGCTTTGAGGGCTCACCCTTAGAGATAGCAAATGCTGCCTTTGAAGCACAGCTTGAAAAGACTAAAAGCACATTTTTGCCTCATTGCTTTCATCGTGTGATAAGTATAGCAAGTGTAGTGTGTGATGATTTTGGGCATTTTATCAAGGTAGGGCATTTTGGCTCTGCATTTTTAGAGAATCTTTGCGCACAAGAGGGAGCAGATACTGACTTTTTGCATAAAGCATTTTTAGA
Organism: Helicobacter marmotae; assembly: GCF_003364255.1. Lineage (GTDB taxonomy): Bacteria > Campylobacterota > Campylobacteria > Campylobacterales > Helicobacteraceae > Helicobacter_C > Helicobacter_C marmotae. The sequence continues at coordinate 7,451 of NZ_NXLR01000021.1, forward strand.
CACTTTAGAAAATACACTTTTAAGTGAATTTTGGAGCTTTTTTAATAAGAGTAATCCTAAGCTTGTAAGCTTTAATGGCAGGGGCTTTGATATACCTACTATGCTTTTAAGGGCTATGCGGTATGACATCAGCGCGTGGAGCTATTATGAGCAGGATAATGCAATGGCTAATAAAAGCAAATGGGAGAACTACCGCCAGCGATATAGCGAGGGATTTCACACAGATTTACTCGATAGTTTGGGGCATTTTGGCATAGTGCGGGCTTTGAAGCTTGATAATATATGCCATATGCTAGATTTAGTAGGGAAGTATGATATGAGTGGGGAGCAGGTGTTTGAGACTTATCTCAATGCCGCTTCAAATGAGCACTTCCAAGCCCTTGAAGTGATTAATCACTATTGTGAAAGCGATGTGTTAAATACCTATTGGCTCTATCTCAAATATGAGCTTTTAAAGGGCAATCTTTTAGAATCAGATTATTATGGGCTTTTAGATGAATTTTGTGCGAAATTGCCCGCTAATAAGCCTTATTTTGACGTTTTTGCCCAAAGTTTGAAGCGGCATATCAGCACTTATGCCAACAAACAAGACACACAAAAGAAAGGATAGCTATGAATAGCTCATATATAAGCAAAAATGGTGAAGTAACCTCTAAAGAAGCTTTGATAGCAGAAATTGAGGCATTGCTAAATGCTATTCCCGCAAGTAGTCACACACAACTCTCTATAGAAGTGATGAGTGCTTTAAGTTGTGCGGATTTGGAGCAAGTTCGCGATAATCTTTTATTGAAGCGGGGGAATGTTATAGAGAATAATACCTCATGGCTTTTAGGATTGTGCGATGATTAAAATAGGCATTATCGACTATGGAGTGGGGAATCTGGGCAGTGTGCAAAATGCTTTTGAGTTTATAAAAAGCCATAGCAATATAGCCTTTCAAGCATGTATAGAATCTTCCCCCGATAAGTTAAAAGACTATGATAAGCTGCTTTTGCCCGGTGTAGGGGCGTTTGGCAATGCGATGAGTCATTTAGAGGGGAGAGGCTTAAAGGAGGCGGTTATAGCATTTGCAAAAAGTGGCAAATACCTGCTTGGGATTTGTTTAGGTATGCAGCTGCTTTTTGAGAGAAGCTATGAGTTTGGCGAGCATAAGGGGCTTGGATTACTAGAGGGTGAGGTAAGGGCATTTTCTTGCACTCTTAAAGTCCCCCACGTGGGGTGGAATAGTTGCACTTTTAGCCCTAAGGGCTTGCAATCCCCGCTTTTAAAAAATATAGTCAATGATAGCTTTTTTTACTTCGTGCATAGCTTTCATATTTGTGCTAAGCCTGAGCTTATCTTGGCATATTGTGATTATGGCTATAAGTTTGGAGCGATTGTCAATAAAGATAATCTCTTTGGTATCCAGCCCCACCCTGAAAAAAGCCATGAAGTAGGCTTAAAGTTAATTGAGAATTTTATTGCCATCTAAAGGGGGAGTATTTACTCTTTAATTAGTAAATTGAGTTTTAATAATGGAAAATTTTTACAATTTACAAAAGGAGCGAGTATGATTGATTTAGCGATTATTGGTGGTGGTCCTGCTGGGCTAAGTGCTGGATTATACGCGACACGAGGTGGTTTAAAAAATGTAGTGCTGTTTGAGAGAGGTATGCCCGGTGGGCAAATCACTGGAAGTAGCGAGATAGAAAACTATCCGGGTGTAAAGGAAGTTGTAAGTGGGGCGGAGTTTATGCAGCCTTGGCAGGAGCAGTGCTTTCGCTTCGGGCTTGTGCATAATATGAGTGAAGTGGTGCGCGTAAGTAAAGAGGGAGATATTTTTAGTATTCATCTTTCTGGTGGTAAAGTCGAGCAAGCAAAAGCTGTCATCTTTGCTGCGGGAGGCAGCCCCAAAAAGGCTAATCTCAAAGGTGAGAGCGAGTTTTGGGGAAGGGGCATAAGCACATGTGCGACTTGTGATGGCTTTTTCTATAAAGACCAAGAAGTAGTCGTGCTTGGTGGAGGTGATACGGCTTTGGAGGAAGCTGTGTATCTTAGCCGTATTTGCTCTAAAGTGCATTTAGTGCATAGGAGAAATGAATTTCGCGCTGCGCCTACTACCATTGAACATGTAAAGAAAAATGACAAAATCAAAATCATCACACCTGCGGTTGTTGAGGAGATTAAAGGTGATAACTCAGGCGTTACAAGCGTGCTGATTAAGCATACAGATTCTGGGGCATTAGAGGATATTCCTGTTATGGGTATTTTTATCTTTGTGGGCTATGATGTGAATACTTCAATCCTCAAGCAAGAAGATGGCTCAATGCTTTGTGAATGTGATGAATGGGGAAGCATTAAAGTAGATTTATCAATGAGGACCAATATAGAGGGGCTTTTTGCTGCTGGAGATGTGCGCACACAAGCTCCTAAACAAGTGGTATGTGCTGCTGGAGATGGTGCTACTGCGGCGTTGCAAGCCATTGCATACTTAGAGCATAAATAATATTATGGTGAGTGTTAAGGAAGTTTTTATACAATTTGGGCGATAGAACTTTAAGGAGAATATATGCTCAAAGTTGGGATATTTGGGGCGACAGGACGCATAGGGCGATTGCTTATTGAGGAGATTTTAAACCACAATCACTTTACTCTCTCAAGCGTGTATGTGCGCAATGAGTTGCAGTATTCGCTCCCCTCAAGTACATTAATAACACGTGATTTTCATATTTTTTTGCAATCAAGTGATGTGATTATTGACTTTTCTTCTCCAGAGGCTACAAGAGCTTTACTTGAAGTTGCCTTGCATTACCCTAAGCCCCTTGTGATAGGCACTACAGGGCTTGATAACGATACATATCATTTGCTTGAGGAAGCCTCACATACAATGCCTATTTTATATGCTACCAATATGAGCAAGGGTGTAGCTATGCTTAATAAAATCGTAGCACTTGTCGCAAGCGCGCTTAAAGAGAGTGATATAGAGATTTGTGAGCTTCATCATCGGCATAAAAAAGACGCCCCATCAGGCACTGCCCTAAGTCTTGCTCAAACTTGTGCCAATGCGCGCGGTTTAAAGCTTGATGATGTGCGCATTAGCGGACGTAATGGTATGATTGGAGCGCGCAAAGAGCAAGAAATAGCTGTGATGAGCCTAAGGGGTGGTGATGTATGCGGCAGGCATAGTGTTGGATTCTATCTTGATGGCGAGTATTTAGAGCTTACGCATAATGCTACTTCTCGCCTTACATTTGCTAAGGGTGCGCTTGATATGGCAAGCTGGATTGTGAATAAACAAAATGGCTTATATAGCATACAAGATGCCCTTATGCTTTAAAATGAACAATCTTAATATTAGTTTTATTGCTATACAATCACAATCAAAAACACAGATACGGGCAGGCTTTAAAGCATGAAAAGTTGGAATGAGGAATGCGCGGTTGTAGGTGTATATAATGTCCAAAATGCGAGTGTTTTGAGCTATTATTCACTTTTTGCCATGCAGCATAGAGGGCAGGAAGCAAGCGGTATTGCTGCGAGTAATGGCACAAAGATTACAACCATTAAAAACACAGGGCTTGTTACTAAAATTTTCACTCAAAAACGTTTAGATAAGCTGCAGGGGCGCTCAAGTATTGGGCATAATCGCTATTCTACTGCAGGGGAAGATTCTATAAATGATACACAACCTATTTTTGCACGATATGAGTTAGGCGAGATAGCCATAGCCCATAATGGAAACCTCACAAATGCCAAACAAACGCGCCAAATGCTTATCCAGCAGGGGGCGATATTTCAAAGTCATTTAGATACAGAAAATCTCATTCATTTAATCGCCCAGAGTAAAAAGCACTCCCTCACAGATAGAATCATAGACGCGCTTAAATATGTCGATGGTGCATATTGCTTTGTGTTTCTCTCTCGTTCTAAGATGTTTGCTATCCGCGACCGCTATGGATTGCGCCCTTTAAGCTTGGGGAGGATTCAAAACGAAGATGGCAGTATGGGCTATGTGGTAGCAAGTGAGAGTTGTGCGTTTGATTTGATTGGTGCGGAGTTTGTGCGTGAGATTAATGCTGGAGAAATGTTGATTTTTGATGGAGCTTACGCGCTTAAAAATACGCAGCCTAAAAGCATTCAAGTTTTTGAGCCAAATCCCCATCCATGCGTGTTTGAGCATGTGTATTTTGCACGTCCTGATAGTGTGCTTTTTGGAGCTAATGTCTATCAGTCGCGCAAGCAAATGGGCGTGGAGTTAGCTAAAGAGCATCGTATAGAAGCAGATATGGTGATACCTGTGCCAGATTCTGGTGTGGCAGCAGCGATTGGCTATAGTAAGCAAAGCGGCATAGACTTTGAGCTAGGTATTATCCGTAATCACTATGTGGGGCGCACATTTATTGAGCCCACGCAGCAACAGAGAGAGCTTAAAGTGCGCTTAAAGCTTAACCCCATTAAAGAGCTAATCGCCAATAAAGATATTATCGTTATTGATGATTCTGTAGTGCGGGGCACGACAAGCAAACAGATTATAAAAATCTTGCGTCAAGCAGGAGCACGTAAAATCCATCTGCTTATCTCCTCTCCTCCTACTATTTCTCCTTGTTTTTATGGCGTGGATACGCCTCATAAGGAACATCTCATTTGTGCCAATAAAAGTATTGATGAGGTGTGTAAATATATTGGGGCAGATTCTTTGGGATTTCTCTCCATAGAGGGCTTGCTTAGAAGCATAGGCGGCGAGGGTAAGGGCTGGTGCAAGGCTTGCTTTGATGAATGCTATATTGATGATTACACTAAGGGTGTGTAATGCGTCTTGTATTAAGCGTGGGGCGGTATTTTAAAAAACGTTTTGGCACGCGTGTGCGCAAAATCCCCATATCTTTGCAGGGCTTTACTTGCCCTAATATCGATGGAAGTTTAGCTAAGGGTGGGTGTATTTATTGTGATAATGAAAGCTTCTCTCCAAGCCTTATAAAGATTGACAAAGGTGCACCAGTGAAGATGAGCTTCTCCCTTAGCTCAAACCCTCTCCTCCCTAAGCAATTAAGCCAGCTTGAGGAGCAGTTTTATTGGCATAGTGAATTTCATCAACGCAAATTTGGCATAAGCAAATATATGGTGTATTTTCAATCCTATACCAATACCTATGCTCCATTTGATACGCTTAAAGCCCTCTATGATAAGGCTCTAAGCTTCCCTAATGTGGTGGGTTTAAGCATAGGCACGCGTATTGATTGTGTGCAAGATGCTCTTCTTTCACTTTTAGGTGAATATGTGAAAAAGGGCAAGGAGATTTGGCTTGAGTATGGGATACAATCTGTATATGATAAGACTTTAGAAATTACGAATCGAGCCCATACTATCGCTGCGGCAAAAGAGATGTTTGAGAAAACTAGAAAGGCAGGGGTGAAAGTGTGCGCGCATTTGATTTATGGCTTGCCCGGTGAGAGTCCTCAAATGATGTTACACTCCCTTGATAGCGTGCTAGAGTGGGGGATTAATGGCATTAAGATTCACCCGCTTTATGTGGTTAAGGGCACGCGTTTAGCTAAGCTGTATGAAAGTGGAGAGTATGAGCCTATTAGTATGGAATGCTTTAGTGAGCTGATTGTAAAATCACTCCAAAAGATCCCCCCAGATGTGGTCGTGCAGAGAATCTCCGCAGGAGCGCATGATGATACATTGCTTGCGCCTCAATGGTGCTTTGATAAAAATATCCAAATGCGCTATATCCGTGATAGATTAAGAGAAGTGGGCATAGAGTATTAATAAGCCACACGTCTCATTATACCTTTTGTTGGCTATAGCTTTTAGATTTTTTACTGCTATGTTTGAGTTGAGCTTTTGTCCTGCTTAAGGGCTGACAATGTGGCTTACTCACAAGGGAAATGAGGTTGTCGGCTTCAGCCCTTTGCAAAAAGAGCGAAACATCTTTGCAAGAATCACTAGAAACTCTGCCACTATTGTCATTCTAAACCCCTGCAAGGGGTGAAGAATTGCTGTTTGGATTTTTAGTAAATGCTGTTAGTTTGTCATTCTGAGGGAGTGAAACGACCGAAGAATCTCTGTTGGCGACTAGTGACTCGTTTAGAGATTCTTCGCTTCGCTCTAGACATGACAATGGGGCAGATTTTCTAGCGATTCCTTTGGAAAGTCTCTAGTAGATAAGAGAGATTCTTCGGTCGCTCTCACGCCCGCCCTCGTGATGCCAAACTTGGAGAATTTCTGGTGAATCAAATAGAGATTCTTCGCTTTCTTGCGAAAGCTCAGAATGACAAACTAATTTCCTTTGCAGGTGTTTATTATGTGTGGGTTTCCCTTGCGGGTAGCTAAGTTTGTCATTCTGAGCCTGTGAAACAGGCGAAGAATCTCTGCAAGAATCACTAGCCGCACTTTTTGGTAATGCTAAGGGAGATTCTTTAGCCTTGTTATTATAAGGCTAAAGAAGTCTAAGTGCTCAAATAATGCTATCGTGCTTGGTGGGAATTATTTTTGCGGGAGTTAGTTATAAAATATGCTCATTTGCTTGTGTATTTGGGCTTTGTTCTCTTGCTTTCATATATACATCTGCTCCAAAGCCCTCATTATGGTGTATTTTGCAAAGTCTCTTCTAATATCGACTGCGCTGCGGGGGCATCTTTAGGATCTACAAAGAAAAACACCTGCACGCGGTTATTTTTAGCCCTATTAATAGCATTATCATTAGGCGCTATGGCTTGGTGCTCGCCATAGCCAGAAAATGAAATACGTTCAGCAGAAATACCATTTTTAATAAGAGCTTTCATAACGCTAAGGGAGCGTGCGGAGGAGAGCTCGTAGTTATCCTTATATGGCGAGCCTATGGGCAATGGGGCATTATCTGTATAGCCGCGTACATCTATGCGCACATAATCTGGGAGCTTTTTGATAATTGCAGTCATTCTTTGCAAATAGAGATAAACATCGCTATTGCTAATCTCTGCACTGCCTTCTTTAAAAAATATGTTTGATGGCAAGCGTAGCGATAACCCCATTTCCATTTGTTCCAAAATACCGCCATCTTGACTCATTTGCTCTATTTCTGCTTGGGCTATTGAAGAGCTATCATTGGAGGCTTTTGCCTCATCTTCTGTCTCATTATCTAATATTTCATCTTCATTTGAGGGAAGTGGTGAGGTCAAAGTGAAGTCAAAGATTTTCACAAATTCTGTTTTGAGAGTTTCCGCACTGCCTGCACTCATTTGTGAGATCGCCCATAAGGCGATAAATAAAGCCAAAAGCAAGGAGAGAAAGTCTGCATAAGGTACCGCCCATTTCTCTCCTGCGGGGCATTCGGGGCACTTTTTCTTCCTAGCCATATTTTACTCAAATTGTGAGATTTTAGGCTCGCCCGGTGGGATAAAGCCAAGGAGCTTTTCTTCGAGGTTGCGCGGGTTATCACCATTAGCAATCCCCACTACCCCCTCTAAAACAACCATTCTCTCCCTGATAATATCCTTTGCTTTTGCTTGCATTTTATGCCCCCAAGGACCAAAAAGCGCATACGCACAGAAAATCCCTGTAACAGTCGCGGTAAATGCCCCAGCAATACCAGCCGCCATAGCTTTTGGGTCATCAAGAAGTTGCAAAGCAAGCATAAGCCCCATAACCGCCCCAACAAGTCCCATAGTAGGGCAAGTCTCCGCATAAGTTACCCAGAAATGCGCCGAACCATGATAGTATTCTTCCAAAGATTCTATTTGCACTTCCATATCTTCGCGTACAGCGTTTGCGTCTCTGCCGTCAATAATCATAGAGAGGGCTTGACGCAAGAAGTCATCTTCAATCTGGGCGGCTTTACCCTCGAGGGATAAAACGCCATCTTTTCTAGCCAATGTGGCAAGCTCAACAATCGTACGTATGGTTTCATTGAGATTTACTTTTGTCGCGCCAAAGACGATTTTGAGCTCTTTAAGCGCACCTTTGACATGGGAGCCATGTGTGCTTGACATAGCCGCGCAACCCGCTGTAGGGATAATAATAAGTGAGCTAACGTGGATAAGATGTAGAGGATTTCCCCCCTCCAAGAAGTCTCCTATTGAAAGACTAGCAATCGCTCCTACAAGCCCTAAAATGGTCGTTAAATCCATAGACACCTCATTTTAAACTTAAACTCAATACACGTAAATAAAGCAAAAGGCATTCCCCATTTGCTTGGACTTATGTTAATCCTTAGCTCTCGCTTAAATGCTTAATCCAAAATGGAGCATTTGCTTGTTCATCTTTAAGCGTGGTGGCTCTGCCATGCCCGGGATAAATGGGCTTATTGGGGGTAGCGGGGATGGCACTAAAAGTAAGGAGTGAATCTCGCATATCACTTTGGGAAGAATAAGGAAAGTCGCTGCGTCCAATAGAGCGATAAAAGATAAAATCACCGCTAAAGATATTACCCTCTATCTCAATAATCGAACAACCCGGAGTATGCCCGGGAAAATGTGAGAAAAGCACTTCAACATCATTAAAATAAAGCTTTTGTGTGCCTTTTTGGCAGAGTGTGAGAATATCAGGTGTGCTTGGAGATACTCCTGTGCCAAAGCAATCACTCTCTAGCATAAATACATCAAGCTCCGGTGCTACAAGGGGCGTATCTGGGAAATGTGCTTTTAGGGCGGCATTACTCCAAATATGGTCAAAATGCCCGTGAGTGTTTAAAAACGCAAGAGGAGCAGAGCAATGGCTTATGACCCAATCACTCGCACCAATGCCCGGATCTATAACAATCTCCCCCTGTGGTAATTTACAAATATAGCAATTTGTTTGATACTCGCCAAAACTTTGAGAGAGAATTTCCAAAAGACTACCTTTTTGAGAATTGAGGACTTCGTCTTGCCTTTCTTTTACCATATTTTTTACGCTCTACGACACGAGCATCACGTGTTAAAAGCCCCTTAGGCTTTAAAATCGCTCTAAAGGCGATGTCATAGGTATTAAGCGCTTTTGAAATCCCATGTCTCAAGGCTTCAGCTTGTGCAGAATAGCCACCGCCAAAGGTAACAGCCTGAATATCTACAGATTTCTCTTGCTTTGTGAGGATAAGGGGCTGCATGACTTTCATTTTGATGGCTTCATGTCCGCCTAGCCAATCATTAAGGCTTTGACCATTAATAGTGAGCTTACCACTGCCAGATGTAAGCCAAACTTTTGCTATTGATGTTTTTCGTTTTCCTGTTGCATAAACTTTTGCCATACTATTCCCTTATTTTGAGCTTTTAGAAACTTGCGCACTATGCGGATGAGTAGAGTCGCGATAGACTTTTAGCTTTTTGAGCATCGCTCGTCCAAGCTTGTTTTTAGGGAGCATACCACGGACGGCAAGATGATAGAGCTTTTGAGGGTTTTTCTCAAGCATTTCTTGTAATGTCTTGCTTTTAGTACTACCAAAATACCCTGAATGCGTGAAATATTCTTTATCCTCAAGTTTTAAACCTGTAAATTTCACTTCTGCGGCATTAATAATCACCACAAAGTCGCCGCAATCAATATTAGGCGTGAAACAAGGTTTATGCTTGCCACGCAAGAGTGTGGCTACCTCTGTAATGAGGCGACCAAAGACCTTGTCTTTTGCATCAAGCACAATCCACTGACGATTAATGTCATCTTGTGTTGCTATTTTTGTCAATTCCATTGAGATTCCTTCAGATTCTATTCTGTTTAAAAGCGGGATTATAAAGTGCGATTGCTTTAAGGACACTTAATTTCACTAAAGATTAAGGTAAGATATGAGATGAAAGACAAGTGGATTTTAGAATCTAATGCAAGATGGCAAAATGCTCCAAAAATGCTTCATCTATATCATCACACAAGCCCTTTTGCTTTAAGGATTCTATTACTTGGGGGCTGCAGTTAGTATCAAGGGGCCAAGCCCTAGGGTGGTTATCACACAAGCCCTTTTGTGTCGCATCGATAAACACAAGCTTATCTTCTATCATAATATCCCTTTTAGCATCAATGCTATTAACAATGCGCCAAGTAAGCATATAGGGATTATCAAGCGAATTATTTATACTATCTACAAAAACAACAATGCTTAAGTGATTGCTAAGACTTTTTAAAGATTCTAAATGTGCCTTTAATGCGCTAAATATATTACCCTGCTTGTGAGTGCTCACTATGCAAATAGGATTTATGCTATCAGTAAAGTACTGCTTTAAAGCCTGTGCATATGGCAAAAGATGCCCACATTTTGCCCATAGCTGGCTATCATCTAATGCCTTAAAATCTGGCTTGTTTATAGGAGTAATCGCTTGCAAGCCTAACTTACCACCTTGTGCAAACTTCGGGCTTGCATGATCTAGTGCATCACAAATACCCTCTGTGATAAGGAGATGTTCTGGTGAAAACCGATTCAATACATATCTTGTAAATGCCTCATAGTTGGTTAAATCCGGGGCATGCTCATCTGTGAAAATGGCATGTTTTACAAAGCTCATCTGCCCCGCTCCCCAGAAATTGTGCATAATCTGTTGAGCGTGGTTGGGGTATTGGGGCTTGATTTTAGCAAGGATAAGATTATGAAAAACGCCATTTTCAGGCATATGATAATCAATCAATCCATGAGCAGTAGTCTGCAAAAGTGGTAAAAATACGCGTTCTGTGAGATAGCCCATATATTTGTCTTCAAGCGGGGGTTTGCCTACGATTGTCGCGGGAAAAATGGGCTTTTTGCGCATAGTGATAGCGCTTACTTCAAGCACGGGGTAGGGCTCAATGGGCGTATAAAAGCCCGTATGATCGCCAAATGGTCCCTCATCTCGCATTTGTGTGGTATCCACCCAACCCTCAATGACTATATCTACATCATGGGGGACAAAAAGTGGATTAGTCATACAAGAACAAAGCAAGGGCTTTTTACCCCGTATAAATCCATACAACATAAGTTCAAAAATGCCTATAGGCAAGGGTGCTTGAGCACACCAAATATAGAGGGGGTCTCCCCCAAGGGCGATACTCACAGGCATTTTTTGCCCTGCTTGTTTGTATTGGTGGAAGAAATGCTCTGAATCTTTGTGAATCTGCCAATGCAGCCCCAAATGCCTTTCATCATAGACTTGAAGACGATACATGCCTACATTTTTTTGCGTGCCTGCGAGATTTTGCGTATAGACCTGCCCCATAGTGATAAACGCCCCGCCGTCATGCTCCCATGTGGTTAAAATAGGCAAATCAAATAAATTAATATGCTCTGTTTGCACAATTTCTTGGCATAAGCCCCGCTTTTTTGTATATGAGGGCAAAGTATGCCGCAGAGCAAAGAACTCTTTAAACTTGCTGAGAATCTGCCTTATGCCTTTAGGTGGGGAGAGATTAAGGAGATTATGTATATCTTTAGCAATGCCCTCTATGGGTTTAGAGCAGAGGAGCTCTAGTCTTTTATGTGAGCCAAAGACATTCATAAGCACGGGTATATCAAATGTTTTGCCACTTCTTGTGCAAATGGGGTGAGTAAAAAGTAGGGCTTTACTTGTGGGCTTTTTCACCTCGAGGTAGGCAAGTTGGGGGATTTGCAAATAAATATCAAGGGGTTCATCAATGATTTGTAACTCATCATGGGATTGCAAAAAGTCTATGAGTTTAGCAGAATCTAAAGCCATTATAAGCTCCAAACAGAACACATCATATAGAGTGAATCCAAAATGCGCAAAGCATTAAAGAGGAAGCAGATTCCTTAAGAATCTGCAAAGTCTTAGAAATGCAAGCCTATTAATGCTTGGATAGTGTGCATTTTAAGCTTTTCTCCGCCTACTTCAAACTCTGGGTTTTGGTATGTATAAAGCACGCCTAAAGAAATAGGAATGAAATCAATTTTTAGCTTAAGTCCTGCATTGTAAGAAGTGGTATCTTTGAAGTATTTATTAAAGCTAGAGTAATTCACGCCTATATAGGGTGTAAGACGTGCTACGATAAGCCCGATATTATAGCCCGCAGACACGCCATATTGGAGATTGGTATAGTCTTTATCAAAAGCACCTGAAGACTTAATGTAGTCATACTTAAATTGTGGGGCTATAACGAGGTCAAACAAACCCACCCATATACGCCCAAAGGCACCATAATTCGTACTGCTATTTGCATCATAGGTGGTATCTTTGTATTGTGTCTTACCTGCGAGCAAGCCTATCTCTGGGCTAATCTCTATACCAGCCACACTCACAGCAAATGCATGTGTGCTTAAACTCATCGCACACAATAAACTTAGTAAAAGCTTTTTCATCTCTTTCTCCTTTAGATTAAAATTGGGGCAGATTATAATCAAATAATTTTAATGTAGTGTTGAAAATTTAGCTTCCAAAAAGTGCAAATATCGCTATATTAAATCATTGGGGAGGTTTTATTGTGGCGTAGGGCAATTCTCAGCTCTTGCGGGAGGGCATTAGAGCGACTGAAGAATCCCTACCCGAATCACTAGTCGCACTTTTTAGTAATTCTAAAGGAGATTCTTCGGTTTCGCCAAAGACACGACAAACTTGGCTATCCACTTGGGGTTTAGGGTAGTATGTATTTCAGCCAGCATCATAGCCAATGCCACATTTTTGCCATAAGTGGAGAAAATGCCAAGAGAGTAGCCTTACTTAAAGAGTGGGTTTAAGACAATGAGTTACAATTTAAGCCAAATATCACAAGGGGGCAGTCATGACAATTAATGATTCTAAAATGTATTTTAATCGTGAGCTTTCATGGCTCAAGTTTAATACACGCGTGCTCAATGAAGCCAGAAATACCAATATCCCGCTTTTGGAACGTTTGAAGTTTGTAGCTATTTATGGCACGAATCTTGATGAATTTTATATGATACGCGTAGCAGGGCTTAAACGACTCTATGCAAGCGGGATTACCGAAGTGGGAGCGGATAAACTCACTCCACTTCAACAGCTTAAAAACATACGTGAATACCTCGACAAAGAAAAAAAGGTCCTTGAAGCGGTTTTTAAAGAAATACAAAGCGGATTAGCCAGTGAGGGTATGTATATTAAGCAAGTCTCAGAGCTTGATAATGAGCAAAAAAAGCAACTCCATGAATACTTTATTAATTATCTCTACCCTGTGATTGTCCCTGTAGTGGTGGATTCTACTCATCCTTTCCCGCATTTAAATAATCTTAGCTTTGCTATTGCCTTGCGTCTAAAAAGCCTCCAAGATGGCAGCATAAAGTTTGCCATGGTGAGAATCTCGCGTTTGCTTTCAAGGTTTGTGGAAATACAAAGTGGCATATTTATCGCTATAGAGGATATTGTTGGCGAATTTGCGAGTGAATTATTTGGTGATTATGAAATTATCAATTATATCCCCTTTAGAATCACACGTAATGCAGATATGGAAATTGAAGAAGAAGAGGCTGATGATTTTATCGAGCTTATGAGTGAAGGGCTCAAAACTCGTCGCAAAGGGGAAGTCGTGCGCCTTGAAGTGGGAGTAGATAAAGATACGAGTTTGCTTGATTTTATCAATGCTCATCTCAAAGTGGATAATAAGGATATTTACATCTATCATATTCCCCTAAATCTTAATGGTTTATGGGAGCTTGTGGGGAGTAAGGCTTATGCACACCTTAGCAGTGCGCCCTTTAATCCCAAAACTCTCCCCCCGCTTCATGGCAATAGCGAGATACTCTCTACTATGGAGGCAAATGATATAGTACTTTTCCACCCTTATGAAAGCTTCGATCCAGTGGTGAATTTCATTCAAAGTGCGGCAAAAGACCCAGATGTGCTATCTATTCGTATGACACTTTATCGCGTGGGGAAAAATTCCCCGATAGTCAAAGCCCTTATTCAAGCTGCAGAGAATAATAAGCAAGTAACCGCCCTTGTAGAGCTTAAAGCACGTTTTGATGAAGAAAATAACCTCCATTGGGCGCATTCTTTAGAATCTGCAGGAGCACATGTGATTTATGGTGTGCCCGGGTTAAAGGTGCATGCCAAAATTGCCCTTGTGATTAAAAAAGTCGGCAATACACTGAAAAAATATGTCCATCTAAGCACCGGTAATTACAACCCTAGCACGGCTAAAATTTATACAGATATTTCTCTTCTTACCTGCAATACAACTTTTGCCAAAGATGCAATCAAACTCTTTCATTCTCTCTCTACAGGTTCATGCTATCGCACTAAGCTTGATAGCCTGCTTATCGCGCCTACTCAAATTAAGCCCAAAATCCTAGAATTGATTGAAAATGAAACTAAAATGGGAGCCAATGGTCGTATCATTATGAAAGCAAATGCGTTTATTGATGTAGATGTGATACGCGCGCTTTATCGTGCCTCAATGGCAGGGGTGAAGATTGATCTTATCGTGCGAGGTATATGTGCATTGCGTCCGGGAGTGAAAGGCATAAGTGAAAATATTCGTGTCTTTTCAATCGTGGGTAAATACCTTGAGCACGCTAGAATCTACTATTTTAAGCATGATAGCGTGGGCGTGTATTTCGCCTCTGCGGACATTATGCCCCGCAACCTTGAGCGACGCGTGGAGATACTCACACCAAGCCTTAATGCAGATATGAGTAAGAGACTTATGGAAATCTTACAAATGCAGCTAAGTGATAATGTACAGATATATGAACTCCAAAGCAATGGCGAATACCAAAAGCCCGCACCCGCTCAAAAGCCCTTTAGCTCGCAACTTGCATACGAAGAGTATGTCAATGCGATATATGGAGATTCTGTGTGTAATGATGAGATGGATAAAGCCAAAAAGCTTGCTAAGAGAATGCTAAAGGAGAGCTAGGTTTCTCTTAATGAAATTGCGCGTTTCTCTCCCCTATCGCTTAGGGCTCAACACAACAATAAGGGCAAATTCTTTCTATAAGACAAATTGGTTTATCAGCTTTTAGGGGCGGCAATGCTATGGCGGAGAATCTCTGCTTTAAACCCCAAGCGGGTAGCTAAATTTGTCGTGTCTTTGCTCTCACAAGAGGGCGAAGAATCTCCAATGTGAAATCACTAAAGACTCCGTCATTTTGGCATCACAAACCCCAGCTAGGGGGTTGAAGAATTGCTGCTGGAATTACTAGTAAATGCTATTATTTTGTCATTCTGAGGGAGTGAAACGACCGAAGAATCTCTGTTCGAATCACTAGTCGTGCTTTTTGGTGTTTTTGAAAGCAATTCTTCGCCCTTTAGTGGGGGCTCAGAATGACAAAATGACGGAGTCGCTGGTGATTCTCTTTTTTCTTTTTCTATAAGGGGGAGGGGCTTGAATGTGCAAAGTTTTATAAAATAATGGGGGGCAAGAGCTTCGCTCGTGCAGGCAAGCT
>NZ_NXLR01000022.1 GCF_003364255.1 Helicobacter marmotae
TAATTGCTCGTTGTTTTGGGGTGTTTGTGTTGCCATTTTGATTAACATTCTGATAAAATCACAATTCTTTGGCATAGAAAATATTTCTTTTAAGTCAAAATTACCAGTTTTAAAATTAGCACTTTCGGTTTTCAAATCCCACTCTTTGGTGGACACAATTAAGCTTTTCTGTTGCTTAAACATATTCCTATCTTTTTCATATATAGTGTCAGCTTTAAAGATAAGAGAATCATTTTTATATAACTCTATTAGTTTATTGTATGTATAAGTATTTTCTAACAAATTTCCATTATCGTCAATTGATATATATCTTGCGTATCCCTTTTTTATTAATGTTAAATTTGCTTCTGTTTCTTGTTCTACAATCATATTATTTTTTAAGCTATCGTAATAGACAGAATAATTTTTGTCATTTTTTATATTATTTATTTTTTTATTACTACTCTTGCCAACAAGTACCCTTTGACCCAGAGTATAATAGCCATTTTTGTCTTTTAGCATTTCTTTTTTGTCTTTTTTCACTACATTGTTGAAACTATCAGCAATATTTATATTTTTGGCATAAATTAAAACAAATTCATTGCTTATAGAAATAAATTTGGAATTTTTTCTACCTTTTGGATTATTCTCAATAGAAAGGCAACTCACAAAATTCTCCTCCCCGAAAATCTCATCACAGAGAATCTTTAAATTGGCTTGTTCATTATCATCAATAGAGATAAAAATTACGCCATCTTCACGCAATAAATCCCTTGCAAGTTTAAGACGCGGAAGCATAAAGCTAAGCCACCCGCTATGGGATTTACTCCCTGTGATATTTTTAAAGAATTTTAAGCTTTCAGATTCTATCCATTCTCCCTTTTCATTTTCTTGCAATAATCCCACTTCTTTAAGAATCTCTTGATAATCCTTTCTAAAGTCATCGGGGTAGATGAAATTGTCGTTTTTGGTATTGTATGGCGGGTCGATGTAGATCATTTTGATTTTTTCACTATAGGCGGATTTAAGAAGTTTGAGGACATCAAGATTATCACCTCTAATAATAGCATTTCGTGTATGCGTTGCACTTGAGCGATAAATTGCGGATTCTGCACTCTCGGCTTGGTCATTTAGGCTTGCTAAACTCCCTTCGCCTCGAGTTTGAAAACCACAATTTCTCATCTCAACTGCTTCCGCATAAGAATCTTGATGGGATAGATTCTTTAAAGACTCTTCATCTAACGCTTTAGAATGACAAATATATTCTAGCTTTAGCTCTTTGGCACAAGGTGTGGAATAAAGCGCATTTGCTAAGCCTTTGCCACTAAAGGTTAGCTCATAGCCTTGCATATCTGCTTTATTGCTTAAGCCTAAAAGTGTAGCTATGGCTTTAAGGTTTGGCTTGCCATCAGCATCGATGGTTTGGGGGAAATTACTTTTAAGATTATCATAGAGTGGATTTTGTGCTTTTAAAGAATCTAGTATTTCAAATCCTAACGCTTTTACCTTATCTTTGTCTATCATCGTTGCTCCTTTTGGGGTTCTTTTACATCATTTTTTTGCATAACCTCTTGCAAAACTTGCAATAAATTTTGTTTATTGATACGCGTATTAAACACTACTTTAATGTTTTTATCACTCAAACTCTCATCTAGCTTTTGGAAAAATACTTTTGCGTATTCAATCTTTTTTTGCTCTAGCTCGGGAATATCGCTTTGATTCTCATACCCCTTGCTCTCACAGACAAAAAAGATTTTTTGCCCTTGCGTGTTTTTAAGCAAATAAGCAAAGTCTGGTTCGTAGTTTTTATAAGGTGTGGGGATACTAAGCTTGGGAAGTTTGGCAAAGACCTCTATTGCGTGATTTAAATGGGCATTGCTATCGCTTAGGGTGGTGTAATGTTCTAGGGTTATTTCCTCTTCAATCTTAGAATCACACACTACTTTTTCATAGAGATAGTTATCGCTTGGTGTGTCTTTGGTGATATATTTGCCTAGTTTGTGCTTTTCAATGTTAGGCTTTGGCGTGCCATCTAGAGCATAGAGGATTTGGAATTGCTCATTACTAAAGGTGTTTTGTGAGAAATCATAGCTTACAGATGTAAGCAAGTTTTTATGCAATTCCTCTTTGATACAATTTTGCAAGGCTTCAAACGCTGCTTTGGGAGAGTTTATAAAGCCTTGTTTATTGAGTTTTGGGTGATTATAAATCTTTAGCAAAAAGCCTAAGGGCAAATCTCCATTAGCCCTACCATTGCCTTTTTGACTTGCTTTGGCAAAGTCGATAAAAATGAGTGGCAAGTTTTTATTAAAAGTGCGGGAATAGTCTTTTGTCGCTATGCGCTCTATTTTTTGTGTGATGATTTTATTATTTTTACTATCATAGACTTTTTTCTCATAGAGAATCTGCTCTTTAGCGATAGGATTTGCATTAAAAGATTTGATAATAGATTCTATTAAATGCTTTTGGTTGATATTTTCATACACGATTTTGGCTTGGGCGTTAATGCTCTGCCATAGCTCCTTAAATGCTTTTGCAAGATGTGGCTTAATATTAATTTGCTCTTTAGGCTTGTTGGCATTTTGCACATAGTCATTTTTATTTTCTCTTGGTTTAAATGCTTCTAATACTTGATTATAATGCTCTTTTAAAAGCTCTTTAATGCTTGGCTCTTGCAAGGCTTCATAAATGGGGGCGATGATTCTATAAGAATCGCTCTCTTTGTCAAGTTCTAAAAATTTTAAATCCTCTAGTTTGACTAAGAATTTATTAATTTGGTGCTCATTTAAATTAAAATGTTTTAAAAATTCTCTATCCAAAACATCACTACTAAGAGAAAAACTAGCATTCTCAATTTCTTTTTGCAACCCCTCAATAAAGCCCCTCTCCTCACTACTTACAACCATATCAAGGTAATTTATATCAAAAAATTCGCTATCGTTATCTACAAAAGAACGCGTAATGCGTTTGCCCTCACGATTCACGCAAAGCCTTAAGCCTCTGCCAACTTGCTGATGCCTGCTCGTCTCACTGCTAGAATTTGCTAATTTGGTAAGTGTGAAGATATTGGGATTATCCCAACCCTCTTGCAAAGCCCATACGCTAAAGATAAATCGCAAAGGTGTTTGAAAAGAAAGCAACTTTTCTTTTTCTTCTAAAATCATTTTCACATCATTTGCTTCGATATTTTCTTTATTGTTTTCTGTTTTTAGGCTATCACCGCTAAAATATCCTTGATGAACGCGTAAAATATTGTCTTTATCAAAGTCTTTACTTAAATATTCTCTATACTCTGCTAGAAGTTCTTGCTTTAAAATTTCCTCTCGCTTTTGCTTGTATATCCTCTCAAATTCTTGTTTGATAAAAGGCTTTTCGCCTCTAAAATCATCAATACTAGGGATAAAAAATAGACTTAAAGCCTTAATACCTCTTTGAAACAGAGCCATTTCTTTTTCAAAATGTAAATCAATGGCTTTTTGCAACAAAGCACGAATCTCACTTTCCTCTAAAACATAGTTTTCCTTTGTCTCTATAAGCTCTTTATTGTCTAAATAGGCTTTGTTTTTGGTGATTTTTACAAGAGAAACCCCTCTAAATTTAGAATCTATCGCTCCTAAATCTTCGTTAGGGAAATCTTTTTTTGTTTCTCAATTCCATTAGAAAAATAAGAAAAAATCGCATTCTTTGCCTTGCTATCAGCTTTTAAGAGATAAGGCGTGGTATTATTTTGGATTATCGTATGCGTGCGGATTTGCTTCACAAGATAATGATTAAAAGCACTCATAGAATCAAGGCAATAGACAATATTACTTAGCTCATATGCTTTTTCTTTTGGGAAAGTCGCACCAAAGCGAAAATACAAAGAATTAATCTGTGAAAAATACTTATTAAATGCCTCACCTTTTAGCAAATGGGGTTCATCAATAATGCTAATTGGCTTTAGATTGGCAATGTTTGTAAAAATACTATCCGCATTAAAAAGTGTTTCACTGCTTTTATTTAAAATATTACCCCCTTTATCAATCGCACTATTAGTAAGGATTAAGACAGAAAGTTCATCAGTATTTTTGATGTAATGATTGATGATAGCCTTTGTGTCGTTGTAACTATACACTTTAAGGTGTTTGTTATATTGGGTATAGAAATAATCTTTAGTAAGTTTAATATTTTGTTTTACAGATTCTAAAATTGCTTTTCTTGGGACAAAAATAATGAATTTATTTTGCTTAAAATGGCGGTGCAGCTCAAAAATAAGATTAAGATAAGTAAAAGTCTTACCCGTGCCTGTCTCCATAAGAATATCAAGATTAAGCTTGTGGCTTAGATTCTTTAAGGGCATATGGTGCGTGGTATAGAATTTGTCTAAACAATCCTTAAGGGTTTCTGCATCGTGGTTTATAAAATCAAAATTTTCTAATAGAGAAATAATATTGGCGATACATTCTTGCTGATAATCTTGTTTTTCAAAAATCACTTTATTTCTCCCATCTGCCTAAAATAAGGGAGAATTATAGCAAAAAAGAGAGTTTGTGTCTTTTATCACTAGAATTTTATGTGATATTGATAAAAATTGCCTCCAAGCACAATTATCTTTATAAATACTTGACAAACACCTAGTGTCAGGTTTTATACTTTCAAAAATTCATTCAAAAGGATAAAAAATGAAAAAAATCTTTAGTAGTTTAATCTGCCTAATCCTTGCTTCAAGCTCTTCTTTTGCCTCGCAAAAAGAACTTAAGCAAGAGTTGATTGAGGCTAAAAATTTTGCAAAATCAAAAGGCGATAGCAAGATTTTTAGCGGTGAGGTGCAAATTAGTGAGATGTTTAAAGCTAATGCTTGGCAGGGTTTTAGTGCGGGTTTGGTTGAATTTAGCCCTCGTGCAAGAAGTGCTTGGCACACTCACCCTGCCGGTCAAACTCTCATCGTAACTAAAGGAGTGATTGTTACAGGCACGGAGCAAGGCATTGTGCAAGTAGCTTATGAGGGTGATGTGATACTCTGTCCGCCAAATTTAAAACATTGGCACGGAGCAGGTGAGAATGAGGGCGGTTCGCATTTGGCTTTGACGCATTCTAAGGACGGCAAAAATGTGTTTTGGCTTGAAAAAGTTAGCGATGAGGAATATCAAGAAGCCCTAAAAAAGATCAAATAAGGAAAAAACGATGCAAAATAGAAGAGCATTTTTAAAAACTTCAGCCCTTTTAAGCCTTGCTTTAAGTAGTGTGGGCTTTAATCCACTTTTTGCCGCTAAAAACTCCTATAATGCCCAAGCAATGCCCAAAAGAACTCTAGGCACAGGTAAAGCCGCCTTTGAAGTCTCTGCTCTTGCCTTTGGCTGTATGGGGCTAAATTATCACCGCTCTAAAAAGCTCTCAAAAAATGCGGCTTTGGCGGTATTGCAAAAAGCCATTGAAAGCGGGATAAATCTTTTTGATACAGCTCAAGTGTATGGACCAAATACAAATGAAGTGTTAGTTGGCGAGCTGTTAAAGCCCTATACTAAACATATTTTTATCACCACTAAATTTGGCTTTAGCGAAGATGGAAACGAGCTAGATAGCAGCCCTAAAAGAATCCGCCAAGTCGTAGAGCAAAGCCTCAAAAGGCTAAATTTAGAGCAAATCCCGCTTTTATATCAGCATAGATTTGACCCTAAAACCCCTATTGAAGAGGTGGCAACTTGTGTAAAAGCACTTATCAAAGAGGGGAAAGTCGCGCGTTTTGGCGTATGTGAGCTAAGCGCACAAACCATAGAAAAAGCCCATAAAATCTGCCCCATCACAGCTGTGCAAAGCGAATATCACCTTATGCACAGAGCTCCACAAAGTGAGCTTTTCCCTACTTTAGAGCGGCTTGGCATAGGTTTTGTGGCGTATTCACCCCTAAATCGCGGCTATTTAAGTGGCAAGCTCAATGAACATTCTAAATTTGACCCAAACAACGACAACCGCGCGACTTTCCCAAGATTTCAAAGTGAGGCGATGAGGCAAAATTATCACATCATCGAGTTTTTGCAAGCCTTTAGCAAGGCTAAGGGAGCACAGGGCACAGACGCCACTCCCGCACAAATAGCCCTAGCCTATCTTTTGCACAAAAAGCCTTATATTGTCCCGCTTTTTGGCACAAGCAATGCCCAACACTTGAGTGAAAATTTAGAGGCTTTAAATGTGAATCTCAGTGAAAATGACTTAAAAATGCTAGATTCAAAGCTTGATAAAATCATCATTATAGGTGATAGATACCCACCAGAGCAAGCCCAAAGAGTGGGGCAATAGGAGGCAAAATGGCTTATACGATCATTGAGGTGGCTAGGCAAACGGGGATTTCACAGCATACTTTGAGATTTTGGGCGAGGAATGGGCTCTTTGATTTGTTTGTGCAAAAGGATTTGCAAGGGGTGAAGTATTTTGATAAAAAGGGCGTGGAGTGGATTGTGTGGATTGATTGTCTGCGCGTTATGGGTATGAGTATCAAGGATATTAAAACCTATAATATCCTTATCACGCAAGGTATAAAAAGCGCCAAGCAAAGAAGAGAAATGCTTTTAAAGCAAAGTGAGGCTTTAAATAAGCAGCTTCACTCTATCGCACAAGCAAAGGCAAAGCTTGAGCATAAAATCGCCATTTATGATGAGATGATAAGGACAAATAAAGATTTGCTAAACCCTATTAGCAAGGATTATAAAAAGATAGGCAAAAGGGAGCAGAAATAAAATGTCATTTTACTACAGAGCATATAAGCCCCTAGAGCAAAGCGCAAATTTAGCGGCGATTTATTTGCCTTTTAGCACTATGCGTATATGGCTAGATAGAGGGTAAAGCTAAGGTCTTTGCTTAAAGTAAGGAGTTTAGCCTTTCTTCTATAATGCGCGCCTCTTGGCTACCTGTGGTAGGGAGTCGCAATAGGGCGATACCATAATGCTCTAAGATTCTATCTTTCATAGTATCTCTTCTTTGTTGTTTGGGGTTTTGATGATATATAAAGCCATCAACTTCTATGCAGAGTATGGGCTTTTTGTTGAATTTATGATAAATCACAAAGTCAATGTGCGTTAGAGTATTGTTGATAAAGTCAATCCAAGCCATCTCTTGCAAGTTTTCTACATTATTTACAAGCCTAGATAGCGGGATATGCACAGCATAGCACAAAGAAGAGAAACTATCTTTAAGCAATATTTCATCTAATAGCGCGCTTAAGAGGTTTTCACTCTCGTAGTTTGAAATGCGTCTAAAAAAACACAAATTTGATAATGCGATAAATGTCTATTGAATTTTATCTATAAATTTTTCATAGGAATTGAGGGGCATTATATCTATCGTGTATTCTAAGTTGTTTTCTTTATTGATTATCACAGAGTCAAATCCTAAAGCCCGCATTCTTTCATAAGTTACTAGTTCATTTTCTTTGAGTCTTAGGGTGGTTTGCAATATCCATTTTGCTAGAGCTGTATTTGGATTGCTCATCAAAGCTTTGGCATTATCTTGGCAAAGTTTTACACAAAGATTTTCACCTAAAGGAGTTTTAAGGTTAAATGGCTTTTCTCTTGCTGGAAAAAATGAAGGACATAGCTTGTGAATAATGATTGGTATAGGAACATAGAGCTCACCCCAACTTCTTTTTCTGCCCCCAGCATTCCACTGATTCAATCCGCTTTTTTCGGGCACAAGTTTCGTTTCGTCTTTTTTGCTGTATAGGGGTAAAATTACATAGTCGATACCAGCAGTTTTGCTCTCTGTGTTTTTTGTTTGTAGAATATCATTTTGGAGGAGCAAAAGTATTTCGAAAGGATTTTCGATAATATTTATCCCAATACTTGAATGTTGACTTGGAATATAGAACTTTCTTTGCAAAACGCTCTTTGAATGATTGAAATAATATTCATTAATTCCATCTGTAAAGCTTAAACTTTTTGTTGTGTTTTTTATATTTGTTATATTACTTATATTTATTTTTTCATAGTCTGTCTCAAAAAATATAAGTTTATTATTTGCCCTTGCTATGCAGTGGTACAAAGATTCTGTAATGCCATATAAATCATTTGCTAGAGCCATTCGTTCATTTCTTAAATTCGCCAAAGTTATGGCCAACTCTTCATCGCTTTTTAGCTTTTTTAAAAAACCTGAATCCTTGTTGAATTCTGCTATTTTTTGAATGCTCGAATCTTTATCACAAATAAACGTTTTCAAGCCTATTCCTAGATTCTTGATTTTTGCATCATATGCTGTATCTGAACGGCTTAAATTTTTTGCATTAAAAGAATCGCAAAACACATTTTCCATTATTCTGTAGTGTAAAAAAGGGATAGAATTTTCGCTAAAAAGTTTAGAGAGGCTAGAAATAATTTTTAAAGATTTAACATAGTTTAGATTTTTGTCTTTATCTAATTGATAAAAACTAATCATCTAGCACCTTTAGAATTTCTTTGCTTATTCTTCTAACCAAAGGCAAGGTTATGGAGTTTCCAGCCTGAATATAAAGCTTAGAGTTTGGAAGATTGGGGAGTTTAAATGTTTGAGGATAGCCCTGAAAATTAAAGCATTCTCTGGGGGTAAGTTTTCTAATTCCAAAATCATCTTTGATAATTGGTACATTATGCCCTCCTGTCCCCATATTTGCGGTTAATGTTGGGCAGAGTTTTGATTTGTTCTCACGCACATAAATTCTTCGAAGTTGATAAATCGTATCTGTTTTAGTTACGGTTTGTTTGAGCCACTCATAATATTGGCTTTTGGGAGTGTAGTAAAATTCATCTTTTTGTTTTTGTAGGTTTAAACAGCTATGTATAGTTTTTGTAAGTTTTATGGGTTTTGGAAAGTTAAAATTTTCATAATTTTTTACTCGATTCTTTAAAAAAGCTACAATGAATAGCCTTTCTCTATTTTGCGGAATATTAGCGTGTGTAGCAGTATTTAAAATACTATCATACACAACATAACCCAAAGATTCTAGTGTGTATTTGATAGTCGAAAAGGTGTTGCCTTTATCGTGCCTTCTAAGATTTTTAACATTTTCCAAAAAACAAACCTTGGGTTTGTGCTTTTTGGCAATTTTGGCTATTTCAAAGAACAATGTTCCTCTTGTGTCTTGGAATCCTCTTTGATAACCAGCTATACTAAAAGCTTGACAGGGAAAACCAGCACATAAAATATCAAAATGGAAAGGAATTTGCCTTTGCGTAGCTTTTGAGGTAATATCGCCAAAAAGAGCAGTTTTGGGAAAGTTTAAAGTATAGGTCTGACATACCTTAGAATCTATTTCGCTGGCGAAAAGACATTCTGTCTTATGCCCCCCCCCCCGCTAAATGCTAGATGAAATCCACCAACTCCAGCAAACAAATCAACAAAGGAATATTTCATTTGTATTAATCCTTAGAATATTTTCGTCATTATATTTAATCTAAAATTATTCACTTCTTAATTTTAACTTAAATTTTTCTAGACCTCTCCCTTAAGTAAGATAATGTAATCTTGCTGCAATGAAGCTTAGCCCTTGTTGTGTTGTTTATAGGCTTCTCCCCAAAGGGCGAGATTCTCCAAAACGGGCTTTAGGCTTTCCCCTAATGGGGTGAGAGAATATTCGACTTTCGGGGGGACTTGGGGATAGATAGTTCTTGTTAGGATTTGCGCTTCTTCAAGCTCTCTTAGGTTTTGGGTAAGGATATTTTGCGAAATATCTTGATTTTTTGTCGCACTAATACTCTTTTTAAGCTCCATAAATCGTTTTTTACCGGTTAGCAAGTCGCGTATGATGAGGAATTTCCATTTATTGCCTATGAGGTTTAATGTGGTTTCAACGGGGCAAGGAGAGCAAAAAGTATGTTTCATAAAGCTACTTTCAAATAGGGATAAATGAATAAATATTCTTTACAAATATAACATATTTTTATAAAAGTTTTTATCATTTTCTCAAATGATGTGCTAGAAATGCCTAAAATACTTCAGTCATAAAAATATAACTATATTATAAAAAAATATATTATTTTATTTTTTAACTAAGTATATTAATATTTGTAAGTTCTTAAAGAGAACAAGATTAACCCTAAGGAGTATTAATGAAAAAAGTAGCTATTTTAGCCGCAGGTGGCAAGGCAGGACAATTCATAGTGAAAGAAGCCCTAGAGCGCCATTTAGAAGTAAGTGCCTTTGTGCGCCCTACAAGCAAGGCGAGCTTTGAGCCCTCTGTGAAAGTGATTAAAAAAGATATTTTTGACATACAAGCAAAAGATTTGCAAGGTTTTGACATTATCATTAGTGCATTTGGAGAGTGGGTGAAATTAGAGCTCCATCTCAAAGCTATCCAGCATTTAAGCAAAATTTTGCAAAACAATAGCGCGAAATTCCTCATAGTAGGCGGGGCAGGAAGCCTATATATGGATAGCTCACACAAGCTTACATTATCTCAAACCCCAGATTTCCCTAAAGAATACAAGCCTCTAGCGGACGCACAAGGTGAGGTTTTAAACTTCTTAAGAACGCAAAATGCCATAAATTGGGTATTTGTAAGCCCTCCTGCTGTGTTTGTCCCCGATGAGCCAAAGGGCGCGTATAAGATTATTGGCGAGGAATTCCAAGTGAATGATAAAGGCGAGAGTAAGGCAAGCTATGCGAGCTATGCAAGCGCGATGATAGATATAGCCCTAGATTCTCAATACAAAAGCCAAAGGGTAGGCGTCATTGGTTTATAAGAGCCATAAATAAGGGCTACTCTCTCAAGGGGTAGCCCTTTGTATGATGAGATTCCGTTCACGTCCGCCTGTAAGAGGCAACAAACTCATTTCCCTTGCGGGTAAGCCATTTTGTCACGTTTTACCCCCATAGAGGGCAAAGAATCTCCCCCATCTACTAAAGATTCCCATAAACCCTTTCATCTAATGCTCAAATATAGCAAAAGATTTCTGCGCCCCTCATATTTAAGTATGGTTTTTCATAAAGTGCTATAACTCCCTCACACAAGGAGGGAAGTATGGCGAAAAATAAAAATCTCCACCAAGCAAAGACCAATAAAGTCAAAAACTAAACGACTCAGGCAAACTTTTTCTAAAATTAAGGAAGCTACAATGTTAATCTCAAGTGTTTTGAAAGATTCGGCTTATAGTTTAGATCTTTTTAGTCAAGAGGCTATTCAAAGATTAGAAGCTAGAGCTTTTGCTAAAACTGATAAACAAAATTCAAGTTCGGGGGGGGGGGCTTTATACTGATTGCCTTATAAGAGATAGGCAGATCAAACTCACACCCGAAGAAATCGTCCGCCAACTTTACTTAGATAAGCTCATCAATGAATACCATTATCCTAAGAGCAGAATTCAAGTTGAGTATTCTGTGCATTTTGGACGCGAGGTAAAAAGAGCAGATATTGTCGTAATGGATAAGCTTGAAATCACTTCAGCTTATATCATCATAGAGGTGAAAAAGCCAAAGCTCAAAGACGGCAAAGAGCAGCTTAAAAGTTATTGTAACGCCACAGGTGCAACCATAGCAGTATGGAGCAATGGTTCTCAAGTGAGCTATTATCACCGCAAAGATCCTAATTATTTTGAATCTATCCCTAATATTCCTACAAACGACAAAAGCTTAAAAGATATTTTAAATCAACCTTTTACTTTTGATGATTTGATAAAAACAGACATTTTGATAATGCAAAAAAGAAGTTTAAAAGATATTGTTACAGAAATGGAAGATGAGGTTTTGGCAAATGCTGGAGTTGATGTATTTGAGGAAGTTTTTAAACTGATTTTTATCAAGCTTTATGATGAGTTGGAGGGAGCAAGGGACAAAAACCGCAATCTTGAATTTAAAAACTATGGAGAAAGCGATACAGAGCTTAAGGTTAAAATAGAAAAGCTTTTTGACAAAGCGAAGAAAAAATGGGAGGGTGTTTTTAATGAAGATGAAAAAATCAAACTCTCCCCCTCGCATTTAGGCGTTTGCGTTAGCTCTTTAGAGGAAACAAAGCTTTTTAACTCCAATTTAGAAGTTATTGATGACGCTTTTGAATACCTTGTCAATAAATCCGCCAAGGGTGAAAAAGGGCAATACTTCACCCCTAGGTATGTGATAGATATGTGCGTGAAAATGCTTAATCCCAAAAAAGAAGAAAGTATGATAGATACTGCAAGTGGAAGTTGTGGATTTCCTATCCATACTTGTTTTTATGTGTGGAAGCAAATTTACAAAGAAAAGGGCGTTGAAGCAAGTCATCTTTTCACAGCGGAGAAAAAAATCCCAGAATGCGAGGATTATGTCAAAGAAAAAATCTTTGGTGTGGATTTTGATGAGCGAAGTGTGCGGGTTTCCAAAATGCTTAACTTAATCGCAGGTGATGGGCATAGCAATGTGCTTTATCTTAACTCTATTGATTATGAGCGTTGGGAAGAATGGACAAAAGATGAGAGTTGGACTGATGTCTATAATGAGGGCTTTAAGAAGCTCAAAAAACTAAGGGCAAATAAAGATGAAAATCGAGATTTTAATTTTGATGTTTTAATGGCAAATCCCCCATTTGCAGGAGATATTAAAGAGAGTAGGATTTTGGCTAGATATGAGCTTAGAAAGGATTCTAGTGGCAAGGTGCAAAACAAAGTAGGACGCGATATTTTGTTTATTGAACGCAATTTAGATATGTTAAAACCGGGAGGGCGTATGGCTATTGTTTTACCTCAAGGCAGATTTAATAACTCAAGCGATAGATACATAAGAGAATTTATTGCTACAAAGGCTAGA
Source organism: Helicobacter marmotae (assembly GCF_003364255.1). Lineage (GTDB taxonomy): Bacteria > Campylobacterota > Campylobacteria > Campylobacterales > Helicobacteraceae > Helicobacter_C > Helicobacter_C marmotae. The sequence goes on from NZ_NXLR01000022.1 coordinate 12,700, forward strand.
ATTTTAGCAGTTGTAGGACTACACGGCAATGTATTTAAGCCGCACACAAACACAAAAACCTCTGTGCTTTTTTTACAAAAATGGGGCGGAGATGACGGCAAGGGCGGGGAGCTTTGCCCTAAAAAAGAAGATTATAATATTTTCTTTGCGACGATGAGCGAGCCAAGCAAGGATAATTCAGGAGAAAAGATTTATTACCCGCTTTTAGATTCTCACGGGCATTTGGTTGTAAAGCACGATTTGTTTCATCCGCATTTAGAAGGCGGTGAACCGCTTTTGCAAAAGGGCGAGAGCAAGGAGGAATTTGACGCAAGATTGCAAGAATTTAAAAAACAAGCTCAAAAATACCAAGCCTTACAAAAAGTTGGAATCGCTGAAGCCTTTATAGCATTTGCAAAAGCTGAAAACTTGAGTTTTTGGAGAGAGTGAAGATGAGTATCAAGCAAACTTTGCAAGATAAATTCTCACATTTGGAAGTGAGTGTCTTAAAACTTAGCGAAGTGCAAAAGGATAATGAGAGCTTCAGAATAGATAGCGAACCTTTTAAAAAATCAAACCTCTATTTTAATAAGAATTTTGCATACGAAAAATTATCTAAAATTGCACTTATTAATCCTTCAAAAACTGAAATTTCGCATTTAAACAAGAATACAAAAGTTACTTTTTTATCAATGCAAAATTTGGGAAATGGAATTATTAATGATAGAGAATGCGGAAAAATACAAGATTTCGAAAAAGGCTATACCTATTTTGCTGAAAATGATATTTTAATTGCAAAAATAACCCCTTGTATGGAACGCGGGAAATGTGGGATAGCCTTTGATTTGGAAAATAAAATTGGTTTTGGTAGTACAGAATTTAATGTATTTCGCATACAAGATTCAAGATTTTTAAAAGAATTTGTATTTTGCTATTTAAATAGAGAATCAATAAGAAAAATTGCTGCTGATAATATGACTGGATCAAGTGGGAGACAAAGAGTGCCGACTGCTTTTTATAAAAAGCTTTTAATCCCCCTGCTTCCTATGGAATTTCAATTAGAAATTGAAAGGCTTGTTAAAGATTCTCATTTTTCCCTAGAACAAAGCAAAGAGTTGTATAAAGAGGCAGAAGCGATTTTATATGCAGAATTAGGGCTTGACCCTAAAAATCCCTTGCAAAGTCTTTTGCAAGATAAGCAAAATTCTATAAATATCTCCATTCGCACACTCAAAGAATCTTTCCTCAAAACTGGTAGGCTGGATAGCGAATATTACCAAACCAAATATGACAAAATCGAATCATATATCAAAAACTATCAAGGCGGTTTTATGGCATTAACCCTTATTGAGATTAAGGATTCTAATTTTACTCCAAATGCTAAAGAAAAATATCGCTATATAGAGCTTGCAAACATTGGAGGTAATGGCAATATTAATGAGCCTTTAGAGGAGCTAGGAGAAAATCTCCCTACAAGGGCTAGACGACTTGTTAAAAAAGGGGACTTGATTATTTCTAGTATTGAGGGGAGCTTGAGTAGTTGTGCTTTAATTACTGAAGAATTTGATAATTGTATTGTTTCAACAGGATTCTATGTATTGAAAGCACAATCTATCAACAGTGAAACCTTGCTTGTTTTGTTTAAATCTCAAATATTTCAAGAATATTTGAAAAAATTTCCAAGTGGGACAATTTTAACAGCTATTTCCAAAGAGGAATTACAAAATATACTTATCCCCAAAATCTCCTTAGAGATTCAAACCCAAATCGCCGCTCATATTCAAAAAAGCTTCGCATTACGCAAAGAGGCAAAATCCCTACTCCAAGAGGCTAAGGCAAAAGTAGAATCTGCTATTGTGCGGGGAAAAAATAATGCCCTCTTTAATAAGCAAAATCTTTAGAATCTATTACCCGCAAATCAAATCCAAACTTAAAGAGTCAAGGCAGGAATATCGTTTGGGTGAATGGCTGTTATATGAAGAACTCGTATTTTGCAATACAGAATATCGACTAAAGTCGCACCTCCAACGATAGTTTCGAACACCGGAGGTGCGAATTCATTCGCACAAGAATCTTGCAATGCCAACACCCAACCCATAAATTACGCGATTAAAACCTTAAAAGAATCTTTCCTAAAAACGAGTAGATTAGATTCTGAATATTATCAAACCAAATATGAACAAAATGAACATTTGAAAAAATCTAAACACTATGCAAGATTGGGAGATTTGGTAGAAATCAAAAAATCCATAGAACCCGGTAGTGAAAGCTACAGGACAAGCGGAATCCCTTTTATTCGTGTGAGTAATCTTAGCCATTTTGGAATCAATCAAAGTGAAATCTATTTAGATTCGGCAGATTTTAATGAAAAAGAATTAAAAAACTTATATCCGAAAAAAGATATGATTTTATTAAGCAAAGATGGGAGTATAGGGCTTGCTTATTGTTTAGAAAAAGATTTAGAATGTATCACAAGCGGGGCGATTTTGCATTTGCAGATAAAAGACAAAAACCTTATTTTGCCACAATATTTAACCTTGATTCTCAACTCCCTTACAACCAAGCTTCAAGCGGAGCGGGATAGTGGAGGTTCGATTATTGCACATTGGAAGCTTGATGAGATTAAAAATGTGCTTATCCCAATCCTTAATAAACAGATTCAACAAACCATAGAATCTAAAATCATTCAAAGCTTTGCTCTGCGAACAGAGGCAAAGATATTGCTAGAAAAGGCTAAGGCAAAAGTAGAATGCGCTATTGCAGATGAATTGTAAATGAATATGAAATTGGGAAAGCAAAAGTGTTTTTGTATTAGAGAAAAGAGCGTAAGGAAATGGAGGAGTTTCTTAAGATTCTCTTTAGGGGCAAGAGAATCTTAAAGGGGTGCTACTTCCTTGTAGTGGGAGTGTCATGCACTATGCTTACCGCCCCGTGTATATCGCTTAAAAGCGCACAAGCCGCTTCCGCTCCACTTCCCATAGCGCAAGTAACCATAGTAGTAACGCCTGAAGCAAGCCCGCCTACATAAATGCCATCTTTAATTTGCTGGCGTCCTGTGTGTGAGAGGCGGATTTTACCCGGTTTATTCATAAGTTCATGGGGTTTGACAATATCGCCTAGACCTTTTATATCAAAGCGGCTAGCCCCTGTAGCTAAAATCACATAATCACTCTTGTATTCAAAGCCATTGCCCTTAGTGCTAAAGCTACCTTTAGAGCCGCTAATTTCTTCAGCGTTGCCATCAACATATTTCACTTCTAGCAAATCTGCAATTTGCTTTTTGGTATGCTCGATAATCGCCTTGCCTTGAATGCCTTTAGGGAAAAGTGGGACATTATAAATTGCCACAGCATTTAAATCAGCCTTGCCATCATCAATAATGGTAATGTCAAAATCAAGCTCATTATTCTTCGCCGAAGCTAATACCAAAGCCGCACTTAAGCCCGCTATACTGCCACCTACTATAACAACAGATTTCTTCATATGCTATCCTTATGCTAAAAAATTATAAAAGTATCTTTTAACTGAAAAATTTAAATGTAAGTAAAACTCTAAATTTAATAATTTTTATTCTAATTATTCCTTGTTCTTTTTGTAACGCCTTTAAAGATAATCTTTCACATAGGCTTTGAGTGGGAGCATTTTAGAGGGATTTATAAACGCAAAAAAGGAGAAAAGCGAAAATGGATAAGGGAAGTTAAGAGCTTAAAGCCCAAGATAAGGCTAGAGAGCACTAAGCTCCTTAAAAGCCTTTTTAAAGCCCGGACTTTAAAGCATTTAGGCTTTATATGTCTCAAATTCTCCTTGAAGATTTTGCTTTCTTGCGCTTAGCTCACTTAAGACTAAAATAGCAAACTTAGGATTGCTAGGCTCTTTGTAGATTTCTTTGACAATCTCAAATTTATCAAACATCGCCTTTTTTGCCTCTAGGTCATCGCTTGGGGTAGCCTTGCCTCGTATGCGTAAAAATGTGCCATCTTTAGCTAGAGAGCATAATTCCACTCCGCTATGGCTTTGAATATGTTTATATAAGTTTTTTTCTACAGAAGTGCAGAAGTAGAGATTGCCTTTATATAAAAGTGGGCTATGCACAGGTCGTAGGCGAGGATTCCCACAAGTGCCTAAAGTGGCTAAAAGTGTGTTCGGAGCGTTTTCATCTAAGAAAGTAATAATATCTTGTAAAGTCATTGCGTATCCTTTAAGGTGAAGTAATAAAGTGAAGTGAAGTATTCTAACCCAAGCGATTAAATCAAGCAAGGCTTGAAGTCCGCTTGTGGCGGGTAGATTCTTTAAATATATGAGGGATTAGGGCTTATTTGCCTTTTTTAGCATTCTGCGCAAGGAGACAAAAAACTTCATCCATTCATCAAGCTCCATAAGCGGATGACCGCCCCATTTGGTATGCGGGGGGAGATTTTTCCCCACGGCTCCCCTCCCTGCTACTTGCACAAAATCTCCAATATGCACATGCCCTCCCGTGCCCGCTTGCCCACCCATAATGACATTGCGTCCTGTAGTCGTAGAGCCTGCTAGCCCCACTTGAGAGACCAAAATACTATGCTCGCCAATCACGCAGTTATGCCCAATTTGCACAAGATTATCTATCTTTGCCCCTTTTTTTATACGCGTTTCACCAAAGACCGCTCTATCAATGGTATTATTTGCGCCAAGCTCGACATCATCTTCTATAATCACTCTTCCATTATGCTCAATTTTAATATGCTCTCCGGCGTTTGTATGCGCATAGCCAAAGCCATCACAGCCTATCACACTCCCAGCGTGGATACATACGCGATTACCAATAATGCTATCGGGGTAAATCACCACATTAGGGTAGATTTTGCAATTTGTGCCAATATGGACATTATCACCAATAACCACATGTGGCATAATCACACTGCCTGCTCCAATATGCACATCTTTGCCAATAACCGCACTTTGGGCGATTTGAGCGGGAGTGTGTGCCTCATCTTGAGAGGGAGCGTGAAGTGTGGGGGTATGGTTTTCTAGGCTAAAGCCAGATTTGGCAAAAAGTGCGGAGAGCAAGGCAAATGCGAGATGAGGATTTTCTACGATGAGGGGCTGTATATGCGGAGGGACTTTATCAAGCAAGTTTGGGCGGATAAGCACCGCTCCAGCGTGGGAATCTTGGAGTAAATGCGCATATTTATCTTGGTCTATATAGCTTATTTGCGAAGCTTGGGCAGATTCTAAAGGGGCTATGCCTTTTAGCTCAAAGTCGTTTTGGATTACATTTTGTAGGGACAAATACCCTTCAAAAGCTTGAGAAATAGCAATAGATAGCAGCATACAATACCCTTGAAATAAAATGCCACAATCATAGCATATTTGTTTTATGTGGAGGCATTAAAGCCCCTTATGGGCTAAAAGAAAAGTGCTGATATAAAGAAAAATGTTACAATAAACATATTTTAGAGCTTAAAGGAGAGCAAATGGATAAAAAAGTCGTCTTACAAATTGGAGCAGGGGGCGTAGGGGGTGTAGTGGCGCACAAAATGGCGATGAATAGAGATGTGTTTGGGCAAATCATTCTCGCCTCGCGTACTTTAAGCAAATGCAAGGCTATTGCAGATTCTATCCGCGCGAAGGGATATGGGGAGATAGATATTGATTATGTAAATGCAGATAGTGTGGAGGAGCTTGTGGCTTTGATTGAGAAGTATCGTCCGCATTTAGTGGTAAATGTCGCGCTTCCTTATCAGGATTTAAGCATTATGGAGGCGTGCTTACGCACACGCACTCACTACCTTGATACCGCCAATTATGAGCACCCTGATTCTGCGCATTTTGAGTATAAGGAGCAATGGGCGTATGATACGCGCTATAAGCAAGCGGGGATATTTGCACTTTTGGGCAGTGGCTTTGATCCGGGCGTTACGAATGTATTTTGCGCTTATGCCCAGAAGCATTATTTTGATGAGATTTATAGCATTGATATTTTAGATTGTAATGCCGGCGATCACGGCTATGCGTTTGCTACGAACTTTAATCCGGAGATTAATTTGCGGGAGGTGAGCTCTAAAGCCCGCTATTGGGTTTCGCATTCAGCTTGTAGTGAAGCTTGCGGGAGTGCTTCAGACGCTTCACTGCGGCGTATGTCTAATACGCCTCATTCGCTTACTTCGCACAACCCACAAGCTTCATCTACAATCTTAGAATGCGGGGATTCTGCTTCTAAATCGCAAAATGCGGATTCTAAAAACCTCGTTTCCCAAAGGGATTTAAATCTCAACCCCGACTTGCAAGAAGATACGATTTATCGCAAGTTTGAGAGGGAGGAGCGGCATTGGGAGCAAGAAGTTGCGGAGAAGGAGAGAGCGAGACTAGCAAACCTAAATGACCAAGCCGACAGCGCAGAGTCCCTTAAAAGCGTCAAAGAGGCAACGCGCTATTTTGGCGGAGAATGGCGCGACATTGCACCTTTAGCTCTGATGAAAGAGTGGGATTACCCTGAAGTGGGGGTGAAAAATAGCTATTTGCTTTATCACGAGGAGTTAGAATCTTTAATTCGAAACATCAAAGGTTTGCGCAAGATTCGCTTTTTTATGACTTTTGGGGAATCTTACCTTACACATATGAAATGCTTAGAGAATGTCGGGCTTTTGCGGGTGGATTCTGTAGCGCATAAGGGCGGGAGTATCGTGCCTATTGAGGTGCTAAAGACACTTTTACCCGATCCTGCTAGCCTTGCTCCTCGCACGAAAGGTAAAACCAACATCGGCTGCTATATGCATGGCATAAAAGACGGCAAGGAGCGCACTATTTATATTTATAATGTTTGCGAGCACGAGAAATGTTATGAAGAAGTTAATGCCCAAGGTGTGAGCTATACTACGGGCGTGCCGGCGATGATTGGGGCGAAGTTGATATGTGAGGGCAAATGGGGTGTTGGGGCGGTGAAAAATTCGTCTTTGGGATACCATTGCGCAGATTTTGCGGATTTCAAGGGTTCGCAGACCACTAGTCTAGCCTCACCCTCAAAATCCGCAAAAAACCACACAAGCGCACCCGCAAATACTAGAATTTTAGAATCTAATGAGAATCAAGATACACATTCTTTAGATTCTGCTGATTCTGGCGTTGGTTTTGATGTGGAATCTTTTAATGCCGAGCGTCTCAAGCTAAATGCGGATATGCCAAAAGGTGGAGAATATCAGGGGATTGATAATGCGCTTGAATTGCAAAAGAATCATGCAGAAGCAGTTGAGATGAGAAATCGTGGTTTTGGAGCTGGGGGCGAAGGGAGTTTAGCAAACCTAAATGACCAAGCCGACAGCGAACAATCCGCGATTTATCGCTCAAATGCAACGCAAGGTGCGGGCGTGTGGAATATGGAGCAAAACGACCCCGACCCCTTTATGCAAGAGCTCAACAAACAAGGCTTGCCCTATGTGGTTTTAGAAGTGGAATCTAATGGCGAAATTAAAGTGCTAGAAGATGGGAGGAAGTAAAAATTTTGTTTTCATTGGTAAGAGAGCCATGAAATACTGCATCGTTTTAGCCCTATTGGTGGGCTGCACATCAAAAACCCACCTATTGCCTCAAGCTAAAAGCATAAATATAACAAATGAAAAGCCTAAAGATTGTCGTTTGTTGGGTCAAGAAGTTGGGCAAAAAATAGACACTTGGAGTTCTATGAGTCTGCTAGATTTGAGAGAATCTGCTCTCAATGATTTGAAAAACAAATCCGCGACATTAGGCGGAGATACTTTGTATATATTAAATATGGAAAAAGGTTGGAATTCATTTTGGGATTCGCAGGAATATCTCATAGAGGGTGAAATTTATAAATGCAAGTAAAGGCGAAAAAGCAGTGTTGATTCAATGTAAAAATTGGGAAAAATCTCAAGTCAAGCAAGAACATTTAAGGATTTTTCTAGGGGATTGTGCCGCGTATCTTGAGCAGAATCAAAAGATTTTTGCCAAACGAAAAGTGTATCGAGTCTTTGTAACGAGTTGCCACACTATAGATTATGGCGTGAAAAAATTTCTTGAAGAAAATGATTTGGAATATAAGATTATTCCTTATGAAGCGTGAGTGTTATAAATATGATTTTAAAAAGTTAGGGTGAGGGCTAGAATATGGATTATAAAAAAGCGTTTGATAGTAAAAATGAAAATATTGTCTCTGAATATTCCTTGTTATACAAATATTTCAAACTTAAAATTGGTATGGTAAGGGTATAAAATGACTTATGAAAACTTTAAAAATAAGCTCAATAAGAAAGTTTTTGGGGAAGACCTTAATTATGAAATAGTGCTTACCGTTTTGCAAAACCCAAAGCGGTATATTGGTATCTTTAGAATTACCAATGCAAAAACAAAACTTATACAGAATGTTACACAAAGTTGTGAAATCAAATTTGGAGATTTTATGGAAGAAATTTTAGGAGAATATATTATAGATATGGGATATACAAATTTAAACAAAAATCTAGGAGTTGATGAATCCAATAATAGATTATCTGCTGACCAAATTTTCAAAACAGATAAGATTATTTATCTGATAGAACAAAAAGTAAGAGATGATCATGATAGTACCAAAAAACGAGGACAATATGCAAATTTAATTAAGAAGATAAAATTACTCAAAAAGCAATATCCAAACTATCAAATTATTGCTTCAATGTGGTTTAGTGATGAAAGTTTAAAGAAAAATAAAAAATACTATGCAGAACAAATAGAAAATAATACTGATGAACAAGTTATTATTAATATTTTTTATGGCAAAGAATTGTTTGAACAGCTCTTTAATAGAATGGATATTTGGAATGAAATTATCTCATACTTACAAAACAATAAAAAAGAAAGAAGTAGAGAGATACTGAGTGTTCCAGATTTTGATACAAGCAATGAAATTAAAGATGCACTTTTAAAAATAAAACTTGACTATCCTAAGTTAATCGAAAAACTTCTTTCTGATAAAACCGAATATGTAGAACTCAGAAAAGAGCTTTTTCCATTAGGACATAACTTAAAGGAGCTAGAACAATGAATAATAAACTACCACTCAACCAAATCTTGCAAGGCAATAGCCTAGAATTGCTCAAGACTATTCCAAATGATAGTATTGATTTAATCTTTGCCGACCCACCATATTTTATGCGTGTAGAAGGAACTTTGCAAAGACCAGAGGGGGGTAATTTTAGCGGTTGTGATGATGTGTGGGATAATGCCTTTTCTGATAATGCAGATTATGTGGCTTTCACTCAAGCTTG
>NZ_NXLR01000023.1 GCF_003364255.1 Helicobacter marmotae
TAGAGTTTGCAAAAGCCGAAGAATCTCTTTTGGAATTACTAGAAACTCTGCCACTATTGTCATTCTGAACCCCTGCAAGGGGTGAAGAATCTCTGTGGGCTTTCTGTGAATCATTGCTTTTTGGATTTCTAGTAAATGCTGTTAGTTTGTCATTCTGAGCTTGAGAATCAAGCGAAGAATCTCTTTTAGCGACTAGTGATTCGGGCAGAGATTCTTCGGTTGGGCGTTGCCCTCCCTCAGAATGACAAACTTGGAGAATTTTTGGTGTATCAAATAGAGATTCTTCACAATGTTTGGAATGACAAAATAATTTCCCTCTCATACAAGCCACATTATCGTCTTGAGAGAATTTCTTTTGCGGGTAGCAAAGTTTGTCATTCTGAGGGGCTTCAGCCCCGAAGAATCTCTGTGGGCTTTCTAGTAGGTTTGAAAGAGATTCTTCGCAATGCTTGGAATGACAAACTAACGGAGTCGTTAGCGATTCTCTTTTTTCTTTTTCTATAAGGGGGAGGGGCTTGAATTGCGAAGTCGCTCCCTCCCCCTTATATATCCCCCGCCCCGACGACGCTTTAAGAGGTGGCACTTCGTGCGATTTAATTTTATCGCAGTGAGAATATATCTCACTGCTGGGAGACGTTTGGGACTTATTGTCATTCTGAGGGAGCGTAGCGACCGAAGAATCTCTGTGGGCGACTAGTGATTCGTATAGAGATTCTTCGCTTCGCTCAGAATGACAATAGGATTGGGATTGTCTAGTGGCTTTGTGAAGCGATTCTCCATAGCCCTCAGAATGACAAACTTGGAGAATTTCTGGTGAATCAAATAGAGATTCTGCACAATGCTTGGAATGACAAAGCAATTTTCTTTGCAGGTGTTTATTATGTGTGGGTTTCCCTTGCGGGTAGCCAAGTTTGTCATTCTGAGGGAGTGAAACGACCGAAGAATCTCTCTTGGCGACTAGTGATTCGTTTAGAGATTCTTCGCCTCCTAAAGGAGGCTCAGAATGACAAAATGGCTGCCTTTCTGGTGACTCTATTAAAGAGTCTTTAGTAGATAAGGGAGATTCTTCGGTCGCACTTCGTGCTCCCTCAGAATGACAAAGTAACGGAGTTGCTAGTGATTCTCTTAAAGAGCCTCTAGCGGATAAGAGAGATTCTTCGGTCAGGCTTTGCCTTCCCTCAGAATGACAAAATAACGGAGATTTCTCACTCTCACGTGAGTTGGGACAAAAGGGGGTTTGAGAATCTAAGCTTCTAAGATTTGCGGTGGGGCTTTGAGGGTTTTTAGAAAATTTTGGGGGTGAGGCTAGGCTGTGTGCCTGCGAACCCTCAAAATTTTCTAAATCGCTTGAATGCCTACCCAAAGCTGAAGTTTCAATTTGGAATACTCTTTGCTTATTATCATTTAACACTAGCAAGGGTAAGCCCCTATGATGTGGTTTAAAACGTGCTTTATGGAGGCTGTAGTGTGAAGTGCGCCGTTTAAGGGGCATATATGAGGTATGGAAATTGCTAAAATGCTGTGTGCGAACTTCTGCTTGGCTCCCTTGCCCGCAACCCCTAAAATTTGCTGGGGGGGGGGAATGATATATTGTCTATAAGCCATGCCTAAACCCCTCCTTATTACCTGTATTTAGTGCATAGAATTGATAGAAATAGAAACCTTAATAACCTTATGGTGAGATTGTAATAAGCTTTGTGAAACTTGCAAAACTTAATGAAACCTAACCTAAGGGTGCTCAAAGCCTATTAAAACATCGCTGAACTTTAATAAGCTTTGACTTAATTTCACATAAACTTAAGATATACTTAAGCTCATGCGTTGTATTGAATGTCTGGTATTAAATAACAAAATTCCTTAAAAATTTTTGAAAATATGGAAAAAACTAGGGAGAAAATGATAATTTTTGGCAATTATTGGATATTTTTGGCGAGGTTTTGGTAAATTTTTGGCGGATAAGGGAGATTCTTTTAGAATCACCAAAAAGCACGATTAGTGATTCTTGCAGAGATTCTTCGGTCGCACTTCGTGCTTCCTCAGAATGACAAACTTGGAGAGTCGCAAGGGAAATTATTTTGTCATTCTGAGGGGCTTCAGCCCCGAAGAATCTCTGTGGGCTTTCTGTGAATCATTGCTTTTTGGATTAGGAGTAGATTTTATCCCGTTGTCATTCTGAGGCTTTGCAAAAGCCGAAGAATCTCTCTTATATATTAGAGACTCTCTTTTAGAGTCACCAAAAAGCACGACTAGTGACTCGGGTAGAGATTCTTCGCTTCGCTCAGAATGACAAAATGACGGATTCGCTGGTGATTCGGGTGGAGTTTCTTCACAATGAAGTGTCAAAAACTCTCAAGGCTTAATAAAGGGGAGAGTAAGACTGATCCCGCCCTTAAGCCAAAGGCGAGACCTTGGGGTTAAACTCTTAGTAACACTTGACTACTAAAATACAGAGTAGTATAATGCACACCAAGATTTTTTGGATAATCTTACTCATGGTAACCTCCTTTTTTAAAGTAGGTTACACTCAAAGGGGTGGCCGCCCCTTTGAGGCAACCCCTAATGCTTATTATACTACAACTCCATTTTTTCATTCATTAAGGTTTTTTGTTTGTTATTTCGCATTTAGTTTTGCGTGCATAAATAAGGGAATTTGTTGTGTGGGCTTGTTTGTTATTCTGCCCTTACGTGCAAGATATTGTCGTCTCTTGCTGGCTTTGAGGATGAAGTATTGCTTTTTGGATTAGGAGTAAATGCTGGATTCATTGTCATTCTGAGGGAGTGAAACGACCGAAGAATCTCTCTTATATACTAGAGACTTTCTTTTAGAGTCACCAAAAAGTGCGACTAGTGATTCGGGTAGAGATTCTTCGGGGCTGAAGCCCCTCAGAATGACAAACTTGGCTAACGTTCTAGCAAAGCCCACAGAGATTCTTCGCTTCGCTATAGACATGACAAAATAACTGCCTTTCTAGTGATTCTGTTAAGGAGTCGTTAGTAGATAAGAGAGATTCTTCGGGGCTGAAGCCCCTCAGAATGACAATAGGATTGGGATTGTCTAGTGGCTTTGTGAAGCGATTCTCCATAACGTTCAGAATGACAAAATGACGGAGTCGCTGGTAATTCGGGCTGAGTTTCTTCGCAATGCTTGGAATGACAAAGTAATTTCCTTGCAGGTGTTTATTATGTGTGGGTTTCCCTTGCGGGTAGCAAAGTTTGTCATTCTGAGGGAGCGTAGCGACCGAAGAATCTCTGCAAGAATCACTAGTCGTGCTTTTTGGTGTTTTTGAAAGAGAGTCGTTAGTAGATAAAAGAGATTCTTCGGTTGGGCTACGCCCGCCCTCAGAATGACAAACTTGGCTAACGTTCTAGTAAATCCAACAGAGATTCTTCGGTCGCACTTCGTGCTCCCTCAGAATGACAAAATAAATTCCTTTGCAAGGTAATTTTGTCTTATGGGTTAGGCAAGGGCTTTTTGTGCCTTTTTGGCATTACTTAGCATGAGTTTAATGCGATTTTCTTGATTTACCTTTGTGGCGCCGGGGTCGTAATCTATGGATACGATGTTACTTTGAGGGTTGCGCTCTTTGATGACTTTCATCATACCGCGCCCGACAATGTGGTTAGGCAAGCAGCCAAAGGGCTGGGTGCAGACAATATTCTCCACGCCTTGCTCGATTAGCTCTAGCATTTCAGCCGTAAGGAGCCAGCCCTCGCCCATATTCATTGCTTCTGAGACATAGCCATCGGCTAGCTTTTTGGTGTGTTTAAACGCAGTGGGGGCTCGAAATACGCCATGCTTTTTAATAATATTAATCATATCAAGCTGCTTATTGGCAAAAAACCAAAATACCGCGCGATAAATGAGGGCTTGGGCGAGTGTGCCCCCATACATTTTATGCCCTACAATGGTGTCATTCACGCAATATAAGCAAAAGTCCAAAAAGCCCGGTATCACTACCTCACAATCTTCACTTAATAAGAAATCTTCTAAATTATTATTCCCAAGCGGAGAGAATTTAATATAAATCTCCCCGACAATGCCTACACGCGTTTTAGGATTGGGGTTTCTAGGGATAGAAGCAAAATCATCAAGGATAAGCTTTAAGTCTTTTTTTAACACACTATATTTTTTAAGCCCCTCATTTGTGCCCTCTGTGGTAATGCGTGCAATCCATTTATCAACCATAGCATCGGTATCACCTTTGTTTAACTCATAGGCGCGGGTTTGATTGGCAATGTGCATAATCAAATCTCCATATAAAATCGCATTAAGGAAGTTTTGAAGCATGGGGCGGGTAACGCTAAAGCCTTGATTGGACTCTAAGCCGCTAAAATTTAGTGAAATCACAGGGATATTGCCAAAGCCCGCTTTATTGAGTGCCTTACGCAAGAGATAAATATAATTACTCGCTCTGCAGCCCCCGCCGGTTTGGGTAATAAGCAAGGCGACTTTGTCTAAATCCCATTTGCCACTTTTAAGGGCGTCTATCATCTGCCCAATCACAAGCAAGGCAGGATAGCAAGTATCATTATGGACATTACGCAAGCCCTCATCTACCACGCCTTTGCCGTCATTATGCAAAAGCTCCGCCTTGTAGCCATGCAAATGCAAGATATTCACAAGGAGCTGAAAATGCACGGGTAACATCATTGGCACAAGGATTGTGTGCGTTTGCTTCATTTCTGCGGTAAATGGCACGCGCTTAAGCTCGCGTTTGTTTTCAGGTTTGATGATAAGTGAATTTGAGCTCGCATTTTGCCAAGAGTTAATATGTGGGGTCATCTTTTGTGTCATTTTCTATCCTTTCTCTGTAGTTTATTGCTCGTTTTATGCCTTAATTTACGCCTTTGCCTATACGTCGCTTATGTGCCTTCACACACTATAAAGCCCTACTCTACACATTTTCAAGTACTTTATCTTTAAGGAGGATACTTGCCTTTGTTTGAGCTTGCTTCTCTTCCATTGCGCCAAGTAATGAGCGGATTCGTATCTTTACTGCGCCTAAATTGCTGATTTCATCAATTTTAAGCTGGGTGTAGAATCTCCCATGAGATTCTAAAATCTCGCGTACCTCATCGGTGGTGATAGAATCTATCCCACAGCCAAAGCTCACTAATTGCACGAGTTCAATATTTTCTTGTTGGCTCACAAATGCAGCCGCATTATAAAGTCTGGAATGATAGCTCCATTGATTAAGGATATGGAGCTCTCCAGCCTCTGCTAAATGTCCCACACTATCTTCACTTAGCACGACAAGCCCGAGTGAGTTAATGAGCTTATCAATGCCATGATTTATCTCGGGGTCTATATGATAAGGTCGCCCGCAGAGCACTATGGCTTTGAGTTTATTGGCTTTAGCAAAATTTAGGGCTTTCTCGCCTTGCTCTTTCACATCACTTAGCCATTCATCGCGCACGTCATAGGCTTTATTCACAGCATTTAAAAATGCCTTTTTATCCGCACCAAGCTGCTTTTTGAAAAACTCTAAGCCCTTTTTCTTAAACTCCTCTTTTTTATGCAAGCCAAAATAAGGATAGAAAAATTGCACTTCTCTTAATTTATCGACATTGGCATTAAGGAGCTCGGGGTAATAGGCTACCACAGGGCAGTTGTAGTTATTGGTGCTGCTATCTTTATGTTTCTCATCGCTCTCAAAGCTATAGCTCATACAAGGATAGAAAATCTTATCTACGCCTTTTTTTAAGAGGTTTTCAATATGCCCATGGAGGAGTTTCGCAGGGTAGCAGACGGTATCACTTGGTATCGTATGCTGCCCTAAGGCAAAGGTTTTGCGCGTGCTTATATCAGATACAACCACTTCATAGCCTAATTCGCTTAGCAAAGTGTGCCAAAAGGGGAGGTTTTCATACATATTAAGCCCTAGTGGAATGCCTATCTTGCCCTTTGTAAGGTGGGATTTGTCCTTATTCTCATAGGCACAAAGGGATTTAATTTTATTAAGTTTGTAGTCATAGAGATTGGGTAAAAAGAGCAGTTTTTTAAAGCCTAGAGGCTTATCGCAGCGGTTGCCTGATATAAATTTTTTCCCCTCGCCGAAGCGATTTATCGTTAATTGGCAGTTGTTCCCACAAATCTTACATACGCTCGCTGTAGCGGTATGTGTAAAGCTTGAGAGCTCATCTTTACTCATCGTGCTAGAGTGGCTTAAGCCTAGAGCCTTTGCATAAAGGGCTGCTCCAAATGCCCCCATTAAGCCGCTAATTTTAGGGCGAATCACTTCTCTGCCTATTTCTTTCTCAAAGCTTCGCAACACGGCATTATTAAGGAATGTCCCGCCTTGCACGACAATTTGTTTGCCTAAATCATCAGCATCGCGAGCGCGTATGACTTTATAAATAGCATTTTTAACCACACTCATAGAGAGCCCTGCGCTAATATCTTCAATGCTCGCACCCTCTTTTTGGGCTTCTTTTACAGAGCTATTCATAAACACGGTGCAGCGGCTCCCTAGCTCGACAGGGTGCTTTGAGCTTAAACCTAGCTTTGAAAAGCTCTGTATATCATAGCCCATGGATCTTGCAAATGTTTCAATAAAGCTCCCACAACCGGAGCTACAAGCTTCATTTAACATAATAGAATCTATGGTTTGGTTTTTGATATAAAAGCACTTCATATCCTGCCCGCCAATATCGATAATAAAATCTACTTTAGGGTTAAAGTGCTTGGCGGCTTTGAGATGAGCCATAGTCTCCACAAGCCCTGAATCAAGGTTAAAAGCCGCTTTGATAAGCTCCTCGCCATAGCCTGTAACCGCACTGCCTTTGATATTGATTTTATCCCCGAAATGCTCATAAATATATTGAAGTTGAGAAGAAATCACCGCTACGGGGTTGCCTTGATTGGAGTTGTAGTATTGATAGACTAGAGCATTATTGCTATCTAGCATAGCAAGCTTTGTGGTCGTGCTCCCGCAATCTATGCCAATATAGACATCAATTTTTTGATAATTATTTGCTTTATAGGCACTCTCTATATCTACCTCTTCCACACTCGCGCTCTCATGACGGGCGATAAATGCAGCATAATCATCATCTGTAGCAAAAAGTGGCTCAAGGTATTTATTTGTAGAGGCGACATTTTTACTTGCTTCTAATGCCTCAATAAGGGATTTGCAGGTATAGCACTTCTCAAGCTCGCGCGCACTCAAAGAAACGCCAATAGCCACTGCATATTGTGCAAAATCAGGGAATATCGCATGCTCATCATCAAGTTTGAGCGTTTCTTTAAAACGTTTTTGCAAGCCTTTGTAATAATAGAGCGGTCCCCCAAGGAAAAGTATCTTGCCCTCGATTTTACGCCCTTGTGCTAGCCCTGTGATAGTTTGGTCGCACACAGCTTGGAAAATACTCGCACTAATGTCTTCTTTATTCACACCTTGATTTAAGAGTGGCTGGACATCAGTTTTAGCAAATACGCCACAACGAGAAGCCACAGGGTAGATTTTGGAACTTTGTAGTGAGAGGTTATCAAACTCTTCTGGTGTGATAGCAAGCAAGGTTACCATTTGATCAATAAATGCGCCTGTACCGCCCGCACAAGAACCATTCATTCGCTCTTCACTCCCGCCTGTGAGAAAGATAATCTTCGCATCTTCTCCGCCTAGCTCAATAACCGCATCTGCATCAGGCACAAGGTGCTTAACTGCCCCCGCGGTGGCAAATACCTCTTGCACAAAGTCAATGCCTGTGGCTTTACAAATACCAAAGCCTGCAGAGCCAGAGATAGCTACTTTAAACTCTCTATCGCCTATATGCTCCGCGATTTGCTGGACAATTTCAATGGCTTTTTCGCGCACTTTTGAGTAATGCCTTTGATAGACTTGAAAGATAATCTCATCATTGTCCATGAGGGCGACTTTTGCCGTTGTACTGCCTATATCAATGCCTAATGTTAGTCCCATATAAACCCCTAGTGCGTAGATGAAAAAAGAAAATTAAGAAATAGGTAAAAGAATATTGAAACAATGTAACATAAAAAGATTAACAGCAGTAGATTTTCAGCATATCCGCGTGGATATGAAACCATATAGGCGTATCTAAGGTAATGGGCTTTTTGCATTTATAGCAGGTGAGATTGGCATTTTGCAGGCTTGTAAGCTCATTTTGGCGGGAGGGAGATTCTAAAAGATGAAGCCATTGGGGTGAAAAAACATAGTCATTAAATGTGCTATATTTGCTCAACATATCTTGGGGGGGCTGCATTTGCTTTAAAATATCACTACACATCGCACAAAGCTCTAGGGGATAGTCATTATATAGCCCTACTTCGCTCCCGCCTTGCTTGATACTCACATTAAAGGCGTTTTTCTTACTGATTTTAGCGATATAATGGAGATGGTGGAGGGTGTGAGTTTTATTTAAGGGAGAGAAATTCTCTCTTATCTCATTACATACGCAAAAATGCACTTTTGGCAAGCCACAGATTTGGGATTGCTTATAGCTTATGCTATGCTGGTATAAAAACACAGGCGCAAGTATGCCATCACTTAAAATCGCATAGATAAAATAATGCCCAAAAATCACATCAAGGAGTGTGATACTCACACCCTCGCTATAAAGTGCGCCATGTAGGGTATCTTGCATACGATCTTTAGGGAGGGTCTGCAGTGATTGCAAGGTTTGGGGAAGAAGCATTATGCTCCCTTATTGCTTTGATTAATACTCTCTTGCTCGATTAAATCACATAAAATATGGATAATCAAAATATGCAACTCTTGGATTCTGGGTGTGTCAGCATCTGGCATAATGAGATTGATATTACATACTTCACTTAGCTTGCCGCCATCTCTCCCGCTTAAGCCTATCACAGAGCAGCCTAGTTTGCGCGCAGTCTCTGCGGCTAGGAGGACGTTAGGGGAGTTGCCACTTGTGGAGATTCCAAACAATACATCACCGCTTTTAGCCAATGCCTCTACTTGACGAGAAAATACATATTCAAAGCCATAGTCATTGCCAATAGCCGTTAGCGCGGAAGTATCTACACTTAGGGCTATGCCTGCTAAAGCCTTGCGCTCTTGCTTATATCTGCCTGTGAGTTCAGCAGCAAAGTGTTGCGCGTCTGCTGCGGAGCCGCCATTCCCACAAATAAGGATTTTACCGCCATTATTTAGGGCATTATTTAGCATAAGTGCGGCTTGCTTAACTTGACTTGTGAGTGTAAAGATTTTCTGCGCACTTTGGAGGTGAGAGTGGAATTGAGATTCTATAAATGCTTGCATAATTATTTCCTTTGTATAGATTCTATGATATTGGAGGTAGAATAGCCCTCTACAAAGTCATACAGCACGACTTCTTTGGCATATTCTCTGCCTATGATTTCTTTATTATGATAATCTCCGCCTTTAATCAACACATCAGGCTTAATGCTTTGAATAAGCCTTAAAGGCGTGTCTTCACTAAAGCTTATGACATAATCTACACATGCTAGATTTGCTAGCATAAGTGCGCGGTCTTTGAGGGGATTAATAGGACGACTTTCGCCTTTAAGGGATTTTACAGAATCATCACTATTAAGCCCGACAATTAACACATCTCCTAGACTCTTTGCATAATTAAGATAGCTTAAATGCCCCGTATGCAAAATATCAAAACAACCATTTGTGAAAACAATTTTACTTCCTTTGAGGCTTGATAGTGTATGCGGGAGGGAATCTGGTGATAGGATTTTAGATTGAATATGCTGCTGCAAATTTAGGGGCTGGCTATGGGTGTATTGCATAATTTCCTCACTTGTGGCTACCGCACTTCCTACCTTACCTACTACCACTGCTGCAGCGACATTAGCAAATTCACATGCTTTATAAATATCATACCCGCTACTTAGGGCAAAGCTTAAGGCGGCTATCACGGTATCGCCTGCCCCTGTTACATCATAGACTTCTTTTGCTCTTGTGGGGATACACTCTAGGGTATCATTGCTAAATATACCTATGCCATCTTCGCTTAAGGTAATGAGTGAGTAATCTAACTTACATTGTGTTTTTAGCGCCATACCTGCGCGGATAAGTGAGGCTTCATCGCTAATGCTTATGCCTGTGGCAAGCTGGGCTTCCTTTTTATTGGGAGTAAGGAGAGTAGCTCCACTATATTTGCTATAGTCTTGCCCTTTTGGGTCGCATAGCACGAGTTTATTGTGGCTTTTTGCATATTGAATGATAAATTGTGTGAGTTCTTCGCTTAAAAGCCCTTTGTTATAATCAGAGATAATCACGCAATCCACCACATCAAGCACCGCATGAAGACGCTGCATAATATCTCTTTGAATATCTTTATCTATGGGCATTTTGCTCTCTCTATCTACGCGTAAAACCTGCTGATTAGCAATAATAATGCGCGTTTTTTTAGTCGTGGGGCGCGAGGTATCAACAAAAAGATATGAAATATCTACCCCCATAGATTCCAGCTCATCTCCTAACCATAGTCCCGCATCATCGCTTCCTATCACACCGCATACAAATACCTCTGCATTGAGGGCTATAAGATTATGAGCGACATTACATGCCCCTCCTAGGCGATTACTTTCATTTTGCACATCTACGACTTGCACGGGGGCTTCGGGGGAGATTCGCTCGCAATTCCCCCATACATAATGATCAATCATCAAATCCCCAACAACAAGTATTTTTGGGCTTTGAGTGAGAAGTTTAAACATTAGTCTCTTCCTTGAGTAGCAGCATAAATGGCTTGAATATCAGGCAAGTAAGATTCTATGCCTTTTTGGAGATTAAAGCGCGGCACATATGAGAGATGCTCTTTTGTGGCGTTTATATCAGCTTGTGTGTGAGTTTGGAAGAAGCTATAAGGATTTTCAAAATATTCTACTTCAAAATCTCCTAGTGCATTTTGCAAATATCCCACAATCTCATTAAAGCTTCTCCCCTCCCCACTGCCGACATTATAAATACCGCTTTTGGCAGATTCTATGGCTTTGACATTTGCTTGAATCACATCTTTAATATACACAAAATCCCGCTTTTGCTCGCCATTTTTAAAAAGCCGCACTTTTTTATTTTTAAGCGCTTGGAGGGAGAGTTGCAATATCATAGAGGCGGTTTTACCCTTATAAAACTCCCCTGCTCCATAGACATTAAAATAACGCAAGCCAATGATGGGGCAAGTGGGGTCATTTGAGAGAATCTTCCTTACATATTCATCCATACACAGCTTAGAATACCCATAGACATTTTCTGGGACTTCACCCTCTCCTATGATATTTGGCGCACTTGAATTCCCATAAGTCCCCGCAGAAGAGGCATAAATCATCATCGCTTGAGAGCTATTTGCCACATCAAGCAAATGTAAAAAGGCTTGGTAGTTTGTATCCATTACGAGCTTTTGGTCTAGCACGGTGGTATCAGAGATAGCCGCTTGATGAAAGATAATATCAAAATCATAAGTTTTGAGCTTTTGCAAATCTTGTGGATTAGTAATATCCCCCACGATGACATTACCCTTAAAGCCGATGAGATTTTTAAAATGCCCTAGGGTCGTTGGATTCCCGCTTGGGAAGTATGTATCTGTGCGAAATGTATCAAACACATAAACTTGTGCCATAGGGTGGTGCTTTTGAAAATAAAAGGCGAGATTACTTCCTATAAATCCAGCCCCACCAGTAATTAGAATCTTTTTATCTGCAAGGTCATCATAAATATACTTCATTCCCCGTTCCTTTTATATGAAATTGCGTTTTATTATACTATGGAGTTCTTCTAAAGTGGCAACCTTTTGGACATTTTGGAGTGATTTATCTTCTAGCTCTTGCGTGCTTAGTAGAAATTTCCCATTTATATTTGCAGCCATAGCGCATTGCATATCGGTGATTTTATCCCCTATGAAAAATGAGTTTTGCAAATCAATATCAAAATCCTGCATAGCAGATAAAATCATACCTATTTTTGGCTTGCGGCATTGGCAATTTTGCGTAGGTAAATGCGGGCAAAAATAAATTTTATCAAAGCCAAAGCCTAGAGTGTTTCTCAGGCATTGCTGCATATGATTATGAAGCGCTATAAGCTCATCTTCTGTGTAATAGCCTCGTGCTATGCCAGATTGATTGGTTATAACAAGCAGGAGATAATCTTGCTTTTTTAATGTGTCTAAAAGCTCAAAAAGCCCTTGATTAAAGATAAAATCTTCTGCTTTATAGACATAACCTAAATCTTGATTTATCACACCATCGCGGTCAAAAAACGCACATTTTTTCATTATGCTCCTTTATATGATTTCTAAAGCGTTGAGAGATTTATAAACCTCATATAAGCCAAAGGCTATCATACCTAAGGCACTAAGGAGTAAAAAGGGCTTTCTTAGCTTTTGCAAGGCAGCACTTGCAAGCCCTAGCACAAGGAGTGATGGCATAGCACAAATCCCAAAGATTGCCATAACTTGTGCGCCATTTAGAGCACTTCCTGCGGCGGTAGCAATTAAAAGAAAATAATATACAATCCCACAAGGTAGCAAGCCATTACATAAGCCGAGTATATAGAGATTGCATTTTGTGCTTTTTAATAAATTGGTGCGCATAAGGTTTAGAATCTTCTCTAAAAATGGAGGGTTAAAGCCCTTTATATGCAAGGGGAAAAATTTACCCACAGCCATACCACAGATAACAAGCAATACCCCGATAATCAGTAAGATAGTATGTTTAAATGCTGCACTAGGCATAGCGATATGCCCTAAAAAGCCGGCAATAAAGCCAAGTGCGCTATAAGAGGTAGTTTTACCCGCATGGTAGATAAAATGAAAGGGGAGTTGTGAGAGGATATAAAATGTGGGGGAAGAAATATCCTTTGGCTGATAAAGTTTAGCACTATAGGCTAAAACAATGCCCCCGCACATTCCTACACAATGCCCCAAAGAAGCAAAAAATGCAATGCTTATAAGCGATAAAAGTTCAATATGCGCCATAAGCACTACTTAGATAAAGAGTGAATTCACACTCTCATTATGGTAGATTCTACGTATGACTTCAGCAAAAAGTGGCGCTACGCTTAAGACTTTAATCTTGGGATGGCTTAGGGATAATGGAATAGAATTAGTAACAACCACTTCACTTAGCGCACTTTTGCTAATTCTCTCAAATGCTGGACCGCTTAGCACAGGGTGAGTACCTAAAGCCATTACATTATTTGCCCCACGTGATTTAAGCACATCAGCTGCTTTGCACATAGTCCCGGCGGTATCTATCATATCATCTACTAAAATCACATCTTTACCAGAAACATCACCAATGATATTCATAACCTCACTCTCATTTGCCCTCTCGCGCTTTTTATCCACGATGACTAAGTCCATTCCCATTCTATCAGCAAAATACCTAGCTCGTGCTACCCCGCCAATATCAGGGGAGGCAATAACAGGATTCTTAAAGGATTTCGCACGGAGATAATCTGCAAACACAATAGAGCCATAAAGATTATCCACAGGTATGTCAAAAAACCCTTGAATCTGCCCGGCGTGTAAATCCATAGTAATAACGCGATGAACGCCGCTTTGTTCAATGAGATTTGCCACAAGTTTTGCACTAATGGGCACACGAGGCGAGGCTTTTCTATCTTGTCTTGCATAGCCAAAGTAAGGTATCACGGCATTAATGCTATTTGCCCCACTTCGCCTAAGGGCGTCAGTGATGATGAGTAATTCCATGAGATTATCATTTGTAGGGGCACAAGTGGGCTGAATGATAAATATATCCTTCCCGCGGACAGATTCTCCAATTTGCACATTAATTTCACCATCGCTAAAGCGATTAATGGTTGCTTTAGAGAGGCTTACATCAAGGTATTTTGCAAGCTCATTGCTAAAGAGAGTGTGAGCTGAACCACTAAAAATTTTAAAACCTCGCATGGAGTGCCTTTACATTAAGATATAGCGTGCATTATAGGGTATCTCATTTTATACTTGGCTTAGTTTAGCTGCTTTGGTGCGTGTAGCATTTAAGAAATATCTCCATTTGCTCTTGGCTTTGGAGCTTTGGGTTTATGTTTGTATTGAGATCAAGGAGCATTTCACTTCTTTCTCTATCATGGACAAAAGCTCTGCTTTTAGTGATATGACAAGGCGAATATAAAAGGGCTTCATCAAAATTATCAATAATATAAATATTGTATGTTTGAGGAGGGTTTTTGCTCGTATCTTTATATGCCCTTGGCGTGAGTTTAAAGCTCATAGGAGCGATTTCATCATAGAGATTTGAGCCCCGCTTACTTGAATAATAAAAGAGAATTTCTTCATTATGATTATGAATTTGGGTAATGCTTTTAGCAGAGCGTAAGGTGCGCATATCAGATGACCACACTTCTTGATTAAGAAAATCTTTGAGTGCGGCGGAAGTGGGGAGGAGCACATAAGCATCTCCATACATCATAAAATCTACATCATCTTTATGGAGTGTGAAAACCGCACTCTCATCGATATGCACTTCTTTATCTTCCCTACTATCTGTTGGTTTTGCTGTTGTTTGTATTGTTTGTGCTGATGTCTGCGTTAATATCTGTGTGCCTTTTTGCTCTGCGCTGCAAAACATTATGCACAAAAGCAATATATAAACCCTATACATATCCTACCTTTTGCCTTGACCTTTTTACTTTACTTGATAGCTTTTTTGGATTTTTCAAGCTAAAGTTTGGAACTTTAGCTAACATATCGTTATAAAAAGCTAAAGCAAGCAAGAGAGTATAAGGAGCATATATGAAAAGCATTGCGATTTTGGGCAAACCCAATGTAGGCAAAAGCTCGCTTTTTAATCGCCTAATCAAGCAACATTTGGCTATTACTTCTCCTATAAGTGGCACAACGCGCGATGTCAAAAGGGCAAACTTAAGCATTAGCGGTGTGGAGGTTACACTTATTGACACAGGGGGTTTAGAGAAAGCCCAAGGGCTTTTTGCAAAGGTGAGTGAGCATTCACAGAGGGCAGCACTTGAGGCAGATATGGTGCTTTATATGGTTGATGGAAGCAGTATAGCCCAAGATGATGATATTGCGTATTTTCGTTTATTACAAAAGCAAAAAAAGCCCCTTATACTCGTGCTTAATAAAATCGATAATGACAAAATCAAGCAAAAAATTTGGGAGTTTAATGCCTTTGGTGCGCAAAATGTATGCCCCATATCAGTAAGCCATAATCGCGGCATAAGTTTGCTACTTGAAGTGATCTTTGAAAATTTAGCCTTAGCCAAAGAGCAGAGTTTGGCAGAGCAGTTAAGGGAGCAATTTGCAGAGGGGGATATAGATGAGAGTTTGGAGGAGTTTTTAGGCATTTTGCAAGAAACAAAACAAGAAGAGAGTGGGAGCATTTGTGTGGGGATTATAGGGCGAGTAAATGTAGGTAAAAGCTCGCTTTTAAATGCGCTTTTAGGGCAGGAGAGAAGTGTAGTAAGTGAGATAGCGGGGACAACTATTGATCCTGTCGATGAAGAGATAGATATACAAGGGGAGAGGGTGAAGTTTATCGACACGGCGGGGATTAGGAGGGCAGGCAAGATTGAGGGGATTGAAAAATACGCACTTTTAAGGACAAATGCTATGCTTGCTAAAAGCCATATAGCTATTTTAGTCCTTGATGTGAGCACACCCTTTGTAGAGCTTGATGAAAAGATTAGTTCTCTTATCCCTAAACACGCGCTGGGCGTGATTGTTGTCTTTAATAAATGGGATAAAAAGTATGCAGATTTTAAGGAGATTAAAGCGGCATTTTCTAGCCGCTTTCCTTTCCTTTCCTTTGCGCCGGTGATTACGCTTAGTGCCTTAAATGGGCGCAATATTGATAAGCTTAAGACAGAGATTTTAAAGGTATATGAAAGATTTTGCTATAGAATCCCCACAAGCACGCTTAATGAAGTCATTACTCAAGCAGTTAATACACATCATATCCCCAGCGCTCATGGCAAGATAGTAAAGATTTATTATGCCACACAATATGACACAAAGCCCCCACAAATCGCCCTTGTGAGTAATCGCCCAAAAAGTTTGCATTTTAGCTATAAGCGGTATTTGATTAATGTCTTACGGGAGCATTTTGATTTTAGCGGTGTGCCTTTGATTTTAAGTGTGAAGTCTAAGGGTGAAAAGGAAGAAAAGCAAGATTGCAATGAGAAAAAGAGGCATAGAAGAGGCGATAAGAATACAAGATTTTAGGTTTATGCCCCTTTAGACTTCGTGCCCTTTCTTGTCCGCTCAAATAGAACAAACTTAGCTACCCGCAAGGGAAATGAACTTATCAGCTCTAGTGGGAGGCAACGCTGGAGCGAAGAATTACTTTTAAAGCCACTAGCAAATCTCCCGTATTGTCATTTTGAACCACCGCTAGGGGGCGGAGAACTGCTTTTTGAAATTGCTAGTAAATGCTGGATTTATTGTCATGTCTATAGCGAAGCGAAGAATCTCTCTTATCTACTAAGGACTCCTTAAACGAATCACTAGAAAGGCAGCCACTTTGTCATTCTGAGGGAGTGGTAATGACCGAAGAATCTCTACCCGAATCACTAGTTGTGCTTTTTAGTGATTCTTGCGGAGATTCTTCGGTCGCACTTCGTGCTCCCTCAGAATGACAAAATGACGGAGTCGCTGGTGATTCAGGCTGAGTTTTTTTCACAATGCTTGGAATGGCAAAATAATTTCCTTGCAGGTGTTTATTATGTGTGGGTTTCCCTTGCGGGTAGCAAAGTTTGTCATTCTGAGGCTTTGCAAAAGCCGAAGAATCTCTGCAAGAATCACCAGTCGCCAACAGAGATTCTTCACCCCTTATCAGGGGTTCGTGATGACAAACTTAGCAGAGTCTCTTGTGATTCTAGTAGAGATTTTTCGCTTCGCTCCCTACGATATGGGCATACATAACTCCCTAGCCAACTCTCCATCAGTCGTACTGCCACAAAATCCCTATTTAAATGCAAAAATGTGTATAAACTCAATCAAAGTATGGGAAAAATTGAAGTAAAGTGGTGTCCCCAATGCGATTCGAACGCATGACCTCACGATTAGGAATCGTGTGCTCTATCCTGCTGAGCTATGAGGACGCTTAAGGCAAAGCTAGGCATTTTACACTTTTATACTAGAGAAATCAAGCCAAAAGTATGGATTAGATATTTTATGCTAAGATAACTGATTTAATCCCCTAAGCTTAAGGAGCGCATAATGGCAATCAAACTTGCAATCAATGGCACAGGACGCATTGGGTTATGTGCTGCAAGGATCATAGGAAATCGCGATGATGTAGAACTTGTAGCGATAAATACTACCGCACCAATTGATACACTTGTACATTTGCTTAAATACGATTCTGTGCATAAAGGCTCTGATGTGGAGCAGCTTGATAGCAAAAGTTTGCGTATAGGTAAAAGCAAAAATGTCAAAGTTTTAAGCGATAGAGACCCTTTAGCACTTGATTTTGGGGAGGCGGTGGGGGTGCTGGAATGCACAGGTAAATTTAATGCTTTGCAAAAAGCAAGTGCTCATCTTAAGGGCAATGTGAAAAGAGTAATTATCTCCGCACCTGCAGAAGATACTCCTACATTTGTATATGGAGTAAATCACTCACAATATAATGGAGAATCTGTTATCTCAAATGCCTCTTGTACGACCAACTGCCTAGCGCCTATTGTGAAAATCTTAGATGAGGCTTTTGGTGTGCAAGAGGGCTTAATGACAACCATTCATAGCTATACAAATGACCAGAATCTCCTTGATGTGAAACATAAAGACCTCCGCCGAGCACGTGCTGCAGCCCTCAATATGATCCCCACAAGCACGGGTGCGGCAAAGGCGATTGGGCTTGTATTACCACATTTAGCAGGCAAGCTTAATGGTGTCTCTGTACGTGTGCCCACGCCTGATGTAAGCTTGGTAGATTTAAGTGTGAATCTCAACACCCCCATAACCACAGAGGATATAAACAATGCCTTTTATAGGGCACAAAGTGGCGAGAGTATGAATGGAGTGATGAAGGGGCTTGTTATAGTTGATGAAGAGAGAAGGGTATCAAGCGACTTTATTGGCTCAAATGCAAGTGCTATTATTATCCCTGATAAAACCCTAGCCATTGGCAAAAGCACGAAAGTCCTTGCATGGTATGATAATGAAATGGGCTATACACACCGCCTTGTAGATATGAGCGCATATGTGTGCAAAAGCCTATAGCGATATGATTAATTTTAGCTTTGAGCATAAATCTTCACAAGCACAAGTCGATACACTTTTTAGCAAGATTTGCGCAGAAAAGGAGAGCCAAAAAAGTGGCTATTACAACCTCCCTTTTGACAAAGCAGCCCTTGATTGGGCATATCAATACATTAGCACGCATAGGGAGTTATTAGAGCAAATATCAAATCTTGTGATAATAGGCATAGGTGGGAGCTCACTTGGGCTTAAGGCTATAGATTGCTTGCTTAATCATTTGCCTTGTAGGAAGAAGCTAAATTTGATATTTTTAGAGCATACAGATCCTTTGCATATCACTCAAAGCTTGCAACATATTAAGGCAGAAAATACGCTTTTTATCGCTATTTCTAAGTCTGGTACGACTATTGAAACCTCTTCTTTATTAAAATTTGTCCTCCACACCTATAAATTACTCCAAAATGCGCAAAACAAGGCTCATTTGCTTATCATCACTGATACAAATTCTCCACTTGAGCAATGGGCGAAACTTGAGGGCTTGAGTTACTTTAATATTCCGCCCAATGTGGGGGGGAGATTTTCTATTTTAAGTGCGGTGGGAGTTATCCCTTTAGCGATTTTAGGCTTTGATGCACATGCACTTTTGCGTGGTGGGGGGAAAATGATGGAGATGTTTTTTTGCCATAAGGCAGATCATATCCTCCATAAAGCCCTTATATACGCAGCACAAGCCCCAAACACCCCTATAAATGTGCTTTTTTCATACTCTAGTCTTTTTAGACATTTTAATGCATGGTATGTGCAGCTATGGGGGGAAAGTCTAGGTAAAATCAACGCCCATGCCCAAAAGGTAGGGCTAACGCCTATTGCGCTCATTGGGAGCATTGATCAGCATTCATTTTTGCAGCTCATTATTCAGGGCAAAATGGATAAAAGCGTTACATTCCTAAGCCTTGATCCCGCGCATAAAGAGCAACCCTCTATCCCCGCACTTGAATTAGCGTTTTTAGAATCTACAAATTTTGTGAATGCAAAGAGTTTTGCTACCTTGCTTGATAAGCAGCGCATTGCCACTATGCAGACAATACGTAATGAGGGGATACTCACCGATTGCATTGAGGTAATGAATTTATGCGAGGAGAGCGTGGGTATGCTTATTGTGTATTTTGAGCTACTTACTTCATGTATGGGCATACTTTTTGAAATTAATGCTTACGACCAACCCGGCGTGGAATATGGCAAACAAAGGCTCAAAGCCCTTTTGAGTTAAGGCAGAGGATATAAGCTATTTTGCTCTATCTTAGGGCAATTCATAATAAAAGCACTAGCGATTTTCTGCATTGCCATGTTTTTGGTCATTTTGTGGTATCTGTAGCCTTGCGAGCAAGGCTGAAGAATCACTTTCAAAAACACCAAAAAGCACGACTAGTGATTCGAACAGAGATTCTTCGGGCTTTGCAAGCCCTCAGAATGACAATGAGTCCAACCCGCAAGACAAAATTACCTTACAAGGAAATTTAGTTTGTCATTCTGAGCGAAGCGAAGAATCTCTAAAGGAATCACTAGTCGCTAAGAGAGATTCTTCGGTCGTTTCCACTCCCGCTAGACATGACAAACTAACAGCATTTACTAAAAATCCAAACAGCAATTCTTCACCCCTTGCAGGGGTTCAGAATGACAACAAGTCCCCAACGTCTTTCAGCAGTGAGATATATTCTCATCACAGGATAAAATTAAATCGCACGAAGTGCAACCTCTTAAAGCGTCGTCGGGGGTGAGAAGTATATCTTCGAACGACATACAAAGTATGGCGGGGGGGGGGGGGATATAAAGCGTCTCTTTTAAACAATTCCCCGCCCCCCAGACAAAGGGGGAAAACGTATGCCCCCTTTTTCTTGTAAAAAAAAAAAAACGACAAACATCACGTAACTCTAGCTCACACTGAACTTAAAGCATAAAAACTAGAAGCTA
>NZ_NXLR01000024.1 GCF_003364255.1 Helicobacter marmotae
CTACAGATTGTTCTACGGCTTTGGCATCTTGCTCTAAGCCTATTTTGGTTTGTTGTATGTTTTCATTAATGGCTAATCCCATTTGACCAAGTTCGTCTTGGGCTATAATCCTTAAAGGCTCAGGTGGTGTTTGTCTCTTATGATTGAGGTAATTAAAGAATTCAAAGAGTGTGTGGGAGATAAGCCTTATACGTTTGCCCACAGAAGTGCGGAGATAATATATAGTCCCTAATGCAATCACTACTATCGCACTTAAGGAGCACACAATGATAATGCGCAAAAGCTTCTCCAAAGAGCGAGTGATAGAATCATTAGGGATATAAGACAAAATACTCCAATACTTTTCACTCCCTTGAAGTGGTGTGATGGTGTGCATACCTATTATACCCTCTATCCCTGCGGCTGTAAGATACGGATATATGCCATTTTCTCCACTTCCAGCAGCAGTAACGATATCTTTACTCTCTTGCGTGCGGACAACCTCATCAAGTTTTTTACCTATATATTGCGGATTTTGATTAATAATAATCACCCCATTGCCATCGATTACAAAACGTTGATCATTAGCAAATACACGCGCACTCTCGTCTAAAAGTGGCGCACCAATATCAGCATAATCTACAAAACAACCCAACGCCCCTATAGCCTTGCCATTTTTATCATGAATAGGCACGGCAAAGCCTTGAGCAAAAAGCTGCTTGTTTTGAAAAGTAATGGTAGTGGGATTAGAGAGACTTGGTTTATTGTGAAGAATAGATTCTTGTATGCTTTTAAAATGCTTGATAGCCTCTTCGAATTGAACGATTTTTGCATTTTCACCCCTTACTCCGCTCTCTTCTGCGAGGATAAGCACTTCGCCTTGATTATTAAGTTGGGGTATATATAAATACGCATAATTAATGCTTGCTATATTGTTAGGAATGGCACTCACAATGTTTTTGAAACTATCATAGCTTATGTTATTTTGTGCTATTTGGGTATCTATGGCTGTAGCGCCCACGAATAATGTATCTTGTATCCTTGTAGCAACTCCATCTAAAAGTGTGCCATAGCGATAAGAAGCCTGATGTAAGATTCTGTGGTTTTCTTCTTGAAGGATATGTTTAGAAGTAGCAATAATGCAAAATGTCAAAACGCATATACAAACCACAACCAGCAGAGTAACGATAAAAGCGACTTTAGAGCCCACATTGAGACGAGAGAAAAACTTCATAGACAATCCTTAAAGTGAGTTGTAGAGCTTAAAATGCTAACAAAAAGATATAAACTAGCTAGCTATTCTTAGGAATTATCAATTTTGTATGCGTAGAATTGTAATCATAATGAGAATTTAGCTTGCGCCAAAGGCAGAGCCTTTCAACGCAAATGCTTAAGCAAAAAGTGGTGCGACAATAAATCCTAGCGTTACTGAGAAAGTAATAGCAAGAATGCCCGGTAGGATAAAGCTATGATTAAAAACATATTTGCCAATCCTTGTAGAGCCCGTATCGTCCATTTGCACTGCCCCAAGCAGAGTAGGATAAGTGGGGAGAACAAATAATGCAGAAACTGCAGCAAAACTTGCGACAAGAATATATGCTGATTCTGTATTGGCAGTGCTAATACCCAATGCACCAATCACTACAGGCATAATAGCCTTTGCCGTAGCCGCTTGAGAGTATAAAAGCATACTTGCAAAAAAGAGTGCCACCGCTAAAAGTGCAGGATATTCCTTTACAAGAGAGGCGGCTAAAATGCCAATTTCATCTTTGTAGCCGCCTACAAATGTATTACCAAGCCATGCCACACCCAAAACACATACACATGCCGTCATTCCCGCCTTAAAAGTGCTCTGGTCTAAAAGTTTGCCACTCTCCACCTTGCAGCATAATGTAATTAAGGTTGCAATTAAAAGCATAAAGCTTATAATCGCCCCATCTCGTGGTAATCGCACAGGGTCAATATAGCTTTTAACAAAGCTACACAAAGTGGCAAATATCCCCTCTTTTTGCGCCCAATCTTCTAAGATATGCTCTTTATGGACATTTAGCTCACTTAGGGCAGATTCTATAAAATCAAGTGCGGGGGCATTCTCCGCTGTGCGTTTTATGGCATTAATATGCCCTTGTGCTTCTTCAAGCTGCATTTTTAATGCCTCTAAACTTGAATTATCAGCCCCAAGCAGAGCTGCCTTAATGGAAGTTTGATTGTCTCTAAAACTCACTTTGGCAGATTCTAAGGCTTGGCTTATTTGAGCCCTTACCTCACTTATAAGATTCTCATCTTGTATTTGGAGTTTAGCAAAGCCTTTAGCTTGGATAGAATCTAGCTCTTTATCAATATATATGGGGATATGCTTATCTAAATAAGCAAGCATGGGCTTGCGCACAACATCAGAAATAGAAGTAGCATAAATAACCACACAAAATACCCCAATAAGAAATATACCCACACTTAGCTTTGCACCCTTTTTGAGTTGGATTTGTTGCGCACCTAGAGGTTGCTTCACAAGCCCTGCTTTTAAGCGTTGCTGATATATAGCATCTTTACTCAAATCAAGTGGGAAAAATGTATTAATCACAAATGCACAGAGCATACACGCACTAAAGGTTGTAATAAGCCACACTAAAAGTAAAGTAGGATAGCTCCAACCCAATGGCTCTAAAACCCCGCTCATATAGATCACAGCAGCACTCACAGGGCTAGCTGTAATGGCAATTTGGCTTGATACCACGGCTATAGAGAGTGGGGCGGAGGGTTTGATATTCTGCTCCTTTGCTACCTCAACAATTACGGGTATCATCGAAAATGCTGTATGTCCTGTGCCGGCTAAAAATGTCAGAAAATACGTTACCGCAGGGGCAAGGTAGTTAATATATTTAGGATTTTTACGCAAAATCTTCTCAGCAATTTGCACCATATAATCTAAACCACCAGCTAATTGCATAGCAGCAATAGCGGCGATTACAGACATAATAATCAAAATAACATCCCAAGGAATGGCACCCGGATTCATACCAAGTATAAGGCATAGCACTACTACGCCAAATCCCCCAGCATAGCCGATAGCCATACCCCCTAGCCTAATACCAATAAAAATCGCTCCAAGCAGTACAATAACCTGCAAAATAAGCAAAACAAACTCCATAACATTCCTTTGTAATAAAATTAAATGCCACAACACCTTAAAACACTAGAGGTTTAAAGTGTTGTTAAGTTTAGCCTATGCCAAGTTTGGCATACTTTATGCAAAAGGTGAATGCTTTTGGAATTTCGCCTTATCTTCGGCACTCATGTGAGGATTAAGCATATTTTTTGGTTGGAAAATCTCTTCAAGCTGCTCTTTGCTTAAAAGCCCTCTCTCTAGGGCTATTTCTTTAACGGGTTTGCCTGTTTGTAAAGATTCTTTAGCAATAGATGCAGAATTTTCATAGCCAATGTATGGATTAAGTGCGGTTACAATGCCTATGCTGTTATACACAAAATCACTGCACACCTTTTCATTCGCACTAATACCATCAACGCATTTGCTTGCTAAAGTGAGCATAGCATTACGCATCATAGAGATAGAGTTAAACAAGCCATAAGCAATTACAGGTTCAAACACATTCAATTGAAGTTGCCCGCCTTCGCTTGCAAAGCTAACGGTTACATCATTCCCAATCACGGCATAACACACTTGATTGACCACTTCGGGGATTACAGGATTTACTTTCCCGGGCATAATAGAGCTACCGGGCTGCATTTTGGGCAAGTTGATTTCATTAAGCCCAGCACGTGGTCCAGAGCTTAAAAGCCGCAAGTCATTACATACCTTAGAGAGTTTGACTGCTACTCTTTTAAGCACACCACTTACTTGCACATATACTCCTGTATCTTGTGTCGCTTCAATCAAATCATCGGCTGTTTGAAAGGGGTGTCCTGTAACTTCACAAAGCTTCTTTTGCACGATTTTAGGATAATCAGGGTGAGAGTTAATCCCCGTGCCAATAGCAGTACCTCCCATATTGATTTCGGTTACCAAATTTCTTGCTTCTAAAACCCTTGCTATATCTTCACCTGTCATCACAGCAAATGTATGAAACTCCTGTCCTAAGGTCATAGGCACGGCATCTTGAAGTTGTGTGCGCCCCATTTTGAGCACATCTTTGAACTCTTGTGATTTCTTTTCAAATGAAGCTTTGAGTACTTCCATATCTTTAGCCAATGCTGAAAGCTCATCATATAAAGCCACATGAATGGCGGTAGGATATGCGTCATTAGTAGATTGTGAGAGATTCACATGATCATTTGGATGGCAGTATTGATACTCGCCTTTTTTATGCCCTAAAATCTCTAGTGCAAGATTTGCTATGACTTCATTTGTGTTCATATTCGTGCTTGTGCCAGCCCCACCTTGAATCATATCTACCACAAATTGCTCTCTTAATTCCCC
This sequence comes from Helicobacter marmotae, assembly GCF_003364255.1. Lineage (GTDB taxonomy): Bacteria > Campylobacterota > Campylobacteria > Campylobacterales > Helicobacteraceae > Helicobacter_C > Helicobacter_C marmotae. Next base: position 4,415 of record NZ_NXLR01000024.1, read on the forward strand.
AGCTATGAGCTTATCGCATGCCTTGCAAATCGCATCGCTCTTTTGCTTATCAAGCAAATTGAGTTCATTGTTTGCTAGGGCTGCTGCCTTTTTTACCTGTGCAAAAGCCTTGATAAAGCTAGGATAACTGCTTAGCTTATCGCCTGTGATATTAAAATTTTGCAATGCCCTAAAAGTCTGCACCCCATAATATACGCTATCTTCAATCTCTAGTTCCCCAATAAAGTCATGCTCTACACGTTTTCCCATGGTTACTCCTTTGTATGAATTTAAGCCTTAAAGTATATTACATTTTGTATAAATTTATGTATAACCCCAAAGCTATTTTGAGATTTATTGGCAGAATCAAACTTAAATCTAAACGATATAATTTGACTTATTGTGTAAGATAAGCTGCCTTGCGGATTGGACTTATTGTCATATCTTAGCCTGTAAAACAGGCGAAAATCTCTGCCCCCAAGTGGTAGCAAAGTTTGTCGTGCCTAGAGAGAACGCCTAGAGAGAACGTAGGAGGCGAAGAATTGCTTTTACCTACTAGAGACTCTTCTCAAGAGAATTACTATGGGCGCACAGCAATTCTTCACCCCCTAGCGAGGATTGGGAATGACAAGAGATGGGAGTCTTTAATGGCTTAGAGAGATTCTTCGCGCTTCAAAAGCCCAAAGACTGACAAGCGCACCAAGATTCTTTAGTTGCACTTCGCTCATTTTTGTAACGACAAAATCACTTCCTCTGTGAGGCAATTTTGTCCTTATTATCATCTATAAAGCGACATAATCCAAGGGAGATAATCTAAAGTACATTTTGACAATAAGACATATATTAAGATAAAGCAGTTTTACCCGCTATACTAAGCAATCTTAGCAATACCTTCTCTATTTCTTTTTGGGGAGAATTTCAAGGAATCTTTGCAAGCCGAGCTTGATACCTTGAGTATCTGCCTCTTTAATTAAGGCAATCGCATCTTCAACATTATATTCGCTTCCACCTTGATATGGGTCAAAAAGTTTAGTCGTAACCGCTAAGGCATATGCGTTTTTCTTCACATCATCAGAAGCAGCGTGTGGCATAGTGATATATGCCGTGCTCTCTATAAGCACTTCATCAAACTTCCAATGGTCAAATAAATATCCCAAAAAAGTCAAATGATCTAAGCCATAAAATTCTGTCTCCACAGAGCCCACATCACTAAAATTAATCGCCTTAAGCGCGGCTAAAAATTCTTTATCTCTGCCGCTTTGGATTAATGTATTAGCAAAAAGCATCATGCCCAAACGTAACAACATAGCACAAGGCACAAGCACTTGAGCTAGCTTTTTATCACTTTGAGAAAACCACTCTGAAATAAAGTCCGCCTCCCTACTGCAATTACCCAAAAATTCCTGCGTATTTAAGCCATACGGAGATACATCAACCTTAAATCCCCCGCGTAAAGAATTAGCAATTACCACATTTTTTATATTACTAATGCCAAGGAGAGAAACGACTTGATTAAGTGTAGAAATTTCACGGGAGAATCCATAATAAGGCGAATTTGCTAAACGAAGGAGCTCTCCTGTTAAAAGCGGGTCTTTTGAAATAATATCAACCACGCCTTGTATCTGCACTTCTGAGCCAGAGGTATCCACATACTGCTGCAATTTCATCACGGTTTCAGGTAATGGAGGAAGATTGTCGATTGTCTTAAGCAGAAGCTCATTCATTTGGCGTCCTTTAGAGAAATATAGCCACTGGTAGGATTATAACAAAAAACCACTTGTGCAAATATCAAATTCCTGCATTTTTTTCGCAAATAAAGCAAAATTAACCCCTCCCATCTCTTATGGCTTGTGCGATAAGCTCTAAAGGGTGTGCAAAGCGCACATTGGAGTGAATCTGAGCAAGAGAGTTATCAATCTGCATACGGCATGCCCCGCATTCTGCACTCACAATATCCGCACCACTTGCTTGTATCATTTCTGCCTTAGGCTTACCTGCCTTTAATGTCAAGGCATAACGCGAAGTTTGCATACTAATCCCTCCAAAACCACAGCATTGGGTTGAATCACTCATTTCTTTTAAAGCAAAGCTTTTAGCCAAAAGTGCGCGTGGCTCTTTATGGATACCTAGCACTTTGCGCGCATGGCAAGGGTCATGGTATGTAATATGCTGCTTGCTAAAATCTTGGGGTAAAATCTGCTCTAATTGCGTATGATGAAAGAGCCAAGAACTTGCCATATCGATTTTAGGCAAGAGTTTATTTAGTCTCTCCTGCCATTGTGGCTCATCACTCAAAGCATGGAGCCAATCCTTTTTAATCATCGCTGCACAGGTTGCTTCAGGGATAATCATCGCATCTATGCTATCCCAAAAGCTCTCAAAATACGCAATGTTTTTCTTTGCTAAATGTGCTACACTTTTTACATCACCGGTAAAAAACGCCGGAGCCCCGCAGCATTCCTGCAAATGGGGCACAAACGCACTAATGCCAAGCCTATCTAAAATCTCAAGCAAACTTTTGCCTACCTCTATGTAATTATAATTACTCAAGCAGCCAATAAAGATAGCTACTCTCTTATGTGTGAGATTACAAGCAAGCAAAGTGGGAGAAGATGAGGGTATATCACCCCTATAAGTTTGTAAAAAAGATTTGCGTCTTGTGGGGAAGACAGACCTTATCGTGCGCTTATTATGCTCATCTCTAAAAAGCTTAAAGCGCGAAAGTAAGCGCCCATTCTCTTGCTTAAAGGCACATGGGGTAATAAAAGACATTATGCTAAAAACTATATCTGCTATCTTGCGATGTCTTAAGAGGAAAAAATATGCCCTTTTATACCATGCGATTCCATATTTTTGGGCTATATCCACACGTACAGATTCTATGGCGACATCAACAGGCAGGCTTGAGGGGCAGTGCGTTACACAAGTAGTGCATAAAAAACAAGATTCAAAAATATCTCTACTTGTAGAATCAAGTGCTAAATCCCCCCGTTTATATGCCCCGAGCAAATCCAAAAACCCGCGCGGAGACGTAACTTCATCTCGATTTACCATATAAATCGTGCAATGAGGTATGCACTTGCCACATTTCACACACGCATTTGCCACACTTTGCAAATCAAGCATAATCTACCCTAAATAGTCTTACTAAATCGCTTTGTATCTTGCTGCACAAAGGAATATTCATCAAATACCATAGCGATGTTGCGTATAAGCATACCACCTGTGGGGGAGGTATAAATACCCTCTTTATTTATCTCTATAAGCCCAAGCTCCCTAAATTCACGCAAAGATGCTAACTCTTTAGCAAAATATGTCTTAAAATCAATATGAAACCTCTGCTCAATGGGAGCAAAATCAAGGCAGAGATTATTCATAAGCCCCATAATCACTTCTTTACGCAAAATATCTTCTTCACTTAGCATAACACCGCGCTCTACAGGTAATTTACCACTATCAAGGGCATTTTCATACGCTTGCATATCTTTATAATTTTGTGAATAATAATCTAACCCCTCACTAATGCTTGTAAGCCCTATGCCTATGGTTTGGGAGAATCCACGCGTAGTATAGCCTTGAAAATTACGGCGAAGCTGATTATTTTGCTTAGCAATGTAGAGTTCATCGCTTTTTTTTGCAAAATGGTCCATACCAATCATACCATAGCCATGATTGTGCAAAAATGTAATGGTATGCTCTAAAATCTCAAGCTTTTGAGCGGGAGTGGGTAATGTGGTTTCATCAATTTTACGCATGGTTTTTTTCATCCATGGCAGATGTGCATAATTAAAAATAGCCAATCTATCAGGGCTTAAATCCACAACTTGCTGCAATGTCTGGCTAAAGCTTTGCAGGCTTTGAAAAGGCAGTCCATAAATGAGGTCAAAATTCACAGAGTTAATGCCAAATTCACGTGCTAAAGATATGGCATTTTGGACAATTTGTATATCTTGCTTTCTATGTATGGCTTCTTGCACTTTTGAATCAAAGTCCTGCACGCCAAAACTTAGGCGATTAAAGCCATTATCCTTTAAAACTTGCATTTGCTCGCGTGTGAAAAAGCGAGGGTCAATTTCACAGCTCACTTCTGCATGCGGAGCAAAATGGCAGAAAGTCTCCCGCACAAGGGAAATAACTGCATACAACTCCTCTGCGTTAAAAAATGTAGGCGTGCCTCCACCAAAATGAAATTGAACGACCTCGCGCTGGGTGTTCATTGTATCCTTAAGGATGGAAAGCTCTTTTTGTAAGTAGCTTATATATCTTTGCTTTTTCTCTTCTCTACTGGTATAGATAACATTACACCCGCAAAAGTAGCACGCAGAGCGACAAAATGGCAAATGCACATATAAAGAGAGCGGGAGGAGTGAGTTATCTGCACGTTTGAGGGCTTGGGTATATGCGTTAGAATCCCATGTGGGCTTAAACTCCACTGCGGTAGGGTAGCTTGTATAACGGGGGGCAGATTTTGAATATTTCACAAACGCATTAAAATCAATCTTTTCACTCAAAGCCCATACTCCTTATTTTTTACGCAAATAATCAATGTCAAAAAACAAATTAGGATATTTCTTTTTAATATCTTTTGCAAGAATAGATGTATTAATTTCAGGGAGATTCCCATCATTTGAGCGCAACGACTCTAAGGCACTTTTAGCAACTACCATCGCATCATCAAAGTCAATGGGCATTTGCAAGATAATATCTTTCTCAAGCATCATAATAAGCCTCTCCTCTTGAATATCTCGTATGCGCATAAGGAGCTTTGAGAAGACATTTTTAGGGAAGACTACATATTCTTCCCCATCATCATCGCTTAAAAACCACAAATCCTCTTTAGAGAAGCCTCCACGTTCCATAGAGAGAATCATCGTATCATCTTTAAGCTTATGCAGCACGCCTAGATTCTCACTTGTCTCATCAAGCCATTTATCTTGTTCTAAATGTTTCATTACACTCTCACTAAGGGGATATTATTCACTCTAGCAAGGTAGAGCATAACGCCCTTTTGGGCGTGAAGTCGATTTTGAGCTTCTCTAAATACACGACTTTGAGCCCCATCAATTACTTCTTCGCTGACTTCTTGCCCACGATATGCAGGCAAGCAATGTAAGAAAATAGCATTTGAATCTGCTAGTTTCATCATTGCTGTATCCACACAAAAGCCCGCAAACGCTCTTTCTCGCTCCTTTTTTTGCTCTTCTTGCCCCATTGATGCCCATGTATCAGTGGTTACAACATTTGCCCCACTCACCGCCTCCTTGCAATCCCTGCCTACAATAATTTTACCGCCACTTTGAGCACAAAGTGCTTGTGCACGTGAGAGGATAGCATCTTTAGGTGCATAGCCTTCAGGAGTAGCGATACGAAGCTCAAAGCCAAGAATAGCCGCAAGATTAATCCACGAATGCGCCATGTTATTGCCATCGCCAATATATGCCACAACGGGTATCCTTCCCTCTTTAGGGTAAAGTGCATGGAAATGAGGCACATAAATGCCACATTCTATCATCGTTAAATAATCCGCCATAAGCTGCATAGGGTGAAAATCATCACTCAAGCCATTAATGAGGGGCACAGAGCAAGCTTCTGCAAACTCTTCTAGCCTCTCGTGCGCGCCTGTTCTCATCATTACCATATCAACCATAGAACTAATCACCCGTGCTGTATCTTTAATAGGCTCGCCACGTCCAAGCTGTATATCCTTATGAGAGAGGAAAATCCCATGCCCACCAAGCTGATATATACCGCTTTCAAAGCTTACACGTGTGCGTGTGGAGCTTTTTTCAAAAATCATAGCCAGCACCTTACCCCCTAAATAAGGCGGCACTTGCCCATGCAAAGCCTGAACTTTGAGCTCTAAGGCTAAATCAAGCATACTTAAGAGTTCATCTTTATTAAAATCATTTAAAGTAAGAAAATGTCTGATTGCTCTCATCATCTAACCCCCAATCTGGTTAAAAGCGAGATTGTATCTAAAAAATACAAAGGGAGTTTTAATCTTGTTCATTTTTTGGAATGATGTAATCTTCAATGCCTATGGTAATATTTAAGCTAAGATTCTTAAAAAGCACCTTGTTTTTACTGCGTTCATAATAAAACTCTTGCCCACCACGTACAAACCACTGCACAAATGCGCCATTATTTGCTATACGCTTACCCTCGCCATCAAAAATATCATGGGAGTTCAAAATATCAGCAAATAAATCAGGATAGCTCACCTCGCCAAAAAACTTGCGTGCTGCTATCCATTTAGAGGTGCATTCTTTAGCCATACAAATCTCTTTTTGCTTGATAAGCAATGTGGAGATAGGTTTGCCAAGCTTGTAAAAATCAATAGTGATATTTTTGCTTGATTTGCTATATTTAATTGAAGCAAAGTCATAAAACTTCATCTGCGGGGTATCAATAAGAAGGATTTTAAACTTTGTAGGTTCTAGCACGACACTCTCTTGGTGCTCTGCGATGGGAGCTTCAAAGCTCTCTTGCAATAAGGAGCAAGAAGTGTAAAGTAATGGGAAAAGCCATAGCATTCCCCCTATACACAGCCTCCTTATAATAGCTTTCACTCTCCTCTCCTAGCTAATGCTACGCACGTCCATTGGAGAGAATCTTATGCCAAATCCTGCCATCAAGCTTAAGCTCCATATTCACTTGGCATAAGCCGTCTTTATACACGGTTTCAAGGATTTCAGCATTGCGGATAAGGGCTTGCACTTTTGTTTTAACCGTCGAGCTTTGAAGCATCATATCACGCACGGTATCTTGTGCATTTACTCTAATACCATACATCTTTTCCCCAATTTGGCGATACGCATCAACAATCGCCGCTCTCTTTGCCATAGCAAATGCTTGTGAGGGCGAGATAGAATTTTCAGGTGATACGCCTATGCCTACAGCGCTTAAAACAATCTCATTTTCCGGTGTGAGCATAGGAGAATTGGGAATGGTCGTATTATCGCCGCGCCCTATGTAGTCATTATCTCTATCAAATTTGGGTTCTACAGAATTATTATATCCGGGGACTTCAACCTTTTCTACCACAAGGGTGTTAATCCTCTGATTATTATTTGCAGGGCGAGAAATGAGATTAGGATTTGTATTATATCCGGGCATTGGGGGGTAAGTAGGCGCTTGGATAGGCGCATACATGGGTTGATTACTTGCACTCGGAGGCACTAAACCATTTGCAGCCCCACTCCCGCTATCACCGCCAACATTCAGCAAATCTCCGCACCCGCTTAAGGCAAATAGAGCGAAACTCGCCGCAACTGAACTTTTAAGCAAACCTTTTTTCATATTCATTCCTTTGAAATAAATTTGATAATGCTAAAGCAAGGAATGTTCCAAATTGGATTTACTATATTTTACTTTATTGCCTTGCAGGTAAATCTGGTAGATAAAATTTGGCGGATAAATTTAGTGGATAAAATTTGTGGAGATGTGTTGGCTTACTTATAAGTTTTCTCTATGAGGCAGGCTTAGGTCTTTTATCAGCTCTCACGCCCGCCCGCAAGAGGTGACAACATAATTACCATTGCAAGAGGGCAAGCCTACCTCGCAAGGCAAAAGCAAGGCACACTTACCTTTTAGCTTTTTGAAGGACTTCTTCCCATAAAGGCAAAATTACATCTTTACTAAAACGCTCCTGCATATACTCCCTTGCCAAAGCGCCCATAGTTTTCCTTAACTCTAGGCTATTCATAAGTGTAATAAGCCCTTGGGCATAGGCATTATAGTCGCTATCTTTTATCAAATACCCGCTTACATTTGATTTGATAATATCACTAGGACCTGTTGGGACATCAAAGGCAATACAAGGCAAACCATAGCTACTTGCTTCTGCTAACACCATAGGCAGCCCCTCATAATGAGAGCTCATAGCATAAATACTTGCTTGCAAATATTCTGCCTGCATATCTTGGGTAAAGGATTGAAGGATTATAGAATCTTGCAAACCTTTATCTTTGATTTTCTGCTCTAATGCGCCCCTCAAACTGCCATCACCTCTAATAACAAGCTGCCAAGATTGAAGCTGCGGATATGAAGTGCGGATTACATCTTGCACCTTTGCCCATATATCTACAAGACGTAAAAAGCCCTTTTGATCCCCGCTATCCATACGCCCAACGGATAAGATTCTAGGGGCACAAACATCTGCGCTTTGTGGCGGGATATGAATAAAGTTAGGGATTATGGCAATATGTTTATGGTATCGCTCCCAAATGTGGCGCTCTGCGGGAGAGAGAATAATCAGTGTGTGAAAAAAGTTATTGCGTTTATGATAGGAGTGGAAATTGAGATGTATAAGCTTGCAGTAATGTGTGTGTTTATGCTTGATAAAGGGCGTGTAAGTGGCACAATTAGCAATAATGGCATCAAAACCACGAAAAGTTCTCCATATCTTCAAACTTAAGAAAAACTTATAAAAATTTTTATGATAAAGCTTAGAGAAAAAATGGCTATATTGCTTTTGGGTATATGTGGATTCTGCCTCATTATGCCAAATATGCAGGGCTACTTGCTTATCTATAGCATAAGGCAAGGCTTTGTTTGCTCTAAAAAAGCTAAGAATCTCCACACTATGCCCTGCTTGGCTTAGGGCATTGGCGAGATTGACACACACTCGCTCCGCACCCCCTGTGATACTTATATCACCTATGGTAAGCAGTATCTTCATCTCTCCACCCAAGCCCTACAAGCATACCAAGCACAATAAAAATACACTGCAAAATCCCCGTGTAAAAGGCGTCAAAAACACTTTGAGCCATTACTCCCACAGCAAAAACCCCTAACACCAAAGCCCAAAACTTCTTATAATCACTTTGAGCACAAACCCCACGATATGCACTATAAAGCACAAACCCTTGAAAAATGACAATGCAGATAAAACCAAAGATTCCATAAGAAAATGCGAGGCTTAGGGCGAAGTTATGCGGGTGGTTGTAGCCATTTGTTTCTTTATTTGCTGGATCGTTTTGGATAATATAAGAGCGGTTTTGATGATTTTTGAGATTATAGTAATGCCAAAGATACTCACCTATCTGAAATACCCCCACAATATGGGGCTTAAAGGGCTCATCAAGGAGCGCTAAAAGTGTAGATTTACTCATATTGATGCGTGAGAGGGCAGAATGCTCTATGCTAATCTCATTTTTACCAATCTCTATGCTCTCTTGCGCGCAAGTAAGCCATTTTTGCTTCTTAAAACAAGATTTATCAAACTGCCCCATTTCAATAGGCGCACTCGCCCATACAATCAAAAAATTATCGAGCATATGAGCAAAGTTATATCTTTCAGGCAGACTTTTAGACATATGATAAAAACTCCAAAGACATACCATAAACACACACAATACACCCACAAGCATTAATAGCTTATGCCTAAAATGCCAAAACACAAATGGAGCAAACAACATAGCCAATAAAGCTACTAAAAAGCTACGTTCGCCATTAGCCAACATAGCAATGAAAGTCAATATAAGCCCAAGCGCACTCAAAATTTTTAAATACTTTTGCTTGAGGGCAAGTATGCCTGCTAAAGATATTGCCGCTGGGGCAAGAAGCCATATATTATAGGTAAATACTGCCTTGAAATAAAAGGGCACATTGGAGATTGTTTTAAAAAACCCATGATGTATGCCCAAATAGATTGTAGAGCACACTTCAATAAAACAAAGCAAGGCAAAAAAGCATAAAAAGTATAAAACACATCTAAGCTTAGCATACATAGCATATAAAAACACAAGCACAAAAAGCACACAATAGCCCAAAATATTTTGATTAATCGATTTAAGAACGACAGAAGTTTTGCGTTGCCACACTTCATCAAAAAGCGTTACAAGACCCAAGAGGGTAACCATAGCAAAGCAAAGCAGCGGAAGAGCCAAAATCCGCCATGCCCTAAGGCGAAAGGAGCGGTAATTATAGGCAATAAAAAGCAGCCCGCCTAAATGAAAGAAGCTCTGTGTGGAAAAGCTTTTAGTAAAGCCCCATAAGCCTAAAGCATAAAACACCATACCTACGCAAAACAAAATAAGTGTGATTTCTTGGTTATACGTCCTCAGGTAATGTGTAATGTTCAAAATAGCTCCTAGAATACAAAATCAATACCAACTCCCTAAAGTTGCCCACCTCTAAGCTTGTGATAGCTTGGCACACTTAAGCCTCTTTATGTGCCCTTAAGGGTGCTAAAGCCTACACAGGGCTCATCTCAAAATACAATCTATTAAGGAAAATAAAAGGCAGAGTATAACATAAAGTTTTACATCAACATGTATTTGCCAACTCCTTATTGCCCCTAAAACCAATGTAACACGATGCAAAAATCCTTGCTAAATGTTACAAAAATATACAACTACTTATAAATCATCAATACATTGCTACTAAATTACCCGAAAATAAATATTTATTAATATCGTAAAGCATATTAAAAAAATAACAAGGAGATAATTTTGAGCACTATTTTAGCTTTAATTGGATTTGCTAGCTTAATTGCTATGGTTGTTGTATTACTTTTAGATAAGGCTTCCCCACAAGTAACCTTTATTTTAATATCAAGTATTGTGGGCTTTTCCCTTGTGGGTGTGGAATCTCTCAACGCCTTTGGTGTGCATTTGCATATTGGGCAAACTTTGGGGCTTAAGGGAGACTTTACCTTGAATGAACTTGCAGGCTTTATCAAAAAGGGTATTACAAGTGTAGCCCCTACGGCTGCGCTCTTTATATTTTCTATACTTTTTTTCACTACTCTTAGTGCAGCGGGTATGTTTGAAAAAATCATTAACGCCCTCACAGCACGAAGTGGTAATAATATTTATGGCGTGATGATTCTAAGCGTTGTGATAGCCTGCATTGCTCATCTTGATGGCTCTGGGGCTTCTACATTTTTAATTGCTATTCCCGCACTCTTGCCTATTTATCAAAAGCTAAATATCCGCTCTACAACCCTTATGCTCATACTTACAGCCAGTATGGGCGTTATGAATCTCCTCCCTTGGGGTGGTCCCACTCTGCGTGTAGCAACGATCACAGAAGTAGATGCGACATGGCTTTATTTTAAGCTTATGCCTATGCAGATTGTGGGACTTATCTTGGCTTTATGTATCGCGCTTATTATGGGCTATATAGAGAGTAAAAGAATTGCCCTAGGGGCGAATGAAAAGGCATTTGAATCCTTTGCACAACACAATAATGATAAAAGCGACTTAAAAAGAGATGATCGATTTTGGTTAAATTGTATCTTGGGCATTGTGATTTTGGTATTACTTTTTAGCTCTGGGCTGCCTAGCTATTTTCCTTTTATGATTGGAAGTGCAATTGCGCTTATTATTAATTACCCTAGTCTTAAAAAACAAGACAAAGTCATCAAAGAGGCTTCAAGTGCGGCGATGATGATGGCTACAACGCTTTTAGCAGCAGGCGTGCTTATAGGCGTATTTGACAAATCTGGCATTATGAAACTTATGGCTCAAACCATACTTGATTTTATGCCAGATGCCCTCGGTGGATACCTCATTATAGCCGTAGGGGTCTTAGCTGTGCCTATGGCACTTATTTTCTGCACAGATTCATATTTTTATGGAATCTTGCCTATTGTCGCAAGTGTCGGTGCTGCCTTTGGCATTGACGCGGTGGCTTTGGGAATTGTTATGTGCGTTTGCCGTAACTGCGCGACTTTCATTAGCCCGGTTGTCCCTGCTACACTGCTTGGCTGCGGGCTTGCTGGAGTGAGCATTAGGGATCATATTAAAACTTCATTTTTTTGGATATGGGGTATTAGTATTATTTGTCTCATTTTTGGAGCATTATGGGGAATCTTCACATTCTAGCCCCATAAATCCAAATTACACTTTAAGGAGAATCGCATGAAAAAATACACATTAGGTTTATTTACAAGTTTTGTTTGCATAAGTCAAGCTTTAGGCGCACAACCCTTAGAAGTAGCCCCCCAAAATAAAGAGCAAACTAGAGAGAAGGAAGTCCAAAATGGAAGTGGTGAGGTCAATTTAAGCTCTATCTTGCAAGACTTTTTGCAAAATGTAAGTGCGAAAGGGTTTGCATTTGGGAGGTATTCTAGCATTAGCGGGGATAATGGCAGTGGCTCAGCTTGGCAGTATAGGGCGAAGCTTGACATCACTACAGGCAAAGCATATGGGTATAGCTTTACAGGTGGCGTGCTTTTTGCTCAAGGCTCAAGCGCGATAGATCAAGGTAGGGTAAGTCATGGGGATATACAAGGAGCAAGGGGCATTGCCTTTAATAATAACTTTGCAGATAGATTTAATGTCGCGACGATGTATATAAGCAAAGATATAGAGGGGGATTCTCTAAAAAGCAAAATTGATGTAGGGAGAATGAACATAGTCTCACCCTTAACAAATAAAGATCTTGATTTAGGCTTAGGCGGGCAAATAAAACTCCAACATAAATTTAGCTCTAAAGCACAATTAGGCTATAACCTCGCTGCCTTTGAGAGCTGGATGACGGACCACATAGCCTATAATGTCCGCAGGAGAGCGCCAATGAAGGGCACTTCTAGCGTAGCTGACCAACAAACTTCGGCAATAGGTATTGGGAATAATTTAAGTATGCTCCATATTTATGGCAAAGATATAGCGGGGGGATTGCATTTTAATCTCGTGTATGCAAATATTTGGAATCTTTTTGACTTTATGACATTGGGGGATATTGGCTATAAATTTAAATTTGGTTCTCATAGCATAGGTATTTTAACTCAAGCGGCTTTTGCAGGAATGAATAAAGACCCATATATCACTCTAGGACACAATGGAGCAGAAGTCTTTAGCAATTTAAATAGGGAATTTAGGGATTTTAGCGCGCAACATAGAGGAGTGTATAATGTACAAATAAATTACAAAAACAACTCCCTCTCTAGCAAACTAGGCTTTCTAGGGAGCTTTGCACAAGGTTATGGTGTGCTTCTAGCTCATAAAAGCGGTATAGATACTGCGGGCAAATTTTGGAATGGAAATATGACAGCCACTTATGATGGATTAGGGATTTTTGGCTCAGGGAGCTTTAAAAACACGAGCATTGGGATTATTTATGCAGCAATGCAATATAAAATCAGCTCTGCGTGGAGCGTGGGCTTAGATGTGAGCTATATATTTGGCGATAACCATTTCCCTGTGCTTAATGTGATGAAACCAGAGAAAGCCACCATTGACTTAAGCACCACAAACAATAATGGCACACTTTCAGGGGGGAAAACAAGCTTTATAGACGCTACATTTATGGAAATAGCTCCATCGATAAACTACACCCTAATGAAAAACCTTGTGGCTTCTTTCACATGTGCATTTTTCACAGGAGATATTCAGTTCTTTAAGACACAAACAACATTGCGATTGGGATTTTAAGCACGCAAACCCGCAAATTCTTATTCTCTAAGGATTCCTTAAACACTTCCCCCTCCCTTAAGGGGAAGTGTTTAAGTGATGAAGTTTGTCCCCATTCCCTTTCTCTAGTAGATAATTTAGTTTCTTCAGTCCTTGTCACCCCATCTAGGGCTGACAAAGTGGCAAATGTATTAGGGAATCAGGCGGTGATTCT
>NZ_NXLR01000025.1 GCF_003364255.1 Helicobacter marmotae
CTCCATTAGTGAGAGTGGTTATAGTAGCAGAGCCGCTATTGGTTAGATTTGTAATCATACTTGCATTAATAAGACTTCCGCTAAAGGTCCCTCCGCTTTTATTATCAAGTGTGTTAATGGTGCCTTGGTTAGTGAAGTTATTAGTGATAGTGCCGGAATTATCAAGTGTGTTAATGGTGCCTTGGTTAGTGAAGTTATTAGTGATAGTGCCGGAATTATCAAGTTGGTTAATGGTGGCATTGTTTTGATTATCTAGGGTGGTGAGTGTAGCATTTGCTTGATTAGTTAAAGTAGTGATATTGCCATTAGCTGAATTAGTGAGTGTGGTAATCGTCCCACTGCTATTATTGGTTAAAGTCTCAATGCTATGAGAGTTTGTTAGGGCATTTATAGTGGCATTGGCATTATTCGTAAGTGTCGTAATAGTGCCAGAGTTAGTAGCATTAGTAATCGTTGAAGTGTTAGTAAGGGTAGTGAGTATCCCAGCATTGGTAGCAGTGCTAAGGGTCCCTGCATTTTCTAAGGTAGTAATCGTCCCTCCTGCATTATTAGTTAAAGTAGTGAGTGTGGCATTACTTTTATTCTCTACTTTATTGATGCTAGCACTTGATTCATTAGTGAGAGCTTGTAATGTGCCTGCATTATTAATAGTCTCAATTTGAGCATTAGTTTTATTATCTAGTGTGGTTATGGTAGAGCCACTTTTATTTTCTATGGTGTCAATATTGCCATTGGCATTATTAGTAAGCGTAGTTATGGTAGCGCTATTATCATTATCGAGTGTAGTTATGCTGCCGCTATTGTTAATAGCGCTTAGGGCATATTTATTATTAAGTGTAGTAATCGTGGCATTAGTAGCATTAGTAATGCCATTAGTAATAAGGGCATTATTATTAAGCGTAGTGATAATCCCGCCACTATTATTGGTAAAATTAGTAATCGTCCCTGCAGGAGTGCCTCCTGTTCCTCCCGTTCCTGCTCCTCCTGTTTGCGTATTGCCATTATTAAAGGTTGTTATCATTCCGCCATTAGTGGCATTGGTAATCGTGCCGGTATTGGTGAGGGTTTGTATCTCTGCTTTGTGGGCGTTGGTATTGCTGCCATTTTGTAAGGTGCTAAGGGTGCCAGAGTTATTAAAGGTAACGATACTACTTTTATTTTGTGAGGTTTGGGAGTTCTCTAGTGTAGTCCAAGTGCCTTTGTTCTCTAGTGTAGTAATCGTGGCACTTGAGTGAGAACTCCCACCATTTCTTAAAAAGCTGATAGTTCCGTTGGTATCGTTTGTTAGAATGGTAATGGTTTTAAAGTTATTGTTTGATTGCAATCCGCTAGTTGTGGTATTTGCCAAGGTGCCAGAGTTAGTAAAAGTGGTGATGTCTCCATAGTTTAAAAACGCATTTTGTATCGTGCCTGCGTTTTCTAAGGTGGTGATGGTCCCATAGTTGTTATTGGTTAGCGCACCTATGGTGCCGCTACTTTGATTATCTAGCTTAGTGATAGTGGCATTAGTTGTACTTGTGCCAGAGCCTTGAATAGCGCCACTCCCTGTGCTAGGGGGATTAACCGTGCCATTAGTAAGCGTGCCAGAAATGGAGTTAGAATTTTCTAAGACTTCTGTGATATTGCCATAATTAGTGATAGTGGCTATGGTGCCACTATTAGTCACCTTTTTAGTGCTAAATTGATTTGAGTTAATCAAAAGCCCCCCTGTAATCGTGCCTTTATTATCTAAAAGTGTTTCATTTGTATCGACTTTATTGGTTACGCTCACGGAGGTATTGACAGTGATACCGCCATTTATGGTGCCGCTATTTTCATTGACTACCGCTAGGGAGCCATTTACCACACCTATGGCTCGCAAAGTATTCGTAGCTTCTATGGTGCCGCTATTTTCCACTTTGGTTTGGGTGTTGTTGGTACGTCCATCATTATAGCCTCCTAGCACTCCCCATGCCTCATTTTGCCCATTGATAGTGGCGTTATTTTCTACCTTCACGGTTAAGTTCTTTTGTATATCTTTATTCCAAATTACCGGGTCCCATACTTGCCCGGTGGAGGCTTGATGGCTTATAGTGGCGCCGGTTTTTATGGTAACGGTGGTATCTTGGCTTTGAGTTGTTGTGGGGGAAGTGTTTATGATATAGCCTCGAAAATCTGTGGAGACATCGTAGTTAAATAGCAGTTGCCCACCGCTATTTACATATTGAGCAAATAGCAGTGGAGGGAAAAGCGCAGGGAGCAAAAGCGGGGACAGGATAGTCGATATGAGGGGGGGTTGCTTTTTTGGATTTTTAGTAAATGCTGTTAGTTTGTCATTTTGAGGCTTTGCAAAAGCCGAAGAATCTCTGTTGGCGACTAGTGATTCCTTTAGAGATTCTTCGCCTCCACTTCGTGCTCCCTCAGAATGACAAACTTGGCTACCCGCAAGGGAAATTATTTTGTCATTCTGAACCCATGCAAGGGGTGAAGAATCTCTCTTAGCGACTAGTGATTCCTTTAGAGATTCTTCGGTCAGGCGTTGCCTTCCCTCAGAATGACAAAGTAACTGCCTTTCTGGTATTTCTGTTAAAGAGTCTTTGGCGGATAAGAGAGATTCTTCGCCTCCACTTCGTGCTCCCTCAGAATGACAAAGTAACGGAGTTGTTAGTGATTCGCGCGAAGTTTCTTCACAATGCTTAGAATGACAAACTTGGAGAATTTCTGGTAAATGAGCTAGAGAGTCTTCAGCCTTGTTTTTCAAGAGCAAAGAATAAGAAGGGATTTGGGGAATATTACAAAAAGTTGAAAAGGTTGAAAAAGATGTAGATATATATGTTGTATTGTTCTTTCCATTATTCCCCCTCCTCATTGTATTTCCCTCCTTTTTTAGTTTTCTTTTCCTTATTTTTGTTTTGATGTATGTGTTGGGTTTAAATTTCCCTTTGTTAGGGTTGGACTTGTTGTTATGTCTTAGCCCTCTAGGGTGAAGCATTGCTTTTTGGATTTCTAGTAAATGCTGGATTCATTGTCATTCTGAGCGAAGCGAAGAATCTCTAAAGGAATTACTAGAAACTCTGCCACTATTGTCATTCTGAGCCTCCTTTAGCAGGCGAAGAATCTCTCTTATATACTAGAGACTCTCTTTCAAAAATACCAAAAAGTGCGACTAGTGACTCGTTTAGAGATTCTTCGGGCATAAAGCCCTCAGAATGACAAACTTAGCAGAGTCGCTGGTGATTCCCTTTAAGGAGTCTTTAGTAGATAAGAGAGATTCTTCGGTTGGGCTACGCCCGCCCTCGTGATGCCAAACTTGGCTACCCGCAAGGGAAATTATTTTGTCATTCTGAACCCCTGCAAGGGGTGAAGAATCTCTGTGGGCTTTCTAGTAGGTTTGAAAGAGATTCTTCGTTTCGCTTGGAATGACAAAGTAACGGATTCACTAGTGATTCCATTTTTTCTTTTTTTATAAGGGGGAGGGGCTTGAATTGCGAAGTCGCTCCCTCCCCCTTATATATCCCCCGCCCCGACGACGCCTTAAGAGGTGGCACTTCGTGCGATTTAATTTTATCGTAGTGAGAATATATCTCACTGCTGGGAGACGTTTGGGACTTATTGTCATTCTGAGGCTTTGCAAAAGCCGAAGAATCTCTGTGGGCGACTAGTGATTCGTTTAGAGATTCTTCGGTTGGGCTACGCCCGCCCTCAGAATGACAAAATAACGGAGTCGTTAGTGATTCTTTAAGAGATTCTTCACCCCTTGCAGGGGTTCAGAATGACAAACTAACAGCATTTACTAGCAAATCAAATATGGAAGACATTTTCACCATACAAGGAACAACAATTGCTAAGAAACAATGTGCAAAAGTTTATTTTTGCACACCAAAACATCAAATCAATAACAAAAACAAGTCAAAGAACCTAGCGTGAATTCAGCAAAGTTTCAACAAATACCGCTTATAAAACCGCCAATCTATCAAAAAAAAAAAAACGCCCGCTGAGAATCTGCCCTTTGGGCTTACTTTGGCTCTACATATATTACTTTTTGTAACAAATTGACACTTTTCACTTCTACTTTTATATGCTGATAGCACTCTTGTTCATAAGAAAACGTTAGGGGGAATGGAGGGAGGGTATCAAGTGGGAGGGCATGGAGGCTATCATAAGTGAGAGCTTGAATCGTTAGGGGGCTATGCGTAGTAAGCAAGTGCTGGCAGTGGCGGAGGGCTTTAAGCTCATAGAATCGCCGCTCTATAAGGGCTACTTGCCTCTCTTTATGATTTAGCTCATTGGCTATTGCCTCTAGGTCGTGGCTTAAATACGCTAGAGACTTCGCATTATGCAAAATAGCCTTTAAAAGCCTATGTGTTAGCAAGTCTGCGTATCTGCGAATAGGTGAAGTGAAATGCGTATAAGCAGGGAATCCTAAGCCAAAATGCCCGATATTTTCACACGCATAGCTTGCACGGGCAAAAGACTTGATAATAAGGCTATCCACAAGCTCCCTTAAAGCCGGCTCCGCACTTTGCTGCAGGGAAGAAATAAGCTCATGCAAGGCTTGATTTGATAGGGGTTTATGGTGCTTTTGGCGTAAAGATTTATTCTTATGCGGGACGTTATTGCTGTGATTTTTTAAGCCCTTAGTTGGGGTTAGGGAATTTTCTCTTAGCGTATCAAAGCTAAAAAGCAGCTCTGCAATATGCCGTGCTTTGGGGGCTGGGTGGATTCTATACAATGCCTTAGGGGCGTGGGTAGCGAGTAAAAGGGCACTTTGGGTATTAGCTAGTAGCATAGACTCCTCAATAACCCCATGCGCTAGGCTCTCTGTATGCTTTTGCCATTTGCTGATATTGCCTATGCTATCTAGGCTTAGCTCTACTTCATTAGAGCTAAATTCATAGCCATTTTGGAGTCTTTTAGCCTTAGCGGCTTTGACAAAAGGGATATATGCCTTAAGCCACTTTTGCATATCTTTTGGGATAGGGTGCGATGTGTGATTTAGCAAATGTTTGGAGCCTGTATTGGGCGATTCCTTAAAGTCCTTATCTAAAAAGCCATTATTTAGCGACTTTTTATCTAAAACTTCCCTATCGCAAACTTCCTCATTTAAACATTCTTTATCTAAAAACCTTTGGAGCTGCTCGTAGCTGATAGAGGCTTTAGGCATTATAAGGCTCTCTTTTAACTCACTTTGGAGCACTTCTCCCTCTGGGCTAAGTTTAAGTATATACACTAAGGCTAGCGCTAGGTGGTTTGGACGTAATGAGCAAGCAAGGCTACTTAGCTCAAAGGGCAGCATGGGGAGGACTTTATGCGGGAAGTAAATGCTAAAGCCCCGATTTCTTGCCTCCTTATCTAGCGGGGTATTGGGGGAGACATATTCGCTTACATCAGCAATCGCCACATAGAGAGTGGCAGTTTCAGGCTCAAAATATATCGCGTCATCGTGGTCTTTGGCATTCTCTGGGTCGATTACGCAAAAGCTTAAATGGCTTAAATCTAGCCTGTGGGGGTAGAGCTCTTTATATACTTCTGCATTCAAAGCTTTAGCCTGATTGAGCGCTTCTTGGCTAAAGTGAGGCGGGGTGGCACTCTGCAGGGCTAGGGCTTGGTCTATACTTGGGTCTTCAAGCACGCCTAAAACCTCTCTAATCTCTCCGCTTGCAATGGCTACTTTAAGCACGCAATGGGGCGGGAGGGCGCGGAGGGACTTCTGGCTTGCTTTAAGGGCTATGCGTGAATTTGGCTTATCAAGCTCAAGGGCTATAATCTCGCCCTTTTTTTGCTCTAAAATGCAGAGCACTTCTGCTTTAGCGCGGTAAAGGAGCTTTAAGGGTTTGGCTTTAAGACTTTTAGCGGGTTTGTTGTGTGGGGGTTTGTCTTGCGTGGGTTTCCCTTGCGGGTAGCAAAGTTTGTCATTCTGAGGGAGCGTAGCGACCGAAGAATCTCTCTTGGCGACTAGTGACTCGTATAGATATTCTTCGCTTCGCTCAGAATGACAAAGTAACTGCCTTTCTAGTGATTCCTTTAAAGAGTCTTTAGCGGATAAGAGAGATTCTTCGGTTGGGCTACGCCCGCCCTCAGAATGACAAAATAACGGAGTCGCTGGTAATTCGGGTGGAGTTTCTCCGCAATGCTTGGAATGACAAACTAATTTCCCTTGCAAGGTAATTTTATCTTGCGGGTCAGACTTGTTGTCATTCTGAGGGGCTTCAGCCCCGAAGAATCTCTGTGGGCTTTCTAGTAGGTTTGAAAGAGATTCTTCGCAATGCTCAGAATGACAAACTAACTGCCTTTCTAGTGATTCCTTTAGAAAGTCTTTAGTAGATAAGGGAGATTCTTCGGTCGCACTTCGTGCTCCCTCAGAATGACAATAGGATAGGGATCGTCTAGTGGCTTTGTGAAGTGTTTCTCCATAACGCTCGTGATGACAAAATAACGGAGTCGCTAGAGTTTCCTTAGTTGCATTTTGTTTGTCTTTGTGATAATAAAGTGAGGGATTACTAGAAGTAGCCTGTATCGTGTATGCCTCATCATTGCCGCAAATGTAGTCATACAAATCAAGCCATTTTGGATTAAAAGTGCTAATAAGCTGCTCCTTAAAGGTGCGTTTCTTGCCTTTAAGGTATTTCTCACGCATAATGGCTGCCTCAATGCTTTCAAAACTCTCAAAATATACGAGCTTTTCACAATTATATTTCTCACTAAAGCCTTGGAGCAAGTGGTGCTTATGCGTATAGGCACGTTTAATGAGATCGCTGCTCACGCCTATATAAAGGGTGGTGTGGGTTTTATTTGCCATAATGTATGTAAAGGCTGGATATTGGGAGAGTGTAATATGGCTTTGAGTGAAGTCAAAGGGTATCTCTGGTGTTTCATTGGTGGGAGAGGTTGGGGAATGATTGTGTGGGGTAAGTTTGTTTTGTTGAGACGTGAGCTGAAGTATCTCTTCTGGCTTTCTAGCGGATTTTATCCCGTTGTCATTCTGAGCCTGCATAGCAGGCGAAGAATCTCTGTGGGCTTTCTGTGAATCATTGCTTTTTGGATTTCTAGTAAATGTTGTTATTTTGTCATTCTGAGCTTGAGAATCAAGCGAAGAATCTCTGTTAGAATTGCTAGAAACTCTGCCACTATTGTCATTCTGAGGGAGTGAAACGACCGAAGAATCTCTTTTGGCGACTAGTGATTCGGGCAGAGATTCTTCGCTTCGCTCAGAATGACAAAATAACGGAGTCGCTGCTGATTCGGATGGAGTCTCTGCACAATGCTTGGAATGACAAAGTAATTTCCTTTGCAGCTGTTTATTATGTGGGTTCCCTTGCGTGTCAGACTTGTTGTCATTCTGAGGGGCTTCAGCCCCGAAGAATCTCTGTGGGCTTTCTAGTAGGTTTGAAAGAGATTCTTCGCTTCGCTCAGAATGACAAAATAACTGCCTTTGTAATGTTTCGTTTAAAGAGTCTTTAGTAGATAAGAGAGATTCTTCGGTCGGGCTACGCCCGCCCTCAGAATGACAAACTAACGGAGTCGCTGGTAATTCGGGCGAAGTTTCTTCGCAATGTTTGGAATGACAAACTAACGGACTCGCTGGTGAATCAAATAACAATTCTTCATCTAAAGGCTCTAGATGACAAAAGGCGGGAGTGGCAATGGCTGAAGTATTTCCTTTAGTATCGCCAATGCTTTTAGCAAGGATAATGTCTCCCTTGGCGTAAAATGTATGTTTAGGGACTTGGAGGGAGAAGTCCTCACTATGGGCTTTATGCAGGCTTTGCAAGAAGTATTTGCCACTTTTACTCACATCTATAATGCCTAAAATCAGTGAGGGTTTGAGGCATATTCTCTCGCCTTTAACCTCTAGGGCATTGATGTGCTCTAATGCTTCTAGGGCTTTGTGAAACGATTTAGGAATGCGGCTTTTAGTGGTACCATTGGCAATGAGTGTGTAGAAATATATCATTAAATTTGCGCCCTGTAGCGATAGAGCCTTAAAATTTCACTTAGCCTTTTAGGCGTGAAGCCCAAATGCTCGCAGCTCACATTAAAGCAGAAAGAATGCCTGCTTTGACGCGAGTGGATATGCCCGTGGATATTGAGCGAGCAGTCTGAGAGGATAAAAAGCCTATCAAGCATATAGCGGCTTGTGGCGAAGCGGTCGTATTTTTTACGCTCAAAAACAGGAAAATGAGAAAACATAATGCGCTCTGTGCCAATATCTTGCACAATGGCATTTAAATATATATCATCTTTGATTGTCTGCTTGCTAAACTCCTTATAGAGGGCTTGGAGGATAGCCTCTTTTTGGGGAATGTAGAGTTTCAAGCCTTTAAAGATATGCCATTTTTTTAATTTATGGAAGTGTTTAATGTCATTATTGCCCACAATAAGGGCTTTAGAGCCTTTGAGGGATTTAAGATATGCTTCCCCGCCCACAAAATAGAGATCCCCCAAATGCAAAAGATTGTCCTTTTTCCCCACGACTTCATTCCATTTATCTCTATGGAATTTATAAAAATCTTTATAGCCATTAGCAGCGGCTGCCTGCATACGCGAGGGCTCTCTTTTAAGCACGGCTTTATGCCCAAAGTGGCTATCTGAGATAACAAATGTATCTTGGGTAATATCAAAACTCATACATATCCTTTAGTCTTCAAATGCAAGGAGTCGCGTGGCGATGTAGCCATGGATTTCTCTTGTAGTATTTTGGGTGTGAAATATATAGTGAATCTCCGCCCACTGCTTATCTGGGCTTAGGGAGAGGATTTGCATTTGCCTCCCTAGCGGGGCTTTAGCGATAATGGCTGCTTGAGTGCTCGGCATAGCGCGGACAAAAGCGGCGCGGACATTGACTCTAGCTTGGGTATTGTTTTGGTTATTGGGATTAGCTTGATTTTGTGGCTGATTTTTAGGTTGGGCTTGATTTTGGAGTTCTTGTGCGTCTTGGGCTTTGGAATCTGCAGGCTGATTTTGGGCGATTTGCTTTTTGTCATTCTTCGCTTGAGAAACAGGCGAAGAATTGCTGTTAGAATTGCCAGAAACTCTGCTACTATTGTCATTCTGAGGGGCTTCAGCCCCGAAGAATCTCTGTGGGCTTTCTAGTGATTCGGGCAGAGATTCTTCGGTTGGGCTACGCCCGCCCTCAGAATGACAAACTAACGGATTCGCTGGTGATTCCTTTAAAGAGTCTTTGGTAGATAAAAGAGATTCTTCGGTTGGGCTACGCCCGCCCTCAGAATGACAAAATAATTTCCCTTGCGGGTAGCAAAGTTTGTCATTCTGAACCCCTGCAAGGGGTGAAGAATTGCTGTGGGCTTTCTGTGAAGAATTGCTGTTTGGATTTTTAGTAAATGCTGTTAGTTTGTCATTCTGAGGCTTTGCAAAAGCCGAAGAATCTCTCTTAGCGACTAGTGATTCTTGCAGAGATTCTTCGCTTCGCTCAGAATGACAAAATAACAGACTCGCTGGTGATTCGGGCGAAGTTTCTACGCAATGCTTGGAATGACAAACTAACTGCCTCTCTGGTGATTCCTTTAAAGAGTCTTTGGTAGATAAGAGAGATTCTTCGGTCGCACTTCGTGCTCCCTCAGAATGACAAAGTAACTGCCTCTCTGGTGATTCCTTTAAAGAGTCTTTGGTAGATAAGAGAGATTCTTCGGTCGCACTTCGTGCTCCCTCAGAATGACAAAGTAACGGAGTCGCTAGTAAATCTAAAAGAGATTCTTCACCCTCTAAAAAGGGCTTAGAATGGCAAAGTGGCTGATTTTCTGGCGATTCTGTTGAGGAATTTTTAGCAGATAAGTTTATTTGCGATTTGGGGGTAAAGGTAAAAGTAATCATACCGCTAAAATCCTCTTGCTTATAGAACTCCGCGCGGTAGGTGCGATAAAGCGTATCAATGCTGTATTTTGGCATTAAGTTACGCTTGTGGATTTTGATATTACTTTCATTGGGTTTGGGGTTGCTCTCATTGGGCAAGCTAAAGCCTATCACATTCACGCGGTAGCCCTCTGGGGCTTCAAAGGCGATACTTTGACTCTCCTCTAAAGTAAGGCTTGAGCCCATGGGAATACTATGGGGGGTATCATCTATCAATACTTGCACATTATGCAGGCTTGTATCAAAGCTATAATACTCTGGGCTTAGGGTAGTAAGGGTGGTTGGTCCATACTGGAGGGTAACATTATGGGCTTTATGGAGTAAGCCTAAAAGGTGCGTTTGGCTCTCTATGGGGATAGACTTTAGCTCCATTTTGGGCAGGGGGAAGTACGTCAAATGCGGTTTTAGGTTTTTTAGCGGGAGGGTAATAAGCGGGGTGATTGTGGCACTGAAGTTTGATGGGCTTAGCAGGGCTTTAATAGTGCTCACTTCTAGGCTAAAATCGCGCTCGAAGGTGATATTTAGCTGATGAAGCAGAGATTCTATACTTAAAAGGTGATAATACACGCGCGTAGGAATGTCTAGCTCTTTGCTGGCTTCATTGGTGAGGGCGGGCTTGCCTAAAGAGAGGGAGAAAAACGTTAAAGCTTTTAGCTGCTCGGTGTCATTTTTACTTTTTGTATGGGTGTTATGCACATGGTATTTATGTATCGGGGCAAGTAAATGGCGGTTGATGTCTGCTACCATTTGGCTCACAAATGCCTCTAGGCTGCCATATTTCGCCCCACTTAGCTCATGCTGGTCTATCACAGAGCAATTCCCCCAGCGGTAGGGGCTAAGGAGGCTATTAATATACGTAGGGCGGTAATACCCGCTGCCGTCATGGAGATGGAGTGAGATGTCAATTTCGGGGTCTGCAAGGAGGGCTTTAATATCCTGTATGCTTTGATAGTCGGGGTCATTGGGGGAGAGGGAGGCAAACTTGCGATTCATATCGCCATAGATACCGCGCTTATTAGCAAACATACCATGAGGATTTGCCACAGGGACAACCCACACGCTGCCTTGTGTAATGCGATAATGCCTTAAGAATAAATCAGTGGTGTAATATGCCCCTGCTTCATCGCCATGTATGCCACCCATAAGGAGTAATGTAGGTGCGGCTTTGGGTGCGGGCTCTGCTTTTTGTGATTTTTTGGGCTCTTTTTTGGCTTTTGGGCTCTCTTGTGTAGATTTAGGGGCTTCAGGGAGGAGTTTATAAAGCTTAAAAGGACGCACAAGGCTAGAATCTGCAGGATATGCAGCTATAAAGCATAAAAGCAAGCAAAGCAAAAGGCGCATTTTTATCCTTTAAGATTCTTTAATCGTAGCTCCCTTTGGGCTTCTTGGGCTTTATATAACATCGCGCTAGCTTTGGCAAGCTCGCGTATTTGGAGGATATAATCTTGTCTTTGTGCGCTGGATATGGCTTTACGTGCATCGAGGATATTAAAACAATGGCTTGCAAGCATCGTGTAGTCATATGCTACAAGGGGGAGCTTGGCTTCAAGGCAGTTTGTAACTTCTTTGGCATATTGGTTAAAAAGCGCAAAAAGCATTTGCGTATCAGCTACTTCAAAATGATAGGTAGAAAACTCATATTCGCCATTTAAATGCACATCGGCGTAAGAGAGGGGGTTGGGGCTTTTTGGGTCATTCCATGCAATCTCAAAAATACTCTCCACGCCTTGTATATACATAGCAAGTCTTTCCACGCCATATGTAAGCTCCACAGCCACAGGGTGGCAGGGCAAGCCCCCCACTTGCTGGAAATATGTAAATTGCGTAACTTCCATACCATCAAGCCATACTTCCCAGCCAAGCCCCCATGCGCCTAAAGTTGGGGATTCCCAATTATCTTCCACAAAGCGCACATCATGGGCATTCAAATCTAGCCCTAAGGCTTGCAAACTGCGTAAATACAGCTCTTGTATATTATCAGGGCTAGGTTTGATTAATACTTGAAATTGATAATAGCTCCCTAATCGGTTAGGATTCTCCCCATAGCGTCCATCGGTGGGGCGGCGCGAGGGAGCGACATACGCTACACTCCATGGTTTAGAATCAAGGCTTCTAAGCAAAGTAGCAGGGTGGAAAGTCCCCGCTCCTGCGGGAAGGTCATAAGGTTGTATGATTAAACAGCCTTGATTTTTCCAAAATTCTTGTAAAGAGAGCAGTATATCTGAGAAGCTTAGCATGGCTAGTCCTTTTGTGTAGGGTGGTTGTGGATAAACATCATCATACCTTTTTTGACATCACAAAATGTCGCTACTACATCGCATTTGACTTTAAAGAGTAAGAAAAGTCGGCTATCTTTGCGCTCATGCAAGCATTCAAAATTCCCCATACCCTTTGATAGGATAATATCTGCTTGATTATATATATCTTGTGTCTGCCCACTTGCGTCTTCATAGATAAAGCCCGGGCTTTTTACCCCGCTATCAAGGAGTGTGCAGTGGGCTTTCAGGTTTGAAGCTAGGGGGTGAGAGAGATCTTGCAAGGTGAGGTCATTAATAATAGGCGCACCACGGGTAGCATAGGTGATATGCAAATGTGGGTAAATGGTTTTGAGTGAGGAGATAAGCACTTCATCAAAAATATTCTCCCCTGCATTATCTGCGATATAAAGCATCGTTTTTGCATTTTGAAGCTTTTGCGTGAAAGCTTGGAGGTCGTATTTGGCAAATTGCAAATGCTCTAGTGCAAAATCTGCCTGCTCAAAGCTAAAGTTATCTTGCGCCCCATAGTCGATGACATTCCCTAAGGCAGCGACATAAATAGCCCAGCTAAGGCGTTTAGCTATGCTTTGGGGGCTAAATTTTGAGTTAAATTGGGGGCTTTTAGCTTGAGTGCGGGCTTGGGGGAAATGTTGTTTATATTGTAGTTTCATCTTTTGGAAACCTGTAGATTCTCTAAAATCTTGGGCTTGCGGGGCTTCCTCTATAGAATCCTCCATAGTATCCCCTATAGAATCCCCCGTGTCTTCTATCATTTCAAGTTCGGGAGCTGGATGGGTGCGTAAAAGGGCTTTAGCGATATTATGGGCTTTTTGCATACTTTCTTGCTTAATGTGAAAAAATGGGTCTTCTATACCGGTGCGTTCAGCGATAGAGCCATATACATCAATGGCGATTTTTGGCGGAGGGAGGGGTGTATTGCGTGCTTTATGCAAAAGTGATTCTATATCAATATCACTCACACAAAGGCGGGAGCAAAGTTTTTGGGCTTGGTTTTGCAAGCAGGCAAAGCAGGCATTTTGGGCTATCATTTGGGCTCTGTTGTCATATTAGCGACTTTGCCCCACATAAGTCGGTATTTGCGTTTCATAAATTCGATTTCTTCCCTTGAGGCTTCTAGCTGTGCGCGGAGGGTTTCCATAGTTTTTTTATCATCATCATACACTTCTTGCATAGAAAGCAATGCGTCTTTTAAAAAGGTGTTTTCGTTTTTAAAGGCACTAATGGTCTCATCTTTTGCGGCGATGACTTTATCATGTAAGCCTAAAATCGTAGAAATGGTTTTCTCCACAAATACGGGGTCTAGCTCCTTGCCATTCATATCTGCGGAGACGAGATTAGACTCCACCTTTTTAACAAGTATGCCAACGCCCGAGCTAGCGTCTATAAAGGTCTTTTCTCCCTCTTTTTTGCTTTGAATGCTCCCCTCTTTTATCAGCTCTGTAATTTTGGCTTCATCTAAACCGGAGAGCTTGGCAAATTCCTGCATTTCAAGCCATGTCGTTGTGCCCTCCATTAGCCTCTCCTCACCTCAATCTCTGCAGAATCTAGCTCTACTTTTTTGGCTTTCATCACGCGGTCTTCTATGAGTTTGCCTGCGAGTTCGTCATTTTTCAGGCTAAGGATTTGCATAGCAAGATACGCAGCATTGATCGCTCCAGCCTTCCCAATGCTAAGCGTAGCTACAGGCATAGAGCTAGGCATTTGCACGGTGGAGAGGAGCGCATCTAGCCCATCAAGTGCGCCTCCATTAAGTGGAACGCCTATCACGGGTTTGCATGTTTGAGAAGCGATAGCCCCCGCTAAATGCGCTGCCATACCTGCTGCACCGATAAAGACTTGCGCACCGCGCTTTTGCGCATCTTGGACATAGGTTTTCGTGCGCTCTGGTGAGCGGTGAGCGGAGCTAATAATCACTTCATAAGGGACATCAAATTTCTTTAATACCTCCACGCATTCGCTCATAATCTCCCAATCACTTTTGCTCCCCATAAGAATACTTACAAAATCCATTATGCCTCCTTTGTGCTTGCCTTAGTTGCCTTATTGCTTTGCTTTATATAAGGGCAGATTGTATCATATTTGGTTTAATCTCCACTCTCAAGCCATTGCAGAATGTGAGATGGTATATCACTAGGGGAGATGACATCTTGCTGGATTTGCGCCTTTTCAAACAAAGCTTGGATTTGCGCCGGAGGGGTTAAGCCCGCATACGCACATAAGCGCGCTATAGCTTGCTTATCATCTGTGCAAGTTTCTTTCACTAAACCTCCTTGCACAAGCGCATTCCATACGCTCGGGGCAAATTTACTCCATTCTGCAGTAGCTAGGAATACTGCCTTATCAATTAAGGAATCTCCTATAAGCTTGCGCGCCCCATAATAGGCTATGGCGCTATGTGGGTCAAGTATCAATGCATGCTTTGCCCCATATGCTATGCTCTCTAGGCATTGGGTATCATTGCAATACAAAGCCTTAAAATCTGCCTGCACAATCTCTAGCTGGGCTTTGCTTAGCTGATATTTGCCATTATGTTCAAGGGAGTGCATAAACGCGCTTGTTTCCTTAGCCCCAAAAAGCGCAAAAAGCATTCGCTCTACATTTGAGCTTTTAAGAATATCCATAGCAGGGGATTGAGAGGTAAGCAAATGGCGTGAAGAAATGTCATATACCCCGGTATTAATAAAATCGCTTAGGACATTATTAATATTTGAAGCAACGACTAAATGCCCTAAGGGCAAGCCCATTTTTTTCGCAAAAAACGCGCCTAAAATATTGCCAAAATTCCCACTAGGAACGACTATAGGGAGCTTCTCTCCCTGTGAGATAAAGCCTGATTTACACGCTTGGATATACGCCCAAAAGTGATATATGATTTGAAAGGCAATGCGTCCGATATTGAGCGAGTTTGCCGCAGAGAGGGCAATGCCGCGCTCTTTTAGGGCTTGAGTGAAAGAAGCAGAGGCAAGGAGGCTTTTAAGCGCACTTTGAGCGTCATCAAAGTTCCCTTTAATGCCTATGACTTTGCAATTTTTGGCATTTTGTGTGGTCATTTGCAGTCTTTGAACATCGCTTGTGCCCTTATACGGATAGAGGCATACAACCTTAATATAAGGCTTATTGGCAAAGCTTTGCAAAGTTGCAGGACCAGTATCTCCGCTAGTAGCAGCAAGAATCATATGCTTAGTCTCACTCTGTGCTGCATAATGTGAAAGGAGCGCACCAAAGGGCTGAAGAGCCATATCTTTAAAGGCACGTGTGGGACCGGAGTAGAGATTAAGCATAGCAAGCTTGCTATCTATGGGGATAAGGGGAGCTGGGTTATTTGTGTTATCAAAGGCTTTGTAGCTTGATAGGCAGTCTTTAAGGAGTGCGGGCTCTATGTCTAAGCAGAGCAAGTCAAAAAGCTTTATGCTTAGCTCCTCATAGCTAAGGGAAAGAAATTCACTTATACTTTGAATCTTGGGGAGTTGGCTAAAGGTATATAGCCCGCCCTTTGGAGCGGAGGGGTTGAGTATGGCGTCTTTGAAGCTTACCTTTGGGGAAGTGTCATCTCGTGTGGAAATGAGTATAGCCTTTTGTCTGCTCATGGTATTCCTTTGGGATATGTGTGAGGGGGTATTGTAGCATAGTGATTTTAATACCATAAGAGGGAGGCTAGCTTGGCGTAAATGGAAGTGGGGGTTTGCGTTTTGGTCTTTTTAGCAAAACTGGAGTGGGGAAATTCTATTAGAATTACTAGTAAATGTTCTTATTTGTCATTCTGAGGGAGCACGAAGTGCGACCGAAGAATCTCTACTCGGATTTCTAGCAGATTCCATCCCGTTGTCATTCTGAGGGAGCGTAGCGACCGAAGAATCTCTGCAAGAATCACTAGTCGTGCTTTTTGGTGTTTTTGAAAGAGAGTCCTTAGCGGATAAGAGAGATTCTTCGGGGCTGAAGCCCCTCAGAATGACAAACTAACGGATTCGCTGGTAATTCAAACGGAGATTCTTCGGTCGTTTCACTCCCTCAGAATGACAAACTTGGCTAACGTTCTAGTAAATCCCATAGAGATTCTTCGGGCATAAAGCCCGCAAGACACGACAAAGTAACAGCATTTACTAGTAAATCTAATAGAGTCTCTGCACAATGAAGTGTCAAAAGCTCTCAAGGCTTAATAAAGGGGAGAGTAAGACTGATCCCGCCCTTAAGCCAAAGGCGAGACCTTGGGGTTAAACTCTTAGTAGCACTTGACTATTATAAAACATAATAGTAAGATAGCCACTAAGATTTTGAATGCAATCTTACTCATGGTAACCTCCTTTTTTAAAGTAGGTTACACTCAAAGGGGTAGCCGCCCCTTTGAGGCAACCCCTAATGCTTATTATACTACAACTCCATTTTTTCATTCATTAAGGTTTTTTGTTTGTTATTTCGCATTGAGTTTTGCGTGTGAGAATTTGTCGTCTCTTGCTGGCTTTGAGCACAAAGAATTGCTTTATAAATCCACTAAAAATGAGCCAAGTTTGTCATTCTGAGAGAGCGTAGCGACCGAAGAATCTCTTTTGGCGACTAGTGATTCTTGTAGAGATTCTTCGGGCATAAAGCCCGCAAGACATGACAAG
>NZ_NXLR01000026.1 GCF_003364255.1 Helicobacter marmotae
GAATATGATTGCGTAGTGGGGGTAAGCGGGGGGAAAGATTCCCATATGATAGTCAAGCGACTTATGCAAAATCATCAAGTCAAAAACCCCTTGCTTATCACTACTTATGATGAATCTACTCGCACACAAGCAGGAGCACATAATCTCAATAATATTTCAAGCTTTTTTGATGTGGATCATATAATCTATCGCTACAAGCCACAAACATGCAAAAAAGAGATGAGAGAATGCTTTGAAAAGCACCTTAACCCCTATATGCTAGCAGAGCTAAGGCTAGGGAGCTTTGAGAGTGAGGTGGTCAAAATGGCTAGGGCTTTTGGAGTGAGAGATGTATTTTATGGAGAGGATGCTGCCTTTGAGTATGGCAGTAGCAGAGAACTTGAGATATTGCACAAACAAAGCACAAAAGATATGAACTTTATCTTTATGGGTGCAATTTATCCATATGGGTATTTAGATTCAATGCATGAGGCAAGGAGCGTGGGTTTTAAGGATTTAGAGGATTTCCACGAATGGTATAGACAAGGTGCAGTGGAGCATTTTGCGCAAATTGATAGCATTGGCTACATGGTGCAGTATTGGTGTAAGTTTGTAAAATTTGGCGCACAACGTACAACGGATATGGCGACAAGACTTTGCAGGGAAGGGGCTATCACGCGGGAGCAAGCGTTAATTTACATTAATGAGCTAGATCATATACTTGACCCATTGGCAAAGCATGACATTTGCCAAACAATGCAGATAAGCCAAAAGCAATTTGATAGTATCGTAGATAAACATGCCAATACCCAAATTGTCAAAAAAGATGCAAATGGGGTGTGGAGACGGATAAAAACCATTGTATAGCTTTTTAAGCACAATGAGCGTTAAGGGGAGTGATAAGGGGATAAAGCCTTTTTTGTGAAAATTTCTGTTTAAGTCACTAGTGGCTCTTGTAGCAATTCTTCACCCTCTTAGGAGGTTTCAAAATGACAACCTAATCCCTTGCAAAAGGGTTAAGTCTATAAGGGCAGCCAAGTTTGTCATATCTTAGCCTGCATAGCAGGCGAAGAACCTCTGTGGGAATCACCAGCAACTCTATCTCTCTTGCCATGTCTTTGGCGAAGCCGAAGAATTCACGTGGGTTTTTACTAGAGACTCTACCACCTTGTCATTCTGAGGGAGTGGTAATGACCGAAGAATCTCTTTTAGCGACTAGTGATTCTTGCAGAGATTCTTCGGTCGCACTTCGTGCTCCCTCAGAATGACAAGCTAACGGATTTTCTAGTAAATGTAAAAGAGATTCTTCGGGCATAAAGCCCGCAAGACATGACAAAGTAACTGCCTTTCTAGTGTTTCTGTTAAGGAGTCTTTAGCGGATAAGAGAGATTCTTCGCCTGTTTCACAGGCTCAGAATGACAAACTTACCACCTTACCACACAGGTGAAAAACCAAAACCACCCAAAAAAGGTAAAAAGTCAAAAATAGTGCCCCCCGCAGGGCTTTAGGCGGTATGTGTGAATTGATTTCACACAAACCAAGACATCAAATCAAATAGAATCAAAAGTAGTCTTTATTTGCCTTAAAGCAGGGCTATATCGCTTCTGCTGTGATATATCTCCCGTTAGTCCGCCAGAGTGGATAAAGACTAATTCCTTGCCTCTAAAATCATTTAAATGCTCATAAATCACACAAAAAGCAGGGCTATCATACACTAAATCACACCTTAAATGAAATTGCTTAAGATATGCCCTCATCTCCCATATCACGCTTTTGGGCTTGGCAAAAGCAAAGGGGGAGGAGAGAATCTCCATTTGCCCTACTCCATAAGCCCTAGCCTTATCCCTAAGCTCCGCTTCACTCCCCGCACAATTAATAGCCACCAATGTCGCCTTGGGGAAAAGGGCTCTAAGAGCCTTTTGCAAAGTGATAACCCCTACCCCACTCCCACTTGTATAAAAAACTACAGGATTTCCTCCTATGCTTGAGCTAAGCTCATCTGCAAGGGAGTGCATACCCGGGAGGCTAAGCTCGTATGTGCCCCCTTGTGGGATCAAAAGGGCTTGGGGAGTAAGGAGGCTTTTCGCATAAAGGGCTAAAGATTGAATCGAAGTGCCTTGAGGTAAAGTATATGCTTGCATACCCCATTTTAAAGCATAAGCAAGGTTACCACTAGGGGTTTGGCTAAAAGATGGCATAACATATTTAAACACCACCCCCTGAATATGTGCAAGATATGAGAGGGCAAACATCGCATTGCTTTGATTCCCCCCATAGCTTATCCAAGTGCTATAAGGAGACTTTTTAAGCAAGGAAGCAAATTTGCGCGCTTTATTGCCATTGCAATATGGGTGAATTAAATCATCGCGCTTGATATAAAAATGGCGGGAGAAAAGTTGCTTAGATTCTATAATCGAGCGGGAGAAATCAAGCATTACTTGCCTAAGCAAAATGTGCTAAAAAGCCTATCAAGTAATTCCCTATCTTCATATGGATGTGTGATGTCATTTAAAGATTCTATAGCGTCTCTTATGCAGTATGAAAAGAGCTCCAACTCGCCATTATGCAGTACTAAATGAGCTTGAGATAGGGAATCTAGGGCATTTTTAAGGCAGGAGAGTGCATGAGCGGAGCTAAGGATAATCTGCCCATTTCCGGCTTGGCTACTAAGGAGTGCTTTTAAAGATTCTATAATCTTTTGCACACCTTGTGTTTGCACACTTAGCTTTAATACATAGGGAAGAATGGCTTTAGGATAGGAGCAAAGATGGTGTTTTAACACCTGCTCATCATACATTGGGGGCAAATCTGCCTTATTAGCAATGAATAATATATGCTTTTCACTATAGCCCTTTAGCATTTCTAGCACTTCTTTATCTTTACTATCAAGGGGAGATGAGGCATCAAAAAGGGCTAAGATGATATTACTTCGCTCTAATGCCTCTTTAGTTTTATTGATACCAATACGCTCGATTTCATCATCGCTTTGGCGAATGCCCGCAGTATCGACTATGCGCACCAAGGCGCCATTAATATGGAGGCTTTCTTCAATGGTATCCCTCGTAGTGCCCTCTATATCACTCACAATGGCTCGCTCATACATCAAAAACGCATTAAGCAAAGAGCTTTTGCCTACATTAGGCTTACCTATGATACTCAATGTATAGCCATTGATAAAATCAGATCTAGCAAGCGAGATTTCATACACCTCCTGCAATTTACCCCTTAGTTGCTCTAAACGCGTACTCATAGCCTCTTTATAGTCTTCTTCTACCTCTTCGGAGTAATCAATATTCACCTCACTAAAAGCAAGAAGCTCTATCATAGCCTCACGCATTTGCCCTATAAAAACGCTCACCTCGCCCTTAAGCTGGCGCATAAGTATTTTATTTGCCTCTAGACTCTGTGAGTGAATAAGTCCGCTCACAGCTTGAATCTGAGCTAAATCCATTCTCCCGCCTAAAAAGGCACGTTTAGCAAATTCTCCTGCTTGGGCGATTCGCGCACCATAGCACAAGCAGAGCTGCATAATCGCCTTCGCACCAATAACCCCACCATGGCATTGCACTTCGCAAACATCTTGAGTCGTATAGCTATGTGGAGCAGGAAAATATAAAATAATAGCTTCATCAATGGGGGTATTATCTTTATCATAAATAGAACATAAATGTGCATATCTGGCTTTAAGATTTTCTCTATGTGTAAGCTTTAGGGCAATGCCATAAGCCTCCCTCCCGCTTAAGCGCACGATGCTAATCGCCCCCACCCCTAAGGGAGTGGCAATAGCCACTATCGTGCTATCGTCTAAAATCGTTGATGATGATATATTTCTCATCAGCCTCATTTTGTCGCACGGAGACATATTTATCGGGGAATATCTCGCGTAATTTATTTAGCGCAATATACACCAAAACCCCATCGAGCACTTTTGTTTGTGCCTTGCCATTAAGCTCAACAAGGCGGACAACATCTCTCAAATACAAATCAATCATTTCTTCTTGGTTTTTTAAAAATTCTGCAATCTCTAGTTTCAATGTATAGCCATATTTTGGATTAATCCAATTAAAGAGTAAATACGAGAGTGCCTTATAGCGATAACCCCGCTCACCAATAAGGAGCGCACAATCACGTCCATCAATATACACATAAAGCACATTATCATCTTCTAAGCGCACTTCAAATTTATTAATATCAAAGGGCAGGAGAGAAAAAAGCGATTCTATTTCATCGCGGATACGTTTTACATTTGCCATATCTTGCTCTATATCTCGCACTTGTGTATTTTGCTCTCCCCATATCTCTGCTTGTGGCTCTTCTATATGGGCTTCCTTTTCCTTGATAGAATCTGAAAATTCTTCTTTTAACTCTTTTTTTACTTTTGGCTCTTTTATTTGCTTGCGTGCTGTCTCATTGGGTTTAGAGAGAAGCTTTGTATCAACAATAATAATTGCCTCCTTCTTTCCTAAGCCCAAAAAACCATTACTAGGATTTTGCACCACTTCATATTCTAAATCCGCTACGGAACAACCAAGCTCTGTTGAAGCCTCAATAAGAGCTGCCTCCAAGCTTTTTGCTATAATTTTTTTCATTTCCCCCCCTTTTTTTCTTTCTCTCTTTCCTTATAAGTGTGTGGGTGATTTATCTCATGATGTTTGCTAATCTCCTTTTCTTTGCGTTTTTGCATAACTCTATTTAAAAGCACTTGCTGAATGATAGAGAAGACATTATTAACCGTCCAATACAAAACAAGCCCCGCAGGGAAAGGAAAAATAATAAAAAATAGAGCAAAAATCAAAGGCAACATTTTAAATATTTTTTCCTGCATAGGGTCTGTAAAGTTTGATGGCGTGAGTTTTTGAGAAACATACATACTTAAGCCCATAAGCACAGGGAGCACAAAATATGGGTCAATGGCAGATAAGTCATCAATCCACAAAATCCACGCCGAACTCTTTAGTTCAACAGCATTATGAAGCACACGATAAATGGCGAAAAACACAGGAATTTGCAACAATAAAGGCAAACAACCCCCGATAGGATTCGCCCCATGCTTTTTATATAAATCCATCATATGCATTTGAAGCTTTTGTGGGTCATCTTTATAACGCGCTTGAAGCTCTTTCATTTTCGGGGCTAGGTCTTTAAGCTTCTGCATAGAAACCATACCCCTATACGTGAGAGGATAAAGCACAATACGCACTACAAGCGTTAAAAGCACAATTGCCCAACCCCAATTCCCACATAATCCATAAAAATACTCTAAAAGCACAAAAAGTGGTTTAGCAAAAAAGGTAATACGTCCATACTCCACGACATCTGTAAGGCTATCTTCAATACTTTGTAATTCTTTATAAAATTTAGGTCCTATATAGCCAGAAAAGCTTGCATTCCCCTCAAAACGCACAAATGGCATAGGATTATGTGCATTATCTCCGCTTAAAACCACATATAAACCTTGTGAATCATCGCTAAAAAACAAGCTTGCATAATACCTATCCACACTCGCCACAAAGCTTGAATGAGCCACATCACTAGCCTTCTTAGCAAGATAATCACTGCTTGCATCGCCATCTTCAATTTTTGTCAAAACACCATCAATACTGCTGCGAGTAAGCACGCCTCTAAAGGCATACGTATCGGTATCTGCACTTGGGCGCATACCATTACTCACAAAATACTCTATGGAGGGATTATTAATTTCTATACGCACTTTATATGAAAGATTGGGATAGAAAGTGAGATGTTTTTTTAGCACTACTTCCCCAAGATTCTGTGTAAGGGTAAGGCTAAGAGGGGAATCTTGCATAAACAAATCTGTAGCACTTGCACTATAAGGGGTATCAAACGCCTTTTTATTTAAAGCATTATCGCTAAAACGCACTTCCATAGTATGCAATGGAGAATCCCCAAATAAAGGGAGCTTTTGCAATGGCTCTTTATGTGGAGATTTCATACCCAAAGCTTCACCTATGATACTAAAAAGGCTCTTTTGCTCATTATGTGTGAATTTCTTATCCTTTAAATAAACCTGCTTCACTCGCCCTAGCGCGTCAATTTCAATCTCAAAATTATCTGATTGAATGCGGGCGATAATGCGCTTTTTAAGGGATTGCGTGCTATCTCTATAGCTATCATCAACCTTAGGCTCTTGCTTGCTTTGCGGTGAGGTGTGAGAGGTAGAGGGAGAAAGTGGTGTGTGTGTAGAATCTGCATTGTTTATTTGAGTGGAAGCCTGCGCTTTTGGTGCCTTAGGAGTTTGTGGGAAAAAGTAGGCATAGAGTGCAAAAAATGCAATAGATAAACCCACTGCAATAAGCACACGTGAAAGCGACATACCGCTATCTTGTTCATTTGGACGATACATAACATTACCTTTAGAAAAATGACTTAATGATATAAACTTGCAGGTTGTAAGCTTTGTCAAATGGAGGCATTATATCTAAAAAACTTCTATTTGTAGTAGGGATAAGCCAATATTCTACCTTTTTGGGCGTGAATGTAATATGACGGAGGCAAAGCCTCACCTTAGGGTAAGCAATGCCCCCTGCAAAAAGTTGGTTACAACGTAAAAGACGCAGGCAAGACTTAATAAAGGCAAAAAGAGGCTTATCAAAATAAAACAACCATAAGGCATATTGCGAACAGCTAGGATAATAGCGACAAGCCCCGCGGGTTAGTGGAGAGAGATACTTCTGGTAGCATTTAATAGCCCCAATACATACATAAGATATTATCTGCTGCATTTTGTGTCTTTCTTATGATTTTGCCTTGAAGTGTGGAGAAACATATCTTGCACCTTAGAAAACGCAAAGAGCAAATCTTGCTTTAATCGCAAAAACTCTACAGAAGCAATACCCTCTCTTGCGACAATAACAAATATAAATCCCTTATACATTTGCCTATTTTCATACACAATAGCCCGAATGCGTCTTTTGAGCAAATTGCGTTTATTTGCCTTGCCAATTTTACGCGAAACACTTAGCCCCAAATAGACTAAGGCTTGGCGAGATTGAATGAGTTGGAGGGTTTGCTTATCTTTAATATGAGGGGGTTTATAATGCGGTATCTTCAGCGCATAAAGCAAAAAATGCTTATGAAAAAACCGCTTGGCGTTTTTATAAATAAAGTCAAATTCTACCTTTGTTTTCAGAGAATCTAACTTCATTCAAATAATGCCTATACAGAAAGTCTTTTGCGACCTTTCGCTCTTCTTGCGTTAATAACACGGCGCCCGTTTTTTGTCTGCATTCTCACACGGAACCCATGAGTGCGCTTCCTTGGGGTATTATGAGGTTGATAAGTTCTTTTCATGCTTTTAGCCTTCACAATGAGATTTAAAGCCGCAGATTATGCCCTTGTGTTGCTTAAAGATAGGTTATTTTATGGCAAAATCCTTGCTAATTTCTAGAATCTTGAGTAAATCTTTATTTGCCTTTGTAATTACCCTAAACTCCACACGTCTTGACTTCTCCTCATCTTCAAGCGGTTTGGCAAAGGATAATCCATTTGCGCGAAACACCTTAATAAGCCAATCTTTATGAGGGTTGATACTCTGCAAGTTAAAGCAATATTTCAACACTTCTAATGCCCTAGCCTGTGAGAGCTCTGCATTCCCAAGATAACGTTCCTCAAGCGTATTGGCTGAAAACCAGCTTTGTGAAGTGTGCCCTTCAATACGAATTTCCTCAATATTATCTACAAACTTCTCTAAAGAGAGAATCTTCACATATCGCGGAAAAAAATCATCTAAAATATCCTTGAAACGTTTTTTAACTTTCTTATCTCCTGTGTCAAAAAGCGTAGCAGGCTCATTAAAGCGAATAGTATTATCCTCATCAATATGTGCATCCCAATTTTTTAAATCCTTGCTAAATTCTTTTAATAACGCCTCATAAAGCTCTTGGCGCAAGTCAGAATAATTCCTAGCAATGCTACTCATTGATTCATTAATCTCTAAAAGTTTTTGATTTTGAATCTTTAAATCTTCTTGAGTTTGCTGGGTAATAAGCATAAAAGACACCATAATGAGCAAAAAAATCATCATAATGCCTGCCATCATATCAGAAATGCTAATCCATTGATTATA
The DNA here is from genome assembly GCF_003364255.1 of Helicobacter marmotae. GTDB lineage: Bacteria > Campylobacterota > Campylobacteria > Campylobacterales > Helicobacteraceae > Helicobacter_C > Helicobacter_C marmotae. The sequence goes on from NZ_NXLR01000026.1 coordinate 8,066, forward strand.
TTTCATAGCCTGCCCTTATTGCCTAGAACCTATCATTTCACGCACACGGCGTAAAAACCACTCATAATTTTCCCTAAAATTCTCCATATTCGCACTCATTTGGGTATCAAGTGTTTCAAATGTGCTCTTAATCTCTTTTTGCAAGGATTTATTACCCTCTACATTTTCATTAATAATATTGCGCACATTGCGATAAAGCTCAATTAACTGCATACTATTGTGCTGAATCTGTGTATTTAAATTCCCCAAATGTGAGATGAGATTATGCTGCAAATCCCCAAAATCCTTTATAACTTCTTGACTCATCTCTTTAGGAATACCTATAGAATCTTTAGTAAGCTTTTGCATAATCTTTAAATACTCACTGCCAAGCTTTTTGAGAAAGCCGCTTATATGCTCATATTGACTTTTAGCAAAGCCATCACTCTTTAGGGCTAGCTCGCTTAAGGTCTCTAGGCGGCTTTTAAGCATATCTTGCTCTTTTTGCAACACACTATCCATATTGGTATGTATAAGGCTAAAGTAATGCTCTTGCAGGCTTTTCATATCTTTTGTCATATCTTGCATAATCACTTCATTATGCGAGCTAAGATAAGAAAGGCTAGATTCTAAACTCTGCACAATAGCTGTATGGTTTTTAGCTATATGCTCCCTTAAGCGTGCAAATTCTGCGGCATTTTCTGTGCTAGATTCTCTATTTTGTGTGATATTTTCCTCTAAAAGTGTGCTTAAATGCGTTAAATGCGTGCTGGCATTATTGGCAATTTGCTCAAAGAACGCACTACCTAGCTGCGCAAATTGATTGCATTGGGCATTAAAATTTGACATATAGGTATCAAAAAGTGTGTTGATATTATCTTGTGCCATAGTGGAGCTTTGGCTAAGAAATGCTTTAAACGACTGGATATTCTCCCCTATATGGCTATCTAAATGCTTCAAATATAAATCCATATTATCCTTTAGGGTATGCACTTGCTTACTTCCCTCCTCTTGGAGTGAGTTAAGAGATTGGCTCGCTTGTGTAAAAAACCTATCCATATTGCCCAAACACTCTTGTGCGTGCTCACCAAGCGTAGCGACTTCATTTAGCTTTGCTTCAAGCACATCGCCCTTAAGCTGCATATCCTCTATAAGCATTAACGTTTTATTATAAAACTCCATAGCGCTTCTCTTCTCTGCTATGGTAGATTCTAAAGTCGCTTGTGTGCGCTCCATAGCAGTGGCACTCTCACTTAATGTCTTTTGCGTTTGTATCAATAGTCCTTGTGTGTCTTCAATACTTTGCTTATAGTTCTCCTGCCACGTTAAAAGCCTCCCCACCGCATTATTTAGCTCTTTAAAATTCTCACCAAATTGATCTTGCAAATTTTGATTAAAATCTCTAATAACTAGCTCCAAAGCCCCAATAAGCTCCTTAGAAGCACCCAAAGCAAGCTGCTTAATGGCTAGCTGTAATGAATTATCAATCTTATACAAACCCTCTTCTAAGAGCTTGTTTGTGGCATTATTTGCGCTTTTTATATCTGCTGCACTAGGGAGATTAAGGACTTTATGATTAAGTGCTTCTATACCTTTGAGATAGTTTAAATTCTTTGCTTGTAATAAAAGATAGTCTATATTCATATCTTGCGCACTTTTCACACCCTTTGCTCTTTGAATGATTGATAGCACGATGGCTAATCCCATACCCAAAATAGATGTATAAAAGGCAGTTTTTAACCCCTCTAAGAGCAAAGGTACAGAATCTTGTAACGCAAGGGTATCAAACCCCATAAGCCCTACAAAAACCCCCACAAATGTCCCAAGCACACCTGTGCTCATAATAATGGCTTTAAAGTCTTTATGCGTGGGCTCGCCAAATGTCTTAAAATCCCACACAAATAACCACAACATAATAAGAGTAAAGCATATATTAATGAGCCAATTCACTTCCTGCATTTCTCCTCCTTAAAGTCAAATTATTGTGGCAGAATTATTTTTTCTCCGTAGTAACATACACATCATGGATACCCATATCACGCAAGATAGTAGTTACCTCAAGGAAAAACTCCAAATCACTCTGCCTATCGCTTGTAATGATAATCTGGCTATCTTTATCAAAAGAACTCACTTGTGCTTTTAACTCCCCTAAAGAGAGCGGCTTATCATCAAGATAAAAATGCCCCTCTTTATCAATGGTAATACGATGAGATTGCTTTTGTTGATTACTCCCCTCTGTTTCTTCAAGGCGCGGGACATCAACTTGAATTTGAGAGCGCATAACAAATGAGGCACTGGTAAGAATAATCACCAACAACACCAGCATAACATCAATAAAAGGAATAAGATTAAGGGAATCTATCTTTTTCACACATCATACCTTGTTGGGCTTTTAGATAAAGGCGTATGGGCAATATCCCAAAGTGTGAGTATCACCTCTGCTTTACGTAATAAAAAATTATAAAACACAATAGAAGGTATAGCTACCAAAAGCCCTGCTGCAGTGGCTTTAAGCGCAAGAGCAAGCCCGCTCATAATGCTTTGAGTATCTATAAGGGTATTTGAACTCATCTCTACAAAAGTTACCATAATCCCAAAAACCGTCCCCAATAAGCCAATGTATGGCGCATTAGAAGCGATAGTCGCAATAAGTGTAAGACGTTTGTGCAAGCAAAGCTCTAAGATTCTTTTATCTTCAAAGTCTTTTACATTTATCTTAGAATACACCCATAAACGTTCCATTGCCACCCCCAAGACCACAATGCTCAAAAATAGCAAAAACCCAAGCACACTATAATCTAGCACTTCTTTCATCATTCCTCCTAGAGCTTTTTACCATAATCTTTCATATTTGCCCTTGCTTCACGCTCTAGCATTTTTTTCTTTATACTTTGACGCTTATCATAGAGCTTTTTGCCTTGCACAAGTGCGATAGATAGCTTGATTTTATTTCTTGCATTGCAATAAATGTTTAATGGAACTATACTTAGAGACTGCTGGCTTAGCTTGCCAAAGAGCTTATCTATCTCTTTTTTATGCAAGAGAAGTTTGCGAGGGGCACGTTCATTTGGCTTAAAATACGCATAAGTATGCTCTAAAAATGAAATATGGGCATTCAACAAAAAGGCTTCGCCTTTAATGATTTTCACAAAACTATCTTTCAGATTCACTCTCCCCGCGCGAATGCTTTTTACCTCACTCCCTACAAGCACAATCCCCGCTTCTAAAGTCTCTAAAATCTCATAATCAAAATAGGCTTTTTTATTTTTCGCAATGATTTTATGCTGCATTTTATGCCCTTAACCTAAAAAAGCTACTCCCGCTCCCGCTAAAATACCATTCACTCCCAAGCTCGCTAGCAATGTCTTTTAACGCTGGATAGAGCGCAATAGCAGGAGAAAATAAATCATTCATCTCCTCTTTTGGAATGCCTAGAGATAGCAGGTGGGCACTTTGGGAGCTAAGCCACTCTTGTGGGGGATTACTATAGTTTATACATCGCTCTTTTATCAAAGTCCCATAGCGTTGATATACCTTTGTGCTATCACAAAATATTGGTGGGGTATAAATCTCATAAAAAAGCGGAGATTCTATAAATGGCTCGATTTGCTCTCCTCTCCCGCTTACATTGGCACTGCTCTCTCCACTTGCAAAAAAGCTCACATCAGCGCCTATATCTCGGGCGATTGCTAAAAGCTCGTTCTCTTTTAATCCAAGGGCTAAAAACTCATTTACAGCTCGAAGAAATACCCCCGCATTCGCACTCCCCCCGCCTAATCCAGCACCTTTGGGGATAGACTTTTGCACTTCAACCCCAAGCGATTCTAAACGTTCTGCCTCCTTTGCGTGGGCTAAAAGATATGCTTTGAGGGCACATTTTGCCTTGAATATAAGATTTTCCTCCATATCGCAGCCAAAATCCCCCTTAAGGGTAAAAGATTGGCTTTTGCTTAACTCCATTTCATCATAAAGTGCGCCTTTAGCTAGCACAAAACGCGAGCAAAGCTGATGATAGCTCCCATCATGCCCGATGATTTTCAAAAAAATATTTAGCTTTGGATAGATAATATAGCTCACTCTTGCCTCTATTGCTTTGCTTTAATAAGGGAGTGAATATGCGTGAGAGTTTGCTTATCTGTGGTTTGTGAGGCTTGTTTATTCGCACTTGCAATAGCTTCTTTAAGCTCACCGCGTAAGATAATACAAGATTCCGGTGCGCAAAAGCCCAAACGCACGCTTCCTTTGTCAATAGAGATAATCTTAATCTCTATATCATCACCTATCATTACGCTATCATCTTGCTTACGTGAGAGTATCAACATGCCCTATCCTATTTACAATATATTCTATACTGCCATCACCAAAAACTTCAATTATAGAGAAAAATTCCTCAAAACACACTATATATTTTCCTTTTTGGGTATTTTTTAGCACAATCTTTTTGCCATTTGCTATATCATCTCTATGTTTATCCATATTTTCAAGCCTGCCATAAGGGAGATAATCTAAAGGATTTAATATCTTAATACCCTCACTTGCTTTTACACTCATCGCCCCCTCACTGATACGCTCTAAACTTGATAGCGCGCCTAAAGTGCCTAATCTCTGGGCTATCATCTCCCCAATACTTCGCACATAAGCCCCCTCGCTCACACTCACTTCAAAGCTTAAAAATGGGTGAGCATACATTAAAAGCTTTATATCATAAATACACATTTCTACCTTTGGAAGGCTAAATTCCTCCCCCAAACGTGCTAACATATATGCCCTCTTGCCATCAATATGCTTCGCACTAAAAGCAGGCGGGGTATAGGTGATTTTACCCCTTAAGGATTCTAAAACTTGCTCTATATCTGCTACAAAATAGGCTGGTGGCATATCTATAGAGGTGATATGCTCAATATCTAGGCTTTTTGAATGCGCTCCAAGCCACAAAGTAGCCCTATATATTTTTGGGGTTTTTTGCAGATGCGCAAAAAGCCGCGTATAACTCCCAAAGCCCACCACAAGTGTGCCTCTTGCAAATGGATCTAATGTACCTAAAAATCCTGCTTTTGATAGCTTAAAATGCCTTTTAAGCCTTGTGAGATAGGCATTTGAGCTTATAAATGCAGGTTTATACGCTGCTATGAGTAATGAAGTATGCAAATATAATCCTTTTTAATAATTGTAACATGTCTCTTTAGAATCGCTAGACAATCCGCCCCTCTTGTCATTCTGAGGGGAGCAAAGCGACCCGAAGAATCTCTCTTATCCGCTAAAGACTCTCTAAACGAGTCACTAGAAAGGCAGTTAGTTTGTCATGTCTATAGCGAAGCGAAGAATCTCTAAACGAGTCACTAGTCGCCCACAGAGATTCTTCGCCCTCTAATGAGGGCTCAGAATGACAATAGGATTGGGATTCTTCGTTTTCTTGCGAAAGCTCAGAATGACAATGAATCCCAAACGTCTTTTAGCAGTGAGACACGCTCTCACTGCGATAAAATTAAATCGCACGAAGTGCCACCTCTTAAAGCGTCGTCGGGGCGGGGGATATATAAGGGGGAGGGAGCG
>NZ_NXLR01000027.1 GCF_003364255.1 Helicobacter marmotae
TCCTAAAGGAGGCTCAGAATGACAATAGTGGCAGAGTTTCTAGCAATTCTAAGAGAGATTCTTCGGCTTTTACAAAGCCTCAGAATGACAATGAATCCAACCCTCAAAACAAAACTACAATGCCCGGAGCATTTCTTCAAAACTTGCGCAAAATGCACTCAAGCCCTCATCTAAAAGGTTTTGAGAAAAACTCTGACGAGAAATACCCACATTTTGCAAGCTCTCCCAAAAAGCAAGGCGATTTTGTGCATTCATTAAAAGCTTTTGGGCTTTATTTTGAGATTTTTCAAAAGCCCTGATAGCATCAAGTGGAGCGGTATTCACACTATGGGGGAAAATAAGGCTATCAATATAATAGCTTGGCTCTAAATCTCCATCCTTTACCCCTGTGGAGGCAAAAAGTGTGCGTATAGCAGGTGCTTTGAAACTCTCTATCACCTCATAGCAATCCATAGCATTGATAATCCCGCATTTTGCGCGTAAATGCGCCTCTAGTTGAGAATCTACTGCTCTATCAAAACGAGAGACAAATACGCTTATCACAGCTTGAATAGAAGAGCTTGCATAATGTATGCCTTGTTGCAAAGCAAGTGCGCACTCTTTGGCTTGCTTAGGGCTAAAAACTAAAGTGGCATTTACATTTATGCCCTCTTTAGCTAAAGCATTCATCACTTCATAGCCCGCTTGTGTGGCGGGGACTTTAATCATCACATTTGGCATATTGATACGCTTATAAAGTCTCTTACCCTCATCTATACTTTTACTTGCCTCATCACATAAAAATGGGTCAATCTCAAGGCTTATATAGCCTAAAGCCTTATCTCTCTCCCATAAAGGCTTGAGAATCTCCGCTGCCCTTTGAATATCAGCACAAGCAAGTTCTTCATAAATACTCTTTTTGTTTTTGCCCCTTAAGCCTGCTCTGGCTTGCTTATACACAGGAGTAGCAAAGGCTTTAGCAAAAATGCTAGGATTGCTTGTAGCCCCTTGTATAAGAGAAGCCCTAACAAGACTAACAAACTCATTTCTCAAAAAATCTTTTTGGACAAAATCACACCATAGGCTAAAATCCTCTGGCATTGCTCCTCCTTTATATAGATTTATAAAAACAAGGCAGTATTGCAAATAAATTTAAGGAGTATTGTATGCGATATAAATTAATGATGTGCGGCTTTAGCGCGATGTGTGAAGATATGCAAGAAGTGCGCGATAGGCTGAAAGTTATCCCCATAGAAAGAGCAAAATTAGAAAGCTATGGCTGCTATGTGTTTGATTTACACACGGCAGAAACTTACCCTATAGTCCCCTCACAAAGAGGCTGGATAATCCAAAATCAAAAGGGTGAAACCCTGCCAGATGCGGATTAAAGGGATTTTAAGATATGAAAAAGCTTTGTTAATACCTCATCACTAGCTTTTGCAAAAGTAGGGGCTAGGACTTCATGGCTAAGGCTATCAAGCGGGATTAGGGATTCTATCATACCACTTTTGCTTTTATAATTCCCCATAGAAAAGAATTCATAAAACACTCGCATTTGCACTTGATAGAGCTCATTATCATTTAAAATTTGCAAAGAAAGCAAGGAGAGTTTGAGAGTTTTGTCTAATTTTTGCGTGCCTAAGGGCGGCATGGAGATTTCAAAGCAATTTTGTTTCGCCCTATCAAGTAAAGCCATTTTTAGCATTTCTTTTGGCGGGCTTATCCATTTTTTAGCATGGAGGGGAGTTATTTCTAAAGTCTTTGTATCAAAAATGTATATATATGTCTCATCATAAGGGGTATAGGCATATATATCAAGCAGGGCTAATTTTGCATTTATATGGCATTTTGCTGGGGTGGAAGTTTGTGCATAGCTATAGAGGCTAAAGTATGATATTTTATCAATAGATGAAGCGATTTTTACATCAACACAAGAACTCAAAGCCAATGCAAAAGCACATAAAAGCGGGATTTTTCTCATCATTTATCCTTATTTATCCTTTGTGGATTTTTGAGATTCTTTACCAAAAAGCGTGTCATAAGGGCTTTTATCAATTTTGCTTAAAAAGTTAGACGCATCAGTAAAAAACTTGCTCATATCCTGTAAGCTCCCTTGAAGTTGCAAAAGTGTAGGGGTAAGAATCTCACGCATATTATATTCACCATTTTTCATTTGTGAATCCATTTGCGCACTTAAACTTTGTAAATGTTTGGTTGTAGTGTGTATATCTTTTAAAATCGCATTTATTTCTGTGATATTTTGCTCGCTTACTATATGGTTTAAACTTTTTAATAAAACATCTGCGCTATCGCCTAACTCGCTGGCTTTGGAGATAATTTTCTCAAAGCCCCCTTTATCAAAACTTAGCACCTTTCTATTTTCACTATCGCTCTTAAGGGCTCCCCCATTGCCTTGTATGAGCGCGAGATAATTCGCCCCTGCTAGCCCTTGTGAGCTAATAAGCACTTTAGCATTCTCCTGTATAAGCAAAGCAGAGTCTATAAACATTTCAATTTCTATAATGCCCTCTTTTATGTCCTTAAAGCCCACACTCCGCACTCTCCCTACACTTATGCCTTTATAGCGAATGGGTGTATTGGTACCTATACCCTCTACCTCACTTGAACTATAGGCATAATAGATAGCATATTTATTAGGGTCGATTTCAAAGCGATTAAGCCATAATATAAAGGCAATCATAAAGATTAAAACAAGGAAAAATATTATCCCAATCCACACATATCGCACATTTCGTTCCATACTCTTCCTTTCAATGCTTTAATCTCAATGTTTTAAGTGCCTGATAAACTTACATATTAAGCATTTAATATCAAGCCTTGCCAAAAACGTTCCCCCCTCTTGCCTGAAAAAATCCTTGCCTCTATACTGCCTTGATTTATCTGCGTGTAAAGCTCCTTGAGTGTGCCATTAAAGGCAATTTGCCCATCTTGGAGTAAAATTAATCGATCTACGCTATCTTTTATGGAATCTAAATCATGAGTGACCATAACAATCGTGATTTTAAACATTTCTTTAAGCTTTAAAATAAGCAAGTCAAAACGTTCTGAACTCTGCAAATCTAAGCCACTTGTAGGCTCATCTAAAAACAAAATATCAGGACTTAATGCCAAAGCTCTAGCTAGGGCTACGCGCTTTTTCATACCGCCGGATAACTCATAAGGGTATTTCTCTGCTACTTTTTCACTTAATCCTACAAGCTCTAGCCACATTCTTGCGATTTTATTAATAGTAAAACTATCATATTGGCTTTTTTGCGTGAGTAAAAAGCTGACATTATCAAGCACATTCATTGATGAAAATAATGCCCCAAATTGGAACATCACACCACAACGATTTAAAATCTTATCACGTTTGTCTTCTCTCAATGCCCAAATATCCTCACCAAAGAAAGAAATTCGCCCAGAGGAGGGCTTTTGCAAGAAAAGCATACTTCTTAAAAGTGTGCTTTTACCCGAGCCACTTCCCCCTAAAATGCCAAATATTTCACCTCTTTTCACATCAAAGCTAATGCCATTGTGAATAATGACATCATCATATTGTGTATAGAGATTTTCTACTTCAATAATACTCATACATCAAGCCTTGTAGTGATAACAGAAAATATGGCATTAATTAAGGTAATCCAAAAAAGTGCATTTACGACACTCTTAGTGGTTTGCAAACCTACAGATTCTGTATCACCTTTCACATAAAGCCCCCTAAAGCACCCCACAAGAGCAATAGCAGCACCAAAAAATGGGGCTTTTACCACTCCTACCCAGAAGTTATTAATGCCCACATATTCATAAAATCGCTCTAAATACTGCATAAAACTCATACCCGTTTGTATCTTTATAGCCAAACTTGCTGCAAATAAACTCATACCATCGGCTAAGAAAACAAGCAAGGGCATTACGATAATAAGCGCTAAAACACGAGGTAAAATGAGATAATCATAAAGGCTAAGATTCATTGTTTTAAGCGCATCGCTCTCTTCAGTGAGATTCATTACACCAATTTGCGCACTAAAGCTTGAAGAACTCCGCCCAGCAATGACTATAGCTAGAATAAAAGGTCCTATCTCACGCAAGGCAAGCTTAGCTACCACCTCAACACTCATAAGAGGAGCACCCATTTTCTCAAGCTGCAATACACCCTGTAAAGCAATCGCATAACTCACAATAAAAGCTGTTAAAAGCACTACGGGTAAGGCTTTAAAGCCAGATTCATAAATATGATAAAAAATAGAGCTATAACGAAAATGTTTAGGAGAAGCTAATGAGCGGAAAAAATACCATAAACACGCGCCACAAAATGAAAGAAAATTTAAAAAAGTTTGAAAAAATTCATCAACTCTCTTCCCTATAGGAATAAAAAACGCCCATATTTGAGATACAAATGAAAAGGAGGGAGTTTTAAGCTTATGAGAGTTCTCTAAAGTCCTCCAAAGCAAGGCAAACATATCATTTATTTGAGCATTTGAGCCCACTATCTCAAAGCACTTCCCCTCTAAAAGCCCACATATAAAGGCACAAAAGACAAAATCAATAGATTGGATATGATGAAAATCAAGGACAATATAAGTATGATGAGATATGAGCTCTCTTAAAGCATCTTGAGACTTCTTCTGCAATGTCCAATCACATTGCCCATAAAGTTCAATATATACTTTATCTAAAGAAGTATTGACTTTAAAATTCATCTCCTAACCTCTATCAAAGCAAAGTAAAATACCTCAATTATAAAGCAAAACTTGCAATATCTTCAAAAACACCCCAGATTTTATAAGCAAAAATATACCAAACTTTGTATATAATCCGCGGGAGAGTGTGATATAAGTTTAGAGTTATTCACAGCTTATATCAATCGTAAAAAGGTAATTTACAGGGGAGTTTAAATGATTTTCACTTTTTCACACCCCTTACTACTATTACTCAATATTTAAATACTAAAGGACACATAAGATGAAAATCTCACTCCCCAAAAGCTTACTTGAAAGCATACTTACTAATTGCCAAAACTTCCTTGATAAAAGAGATCGCTCACAAATTACATCTCACATATACTTTGAAGCACAAGAAGACAAGCTTATACTCAAAGCTACAGACTATGAAATATGGCTTGAATCTAAAATCAATATCTCATCACAAGAGCAAGGCAATGCTACCGTGAATGGGAGACAAATTTTAGACATCATTAAACCACTAGAAGATAAAAACATCACCATTGAGACAAAACAAGATTCTATCCATATCTCACAAGGAAGAGCGCGAACAAAGCTTCCTATGTTTAATGCTGATGAATTTCCAAAATTCCCAGAATATGACAATAATAAACAAATCCATATAGAATCTACGCAATTCCTTAACTCACTTAAAAAAATCAATCCAGCTGTTGATACAAATAATCCAAAATACGAACTTAATGGCTCTTTGCTTAATATCAAAGACTATAGCTTTAACTTCGTGGCTACAGATACAAGAAGACTCGCATTAATTGAATATAAAAGCCAATCTGTAGATACACTCTCACTTATTATCCCTAAAAAGGCTATTAATGAGATCTCTAAACTTTTTATTGATAATTTCCACATTTATTACAATGACACGCATTTAATTATCAAAAATGATGAATACACTTTTTTTACAAAACTTATCAATGGCAAATACCCTGATTATGAGAAAATCATTCCTAAAGAATTTAAGCATAAACTTGTGCTCCCTACAGATAAATTCATATATGGCTTGCAAATAGTCAAATCCGTAGCAAATAACATTAAAATTACTTTCACTCCCCAAGAAATACAATTTATCTCTTTGAATGAAGATAATGCTGAAGCTTCTGCTGAAATTGAAGTACAAACTCAAATTGAAAACCTTACATTAGGCATTAACTCCAAATATATTCTTGACTTCCTCTCACAAATTGAAAATAATGAATTCACCCTTTGCATTAATGAGCCAAACTCACCTTTTGTCGTTATTGATGATAATTTTTCAACCGTCATTATGCCTGTAATCCTCTAACAGGCTTAACTTAGCTTATCTTCACGGAGTATTTTTAGAATGGAAAAAAAGGAATACCAAGCAAGTAATATCAAAGTTTTAAAAGGCTTAGAAGCTGTACGAAAACGTCCGGGTATGTATATTGGTGATACCAATAGCGGTGGATTGCACCATATGATTTATGAGGTCGTTGATAATTCTATTGATGAAGCTATGGCGGGGCATTGTAATCAAATTAATATCACACTCACAGAGCAAGGGAGTGCGATTATCGAGGATAATGGGCGGGGTATTCCTGTAGATATTCACCCTACAGAGAATCTCCCAGCAGCTACACTTGTGCTTACTACACTCCATGCGGGAGGGAAATTTGACCAAGATACGTATAAAGTCTCAGGAGGCTTGCACGGGGTAGGGGTAAGCGTTGTAAATGCTCTCTCAAAACACCTCATTATGACGATTAAAAAAAATGGGCATATTTATCGCCAAGAATTTGCAAAAGGTATCCCTCAAAGTGATTTAGAAATTATTGGTAATACAAAAGAGCATGGCACAACTATAGAATTCTTCCCTGATGGTGAAGTTATGGAAGTTTTAGAATTTGATGCACAAGTACTTATCACTCGCTTTAAAGAGATGGCATATTTAAATCACAATGTAACTATTACTTTTAAAGATGAACGCACAGGATTAGAAGAAAATTATCATTTTGAAGGAGGATTAGGGCAGTTTATCCACGATATAAATAAAAAGCCCTTTATCTCTTCAATTATTAGTTTTGATTGCTTGGAACAAGATTGTGAAGTTGAAGTAGCACTTGCTTATAATGAAGGCTATGATGAGAAAGTGCTAAGTTTTGTAAATAATATCCGCACTCCTGATGGAGGCACGCATGAAGCAGGATTTAGAGCGGGGCTTAGCCGTGCGATTATGAATTATATAGAAGCAAATGCTTCAGCGCGTGAGAAAGATTCTAAAATCAGTGGTGAAGATGTGCGCGAGGGACTTGTAGCTATTATCTCAACAAAAGTTATAGACCCTCAATTTGAAGGGCAAACAAAAGGAAAATTAGGAAGTTCTTTTGTAAAACCCATTGTGCAAAAGCTCTCTTATGAGAAACTCTCAAAATTCTTTGAAGAAAATCCAAATGAAGCTAAAGCCATTATGCAAAAAGCCATTATGGCAGCGCGTGGGAGAGAAGCAGCGAAAAAGGCAAGAGATCTCACACGTAAAAAAGAGAATTTTTCTGTAGGGACATTGCCCGGTAAGCTTGCTGATTGCCAAAGTAAAGACCCAGAGAAGTCTGAAATTTATCTTGTAGAGGGTGATAGTGCGGGGGGAAGTGCAAAACAAGGCAGAGATAGGGCTTTTCAAGCGATTTTGCCTTTACGTGGGAAGATTCTTAATGTTGAAAAATCTCGCTTGGATAAAATCCTTAAAAGTGATGAGATTAAAAATATGATTACTGCCTTTGGTTGTGGTATTGGCGATGAATTTAATCTTGAAAAACTCCGTTATCATAAAATTATCATAATGACTGATGCTGATGTTGATGGCAGCCATATTCAAACACTTTTAATGACATTTTTCTATCGTTATTTAAAGCCCCTTGTAGAAAATGGGCATATTTATATCGCTCAACCTCCACTTTATCGTTATAAAAAGGGTAAAAAAGAGATTTATCTAAAAGATGAGAGGGCATTAAGCGAATATCTTATTGAAAATGGCATTGAAAATTTTAGTTTTGAGGGTATTGGTAATAGAGAACTTTTAGAAATTCTTAAATTTATCTCGCATTATCGCTCTATCCTCAAAGAGCTTGAAAAACGTTATCCTATGGTTGAAGTCGTGCGCTATCTTGTAGAAAATGAACATTTGGATTCTCTATCACTTCAAGCTTTAAGTGAGAATATAGAATCTTTCTTACAAAGTAAAGAATGTAATATCTTAAATAAAGCCCTAAGTGATGAGCAAATTACACTTTATGTGCAGACAAAGGTAGGGCTTGTGGAGCTTGGTATTAATGATAAGCTTTTTATGGATAATTTCTTTACTCAAGCACGATTAATTTATCAAAAGATCGCACAAAGGGATTTAGATTTTCTCAAAGGCGAGGATTTGATACCATTTTTAGAAAAAATTGAAGAAAGTGCGAAAAAAGATGCCTATATCCAACGATACAAAGGTTTAGGGGAAATGAATCCAGACCAATTATGGGAAACTACCATGACTCCAGCTAATCGCACACTTTTGCGTGTGAAGATTGATAATGATGTCATAACTGATGAAATTTTTACGCTTTTTATGGGTGATGAAGTAGAGCCACGAAGAGCTTATATACAAGAACATGCTAAAGATGTTAAGCATTTAGACGTGTAAATTTATGAAAAAGTGGGAAACAAGAAAAATAGATGAAATTTTTCAAACATCTTCAGGTGGGACACCTACAAGCACAAAGCAAGCATATTATAAAAATGGAACTATCCCTTGGGTAAATAGTGGAGAGTTAAAAGGTAATATTATACGCGATAGTAAAACAAAAATTACAAAACTAGGATTACAAAAATCATCGGCTAAGATTTTTCCTAAAAACACTATCCTTATTGCAATGTATGGTGCGACGACGGGGCAGATAGGAATTTTAGATATAGAGGCAAGCACAAATCAGGCAATTTGTGCCATTCTACCAAACTATGCCGAAGCGAATCCGCATTTTATATTCCAAGCATTAAGAAAAAAAACAAAAGATTTTAAGAGAATGAGCATTGGGACAGCAAGAAATAATATTTCTCAAAAAATTATTAAAAACTTCCAAATCCCCCTTCCTCCCCTTGAAACACAAGAAAACATAGCTCATATTTTAAGTGTGCTTGATAGCAAAATAGAGCTAAATAATCGCATAAATAAAGCATTA
>NZ_NXLR01000028.1 GCF_003364255.1 Helicobacter marmotae
CAATGAGAGAGAATCCCAAAAGCTAAGCGCACTGAGGGATTATCTTTTACCACTTTTATTCAATAATCAAGTGGAAGTGTGCTAATGATTTATAGGTTTATAGGTTTGCGTTAGTGGATTTTGTCATCTTTAGAGCGTAGCGAAGTATTGCTATGGGCGACTAGTGATTCGGGTAGAGATTCTTCGGGCATTCGCCCTCAACATGACAAACTTTGCGCCCTTATAGGGAATAGGCTTAACATTTTGCAAAGGAAATTACTTTGTCATTCCAAGCATTGCAAAGAAACTTCGCCCGAATTACCAGCGAGTCCGTTATTTTGTCATTCTGAACCCCTGCAAGGGGTGAAGAATCTCTCTCATCTGCTAGAGACTCCTTAACAGAATCACCAGCGAATCTGCCATTTTGTCATGTCTTGGGAGCACAAAGTGCAACCGAAGAATCTCTATACGAGTCACTAGTCGCCAACAGAGATTCTTCGGTCGCTACGCTTCCTCAGAATGACAACGGGATAGAATCTGCTAGAAATCCAAGTAGCAATTCTCTGCCTCCACTTTGTGTTCCCCTAAGAGCCAAACTTTTTAGCTTTACACGTAGTTATCGCCCTAAAGATGGTGATTTTGCTTCTCTAAAGTATGCAAAAACTCTGAGAGATTAAACTTTTTGCGGTGATTTGGTGTGAAAATATGGATCATAATATCCCCTAAATCGGCAATCACCCAGTCTTCACTCTCCTCCTCTGTCGCATAAAAAACTTCCCCCCTTTTTTTCAGCTCACTTTTGAGATGATCAAGCAAGGCAAAGGCATGTTTGCCCACCATTGCGCTTACAATCACCACACTCTCTACGATATAATCCCTCCCCCTTAGATCAAAAATTTCAATATCCTCCCCCTTTTTTTCTAGCAAAAGCTCCTCGATATAACCAAGACGTTTGAGAAGGCTTGGGGCATTTTGTGTATCTTGCATTACTTATCCTTTAATCAATGAAAATATGTATTATAAAAAATGTCTCTTAATAAGGGTATGAATGCTTTTTGGGATCATTGCTAATGCCTCATCTATGCGCCCATTTGCAAGCAAAAGGCGGATTGTGGTTGAAGAGAGAGTATTATAGGCACAAAGGCTAATAGAATCTAGCACTTGAGGCTTGCATTGAAGCGTGATATTAGAAGGTGTTTCGCGTTCAATAAGTACAAATTTCAGCATTTCACACAAGGCTTGTGGCTTATGCCACCTATCCAAAGTAGCAAAGCTATCACTCCCTAACACAAAGGCAAATTGCACACAAGGATAGAGGCTTTTAAAATGCTCCTGCAACGCACTTATGCTCTCTATGGTAAAAACAGGGCGATTTTGGGCTATTTCATAATCACTCAATGCAACCCTTGGCAAGCAAGGTTCTTGAGAATACGCAGGGGGGATTTTAGGAGGGTAGGCTCTATTATATTGCCTACAAAGCACCTTGCACATCTCCAAGCGCTCACTTGGGCTAAAAAGCGGCGGGGCTTTAAGGGGGTTTGCATAAGTTGGCATAATGATAATATGCCAATAGCGCTCATCTTCACACAAAGTGCGGATAATCTCACTATGTGCGTAATGTGGCGGGTCAAAGCTCCCACCATAAATTGCCACAAATGCAGAGGGGGTATTATGTGTTAGCGACATTACTCAAAACGGCTAGCACGCGTGAGTTTTGAAAACTTCACACCCCTTAGCCCGCCTATCTCAATGCTAAGATTCTCTATATTGCTTCCTTTACCGCGTAAAATAATCGTTTCAAGGCAGTTGTTGTGGTCTAAATGCACATGGGTATTGCAGAGAATCTCCACATTGCCATTATGGGTATTGGTATGCTGAATATCAATCATTTTTTGATTGAGTTCGCGCTGATGATGATCATAAATAATTGTCAAAACTGCCACACCTTGCGTATCTTCAGCACCACTACTCCACACTTCTTCATTAAGCTTCTCACGTATCATATCTCGCACGAGTTCTGAACGCGAGGAATATCCCTTATACGTCAAACGCTCATCGAGGGTATTAAGAAGATTCTCAGGAAGAGAAACGCTAAAGCGAATAATATTTGGCTTCACTACGGGCTCCTTTAAAGTTTGCTTTAAGCATTGTAGCTTAAAAACACCACAATTTTACTTGCAAAACTTCATCGTCTGCTTTCTATTATGTAAATCGCGCCCTTAGAATCTGATAGCCATATCTTAGCATGAGTGCGGCTTGTGGCTTGTGCTATTGTCATATCTTTATCCCTTATCAGGGGTAGAGAATTGCTATCCTAAACTCTAAGTGATAGCAAAGTTTGTCGCTTCTTGCGGGGCTTTATGCCTGAAGAATTGCTTTTGGCTTGAGTAGTTTCTTATAGAGACTCCCACAGCAATTCTTCACCCTAAAGGGTAAAACATAACAATAATTCTAACCCACAAGACAAAACTCCCTCACAAGGGAAATGAGTTTGTCAAATCACTAGTAATTTATGCAGAGATTCACTCTAGCTTAGGTATTTATTGCGTTTTTTTGATTAGAATCTTGCATAGCTTGATTAAAAGGGGATAAATGAATAGGCTACAATTTCTGTATGTACTTATCTTTGCCTTAGCGGGGGTTATGCATGCAGAGGAGAGAAATAGAGGGTTTTTTGCCGGTGTGCAGTTTGGAGCGGGGAGCATCACTTTTGACACATCAGCTAATATAGCAACTTCAACTTCTCAAACACCCTCAAGCAATAACTATTCAGATATGAGCATAGGGCTTGTAGCAGGCTATAAACATACTCTTAAATCAAATATCGCGCTTCGCTACTATGGGCAGCTAAATTACATTACAGGCATTAATAATTTTGATGATTTCACAGATACCAATATCGGGCTAAATACTGATGTGATATATCGTTTCACTACCCTAGATGTAGAAGAGTTAGGTGCTATAGAAATTGGGGGATTCTTAGGATTAGGCTTAGAATCTACCAACTATAAGGGTACATTCCCCCAAAATACCCAAAGCGGGTATAAGATTGACACAACAGGCTTTGATGTGGTCGTTCATCTTGGGGCAATGGGTGTGGTGAATAAAAGGCATGGCTTTGAGCTCTTTTTGCGTTTGCCTTTTGTCGCCCATACGCTCTTAAATGGAAATGCAAATGATTATGTCTTAATGAAAGCCAAAGAAAAGTATAACTTCAATTTCCGCTATGTATTTTATTTCTAGCTAATGCAGTGGCTCACAAATTTTGAATAATTGTCAATAATCTTCCCACCCTTGCGGAATCCCAAGCCACAAGATTCATAAGCAAAGAACACATTAGGTTGATAAAATGCCCCATTATGGGAATTTAGCTCATAAAAGGCTTGATATACATTTTTGTGATTGTTATATATGCCATCTTTAGATTCTATGATTGCTCCATTTCCCTCTAAGATACTCACATTTGCGCCCTCTCGCCCAAAGGCAGGCTTGCTTACTTGCTTATATGGGAGCGGTGAAAAGCTTGCTTCAAGCAAAAGTGGGTGATTAGGGAAGAGGTCCCAAAGGATTTTAAGCATTCTTTTACTCTGAAAGAGCAGTGTATAGGCAGGATTAAGAAAAATTGTGTTGTGATTTTGCATCATCTCGCTTATCAAAAGTGCTAATTCTGGCTCATCAATGGCGATATTCTCCCAAGGAATAAGCTTGAAAAGGAATTCATAATTTATGCCATTATGGCTTAAGCCTTCACTTGGGGAGAAATGCACTTCATCAATAGGCGCAAAGCCGCATTCAAAGCCAGATTCTTTAGCGATATATTCTAAGAATCGTGTTGTCGTAATATCCTCATGTGAGCTAGGGATACAAGAAAAGAGTATTTTCCAACCCTCATAGAGCTCCTCAAAATTTGAAATATCTTCATCCAAGGTAATAAGCCGCTTAAAATTATCACTTAAAGCATTATGGATATTATTAAACTGCGCACTTTGGTCTAGCTTATTGTATTTAAGCAACGCCCATTGCATAAGCGCGCTTTCATAAAGCATAGTGGGCGTATCGGCGTTAAACTCAAGCAATTTGATAGGCTTCCCATCAAGCCCCCCTGCTAAATCAAATCTCCCATATAAATGCCAATGTATATCCTCCTCCCAGCTTTGCTTAATCGCCCCAATAAGGCTTGGAGGTATATCAAGCTCGAAAAATAAGTCATTTTCTATCACATATTCTCCTGCCTCTACAAACATATCATAAAGCGTATTGCCCGCTTCATAAAATGCCTCTGCCTCTGCTTGACTAATATGTATAAGTTCATCACTTAAATATGAGCTCTCATCTCTATCTGTATGCCATGTAAGCCCCATAGATTCTAAAGCCCCTTTATCGGGGAGTGAAAGGGTTGAAATTCTCATATTAACCTCCTAAGATACTAAGCTATAGCAGCTTGCATAAACATTTAGAATCCGCACAGATTTGCTTTAGCCTCCTACACTTCCTGTTTTAGGTGCGCTTGTCATAGGCTTAGAGGCATTGGTGCTATTATTGCCAAAGAAGCCACTTTTGCCTGTGTTTGTCTTCGCACTAGATGGAGTGCTTGATTTATTACTAAAGCTATTTTTACTTCTCTCATAAGCCTGTGGGGATTTGTAATTGCGTTGTGAATTTGCCTGATAGTTTGGATTATTAAAGAGTTTATTGCCAATATAACTTCCTAAAATCGCCCCCGCAGCACTTGCTAAAATTGCTCCACCAAGCCCCAATCCCCCACCATTTGGGTTTGTAAGCGCACTTTGCCCAGAATCTATAGCTCCCTCTTCTTGCTTAATGAGTGCATCAATTTCTTCAGAGCTTAGCATTCTCTCCTGCCCATATTTGTCTTTTAGCATAACGCGTGTTTGCTCACTTGGATATTCCTCAAGTACTTTATATGTGCCATCATCTTGCTCTTCTATCACTACAAATGCACCATTTTTTTGGCTATTTTGGAGGGTGCTATTGAGGTCATTTGTATTATTTTGCTCACAAGCATTCAAAGCAAAAACCGCCATTACGCCAAGTCCCCCTACCATTGCATAATCTCTCACCCTATGGATATACCGCATATACGCTCCTTTGTGTAAGTATGTGTAAAGTCAAATGTTTTTGATTGTATCAAACTTTTGCTACTTTTTTATGATGCAAGTGGATATAGAGATGTAATACATCAAGGCTTGCAGGCGTTATCCCGCTAATTTCACTTGCCTCAAAGAGACTTTTTGGTGTGAAAGTTTTAAGCTTTTCTATCACTTCAAGGCTTAGCCCCGGTATAGTATCAAAGCAAAAGTCTCGTGGTATCTCTACTTGCAGCATTTGCTCCATTTGCTCGATTTGAATCTTTTGCTTTTGGATATAGTCAAAATATTTAGATTCTATAAAAATCTGCTTTAAGGCATACTCACTTAGGTCTTTAGCATTTGGGACATTGCAGAATGTCAAAAACTCGCGCATAGTAGCAGTGCTTAACTCCTCTCGCCCCACAATATGCACAAGCCAAGTCTTATCACTAATACTCATAAGCCCTAAACGCGCAAGCTGGCTTAGATTCTCCGCATTTGGGGTTAAGGAGTGGCTTTGAAGATATGCTAAAGTCTGGCTAATATGCAGCTTATCACGCATAATTTGCTCATAATGCGCCTTAGGGATTAGCCCAAAATGATAGGCATATTCCCCTAAGCGCAGCATAGCATTATCCTCGCGTAAAAGCAGGCGATACTCCGCCCTTGAAGTAAAGACCCTATAAGGCTCTTTTGTCCCTTTGGTTACTAGATCATCAATCATTACCCCAATGTAGCTTTCACTCCTAAGCGGGCAGAATTGCTCTCCTTTGAGTGAGAGAGTGGCATTAATGCCGGCGATAATCCCCTGTGCGGCGGCTTCTTCATAGCCTGTTGTGCCATTAATCTGCCCTGCCAAAAAGAGATTAGCGCATTTTTTCACTTCAAGGCTATGATAGAGCTCTGTTGGCTCTACATAGTCATATTCAATAGCATAGCCATAGCGCGTGATATGGGCATTTTCAAGCCCTTTAATACTATGTATCACTGCCTCTTGCACATCAATAGGCAAAGAAGTGGAGAGCCCATTAATGTAATATTCTACCGCCTCTTTGGTTTGAGGCTCTAAGAAAAGCTGATGGCGACTTTTATCAGCAAAGCGATTAATCTTATCCTCTATGCTTGGGCAATACCTTGGACCAACGCCTTCAATTTGCCCCGTAAAGAGCGGTGCGCGGTGAAAATTAGCACGGATAATCTCATGTGTATGCTCATTAGTGTAGGTCACATAGCAGGGGAGCTGTGTGGGAGCAAAATGCGTGGTTTTATAGCTAAAGTGCGGGGGTGGTGAATCGCCATTATGGGTCTCTAGGCTTTCAAAATTAATGCTACGTGCATCAATTCTTGGGCATGTGCCTGTCTTTAAACGCCCGATTTTTAAGCCCATTTTATGCAAGCAATCGCTCAAAGCCTCTGCGCTCATTTCACCAAAGCGTCCATTACTTAGCTTTGTCTCTCCAATATGCACTAAGCCCTTAAGGAAAGTTCCGGTGGTTAAGATAATACGTTTTGCAAAATATGTTTTATTGATATTGGTTTGCACGCCTTTTGCTACAAATCTGCCTTGATTGTCTTTATCATAAATGAGGCTTTGCACACTCTCTTGTGAGAGGGTGAGATTAGGGGTATTGAGTGCGATTTCTTTAGCGATAATGCTATATCTATCCATATCAATTTGTGCTCTTGTGCCCCTCACGGCTGGACCTTTTGAAGAATTGAGGGTTTTAAATTGTATGCCGCATTTGTCTGTAATCTCTCCCATAACGCCCCCTAGCGCGTCTATCTCTTTGACTAAATGCCCCT
Organism: Helicobacter marmotae; assembly: GCF_003364255.1. Taxonomy (GTDB): domain Bacteria; phylum Campylobacterota; class Campylobacteria; order Campylobacterales; family Helicobacteraceae; genus Helicobacter_C; species Helicobacter_C marmotae. Next base: position 6,873 of record NZ_NXLR01000028.1, read on the forward strand.
TGCCTAGCCCTCCTACAGCGGGGTTGCAGCTTGCAAGGGCGATATTTTGGATTAAAAGCGTGATGAGATGTGTTTTTGCACCCATTTTTGCGCTTGCAATCGCTGCTTCTAAGCCTGCATGACCCCCTCCGATGACTAAGACATCATATTCCATATTCTTCCTTTGCTTTATAGAAATATTACTGATTTGAAGTGATAAAAAAGCGTATTTTATTATTGTTTGGTTATTTTTTTGCTACCATTACTTAAACAAACAAAGCATATAAGGGATAGGATATGAAGCAAAAAGCCTTGTGCTCTATTGGAGCGTTTGCACGCCTAAGTGAGAAAAGTTTGCAATCCCTAGAAGCGATCACAAAGCTTCGTTATATTGAAAAAAATGCCATTTTATATTATGAGGGAGAGCAAGTAAGAGATGTGTATTTGCTCGCGCGGGGGAAAGTGGAGATTTATAAAATAGATAGAAATGGCAATGAATTGTTTTTATACTACATAGATGGAAGTTTAGATAGGGGTTTAAATGCGAGTTTGAAAACTCCTAGATTAATTAATACCTTTGGGAGTTTTGCTACGTATGAGGCTTATAGCAGTGTGAGGGGGGTTTGCCCCAGTGAGATTGTGTCTTTTGATATTGAAAGCTTAGGGCGGCTTGTGGGCTCAAATATTGAGATCGCTCATGCGTTTTTGACTGAATGTATGCAAACTAATGTCATTTTAAATGAGTTTATCAACCTTAAAGAAGTGTATGATAGTACTTCAAGGGTGGCATATTTTTTACAAACAAAGCTAGATTATTTTAACTATAGCCAAAGGCAGCTTATCGCCCGAGAGCTTAATATCAAGCTTGAGACTTTAAGTAGGATTTTGCAAAAAATGCAAATGCAGGGCTTGATAGCTAAAGATAGACACGGGGATATTTATATTAAAGATAGCGCGGCTTTGAGTGCATTATGCGGGAATGTGTGAGAGAGCATAGAAATTTTAGGTAATCATTGCATAGACTAAAGATATTTCCTAAAGATACTTCTATGTATTGGGCTTCATAAATAAATATGAGTTTGTCAGCTCTTAGGGGAGCGTGGAGTAGGGGGTGAAACATCTCTATCCGAGTCACTAGTCGCCCATAGCAATTCTCCAATTCTTAAGGACAGATAAAAATGCTCGCTATCAAGGAACTGCATTCTACTTCAAAGAGGGCTTTTGCTGGACAGATGTGTCTTATGATATAAAAT
>NZ_NXLR01000029.1 GCF_003364255.1 Helicobacter marmotae
GCAAGAATATTATTATGGGGTTGGAGCTTGCCTGCACGAGCGAAGCTCTTGCCCCCCCATTATTTTATAAAACTTTGCACATTCAAGCCCCTCCCCCTTGTAGAAAAAGAAAAAAGAGAATCACCAGCGACTCCGTTAGTTTGTCATTCTGAGGGCTTTATGCCCGAAGAATCTCTCTTATCCGCTAAAGACTCCTTAACAGAAACACTAGAAAGGCAGCCATTTCGTCATTCTAAGCATTGTGAAGAATTGCTTCATAAAGCCACTAGACAATCCCAATCCTATTGTCATTCTGAGGGAGCACAAGGTGCGACCGAAGAATCTCTAAACGAATCACTAGTCGCCCACAGAGATTCTTCGCCTGTTTCACAGGCTCAGAATGACAAGAGTGGCAGAGTCGATGGTGAATCCAACAGAGATTCTTCGGGCTTTACAAGCCCTCAGAATGACAACTTAAGAGAGTCGCTAGTAATTCCAAACAGCAATGCTTCGGCCTTGCCTCAATATGACAGAAATAACACCAGCGAGTTAGAAGCCCAAATTGATGCTTTAGTCTATACCCTCTACAACCTCACTCAAGACGAAATCGCCATTATTGAAAGCAATGCCCAAAATGCACGTAAAGCCACAAACACCCCCAACTTCCAGCATAAAACCTAGAGACCCAAAGGAGTTAGTATGAAAGCAGAATCGATTCAATCCTATTTGCATAATTTTGCACAATTAAACCAAGACAATACGCAAGATTTGGAAGAGTGTTTTGTGGGCTTTATACAAGAGCTTTTTAGCTTTAAAAATCTTAGAAAAGCAGGGATAGACCTACTTTTACCCCTTAGCCCTAATCCCGCACTGCAAGCATTTAACTTTGAAGATTCTATCATCTACTACACCACCACAGATATACAATCCTCCCTCCAAGAAGCCCAAAGCGGGCATAAAAACCTAGCTTTTAGCCTAATATTTACTTCAAGCCATCACAAAGCCGACCTTATAGCCGCCACAAAGGCAATCAATAGAGCAATATCAAGCTATAATATTATCTTTTTTCTAAGCCAAGAAGCCCTATCTATCGCCTTTGCCACACGGCGAGAATCCCTAGCCACAAAGCAAAAGGTTGATGTGTTGGCTAAAATCACGCTTATTAAAGACATTGCCCTGCATAAGCCCCACCCCGCACATATTAAAAACCTCCATTCACTCACAAATCTCTACACCCAAGACCTCCCGCTTGATAACTTTTATCAAAACTTGCTTGAAGCCCTAAGTATTGAAACGCTAAATGATGAATTTTTTAAAGAAATTAAGGAAGTGTTTTTAGACTTTTGCGATTGTATTACCTTACCTCAAGAGGGAGTAAATGGGGGAGCTTGCGAAGAATTCACAAAGGAATCACCAGCAATTCAAACCTCTTGTCATTCTGAGGGAGGGCAGAGCCCGACCGAAGAATCTCCCTTATCTACTAAAGACTCCTTAACAGAAACACTAGAAAGGCAGTTACTTTGTCATTCTGAGCGAAGCGAAGAATCTCTACCCGAGTCACTAGTCGCCAAGAGAGATTCTTCACCCCTTGCAGGGGTTCAGAATGACAAACTTGGCTACCCGCAAAGGAAATTAGTTTGTCATTCTGAGCCTTTAGGCGAAGAATCTCTGAACGAATCACTAGAAAGCCCACAGAGATTCTTCGGGGCTGAAGCCCCTCAGAATAACAACGGAATAAAATCTACTAGAAATCCAAACAGCAATTCTTCGGCTTTGCCTCGTGATGAGAATATAGTAGCAAAAAGCCCACAAAAACAAGAATCCAAAAAATCACAAACCACACAAGAAGAGTTTGTAAAGCTTAAACGCGAGTTTGTCCTAAGGCTTCTCTCACGCCTACTTTTTTGCCAATTTTTGGAAAAAAAGGGCTTAATCAGCCCCACACTATGGGATAGCACTTTAAGTCAAAACTACTACCACGAAGTATGCGAGCCGCTCTTTTTTGGCACGCTTAATACCCCTACAAACCAAAGAGAATATACCTTTTTGAGTGAATCTATTTCTACACTCCTAAAGTCTATCCCCTACCTTAATGGCGGGCTTTTTGCCCCGCATAAAAGCGATTATTATAATGCTTCAAACCCTTTAGCTTACATCAATACCTTGCAAATCCCAAATGCCTGCTTTGATAAGCTTTTTGCCACTTTTGCACGTTATCACTTTACCTTGAGTGAAAATACGCCCCTAACCCAAGAAGTCGGGCTTGATCCTGAGCTTTTGGGAATGGTGTTTGAAAATCTTTTATCAGTGCTTTTTACTGATAATCTCAAAAATGACAAAGACTTGCGTAAAGCCACAGGGAGCTACTATACACCGCGGGAGATTGTCTCTTATATGTGTGCGTCTTCACTGCATGAAAGTCTCAAAAACCGCACCAACATTAGCGATTCTAAGCTAGAGGCACTCATATTTGATAAAGACGCTAGAGGGCTTGAAGCGGCGGAATCTAAGGAGATATTAGCCCGCCTTGAGGCGCTTAAAATCCTTGATCCGGCGTGTGGGAGCGGGGCGTTTCCATTAGGAATGTTAAGCGAACTGCTTGAAATACAAACCGCGCTTATTGAAACTTCAGCTTTGGGTAGGCATTCAAGCGATTTAGAAAATTTTGAGGGTTCGCAGGCGCACAGCCTAGCCTCACCCCCAAAATTTTCTAAAAACCCTCAAAGCCCCACCGCAAATTTTTGTCATTCTGAGGGAGGGCGTAGCCCAACCGAAGAATCTCTCTTATCCGCTAAAGACTCCTTAACAGAATCACTAGCAACTCCGTTAGTTTGTCATTCTGAGCGTAGCGAAGAATCTCTAAACGAATCACTAGTCGCCCACAGAGATTCTTCGCCTGTTTCACAGGCTCAGAATGACAATAGTGGCAGAGTTTCTAGCAATTCTAACAGAGATTCTTCACCCCTTGCAGGGGTTCAGAATGACAACGGGATAAAATCTACTAGAAATCCAAACAGCAATGCTTCACAGCCTACACAAGAGACAAGCCGCTTAACACTTTATGAGCGAAAGCTTAAAATCCTGCAAGAAAACATCTTTGGCGTAGATATTCAGCCCATGGCAACTGAAATCGCCCGCCTGCGCTGCTTCCTCTCACTTATTTGTGATGCCCCAAGTGAAAATATCGCTCCCCTGCCAAATTTAGAATTTAAATTTGTCTCTGCTAATAGCCTAATCCCCCTGCCTAAGCAAGAGGGGTTAAGCTATGTAGGCTATGAAAAAGATATGGCTAAGCTTAAAGCCCTGCGGGAGCAAACCTTTGAGGCTAAAGATAAATTAGAGCTAGAATCTGCCTATCTCGCCCTAAGGGATAAAATAGCCAAAAATATTCAGGCTGCTTGGCATACGCACAAGGGAGATTTCTCAAGTAACCCGCTCCTCTCTTGGAATCCTTTCAACCCGCATTCTGTGGCGGAGTTTTTTGATAGTGAGTGGATGTTTGGCATAAAAGCTGGTAAGAATACCACTGGGGGGGGGGGCAGAAGATAGCCACTTCAGGGAAATTGAAGAGGGCTGGGATATAGTACTAGGGAATCCGCCGTACCTGCAAATACCAAAAGGCGATATTCCAAGTGAAACCTTTCCCTTTAGCGAGGGTAAAGATAAAGGCAAGCAAAATCTCTACAAAGTCTTTGTAGAGCATGGTTATAATCTTGTCACACAAGATAGCGGTGTCTTTTGCCTCATTACGCAAAGTTCAATTATGTGTGATTTATCTTCTTCGCACACAAGGGAGCTTCTACTTACTCAAACTTCTATCAAGCAGTGCGTAGAATTCCCTAAAATCGCCCCCACAAAAGAGGGGCAAGTCTTTAAGACTGCCTTGCAAGGCACTTGCATTCTTTTATGCACTAAAGCCACGCCTTTAAAATCTCATAGCTTTAAACTCTCTATTAATAATGACAAAACCACGATAAGCAAGCTATGCTTTGAATCTATCAAGCAAGATTCCATTCTTTCTTTTTATCCTCATAGATTTGAAATCCCATTGATTAAACAAGGTGAAATGGCGTTGATTCAGAAAATAAAGCACGATAAAGTTTTGCTTGGCTCAATGTTAGAGGGGACACTGCAGGGGAATATCAATACCACAAAGCTTAAACAAATCCAAAGTCATAGCCCAACAAATATTTTGATTATTAAAGGTGAGAATTGCCACAGATACTATCAAGATTCCCAAATGATGTATGGCATTGAAAATAATGAGCTCATTTTAAAAGCACTCAAGAATAATAAAGATAAAAATATTATTACTACGCAAAATATCACAGGGACGACTGATACATTTCGCATACATGCAAATTTTGTAGAATCCAAAAACACGAATTTCGTGTTTTTGGATTCCGTAAATATTTCATATTCACGGAATTCAAGTGAAGCAAAATTCATTGTCGGGCTTCTCAATTCAAAACTCCTTGATTGGCTTTTTAGAAAAACAAGCACAAATAATCATGTTAATAAATATGAACTTGAAGATTTACCAATCCCCAAAATCACAGCATCCAATCAACGCATCGCAGATTCTATTATCGCTTTGAGTGATGAGATATTGGCACTCAAAGCACAAGATTCTAGTGCTGATACTTCGCATTTAGAAGTCCAAATTGATAATTTAGTATATGCACTTTATGGCTTAAGTGAAGAAGAAATTCATATCATGCAAGGGAGGTGAAGGAGATATTAAGACTTAAGGCAAATTGTGCTGTCTTAGGAGCACAAAGTGGAGGCGAAGAATCTCTGCAAAATCCACACACAACTCAACTCCTTTGTCATTCTGAGCGAAGCGAAGAATCTCTAAACGAATCGCTAGTCGCTAAAAGAGATTCTTCGGTCATTACCATTCCCTCAGAATGACAACGGGATAGAATCTGCTAGAAATCCAAGTAGAGATTCTTCACAGAAAGCCCACAGAGATTCTTCACCCCTTGCAGGGGTTCAGAATGACAATGAGTCCAACCCGCAAGACAAAATTACCTTGCAAGGGAAATTAGTTTGTCATTCTGAGGGAGCACAAGGTGCGACCGAAGAATCTCTACCCGAGTCACTAGTCGCCAGCAGAGATTCTTCGCTTGATTCTCAAGCTCAGAATGACAACTTAAGAGAGTCTCTAATATACAAAAGAGATTCTTCGGTCATTTCACTCCCTCAGAATGACAATAGTGGCAGAGTCGATGGTGAATCCAACAGAGATTCTTCGGGGCTGAAGCCCTAAAGACATGACAACTTAAGAGAGTCGCTAGTAATTCCAAACAGCAATTCTTCAGCTTTGACTCGTGATGAGAATATATCTCACACCAGCGAGCTAGAAGCCCAAATTGATGCTTTGGTATATCAACTCTATGATTTAAGCACAGAAGAGATGAAAATTATAGAGTCTAAAACTTCATTAGATGTATAATGTCGTAATTCAAGCTAAGGAGCGAATATGACTTTAATCATTAAAAATGCGAGTAAAGAATTTTGCCACTTTTTCAAGAAGTAGCAAAGCTAAGTAAAGCACAAATCAGCATAGAAGAAGAGAATGCAGAGATTACCCAAGCGATTAAAGCGTTTGAAAAGGAACGTGCAAATGGTAAAACAAAACGATATAAAAATGTCGCAGAATTTCAAAAGGCTATGAATGCCTAAATATGAGCTAGAAACTTCTAGCAAATTTGAAAAACAATTTATTTTAGCCAGAAAGGGCTTGCGATTTAGAACTCAAGCAATAAAGCAAGATTTTCTTTAACTGCACTCAAAGTTTCAATATCGCATTGCTGGATAAAGCCAGCCCCTCTTGCCTTAAAATCTACGCTTTTCAACTGGTCGCTCAAAATCACTCCCCTTTTACCTTGTATTGTACATGGCACTTCAAAAGGATAGCCCTTTATCTTGCTTGTTAGAGGCACACAAAGACACAAGCCACTTTTGTGGTTATATTCTTTTGGGCTCACGACAAGTGCGGGTCTTTTGCCCTTTTGCTCATGCCCACTCTGTGGAGTGAAATCAAGCCAAATCAAATCACCACTTTGGGGGATATAGTTTGCCATTACCATTCCTTGCCCACTATATCTTGTTCCCAGATAGTATCTGTATTGAGATTATTTTTATGAATTGCTTTACATATCTGCTTTAAATCTTTTTGCTTTTCAATAATGAGCTTTTCATCTTTAATGCTAAGTTTTAGCTTAGAATCTTGACTTAATCCTAAATGCTCTAAAAAACTACTAGGAATACGCAAGGCTAATGAATTTCCCCATTTATTAAGCTTGACTTCACTTGTCATCTTATATCTCCTTGTATCATTGTTGATACAATTATACATATTTGATATTTAATACTCAATTTACAATATGTCGCTAAATGGCTCTAATCATTAAAAAATATGAGTGAAGAATTCACAAGGGAATCCTAGCGACTCATTCTGAGGGAGGGCAGAGCCCGACCGAAGAATCTCTTTCAAACCTACTAGAAAGCCCACAGAGATTCTTCGCTTGATTCTCAAGCTCAGAATGACAACGGGATAGAATCTGCTAGAAATCCAAGTAGAGATTCTTCACCCTCTGCGAGGGTTCGTGATGCCAAAATAATTTCCCTTGCGGGTAGCCAAGTTTGTCATTCTGAGGGAGCACAAGGTGCGACCGAAGAATCTCTCTTATCCGCTAAAGACTCTTTAAAGGAATCACTAGAAAGGCAGTTACTTTGTCATTCTAAGCCCCCAATAAAGGGCAAAGAATTGCTTTCAAAAACACCAAAAAGCACGACTAGTGACTCTCTTTTTTCTTTTTTTATAAGGGGGAGGGGCTTAAATTGCGAAGTCGCTCCCTCCCCCTTATATATCCCCCGCCCCGACGACGCTTTAAGAGGTGGCACT
>NZ_NXLR01000002.1 GCF_003364255.1 Helicobacter marmotae
TCTCTATGCTTGCTATTATCAATATATGCTTTATGATATGTGTTTTTACACCTTTTGCAGTGTATAGCAGTGATGTATCACAATTTGATGCTACTCAGAGTCTAAATACCCTTTGTGCGCTTTTTGGGATATTTCTTCTCTCTTCATCTTTGCTGATATATCTTTCTAGCTTTTTATATAAGGCTTTTATATTTAAGTTTTCTATGCTTAAGCTTATGAGTTATGGTTTAAGTGTGATTTTATGTATTGGGGTGGTATATACGTTTGTGCTTGATTATAATGTCCTAACGGGGGAGGCGTATTCACAAATTGATAATTTTATCTTTAAAAATCCTCACTCAATCGCTTCTGAGTTTAGCAAATATGTAGATTTGCTTATAGGAATACTCTCTTGTGTGTTGATAGCTTGCTTATTTTATATAAAGAGATATTTTTTAGCGGGCTTAAAGGCTATGTTTGTGGGGTTATTTGTTGTGTGGATTCTAAGCTGTGTGAGTATTTTTAGAGATACCATTAACTCCCTCCCTCCTCCTCTTTCATATAAGAGTAAGTCTTATGAAGAGTTGCTTCCAAGCTTTCATAATGAGCTAACAACCTTAAGTAGCAAATCGCAAAATGTAATAGTTTTGCTTTTTGATGGGTTTAGCGGCTCGCATTTGAGAGTGATTTTAGAGCAATTCCCCGAGTTTAAGGAGAGTTTGGAGGGCTTTGTGTATTATCCTAATACCCTATCCCTTGATGGGCATACTTCAAGGACAGCCCATACTATTCTCACCGGGCATAAGCTCTCTGCGTTTAATAATCAGCACTTAAGCCTGCAAGAATACGCCCTTGCCTCTGCTAAAGCCCTTAAAGAAAGTTATAGAGATTTTCAAAATGCTGGATTTCATATCGCTTCATTTGGTATGCCCTATTTGTCTGCAGCAGATTCTGCTCCCAATATCAGCATTTATGATGATAGAGAAAGTTATACCCCAGCTTATGAGGCTTTTAGCGGAGTAGAGGATATAATTAGCGCAAAAAGAGCGCATAATCGCCCCATAGGTGAAATGCTATCTATAGGCTTATTTTACTTTAGTCCTTATGTTTTTCGATTAAGAATCTATAAAGACTTTGAATTTGGTAATTACTCATGGCTTTTTGGCTCTTCAGTGCAAATTGGCTCTTTTATTAATGGAGTGAAAAATGCCGCGCAACTCCCTATGATTGTGAGAGATTTTAAGGTATCTCCAACTCAAGGCAAAAGCTTTAAATATATCCACACTATGCATAGCCATTATCCATTTATGCTTGATGCGCACACTTGCCTGCCTAAGCTAGATTATAGCAGCACCATTCCTAAGGGCTATCAAGCCTTTTTGCCCAATGCGCGCCATTATGATAATGAGCTATGCGCCATTAAAGAGAGTATATATATGCTTGAGTTACTAAAGCGTGAAGGTATTTATGATAATACGATGATAGTGCTTGTGAGCGATCATAGCTATAATGACATTATAGAGCATAATATGCCCTATAAGCCATCTATAGGCAATAACCCTAATCCGCTTTTGATGATTAAAAACTTTCACGCAAAGGGGGCGTTAAAGACAGATTGGCGTTTTATGAGTAATGCTGATGTGTATGGCATTCTGTGTGATGAGCTTAAAGCCTGCCAAGAGCCTAATATTTTAAAAACTTATCCACAAGGTGTGAGGAAGCTTATCCATACACTCAATGTGCATTGGACGCAAAGTGCGCAAAGAGCTAATCACTTGATTTTTGAAAAGATATGGGAAGTGGAGGGCGATGTATTGAATCCTTTGAAATTTAAGATATATACCCCAGATTAGCTAATGTTTGCTTGCCTGCTCTAGCATATCTAATTCTATTTGGGAGAATCCAGCCATCAATCGCGCCTTTATATTGAGTATCTTAGGCAAGGCATAGAGGGATTTGAAGCGCTCAAGTGTGGAGAGGAAGCTTTGGGCATTGGCGGAGTTATGTTTATAGCGCCACCATTTATCGCCCTTTTTGACATGTGTAATTTCATCTTTAAGGATAAGTTCAAGCGTGTTTAGAATCTGCGGTGTGAGGCTATGCTCAAATTTTTGGATTTTGGCTACTAAAAACGGGTTGGCATCAAGCCCATTGGCTTCTGCTCCTCTATGGAGGAGTGCCATTCTCTCATGCAAGCTAAGCGTAGCCTTTTGTGCGTAAAAAAGCTGTGCATGCACAGGGAAGTCTCCATATTCATAGCCTAGCGCATTGAGAGATTCTCTTAAAAGGCTAAAATGGAGCTTTTCTTCTAGTGCGACTGCAAGCCAATCTGTATAAAAGCTTAAGGGCAAATCTCTAAAGCGATACATCGCATCAAGGGCTAAATCAATCGCGCTATATTCTATATGCACTATGGAATGGAGCACTTTAGCCAATGCTTGAGGGCTTTTTATCGCTTTTACTCTGCGGATTTTAGTGGGGTGAATAATAGAGCAAAATGTTTTATAAGAAGGCTCTGTAAGTGTGCGGGGAGGGTGAGATGAAGTAGGCGTAGAGAGCAGCAAAGATGTGCTTATTTGAGTAAATTCTTCAAGGAGTTGAAGCTTTTGGGTAATGCTTTTGGCGTTGATAATGTCAAAAAGCATATCAAAGAACATATTACAAGACATATAAAGCCCCTCCCCTCATAAAGCCCCCATTGAAGCCCTCATTGAAGTTTTCTCATATGGGTGTAGAATAGCACTGAAGTGGTGCTTAATAAAAGGGCGAGAGCGCAGATAAGAGGTCGCCAACCTAGCATTTGATATATAAATGATGAGAGATAAGAGCCCAATGCCCCACCCATATAATAAAAGCTAAGATACAAGCCACTTAGCACGGCTTTATGCTCAGCACTTAGGGCGTTATTAATCGCACTTAAGACAGAATGAGCCAAAAATGAGCCAATACACATAGCAAACACACCTGCATATATCCACGGGAGGGAATCTATAAGGAATATACATAGGCTTAGGGCAAAGAGATTAAGGCTGATAAAAACGCATTTATATCGCCCGCCTAATAATTGAGTGAGCCAAGAAGCCCCAAGAGAAGTAAATATGCCTATGCTATATCCCCAATAAAGTGCCCCGATTTGATTTTGACTAATACTAGGGAATATGTCTTTTGCATGAAAGGGGAGGGTATTGAGCAGGGCTTGAAAGCTAAAAAACATAACAAACACACTAGAGAGAATAATAAGTGATGTTTTATTAGAGAGAAAGGGCAGCATTTGTTTAAAGGTAATTGGCTGCAAGCGAGTGTGAGTTGGGTTGATATAAATAAACGCAAGCAATGCACTTAGAAGTAAGCTTACCCCGAGTGCAATAAAGCATATCTGCCATGAAAATATATCACTTAAACTTGCCCCACCTACTCTCCCTAGCAAGCCTCCTGCTATGGTTGAGGCGATATAGATACTGATATTTAGCTGTAAAGATTGGCTTTGCAAACGTGTGAGAATCGTTAAAAGTGCGGTGAGGATAGCGGGGAAAAAGAGAGATTGCAAAAAGCGCAAACATAAAAAGAGCATGAAGTTTTCACACAATGCAAGGAGAAGCTGGAAAATCCCTACAAGCAATAATGAAATGGTCAAAATGGCTTTAGATGGGTAGTTTTCTAAAAAATATCCATATAAAAGTGGTGCAAATGCCATAGGCAAAAGTGTAATAGAAGTAATGGCTGAAATATTATATATAGAGGTGTGAAACTCCCATGCAAGGAGTGGGAGAAGCGGCTGCGTGATATACACGCTTGATAACGTGATGATAGCTATATAAACAATGCAAGCTATAGCTTTCGTGCTCATTATGCTTACTTGCGCTCAAGCACTTCAAACGCAGGGAGTATCTTCCCTTCAAGGAGCTCTAAGCTCGCCCCTCCGCCTGTTGAGATGAAGCTCATATTATCTCTCTCGCCTGCCTTATCAATGGCATCTGCGGTATCGCCTCCGCCTATAAGGCTAAAGGCATAGGTATCACTCACCGCATGGGCTAAATTAAAAGTCCCGCGTGAAAACGCTTGAATCTCATAAATCCCAAGCGGTCCATTCCAAATAATCGTTTGAGAGTCTCGCACCACTTCGCTAAAAAGCTTGCTTGTCGCAGGACCCATATCTACTGCCATAAATCCCTCTGGTATGTCTTGTGCGGGAGTGATTTTAATATTGCGATGATCTTTAATATTATCTGTGCTGACTACATCAACGGGGAGATAGATTTTGACCTTTTTTTCTTTAGCATGGTTAAGTATATTGTAGGCTTCTGTAACTAAATCATCTTCTACAAGAGACTTTTGCATATCAAAGCCTAATGCTTTAAGGAATGTATTGCTCATCGCCCCGCCAATGATGATTTTATCCACCACATCAAGGATATTATGCAAAAGGGCGAGTTTGGAGCTGACCTTGCTGCCTCCTACGATAAGTAAAACAGGTTTTAAGGGGTTTGCCATAGCTTTGGCAAATGAATCAATTTCTTTTTTAAGCAATAATCCGGCTACGCATTCTTTGGCGTATTTGGCTATGCCGCAAGTGCTTGAGTGTGCTCTATGGCTTGTGCCAAAGGCGTCATTGACATATATATCACAGAGTGTAGCAAGCTTAGAGGAGAGCTCATCACTATTTTTTTCTTCCCCTTCATAGAATCTAATATTTTCAAGCAAAATCACATTATGTTCTCTTTTTGCTCCCTCTTGCAAGGCTTGGGCAGATTCTATATTTTCTGCAAAGGCAACATCCCGCCCTAAAAGCCTCTCTACGCGCTTAATGACATGCTTAAGTGAAAATTCTGGCATTTTCCCCTTAGGGCGTCCTAAATGGCTTACAAGCACTATGCTTTTAGCATGGTTATCAATGCAGTGATTGATAGTAGGCAGGGCTTCTCTTATACGCGTATCATCAGAAATATCAAAATCTTCATCCATAGGCACATTAAAATCCACGCGGATAAGCACTCTTTTATTCTTGACTTCAATATCTCGCACGCTTTTTGTGTTTTTCATCAGTTCAATGCCTGCTTCTTTCATCTTCGCTCCTCTTTATAAAATGGGGCATTTTAGCATATTTGTGTGATTTATCTTTATACAGCTAAGCTAAACGCTCTAAAGTCCATAAATCATCAATTTGCAATCAAGGTGTTATACTACATCTATGAAAACACAAGGCTATAGCATAGAACTTTTTGGCATTATACAGGGGGTGGGGTTTCGCCCATTTGTGTATCATCTTGCTTGTGAGATGGGCTTACATGGATATGTGCAAAATTGCTATGATAGGGTGGTTATTTACCTTGAAGTAAGGCATAAAAGCCAGATAGAAAATTTCCTAGATACACTTTTAAAGACTATGCCTCCACATGCGTATGTGAGCTCTTATCATATCACTCCAAGTAAAGAATCGATATATAAAGAATCTATCCCCCCGGGTTTTGAAATTAGAGAATCTCAAAGCCAAAGCACACTTAGCCCCTGCTTTTTACCCCCTGATATGCGCTTATGTGAAGAGTGCTTAAAAGATATGAGAACAAAAGGGAGATTCTATCAATACGCTTTTACTACCTGCACATATTGTGGGGCGCGTTATTCTATTATTAATGCCCTGCCTTATGATAGAATCCACACAACTATGCGTAATTTCCCCTTATGCAAAGACTGCCAGAGTGATTATAGTACTGCTTCTAATCGTAGATTCCACGCTCAACCTACCTCATGCCTAAGCTGTGCTATTAGGCTTTATCGTATCGATAAAAACGGCACTTTTAAGCCAGAATCTGCCACAGATGACATACTTTTAATCCAAGAAATAGCACAAGTAATTAAGGCGGGCAAAATCGTTGCTATTAAGGGCGTGGGCGGGTTTAATTTAATCGTTGATGCGAGTAATAAGCAAGCCCTCTCTACCTTGCGCCAGAGGAAAAACCGCCCTAAAAAGCCATTTGCCTTGATGTTTAAAGATATAGCACAGATTGAAAGCCTAGTCAAACTCTATGAGTGTGAAAAACAAGCCCTCCTCTCCCCACAAGCGCCTATTGTGCTTTGTGAGAGGCATTTTCAAAAAGGAGGGGTGTTAGATGAGGAGAGCTTAGCATTAATAGCCCCAAGATTGCACACTTTGGGAGTTATCTTGCCCTATAATGGCATTATGTCTTTGCTTTTTGACTATTTAGACAAGCCCATTGTTTTTACGAGCGCTAATCTTGCCTCTGAACCCATTATCACTAAAACAGATGAGCTTGTAGAAAAGCTCTATACACTTAATCCTATAGCAGATGTAATCTTAAGCTATAATCGAAGCATTAGTCATGGTGTTGATGATAGTATCGTGCGCTTTATGGCGGGGGCTATGCGCCCTTTGCGCTTAGCTAGAGGCTATGCGCCCCTCTATCTTCCTCAAAAAGGCATAAAAGCAGGGTTGGTTATGGGTGTAGGCGCACAGCAAAAATCAAATCTTTGCTTCATTGATAGCAGCAATCAAGCGTGCATTAGCCCATATATTGGGGATTTGCAAAGTGTAGATTCTATAAAGCGATATGATGAGGTAAGCGCATTTTTTCGCGGGCTTTATAAGCAAGATATAGCTTTGATTGTACATGATTTACACCCGCAATACATCTCTACGCAAAAAGCACAAGACTTAGCAGAGCAAAACACTCACCTCTATGCCCTCTCTCATCATAAGGCGCATTTTTATGCTATCTTAGCAGAGCATAAAGGCTTAGATGAGCCCGGACTTGGCATTATATGGGATGGCACTGGACTTGGTGAAGATGCTTGTATTTGGGGTGGAGAGTGCTTTTTGTATCAGCCAGGTGCAAGCTTAGAGCAGCAAATGCAGAGAATTTATCATTTTGATTATTTCACACTTTTAGGAGGGGAGAGCGGGATAAAGGATATTGGCAAATTAGCTTTGAGTATGATGTGGCATTATGATGTATTTTGTGAAGAGCTCTTTCATTTTAGCTCATTAGAAATGCAAGTACTGCAAAATGCCTACAAAAGTGGTGTATATAAGCAAACAAGCTCACTTGGAAGGATTATTGATGGGGCAGCTTATATCTTAGGCTTATTGCAAACGCAAAGCTATGAGGGGGAGAGCGGGGCGTTATTAGAATCGTATGCCTTGCAAGATATGCAAGAGCACCAAGAAGAAGGGGATTGTATCGAGCCTTATGGGTTTGAGATGCAAAATGGTGTGATTATTTTTAAAGACATACTTTTAGGCTTGCTCCAAGAGAGGGCTAAGCCTAAAAGGGCGGCGAGAAGATTCCTTGAAAGCCTTGCTTATATTGCCCTCTCTTTGGCTAAAGCTAGCCCGCAAGCACTACAAACCCAGCACACTTTAAGGGTATATTTTAGCGGGGGTGTGTTTCAAAATAAGTTTCTTTGTGATAAAATCCAAGATTTATTCACTAAGGAGTGCATTCCATTTTATATGCACCAAGTCTTGCCATGCAATGACGCAAACATTAGCTTTGGGCAAGCGGTTTTTGGAGCGCGTAATTTTAAGGCACAAGTATGAGAGAAGTTTTAGGTAATAATTTTCTTTATTCTCCACACGATACAATTACCCAACAAGGGGAATTCACAGATGAAATACTTAATCACCTACAAAGGCAGTTATTTTGTCATTCTGAGCCTCCTTTAGGAGGCGAAGAATCTCTTTTAAACTTACTGGAAAGCCCACAGCAATTCTTCGGGACTAAAGCCCCTCACAATCACAATAAGCCTACCCCCACAAAGGGAGCTCCCACTAGGACTGATAATACTTCTAACCCACAAGATAACATTACGAGCCATTTTAAAAGCAATGTTTTGCTAGTCTGCCAATATGACAAACTCAAACAAACACAATATGAAGAGGAGATGTGATGCAAAAAAATGATACACAAATGCAAAATAAAGACTTCAAACGTCGCGATGAGCGATTAAAAAACAATCCAAATTTGAGTAAAAAATCTGTAGAGATTGTGCATAAAATACTCTCTAAAAATGATCTCAAAGCCCAAGAGCTTCGCACACAATATAAGGAGCTAGGGCTTTATGTAATTAACCTTATGAGCTCTCCGGGCAGTGGGAAAACAACTTTTTTAGAATCCTTATCTACTTCTACAGATATGCGTTTTTGCGTGTTAGAGGGGGATTTAGAGACAAATCGCGATGCCAAAAGACTTGAAGATAAGGGTGTGAGTGCGTATCAAATTACCACAGGGGAAGCCTGCCATTTAGAGGCAGCGATGATAGAATCTGGCTTTAAAGAGCTGCAAAAGCAGTGCGATATGGGGCAAATGGATTATTTGTTTATTGAAAATGTGGGGAATTTAGTATGCCCAGCAAGTTATGATGTGGGGGCAAGCTTGAATATGGTCTTTCTCTCCACACCTGAGGGCGATGATAAGGTGTTGAAATATCCTACGATGTTTATGTGTGCTGATGCGGTGATTATCACTAAGGCAGATTTGATAGAGCATTTTGACTTCAGTGTAGATAATGTGCGCCGCGATTTAGATACTTTGAGGGCGAATGTGCCTATTTTCCTAACAAGTAGTAAAGATGCTAAAAGCATTCAAGCGGTGTATGATTTTATCACGCAAAAGTGTGCGCAAAATTACCATTCTACTCATCAATTTTAAGGAGAACGTATGTGTTTAGCTATTCCTTCTAAGGTTACAGAGATAAAGGACAATAATATAGCCATAGTAGATACGCTAGGAGTGAAGCGCGAGGCGAGCTTGGATTTACTTGATGAGGCAGTAGAAGTGGGGGATTGGGTGCTTTTGCATATTGGCTATGCGGTAAGTAAGATTGATGAGCAAAGTGCTAAGGAGAGTTTGGAGCTTTATGATGAGATACTCCAAAGTATGCAAGAAGAAGACCAAGAGCTGGCAATGGCAAATGCAAGGCTGGAGTGATGAAGATATTTGTTGTGAATCTCCCCCGCATAAAGGAACGCAAAGATTCTATGCTAAGGCAGCTTGCTCGCATTAAAGAGGAGCAGGGGCATTATGAAATAGTATTTTTTAACGCTATTGATGCCTCAAAGGGCGAGCATTTGAGCTTTAAGCAATACTCCCCTTTGAAGAGTTTGTTATTTCGAGGTAAGCCTATGAGTGATGGAGAGAGGGCGTGCTTTGGGAGTCATTATCGCTTGTGGGAAAAGTGCATTGAGTTAAATGAGCCTATAGTGGTGCTTGAAGATGATGTGGAGATATTTAAGGGCTTTTATAAGAATTTGAATCATATCGCCAAAAGTGGGTATGTATATGTGCGCCTTATGTATACAAAGATCAATGCCAAACTCTATATATTGCCAGATGATTTTTATATCGGCTTTGCTCCGCTTGCAGGCACGCAGGGTTATTACCTTACACCCACTGCGGCAAGGGCATTTATCAATGGTGCTTCTTCGTGGTTTTGCCCGGTAGATGATTATATGGATATGTATTATATTCATCATATCCCTAATATTTGCATTAAGCCTATTTTGGCAGAAAAGTATATGCCTACAACCATAGAAGGGCGCTGGAGTAAGGTAGCATGGTATTTGAAGATTCCCCGAGAGTTCTCAAGATTGTATTTTCAACTCAGAAAGATGCTTTATTTGAGCTTTTTTAAGAAAACACTTCTTATGCCAAAAGATGCTCTAAATTCGCTGGGGGGGGGGGGGTATGCTATGCTAGATCGCAAAAAACCATTTCATTTAATTGAAAATTTCCGCGATAAAGATGTGATTTTAGCCTATAGCAAAAAGATAGAAAAGCTCTCTTTATCCCTCCCTAAGCCTCTTTATATTATGGAGGTTTGTGGAGGGCATACGCATACGCTTATGCGCTATGGGCTTTTAAGCCTTTTGCCTAAAAATATCAACTTCATACATGGACCGGGCTGCCCTGTGTGCATTATGCCTAAAAATCGCATTAATCAAGCCTATGAAATTGCTATGCAAAAAGATGTGATTTTAATCACACTAGGAGATATGATAAAAATCCCCGGAACGCATGGGAGCTTAGCAGATGCTAGGGCAAAGGGAGCTGATGTGCGTTTTGTGTATTCACCTATGCAGGTGCTAGAGATAGCTAAAGCCAATAGAGATAAGCGTGTAGTGTTTTTTGCCATTGGGTTTGAGACAACTACACCTATGAGTGCAGCAATTATAGAGCATGTACTACAAGAGGGGCTTACCAATGTGCTTTTTCACATTAACCATGTGCTTGTCCCTCCGCCCTTACATGTGATTTTAAGCGATAAGATGTGTGCGATTAATGCCTTAATTGCACCTTCTCATGTTAGCGTGATTAGCGGGGCAAAGATTTATAAGGAAATTGTAGAGAGATATGCCTTGCCTGTGGTAGTAAGCGGATTTGAGCCTGTAGATATGATGGAGAGTATTTATATGATTGTAAGCCAAGCCTTAAATGCTCAAAATAAGCTAGAGATTCAATACAAGCGCGTAGTGAGTATGGAGGGTAATCTCAAGGCTCAAGCCTTAATAGGACGTTATTTTGAGAAGCGAGATAGCTTTGAATGGAGGGGGTTAGGGGAAATTAGAGAATCTGCTTTGAAATTAAAGCCAGAATATGCCCATTTAGACGCAGAGCTAGCTTTTGATGGCATTTTAAGCAAGGCATATATCCCTGATAATAAAGCCTGTCGTTGCGGGGATATTTTACGCGGGCAGGCTAAGCCTACTGATTGTAAGGTATTTGCTAAAGCTTGCACTCCAAGTAATCCTTTAGGAAGCTGTATGGTAAGCAGTGAGGGGGCTTGCGCGGCGTATTATAAATATGGCGGTATATTGCGCTAATGGATATAAAACACACACTTTTAAATGCTGCCCATATTTATTATGACTATCTTTGTGAGCATAATTTGGGCTTGAGTGAGATTAGCATTAAACATTATCAATGTGCTAATGATGAGCTTATTGTTGCCTTTAAAAGCAGTGTTGGCGATATGGATTTGAAATTAAGTGCGACCTTGCTTTTAAATATAGGCGATCAATTTTATAGCATTGCAGAAGAGGGTGAGTTTAAGCTCGCATTTTATGATGAAGAGAGAAAAATGCTCCATATCAAGCTAGAAGATACAAGTAAAGCCCTAATTGTAAAATCTATCAAAAAATCTCTGCCTTTAAGGCTTTTTAGCGATTTGAAGTTTTTAGTTCAAAATGTGATTGATTTTTTTGAAAATTATGGTGATGAGGTAGCTCTGTGTGATGGCATTGCTCAAAAGCAAATTGCCTTTATTGATACTCTAAGCCAAGAGCAAAATCAAGCCCTTTTTTCAGTGCTAAATCACCCTCTAAGTTATGTATGGGGACCTCCGGGCACGGGTAAGACGCAAGCTGTGCTTTTCCAAGCGTTGTTGTATTATATTAAAGAGGGCAAGAGAGTGGCTATCATTGCAAGTACCAATAATGCCCTTGAGCAAGTGCTAAAAACCCTTATTGCGCAATTTGACACATTAGGGCTAGAGAGGAGTATGATATTACGTTTAGGTATGCCTACACTGCAATATATCAATGCCTATCCGCAAACATGCGACCCAAGTTTGTTTAAGCAAAACAAGCAGACAGATTTATTTAGCTTCCAAGATACGCTTAAAACTCGACTAAAAGATGCGCTTGTTGTGGGCGTTACCTTAGATGGATTTATTAAACGATATGAGAGTTTGGAGCTAAGTTTTGCACATATTTTTTTAGATGAATGCGCATATGCACCATTAATTAAAGCTTGTGCCTTATGCGTGGATAATACGCCCCTTGCATTCTTTGGGGATCATAAGCAGCTCTCCCCTGTGTGCGAAATGCCCCTAGAAGAGATGAACCAAGAGGGCAATCATAATGCCTTTATATGGAATCTCTCTTCACTTTTTTTAGAATCTTTTTGCAAAGGAGAAAAGCCCTATAAGCTTGCAGCCTTAGCGCAAAATAGCTCTGATATGCCGCCTTTAGATGATATGATTGTAAGCAAACTCTCTCAAACTCATCGCTATGGAGATAATCTTGCAAAAATCTTAGATAAATATATTTATCATATAGGTTTAAGAGGGCTTGATAGCCACATGGAGCTTTTGGTTTATGATAGCGGTGCTAAAAGAGAGCAAGAGAAGCATATCAGCGAGAGTGAGGCTTTGATGTGCAAGCGATTATGTGAGCATTTAGCTAGAGATGATTATGCGGTGATTACGCCTTTTGTCAAGCAGAGAAAGCGGCTTATGCAATATTTGGGACGTGATAGGGTTTTTACTATTCATGGTTCGCAGGGGCAGGAGTTTGATAATGTGATTCTCTCTCCTGTCTCTTTGCATTATCATTTGACAGATTCTAGGCAGTTGCATGCACTTTATGCACTCAATGTAGCTATATCACGTGCTAAAAAGCGGCTTTTTATCGTGTGTGATTATGCCTTTTGGAGTAAGCAAACAGATCAGCTCCTTTGGGCAATTTTACAAGAATCTAAGCTTATAGGCACTTCAAGGAGTCAAAATGAAAAATACGCATATTAGCCTCTCTCATGGGAGCGGAGGAGTGGAGTCTCATACTCTTATTTCAGAGCTTATATACAAAGAGCTTGGTGAGTTGATTATTGATGGTGGGGAAGATGCAGGGGTGTTTAGCGGAGCGAAGAGCTATGCGATAAGCACAGATAGCTATGTGGTGAATCCTATCTTTTTCCCCGGGGGGGATATAGGGAAATTATGTGTGTGTGGCTCAAGTAATGATGTAGCTATGCGTGGGGCTAAGCCTTGCTATTTAACTTTGGGCTTGGTTTTAGAAGAGGGTTTTGAAATAGCAATGTTGAAAAAAATTTTACACTCTATTAGAATCGAGGCACTCCATGGGGAGCTAAAGATTCTCTCAGGGGATACAAAAGTCGTCCCAAAAGGTAATGCGGATAAAATTTATATTAACACTACTGCTATTGGCAAAATGCAAGCAAATTGGCATATAAGCAATATAGAGGTGGGTGATGAGATTATCCTAAGTGCGCCCATAGGCACGCATGGGGCTGCATTGTTTTGCTCAAGGAATGAGATTGCATTGGAGAGTGATTTAAAGAGTGATTGCGTACAACTCTATCCACTTATCTCATCTTTATGTGACTATGAGATACACACTATGCGCGATGCCACAAGGGGAGGGCTTGCTGCGGTGCTGAATGAATGGTGCAGAGGGGCTTGCGTAGAAATGGAGATTATGCAAGAGCATATTCCTATATTAGAGCAAGTGCGGGGAGTATGTGAGATACTTGGTTTAGAGCCATTAAGTTTGGCTAATGAGGGCGTGTGCGTAATGGCTGTAAAAGCAAGTGAAAGTAAGAATATTTTAAAAGCTTTAAACAAGCATGAATTAGGGAAAAATGCTTGTGTGATTGGACGTGTGGTGGGTAAAGCAAAGGATATAAAGCACTCTAGGGCAATAATGCTAAATCCATGGGGTGGGAAATCATATATAGAATATCCACAGGGAGAGTTACTCCCTAGAATCTGCTAGGGCAAACTTTCGTGCTCGCGCCTCATTTACATGTAAAGTTCGCCCTCTAAAGTCCTTTGAATCAAGTGCCTCTATGGCTTTTAGTGCATCTTCATCTTGCATTTCTATAAAGCCAAAGCCCTTAGGCTTGCCGCTTTCTCTATCATTAATAAGCTTTACAGAAAAAACTTCACCAAATTGAGAGAAAAGCTCTTTTAGCTCCTCATTTGTAACCGCATATACTAAATTTCCTACATAAAGTGTTTTCAAAAGAACTCCTAAAAAGTAAATAACCCCTCCATTTATAGAGGCTTCATTAATGCTAAGATTTATTTACTTATAAGATTCTTAAAATGTATGTAATAATACTACTCGTTGCGTAAAACTTGCAAGGTATCTATCAAAGCAGCCTTTTTGGCAGGGTAGTATGATGAGAGGCATACAATAAGACTAGCGCCTATGATAGTAAGGCTAAAGTCAAGCCAAGATAAATCAAGTGGTAGCTTAGAGCTGCCATATACATCTGCAGGAAGTGAGATAATAGGAAAGGTATCAAGCACATACATAGCAATGCCTGTAAGCACAATGCCTAGCATAATCCCGCTTAGCCCAATGGTATTGCCTACCCAGAAAAAGGTTTTTCTAATCTCTTGTCTGCTTGCACCAAGTGAGAGAAGCAAAGCGATTTCTTTGCGGCGATTCATAACCACCATAAGAAGAGAACTGATGATATTGAGACTCGCCATAACAATAATCAGCATAAGCACGATAAAAAGTGCGCGCTTTTCAAGCTCTAAAGCTGAAAAAAAGTTCCCATTTTGCTGCCACCAGCCCTCAATGCCGGCTCGATTTGGAAAATGGAGTTTTAAAAATGCACTTATAGCGTGAATGTCTTGCATAGGATTTGGAGTGTAAATATGTATCCCATCATATACGCCATCAGGTATGCGGCGGATTTTTTGCAGGGCTTCTAGGTTTGTGTAAGTATAGGCTTCATCATATGCCCTAAGTCCCGATTCAAAAAATCCTGCGATAGCAAAACGTTTATTAATGGGTGTGTAGCTAAAGCCAGATGGCTCAAGCTGTGTAAAAAAGAAATCAAGCTTATCATCTACTTGTAAGTTAAAATGCTCCTCAAGCCCTTTACCCACGAGGATAGAAAAAGTTTTATTCTTAAAGGTATTGATAGCTTGTGTTTTAAACGCTTCCCTTTCTTGCTCTGTTGGTATTTGGTGCGAGGGTTCAAAAGCCTTGCTTACTACTTCATTGATTTGAGATTCTGCATACATATCTACACCAAAGACCATAGCCGCATTCATACTATTATTTACTTTTGCTACTGCTTGATAGCGTAAATATGGGCTAAAGAGAAAATCGGGGAATTGCTCTTTTAGGGCTTGTAAGATCATATCATCTACGCCCGCATGGGTGGTAGAATACACGCTTAAAGGGTAGTTCATTACAAAAAGCTTGCGCTCAAATTCCTTTGACATACCATTCATAATAGCCATGGCTACACATAGCACCATAACCCCTATGCCCACACCAAAAAATGCCAATAAAGCTGTGATAGATATAAAAGGTTGTGTTTTATCAAAGCGCAAATATCGCGGCAGAAGGTAGAGTGTGAGGGCGTTCATTAAGCGAGCAACCCCTTTTTGGGTCCGCTTTTACCATGGCAGAGTTTGTACTTTTTACCACTGCCACAGGGGCATGGGTCATTACGAGAGATTTTGGGCTTTTGTGTAGCATTGTTTGTGCTAAAGGCTTGAAAATCTTCTTCCAAATCTTCTTGCATATTTTGAAGCATTTTGTTTGCTGCTTGCTCCTCTTTTTCTCGTAGTTGAATAATACTTAGCATTTTAGTCGTTTCTATTTTGAGATTCTCTACAAATTCTAAAAAAAGGTTGTAGCTTTCCTTTTTATATTCCACAAGGGGGTCTTTTTGATTATAACCGCGCAAGCCTATACCTGTTTTGAGATTATCCATTGTGTAGAGGTGCTCACGCCATGAGCTATCAAGCACTTGCAAATATATAATACGTTCAATCTCCTTTCTCTGCGCTGCCTCAAGCTTTGACATTTTGCCCTCATAGCTTTGCTCCATTTGTGTGATGACTTGGGAGAGCAAATCATCATAATCCAAACCTTCGCTATTTTGTAGCTCTAGTCCTAACTCTTCTTTCAGTTGGGCTTTAAGCGTGGATAGGCTTAGGCTATCATAGCTATCACCGGGGAGGATTTGTGCTTTATAGAGGAGAGATTGGGCTGTAATCTCGCGATTAGTTTTAATACGTTCATCTAAAGAGCATTGCTCATCAAGGAGCTCATTGCGGAGTTTATATACAGCTTTGCGTTGTTCATTGGCTACATCATCATATTCAAGGAGGTGTTTGCGTGATTCAAAATGGAGATTTTCTACCTTTTTTTGCGCACTCTCTACCGAGCGAGTTACTAGAGAAGATTCTATATGTTCGCCATCTTTTAGCCCGAGCTTTTCCATAATGGTTTTAATTTTATCACTACCAAATATCCGCAAAAGCGAATCTTCTAAACTCAAGTAGAATTGGCTTACCCCCGGGTCGCCTTGTCGTCCGGCTCTCCCGCGAAGTTGATTATCGATTCTACGGCTCTCATGCCTTTCTGTGCCGATGATATAGAGCCCGCCAAGGGAGCGGATTTCATCAGTGATTTTAATATCAACACCACGTCCTGCCATATTGGTAGCAATGGTTACCGCACCTTTCACTCCTGCGTCTTTAATAATCTCTGCTTCTTTGCTGTGTTGCTTAGCATTAAGCACGGTGTGGGGGATTCTCTGCTTTTTTAGCAATTCATGTAAAATCTCACTTTTTTCAATACTTGCTGTCCCTACAAGCACAGGTTGCCCCTTTTTGTGGAGCTCAGTAATTTTACTAATAAGGGCATTGAACTTTTCTTTCTCACTTTTGTAGATGAGGTCATTTAAATCTTTGCGCTGCACGGGGACGTTTGTGGGGATACTCACTACTTCGAGATTATAAATTTGTAAAAATTCGCTTGCTTCAGTTTGGGCTGTGCCTGTCATACCTGAGAGTTTTTCATAAAGGCGGAAGTAGTTTTGAAATGTAATATCTGCTAAAGTTTGACTTTCTTCTTTAATATCTACTTTTTCTTTAGCTTCAATGGCTTGGTGCAAGCCCTCACTAAAGCGTCTCCCCTCGCTTAAGCGCCCTGTAAATTCATCAACAATCACCACTTCATTATCTTGGACTACATAGTCCTTATCTTTAATAAAAAGATAGTTTGCCTTAAGGGCTTGGTCAAGATGATGAGAGAGGGCGGCATTTTCTATGCTATAGAGATTATCTACTTTAAAAAGCAGCTCAGCCTTTTTGATACCCTCTTCGCTAAGTAAAATCACACGATTTTTTTCATCAATGCTAAAGTCTATTTCATTTTTCAGCTCTTGGGCGACACTATTGGCAAAATGATAATGCTCTAATGTGCGATTTACAGGTCCGGAGATAATAAGCGGGGTCCTTGCTTCATCAATTAAAATAGAATCTACTTCATCGATAATGGCAAAATAATGCTCCCTTTGTACCTTTTGTGCAAGGTCGTATTTCATATTATCACGCAAGTAATCAAAGCCAAATTCATTATTAGTGCCATATACAATGTCGCTTGCATAGGCGTTTAAACGCAAGGTATCATCACGTAATTCGCTAGTAATAACCCCAACGCTAAAGCCTAGAAAATTATAAAGTGGCTCTAGCTCTTTGGCGTCTCGATTGGCAAGATAGTCATTCACTGTGACCACATGCACGCCCCTGCCACAAAGTGCATTGAGGCATACAGCAAGTGTAGCTACAAGTGTTTTGCCCTCTCCTGTTTTCATCTCCGCAATGCGCCCGTCATTTAGCACCATACCACCTATAAGCTGCACATCAAAATGCCGCATACCAAGCACGCGTTTGCTTGCTTCTCGTGTAATGGCAAAACTCTCATGAAGGACTGATTGCAAACTCTCTTGTGCATTTTGGACTTTGATTTTGAGCTCATTAAAGGCATTTTGGAGTTGCTCATCACTCATAGTTTGATAGAGAGATTCTAAGGCATTGATTTTTTGTACTTCTTTTTGATATTGTTTAATGAGTTTAGTATTACGTGAGCCTAGAAATTTTGAGATGAGAGATTGCAACATAGATACGCCCTTTAGGTAGAAAATTGGGCATAATTCTAACATACTTTTACAGAGTTTCGGTAAAATCTTTGTGTGCGTTAAGGAATACTTAAGGAATATAAAATGTGGATAATAAAAGCAGGTATGGTCTTTGTGATTTGTTGCGGGAGGCTTTTTGCTTGGGGGGAAGATATTCAAAGCATACAAGCGGATTTTGAGCAATACATTTATAATGAAGATGGAGCAAATGTATATTATAAGGGCAAGATTCTAGGCAAATCACCCAATAAAGTCAAATGGGACTATCAAATGCCCTTTAAAAAAGAAATTTATATGAATGATAATAAGGTAGCAATTTATGAGCCAAGTTTAGAGCAAGTGAGCCTCTCTACACTCAATAGCAAGAGTGATTTTATATCCATTATTAAATCTGCCAAAAAGTATGAAGATGGCACATATCGCACGGCAGTTGATGGTATAGAATATACACTTGTTGTAGATAGAGAGAATAAGCCAAAAAGTATTTACTTTGTAGATACTATGGGGACTAAAAGTGAGCTTGTACTAAGCAATGTAAAGCTTAATGTTAAGATTGATGATGCCGTTTTTGTGTTTGTAGCTCCAAGTGATGTAGAGGTGCTAGAGCTTAAGGCGCGTTAGTTTAAGGAGAGAGTGATGTTTGATTTTAGCAATGCTAGGGGGGCGCTGATAGCCCATAAGGAAATATTATGCGATAATCTTACGCCATTAGGGGCGTTTGGGGCATTAAATGCAAAAGTACTTTTAGAATCTGCCTATAATGAAACAGGCAAGGATAGATATTCTCTTATGATTGTGCATGAGGCATTTTCTGTATATAAAGAAAATGGCGAGCATATACTCAAATATGGCAAGATAAAAAAGCCCTTAAAAGAGGCATTAGCCGATTATAAACCTGATGTGAATAGCAATGCTTTAAGTGGAGATTTTTTAGAATCTCTTGCTTTTGTGCGCTCTCTTGCTCCTAATCCCATTGAAACCATCCCCCCTCATTTACCCCTCCCTCTTGGTGGGGCAGGGTATATAGGATATGAGTTTTTTGCTGAAATTGAAGAAGTGCATTTTAGCAATCCTCCGCTTTATGATGTGCCAGAATGTGGCTTTATCTTTGGGAGGGATTTTTTAGTCTTTGATCATTTATTTGATAGGCTACATATTGTAAGTGTAAGCTATGCTTATGAGAGAGAAGAGATTAACCCTACTCAAAGGGTCGATGAGATTATCTCCACTCTGCAGAATCAAAATCCCCATCAAGCTTCCCATCAAACTTTTATGGATGGGGCAGAGACCCAAGCATATATTATAGAGAATGCCACAAGTCAAGATGAATATGAACAAATGGTAATGCAGATTAAAGAGGCGATTTATCAGGGGAGCTTGCTTCAATGTGTGCCAAGCCAATATATGAATATCATCTCTTCACTCCCGCCATTAGAAGCCTATAGGCATTTACGTCATCTCAATCCTAGCCCCTATATGTTTTACTATCAATTTGATAATTTTGTGCTTTTAGGCGCAAGCCCGGAGATTATGATACGACTTAAAACCATTAAAGATGAAAGCCTTTTCACACTTCGTCCTATTGCGGGTACGCGCCCTAGAGGCAAAAGTGTTGCCCAAGATTTAGAGTTGGAATCTGAGCTTTTATCTGATGTTAAAGAAAATGCCGAGCATTTAATGCTCCTTGACTTAGCGCGTAATGACGCGGGCAAGGTCAGTGTAGGCGGTGGTGTGAGTGTTGTCGCAAGAAATAAGATAGAGCGATATTCGCATGTTATGCACATTGTCTCAGAAGTGCAAGGCAAGCTTGATAGAGAGCGTTTTGAGAAGCGAGACGCCTTTAAAGCAGTGTTTCCAGCAGGGACTTTAAGCGGTGCGCCCAAAATAGAAGCTATCAAAACTATAGAATCTTTAGAAACACACTCAAGGGGCATATATGGCGGAGCGGTGGGGTATTTCACCTATGATGAAGATATGGACTTTGCTATTGCTATTCGCACAGCAGTGTATCAAAATGGCATTTATTATTTGCGCTCTGGGGCGGGCATTGTGCAAGATTCTATCCCGAGTGCAGAATATGTAGAGACACAAAATAAAGTCCGCTCTATGCTTGCTATGCTTACAAAGGAGAAATGATGATTTTACTCATTGATAATTATGATTCCTTTACATATAACATCTATCAAGCATTTTATAAATTTGGCTTTCCCCTAAAGGTCGTGCGAAGCGATAAGATTAGTATTGAAGAGATACATGCCCTTTCCCCGCAATATATTATCATCGGTCCGGGTCCTAAAACCCCCAAAGAAGCGGGCATTTCTGTGCAAATTGTGCAAGAACTTCAAGGTATATATCCTATTTTAGGTATTTGCTTGGGGCATCAAGCCATTATGGCGGCTTTTGGTATGGATATTGTCAATGCTAAGCACATCGTGCATGGTAAAGTGGAGCCATTACATCATAATCAAAAGGGGCTTTTCCGCAATGTTAATCCGCTTACCCCCATTGTGCGCTATCACTCACTTGTGGGGAAGGCTCATCAATTACCTGAATGCTTTGAAGTGAGTGCATGGAGTGAAGATGGCGAGATTATGGCGATTGAGCATAAACATCATCATCTTGTTGGCGTGCAATTCCACCCAGAATCTATTGGCACACTTGAGGGTGAGAAAATGCTTTTAAACTTCTTGCATTATAGGCGAGAGATGATCCCCATTAAGCAATATCTTAAAAGCACTATGCAAGGGAAGAGTCTTAGCTTTAAAGAGGCTTATGATGTCATGGATGAGATTACAGAGGGGAATATGAGCGATGCACAAATTGGTAGCATACTTACAAGCCTTGAAATTAAGGGTGTGAATGCAGAGGAGTTAGCGGGGTTTGCAAGTGTGCTAAAGAAAAAGACTATCGCCTTTAGCCTGCCTAAAAGCGATGAGATAAGGCTAGATATAGTAGGCACAGGCGGTAGTCCTAATAAAACCTTTAATGTCTCTACTACCGCTGCTTTGCTGCTTGGGGCTGCTGGAGTAAAGGTAGTTAAACATGGCAATAGAGCGATTACTTCTAAATCTGGTTCGGCAGATTTGCTTCAAGCCCTTGGGGTGAATGTGAATATGGACGTGCAAACGTGCAGAAAGGTGTATGATGAGATAGGCATTACCTTTCTTTTTGCGCAAAAGTTTCATGCGGCTATGCGCTTTGCTGCGCCTGCTAGGGCTTCACTAGGATTTAAGACAGCTTTTAATCTTGTGGGTCCTCTCTCAAATCCAGCCAATGTTACCCATCAATTTATTGGCGTGTTTGATAAGGCTTATACGGAGATTATGGCTAAAGCCCTTGCTATTTTGGGGATTAAAAGGGCTATGGTTGTGAGTGGATTTGATGGCTATGATGAGATTTCACTTTGTGCGCCCACACAGATTACAGAGCTTGATAATGGCACTATAAAGACTTATGTTTTTAATCCCAATGAGATAGGGCTAGAGTTTGTGCCTTTTGCGGAGCTTTGCGGGGGTGATGTAGCAGAAAACAAGCGCATTAGCCTTGAGATTTTCCATGCCAAGTCTCTTCACTCTCCTAAAACCCAGCTTGTAGCTCTTAATACGGGTGGGGCACTTTACCTTGCGGGGAGGGCAGGCAGCATTAAAGAGGGTTATTTCCTTGCAAGAGATATTATAGAATCTAAGAAAGTTCTTAAGGTATTAGAAGATTTTGCAAGATTAAGTCATAATAAATAGGGCAATTTCCCTCCATATCACTTGTGCAAACAATGCTTAGGATTATAGAATGAAACAACAAGGCAACCCCGAAGTATCTCTAAGCGAATCGCCAGTCGTGCTTTTTGGTGTTTTTGAAAGCGATTCTCTAGCAGATAAGAGAGATTCTTCGCCTAAAGGCTCAGAATGACAAAGTAACGGAGGTTACTAGTAAATCCAACAGCAATTCTTCGTCCTTTATTGGGGGCTTAGAATGACAAAGTAACTGCCTTTCTGGTGTTTCCTCTAAAGAGTCTTTAGCGGATAAGAGAGATTCTTCGGTCAGGCTACGCCCTCCCTCAGAATGACAAACTTGGCCTACCCGCAAGGGAAATTATTTTGTCATTCTGAACCCCTGCAAGGGGTGAAGAATTGCTGTGGGCTTTCTGTGAATCATTGCTTTTTGGATTTCTAGTAGATTTTATCCCGTTGTCATTCTGAGCTTGAGAATCAAGCGAAGAATCTCTGTTAGAATTACTAGAAACTCTGCTACTATTGTCATGTCTTAGGGCTTGTAAGCCCGAAGAATTGCTTTTGGCGACTAGTGATTCCTTTAGAGATTCTTCGCAATGCTTGGAATGACAAACTTGGAGAGTCGTTAGTGATTCTCTTTTTTCTTTTTCTATAAGACCGATGGGCTTAAATGTGCAAAGTTTTATAAAATAATGAGGCTTATATACTTTACTTGTGCAGGCAAGCTCCAACCCCATAATAATGCTCCACAATAACACTCTTGCCCCCTTATATATCCCCCAGCCATACTTGTATGTCGCTTTATAGATAGACTTCACTGCTAGGGGAAGTTTAGGACTTTTTGTCATATCTAGAGCGAAGCGAAGAAATTCTGTTGGAGTCTTGAGTGTTGTTTGAAAAGTCTCTAGTAGCCAAGAGAGATTCTTCAGGCATAAAGCCCACAAAAGGTATGACAAAACTTTACATTTGCGGAAGTCTCAAGTTGGGGGCTTTGCCCCAGATTTTGTGAATATGTGAAGATATGAAGAGTTTAAAAAAGCCCTTATGGCTAAAAATCTTAGAAGCTAAATTGCCCTCCTATATGCACATTCATATAGTTTGATATATTTATACCCTCTATGGTGAAGTTTCTGCCTAAGCCATATTGTAATGCTACATCTAAGAATCCCAAGAGATTAATCCCGCCTGTGAGTATCATACCCTCTCTGGCATTTGATCTCATATCTTGCATAGCCCCTAATCTAAAATCTACCTTTTTAAAGTTAGCCATAACCCCTCCTCCTATGAATTGGCTTTTAGGGCTTTGGAGGGAGAGGGTGTTATTTGGCAGGAGGTCTGCATCAAAGGCAAAGGTAAGGAAGTCTTTAAGCACATAGCTTACCCCAGCGCGTAATTGCCGATTAAGCGTAACATCATCTACATTTGTGCGCTTAATCACAGGGGCGTTGATGTTTTTTAGCACAAGCCCGATATGGAGATTTTCAAGTAAGTTTGGGCTATAAAGCACGCCCAAATCTACCCCAAAGGTTTGAGACATATCTACATCATTTTTATCAAAAGAAATGCTAGGAAACTTCCCTACGCTAAAGTTAAGCTTTTGCCCATAGCCCATGGCTTGTATGAATTTAAGGGCTATACCTATATTTACATCACCTGCGGGAGTAAAGAGCGTATGCCCATAGCCTATAGGGACTTCTATTAGGGCTAAGGCATTGGCATAAAGTAGGTGATTGGCATTTTCATTCATTATAGAGCCATCTAAGTTAGTTTTACTCGCATTGTATTTTAATGTAATGGCATTCCCATTTACGCTTACATCATAATACTTACCACCAAGGTCAAAAATCAATTGGTTATTGTTTGGGTCAATTTGTGCTGAAGCATTGCTAAAGGCTGAGGCAAAGACACCAACGCCTATTGCACCGCGCCCAGAATCTATATCTTGTATATCAATGCTGCCTATTTCATCACTTTCTATGCGGCGAGATGTCTTACTTCCGGGAATTTGTATCACAAAGCCATTTTGGCTAACGACATTGAGATCATTGGCTTTTAGGGCGTTATTGATTGTCTCAAAATCATTCAAAAGCCTATCTATAGAAGAATCTGATCCCTTAGCAAGGGTGATTTCTCCTACTTTTTCAAATAATGTTTCAGCATCAAAATTCCCTCCTGTAGCCTCTTTAGCAAGCTCAGTGATTTTATTTGGATCGATACCAGAAATAACCGCCCCCACAAGTGGCGAACCTCCCTCTGCAGCGGCTGAAGTAAGTTTGTCTTTTAATTTATTTTGTGCTTGGGGGTCTTTAATAAAGTCCCAACAAGTGCTTATATCTGTACACGTTTGACTTGAGCCTGTGATTTCTGTAACAAGGGTTTGTACATTATCTTTAGTGATATTCCCTCCGCTATCAGGAAAAAGTGCGTCGAGCATACCACCCAATGCACCATTGACTGACTTTCCATCTATAGTTACGCTCTTACCCCCCACATTTGGGCTTGTGAGCTGGTTTGTAAGCGTTTGGGGGAGGTTTTTTAAATTATCTACATCAATGCTTGCAAGCTCTAGGAGGTTTTGCTCTTTGATTTGTACTCCAAAGCTATAGCCAAACTTCCCTCTTCTATCAGCACCAAGCAAAGCAGGGTTGTAATAAAGCCCCCATGCAGAATCTTTAAGGGCTACACCTGCCCCGCCCATACCCATAGAGACTTGCCCCATAGAGCCAAATTCTAAACCATAGCCATTAAGTGCTAACATCAATAATACAATCATTTTATTTTTGATAAACATTTTTAAACCTTTTATATTGAGGTAAGACGAAACTTTCTTAAGAGAAAAATCATTGTGATTTGTTGGGGTATTGTAACAAAGTTTTTTGCAATAGTTTTTAAACCTGTATTTTTTATTTTACCATTAATAAACCTCGCCAATAAACGCAAAATAAACTTGAATAAAAGGAACACTTTTAGCATAGGGAAGCGTAGAGGGAAAATATATAAGGATATAGGGTGCAAGATAATGAGAAAGATTCTGTGGTTATGCTCATTGTGCTTTGTGTTAGCTCATTTGGTGGCGAGTGAGGCAGATTTGCAAGATGCTTATAGTGCATGGCGTAATGGAGAGATAGAGGAGGCAGTCTTTTTATACGCGAAAGCATGTAATGCCCAAAATGCAGCTGCATGTTATGGGCTTGGGAGATTGTATGCTCAAGGTAGTGGTGTAGGGCAGGATTATTTTGTGAGTGAGCTCTATTATAAAATGGCTTGTGAGTTAGGGCATTACCCAGCTTGTAATTCACTTGGAGTTTTGTATCATTTAGGGCTTGTAAAAGCCCAAGATTCTACAGAAATATTACATTTATATACGTATGCATGTCAGGGTGGCTATGGCAGGGCGTGCAATAATGTAGGTGTGATGTTTGAGGAGGGTATAGGGCTTAAAAGGGACTATAAGCAAGCTGCCTTGTATTATAGTGATGCGTGTTTAGCCCAAGATGACAAGGCGTGCTTTAACCTTGCTGAACTTTTTCATAAAGGTAAGGGCGTGAAAAGAAATAAACTCAAAGCAAAAGAATTTTATGGGCTTGCATGTGATTTTGGATTCCAAAATGGTTGTGAGTTATACAAAAACCTTGAAGAGCGAAAATGAGAGTATTAGCAATACTTAGCATAGTCATAGCCCTTGCATTAGGTGCACAACTCTCTGATGAAGCTATGGAAAATCAACAAAGCATAGAGATGTTAGAGCACATTGCCCCTTATGTGAGGGGCTGTGATAGTGGCATTATGGAGGATTGCTACTTGGCAGGAGAGGAGTATAGCAATGGTTGGAATGATGTGCATTGGTATCCTAAGGCGGCGTATTATTACAAAATGGCTTGCGATAATGAGGTTTTTAAGGCATGTAGCAAGCTTGGGGTTTTGTATCAAAATGGGCTTGGTGTGAAGCAAAATATAAGTGTGAGTGTGCAGCTTTATAAACTTGCTTGTTCAATGCAAGAGCCCGATGGCTGCAATAATCTGGGTGCGTTAAGTCAAGAGGGGAAGTTTGTGAGTAGAAGCTATATAGATGCTTCAAAGCTCTATCGCCGTGCTTGTCAGCACGGCTCTGTGGCTGGTTGTATGAATCTTGCTTCGCTCTATCTTAAGGGCAAAGGTGTCAAAAAGGATAAACAAGCTGCACTTCATTTATATGAGCAGAGTTGCTATATGGGGTATTTGGAGGCTTGCGAGCTTTATAGTAAGTATTATCAGTAGGAGTAATTTCTTTATTAATTCTATTAATTTAATATCTTGGTTTGTGTGAAATGAATTCACACAAACCGCCTAAAGCCCTGCGGGGGGCGCTATTTTTGACTTTTTTACCTTTTTGGGTGGTTTGGGTTTCTCCTACAAAAGGTAGTTCGTTTGTCATTCTGAGCCTTTAGGCGAAGAATCTCTAAAGGAATCACTAGTCGCCAAAAGAGATTCTTCGGTCGGGCTTGCGCCTTCCCTCAGAATGACAACTTAAGAGAGTCTCTAGTGAATCAAAAAGCAATTCTTCACCCCTTATCAGGGGCTCGTGATGCCAAACTCATTACCCTTATGGAGCAAGTCCCCAACCTCTCCCAGCAATGAAGCAAGTCTTCACTGCGATGAGAAACAATCGCACGAAGTGCCACCTCTTAAGGCGACGCCCTTGTGGGGGATATATAAGGGGGTAAGGGCATTAGTTGTATGTTGGACTTCGCGCTTGTGCATAGCACCAGCCCATACTTGCACATTTAAGCCCCTCCCTCTTATAGAAAAAGAAAAAAGAGATTCGCTAACGACTCTCCAAGTTTGTCATTCCAAGCATTGCGAAGAATCTCTAAAGGAATCACTAGTCGCCCACAGAGATTCTTCGGGGCTGAAGCCCCTCAGAATGACAAACTTTGCTACCCGCAAGGGAAACCCACACATAATAAACACCTGCAAGGAAATTTACTTTGTCATTCTGAGGGAGCACGAAGTGCGACCGAAGAATCTCTCTTATCTGCTAGAGAATCGCTTTCAAAAACACCAAAAAGCACGACTGGTGATTCGCTTAGAGATATTTCGGGGTTGCCTTGTTGTTTCATTCTATAATCCTAAACATTGTTTGCACAAGTGATATGGAGGGAAATTGCCTGTTTTTTGCATATATCTAATATCTTCAAAAGCCTTGCAGGTATAGAGCTCTAAAAAATCATGGGTAAGTAAAGAGCCAAAATTAATACTATTAAAATAGTCTTTGCAACACAGAATGAGAGAGCAATCAGCGTTAATGTAAATTTCATCAAATGGGGTATGACAGAGGGGTTTGTGATAGGTTTTTAGAGTAGCGATATGAGAGGGATTATGCGATGTTTGCTTTATCCCCCCCCCGTTAAATGCTCTTTATGTGTGATTACGCGCTTATAGGGCAATATCGCATTAATCAAATATGCCCTCTTACCAAAGATTTTTAAAAACGCATTTTTAGGATCTTGTGTATTATAGGGGGTGAGCACGGAGCTTATAAAGAGCTTCAAATGCGGGAATTCCTGCTCTTTTAATGTTAAAAGTGCGTAAAAATTATCAATCACTTTTTGAAAATCATCTCTGCCATGTATGGCTTTATAATGCAGTGGGTCTATGGCATTAATAGAGAATTTTATAGAATCTAAGCCACTTTGCAGCAGGGCTTTGGCTCGCGCTGGATTCATAAGCGCGCCATTAGAGCTTATATACACATAAGGGATTTTATAGATATGTTTGCAATGCCAAATAATGGCTTCTAAATCTTCATTTAAGCATACCTCACCCTTAGCAGATAGCCCTAGCTCATCAGTTGATACATAGGTTAAAACATTATCCATAGCTTGCATAAAATCTTTATAGCTTGTTTTGGCTTTTTTAGTGCGTTTATCCGGATTTGAGCAGAAATCGCACGCATGGTTGCAAAAAGTGCAAACATCAAAATTGATTTTTTTCTTGTATTTTTTCATTATCGCTCCTTATTTGAGTATTAGCATTTAGCGTTAGCTTAGCCACTTTTGGGCGATTTGTGTAAGCATGGCAGGATTATCGCTGGCATAGAATTGTAGCGATTCAAGTCCATAACGTGATGAGAGATGTAAATGCCGCTCTAAATACTCCACAATCGCCTCGCCTGAATGAATAAGAATGCTCTGATTCTTAAAATATGAGCTAAGGGCAGGGGCGATAAGCGGGAAATGCGTGCAGCCTAAAATAATAGCCTTAGGCGGTGTGGCAAGAGAGCTAAAGTAGTAATCAAAGGCACTCTCTAACACTGCACCCTCTAGCAATCCCTCCTCCACAATGGGGACAAAAAGCCCTGTGGCTAGGCTTGTGAGATTCCAAAATCCAATATTGCGCAATCTTGTTTCATATTGGCTTGAGGCGATAGTCGCACGTGTGGCAATGATTAAAATTTGAGAATCTGTATCTGTGAGTTTGTTTTGCACAGCTAGGACTCCGGGCTCTATCACACCCACAATAGGAATAGAGCATTTTGCTTGCATTTCTTCTAGGGCGTATGCACTCACGGTATTACACGCTACGATTAAAATATCAATATGATGTGGGGCGAAAAAGTCAAGGGCTTCAAGGGAGAATTGCACGATGGTTTGTTTATCTTTCACACCATAAGGGACGCGTGCGGTATCACCATAATAGATGATTTCTTTAAAAAGCTTGGCGTTGATTAGGCTTTTAAGGACACTTAGCCCACCCACACCGCTATCAAATACGCCAGCTCGCATAAATAATCCTTATTCTTGAGTGTTCATCATATTTAAAAACTCTTCATTATCACGCGTTTGCTTCATTTTTGAGTAAATAAAGCTAAGGGCTTCGACATCATCCATTGTGTGCATAACATTGCGAAGCATCCATATTTTTGTGAGATTGTCCTTGCCAAGGAGGAGGTCGTCTTTGCGCGTACCGCTTTTAAGGACATCAAATGCGGGGTAGATTCTCCTATCAGCAATGGAGCGGGCCAGGACGATTTCACTATTACCTGTGCCTTTGAATTCTTCAAATATCACTTCATCCATACGTGAGCCTGTCTCTATGAGTGCTGTAGCAATGATCGTAAGACTCCCACCTTGCTCGATATTACGCGCTGCACCAAAAAATCGTTTGGGCTTATGCAGTGCGTTTGCATCTACACCACCACTTAGGACTTTCCCACTTGATGGGGTCGCAGCATTATATGCTCGAGCAAGCCGCGTGATAGAATCTAAAAGTATCACCACATCTTTGCCCATTTCAACCTTGCGTTTAGCGCTCTCAATAACCAAATCTGCTACGCGGATATGATTGGTAGCTGGCATATCAAATGTAGAGCTAAATACCTGCCCCTGCACACTTCGCTCCATATCTGTAACTTCTTCAGGACGCTCATCGACTAAAAGCACCATAAGCTCGACTTCGGAGTGGTTTTTAGCAATGCCATGGGCTAATTCTTTCATAAGCTCTGTTTTACCTGTACGTGGCGGGGCTACGATAAGGGCGCGCTGCCCCTTACCAATGGGGCTAAAGAGATCAAGCATTCTGCCTGTAACTTTGCTTTGCTCATATTCAAGCTTTAGCTGCTCGTGGGGAAAAAGTGGAGTGAGATTATCAAAGAGGGGGCGGTTTTTAATTTCTTCAAGCGACATATAGTTGATGGCTTCAATTTTCAGCAAGGCATAATAGCGCTCTTGGTCTTTTGGAGGGCGCACTTGCCCTGTAACAATATCACCATTACGTAAGGCAAAGCGGCGAATCTGGGATTGAGAGACATATGTGTCATTTTGGCTATCAGCAAGGCTTTCTGTAAGCGCACGTAAAAAGCCATAGCCTTCATTGGTGATTTCTAAAATACCTGAAAAAAGGATATATCCCCCCTGATTGACTTGGGCTTTGAGAATCTCAAAAATTAAATCTTGCCTGCGATAATCGCTTGGATTCTCTACACCTACTTCTTCGGCGATACTAATGAGGTATTTGATACTCTTAGTTCGGAGTTCTTCAAGCTGGTAGCCTTCTACAGGCGTGTGAGTTCGTTTATTATCTGCCATAAAATTCCCTTAGTTCAAGCGAAGATTAAGAAGTTTAAAGTATTTATAGAATCTTTGGTGTGAATGGTATAAATGACTTTAAAGGAGTTCTTTTGGTGCTATACACAAAAAAGTGCGATTATATATAAAGCTTTTTTGTGTGTCAAGAGATGAGCCCCTTTTAGGGGATATTATCTTTGATATTTTTGTTTAAATCAGGGTGGATTTTATAGACTTTATTTTTAATTTTAATCAATATGCCCGTATCGATGAGTTGTTTAAATGTTTTTACAATAGTGGGCTTGCTGACATTGAGATGAGAGATGATATTTTCATAAGAGCCATAAAAAATATTATCTTCGTCACAATTTGCGAGTAAAAACTGGATAATGGCGATCTTCTTACCCCCTACAAAGGTAGAGATGGCATTAATCAAAAGATTTTTTGAAGCAATTTCATCAGCTTGCAAAAATGGCAATATGGCTTTGTTGAGCACGTGTAGCAATTCTTCAATATTTATAGGTTTTAAGATATAGCCATCTACGCGTAAGCGGATCGCATCAAGGAGGTATTTTGTCTCGGTGTGCGCGGTAGTGATAACAACAGGCACATCCGGATGCGTGGTTGAGTGACGTATGGCATTGATGAGTTCAATTCCATTCATTTTAGGCATTAAAATATCAGTAAGGACTAAATCAACCTTATGAAGTTTAAAAAGACTTAGGGCTTCTTGCCCATTTTTGGCTATTAAAAGACGTCCTACATAGTCTTCAAGCACCATACTTGTTAGATTTGCGGTGTCAATATCATCTTCTGCATAAAGAATAGTCAGTTTGCTTAGTGCGTCAAGTTTCATTAATGTCCTTTTGTGCTGGTATGTTGATAGTAAATTCTGCTCCAAAATAGTTTGTATTCCATTGTGTATTTGATACATTGATACTGCCATTGAACTGCCGCTCAATGATTTGCTTTGCCATATAGAGACCAACACCTGTGCCTGCGGATTTATGCTTAGTGGTAAAATAAGGCTCAAACACCTTTGAATTATCTTCTAGGTGGATACCTCCGGCATTATCTTTCACGCAAAGAGTGATATTATATCCTACCTTATATAATAAAATTTCTATACATGGTGTGTCAAAATTATCTTCGTTTTGAATCTTTAATTTAAGTGCGTCAATGGCATTATTAATAAGGATTAAAATGACCTGCATAAAGGAATTTTGATAGCCTTTAATGCTGATATGCTTTTCAGGCTCGCTCACATGGATAGAGATGAGATTCTCCCTTAATTGCTCCTTTAATAACTCTATTGCGTCATGGATACTTGCATAAGGCTCAAAGAGCTCAGTATTGGTCTCTGGGCGGAAAAAATTGCGAAAGTTTTCAATCGTATTTGACATTTCTGTGGCGATTTTCATACCATATTGGGTTTGTTGCAAGACAAAATCTACTTCAAGTTTATTTTGCATAGCTTTGCTTTTAAAGCTCTGTATAAGCACCATAAGGGAGTTAAGGGGCTGCCTCCATTGATGGGCGATGTTTTGTATCATTTCACCCATAGAAGCAAGGCGCGCTTGTTGATACATAATCAAATCTTTTTTACGACTTTGCTCTACTTCATGATCGATAGATTTTTGCAAATTTGCATTAAGGATTTGGAGTTCTTTTGTCTTAGAATGCACCAGTTGCTCTAAAAGAAGATGATTGGTATTAATCGAGCGTCGTATGGAGAGTGAGAGGATAATAATAGTTGCAAAGACAATGCACATAAAAATTGCCAACACAATAAAGGTATTGTGATAGAGTGAATCAGTGATTTGCTTACCATAAAACGCCATATCAAAAGAGAGCAAAATCTGCTCTTTAAGTAATGCAGGCAAAGCAGCTATATTTTGCTGGATAAAGGCTTTATCAATAGATTCTATAAGCATATATTTTTGAGAGACAATATCTTGGATTTGCTGATATTCATCTGGCATAAAGGTTTGTGCATACCATTTGCGTAAATGAATACTCGCACTATCTAGTCGTGTGTTGGTATTTTGGAGTTTGTATTGCTCCCATACATGGAGTAAATGCGGCAGGTGCTGTTTATCTTGGGTATCACTCTGTATAAGCAGCATAAGGGTGTGGATATTGTGATTTTGAGATGAGTTTATATCAAACTCACTTTTTAGCCCTATGAGTGCAAGCACTCCTACACTCACTATAAGCCCAAAACCTACAACAATAATCCATACTAAAATAGTAGTTTTAGCTTCAAATGAGATTCTATTTAAAATGGAATGCAAAAGTGTTTTCATACAATTTCCTTCCCACGTTCTAGGGCATTGCCTAATGCACGTAAAAGCAAGTCATATTGCAAGAATTGTTGTTTATGGGTTTTAAGCGCGTAGCTAATTTTAGTTTGCACTTCTTGTTGAGAAAGCAGCAAGCTCATATGCTGTTTATCAAGGCTGGCTTGGTTTTTTTGTATTTTTTCTTCATCTGTGATAAGTTGAGATTTCTCTACGATAAGGGCATTAATTTTCTTACTTAAGCTATCCACTTCCTTTTTTGGGGATTTTTTATCCACAAGCAGGCGCAATTCCTTATTTTTTGCTTCTAGCTCTTCTTTATATGCTTGGATTTTATGCTCATAGTCTTTTAATTTTAGCTCATCTTGTTTGAGTTGATTTGTGAGTGTGTAGATTTGCTCTTCAAGCGTATCTACTTGCGTTTGCATGGTTTGAATATCAACCTCTACAATGCTTTTATTATGCAGAATTTCTTGGATAAGCCCTAAAGTGTAGAGATTGCCATTTTTATCAATAATAGGCGGCTTGGTATAGACCCTCTCGCCTAATGCGATAGACCCGCCATTATAAAATTCAAGAAAAGCAATGGCATGGGCATTATTTTTAGCACATAATTCTAAAAGCTCTTTAGCCACAATTTCAAACATCACCCATGCATATTGCTGGGCTAATCCCATGCAATACATACTCTTAGCAAGCGAATCTACCCCACCCAAAGGCAGTTCTTCAAGGAATAAACGGAGCTTTTGTATAGAGAAAAAGAGAAATCGTTGATTAAAAAGGACATTATCAATACTTCCTAAATCAATATCATGCTCTAGGATTTGAATGGTATTTTGCATAATAATACTTTGGATATTCACTGATTGGAGCGCCTTTTCAATCAGGTGAATATCTTCATTATTGAGTACATTAATGTGCATTTTGGCGCTAATTTGGCGGATTTCACTATTAATTTGCACGATTTTTTGATCAAATTTTTTTAATGTAACATTCCCATTTTTGAAAAACAATCCATCACGTGCTTTTATGCCAAATACACTTCTTAGAGCAGTTTTAATCATATCTCGCTTTGTGCTTTGGGTTTGTGAATCAAATGTGCTATCTATAAATGCAAAAAGCTCGTCAAAATCGCTTTTTTGGGGCTGTTGGATATAAAGCGTGCTTTTATGCTTTCTTAAAAACTCACAAATTTTTTGTATATAAATATTATGTGTGTGGTTTTTAATGCGCGTGATAATTTGCAGTTGGTGTTTATCATAGCGCACAAAGGAGCTTAGCCCCTTTTGATGATAAAAATGCAAAATAGCTAAGCGAATGTCATTTTCTGAATCTGGATTGTCTTGTAAAAGTTTTAAAAGCTCATCTTGGCTAGCTTGCTTGGCTTCTATGATGGTTTGGCATTGGCTAAAATGTTTTGATAGAATGCCTAAAGTCGTGTCATATATGCTATTCATAGGGATTCTTTATTGTGATTTTGTCGTTTTTTCAGCACAGATTCAATCTCTGTTTTTGTCGCATTTTGCAACCCTTCAAAAGAGCCAAAATACTCTAAAAGCCTTTTTATTTGTGCTTTGCTATATTGGTTTGCCCCCATAATTTGCACCTTATTACTTGCCTTGACTTTCTTATAGCGATGATAACTTATAGCATATCGATGAGCCTCATCACGTAGCTTTTGGCACAATTGTAGTCTCTTATCATTTGCTTTTAGTTTAAATTCCCCATCTTGTGTGCGTAATATATCAAGCACATTCCCCTTAGCGCGGTAGGCTTTGGCATTGTGTTTAAATTTTGCAATAGCCATTACATCAACATTTGCTCCCACACTTTGCAAGACTTCAAGGGCTATATTAATTTGTGCCTTGCCTCCATCAAGCAGCCATAAATCTGGTGGGGGAGAAGATTCAAACTTCGCACATCGGCGACTTAACATTTCTCTCATTTGTGAGTATTCATCACTTGCGCTAAGCTC
The DNA here is from genome assembly GCF_003364255.1 of Helicobacter marmotae. GTDB lineage: Bacteria > Campylobacterota > Campylobacteria > Campylobacterales > Helicobacteraceae > Helicobacter_C > Helicobacter_C marmotae. The sequence continues at coordinate 33,739 of NZ_NXLR01000002.1, forward strand.
ATATCTGCGGTATTTTGCGCTTATAAAACGCATATCTTCATATACAACCATTGCCCCGACATTATGTGTGCCGCTATGATGAGAGGTATCAAAGACTTCGATTCTATAAGGAGTGGAGTGAAGCTTGCATAATGCTTGCAAACTGGAGAGAATCTCATGCTCATTATGCTCCTTTTTATGGAGGGAGAGTATTTCAAGGGCGTTTTTTAATCCTAAAGAGAGAATCTCCTTTTTCTTGCCTTTTTTGGGCTGGAGTATTTTCACTTTACTTTGTGTTTGGGCTTGTAATACCTGCTGTAAGGATAATAAGTCTTTAAAGTCAAAATCAGGTATTAAAATTTCTTTAGGCATAAGGGGCATAGGGGCTTTATAGGCATTTAAAAGGGCTTGAGTGTAGAGCTCTTGGAGATTCTCTTCAAATATATCTTGGTGCAAAATGGAGAAATCGCTAGAGATAATGCGTCCATTGCGGATAAAAAGTCTTAGCAAAATATGGCTAGCAATATCTGAATCTTGTCTATCATCTTTAGCCAAGATAAATACATCATAATCTCCGCTTAATATATCAATAATCGATTGGTTTTTCATTTGAGCGATTTTGTGGATTCTATCGCGTATTTTGGCAGCTTCTTCAAACTGCAAAGATTCTGAGAGGGTGTGCATTTTGCTTTCTAAAATTGCTAAAAGGGCTTTTTTGTTTTCAATTAAATGTATGCCCTTTGTGATGAGATTGGCATATGCTTGTGGTGAGATTTTCCCCTCACAAGGGGCTAGGCATTTTTGTATTTCAAAGAACATACAGGCTTTTTTACCTCTTATGCAGGAACGTTTTTGCACAAGGGGTAAGATGTCATAGAGGCTATCAAGGAGATCCCTAGCCCCACTTACAAAAGGTCCAAAGTAGCGAATCTTAGGCTTATTGAGTATGCAGCGTGTGATGTCAAATCGAGGGTAGGGCAGGGATTTATCAATATAAATATAGGGGTAGGTTTTATCATCGCGTAAAAGGATATTATATTTAGGTTTGAGGCTTTTAATAAGGGAGTTTTCAAGGATAAGTGCGTCTTGCTCATTATTGGTTAAAAGCGTGTGAATGGAAGCGATTTGAGATACCATAAGGGTGATTCTAGGGCTTAAGTTTGGCTTAGGGCTAATATGTGTTTTATCAATGCTAAAGTAGCTTTTAATGCGATTTTTGAGATTTTTTGCTTTGCCTATATAAAGGAGGTTGCCTTGCTTATCAAAGTATTGGTAAATGCCAGATTGTGCAGGCAAGTTCGCAAGGCTAAAAAGCAAATGCGACGTTTCACTTTCCATTTTGTGCTTCCCATCGTCGTTTTATGCTTAAGCGCAACGCCTCTATTTTTTTATGAATCTGCTCATTTTGTGCGAGATTCTTAAAGCTCCCATCAGAATGCTCATAGAATGTAAGCAAGTATTGAGGTTTAGGCGGAGGGCAGAGAATATGGCTTGGCACATAGGCGTGTATTTTTTGGATAGCACTTAGGATAGGAAAGTGCTCTTTGTGCTGTTTTAAACTCTCTATTATTTGTTTGTGCTTATAATGATTAAATTCTACACACAAAGCCTTATGTTTAAAAGCAAAAAGCAATGTATTATTTTTGAGTGTGATAAAAAGGAGCTGCTCTCTTTGAATAGGCGTAAGAAAGGTATTTTTAAAATGTGTGATTTCGCTTTGTTCTTTAAGCTTATATCCTAGAGTTGGATAGTCCTTTGTAATATTGGAGAGTATATGAGCCATAGTCGTTGTTTTCATAAAGTGATTTTAGCATATTTGGCGTTTATTTTTGCCTTTCTTAGCGGAGGCTGTGGCTATAAGGCAGCTCCATTTTATCAGCAAACCCCTCTTGGGGAAACTTCCCTAGATTCACAAGCAGAACTCCCGGAGAGAAAAGAGCAGAAAATCTTATTCCAAGAGATAGATTCTAAACCAGCCCCAAGCCATGCACAAAGCGAGGAGTAAATATGGGAGAATATGATGTGATTATTATCGGTGCGGGCGTAGCGGGCTTGTATTGTGCCGCTGCCTTGCCTCCTCATTTAAAGGTGCTTATTTTGTGTAAAGCCCAACCTTGGGAGTGTAATACCTTTTACGCACAAGGGGGTATTAGCATAGCAAGAGATGCAAAAGATATAGCCTCACATAGCAAAGATACACTGCTAGCGGGCTCTAATCTCAATGACAAAGCATGCGTAGAAATACTTACCCATAATAGCCTTGAAGTGCTAAAAGGGCTTATAGAGAGCGGATTTGAGCTTGATAGAGATAGACATAATCGCTTGCTTTATGCTAAAGAGGGTGGGCATAGCAAGGCGCGTATAGTCCATGCAGGAGGTGATGCTACAGGGAGAAATCTCCATACTCATCTTATTAATTCCCTCAAAGCCACTTTGTGGAAAAACGCAGAGGTCGTGGATTTGCTCATTGAAGAGGATAAATGCTATGGCGTATGCGTGCAGACAAAATTAGGCGTCCATAATCTCTATGCTAATCATATAGTGATCGCAAGTGGAGGGGTTGGAGGGTTATTTAAATACCATACCAATGCCTATACCATTAGCAGCGATTTGCATGGGATTATTTTAGAGCATAATCTTGCCTTGCAAGATATGGAAATGCTGCAGTTTCACCCTACAGCTTATGTCTCAAACCCTCAAGCAAGGAAATATCTCATCTCTGAAGCTGTGCGCGGGGAGGGGGGAGTCATTGTTAGTGAAGATGGAGTGCGCTTTTTGTTTGATTATGATAGTCGTGGGGAGCTTGCACCCCGAGATATAGTCGCACGCGGGATTATGGATTATTGCACTAAGCACAAAAAAAGAGCGTTTTTAGATGTAAGTGTGTTTTCTAAGGCGGGCTTTAAAAGCCGCTTTCCTAATATTTATCGCGATTTAAGCACATATTTAGATGTTCCACAAGAGCGCATTCCTATTGCTCCTGCGTTTCATTATTCAATGGGGGGCATAGCTGTGGAAAAAAATGGGCTTGTTAAGGGTATGAGTAATCTCTATGCCGTGGGAGAATGCGCGTGTAATGGCGTGCATGGGGCTAATCGTTTGGCTTCTAATTCTTTACTTGAGGGGCTTGTCTTTGGCAAGATTGTAGCCCAGCATATTGTGGATAACCCCATTCGCACACGCGTTGCACATTTTCCATTGTGCCAAGAGGAGCTAGAGAAAGAGGGCGATGTGAAGCTAAAGAATGTTTTGCGTGAAATTATGTGGGATAAGGTGGGCATAATCCGCTCTCAAAGTAGCTTAGATTCGGCATTAGGTGGGATTGAAGTAATGCTTGAATCAAACATCGGGCGTATGCTACGATTAAGACTTCTTGTAGCAAAAAAGATCGTTAGCTCCGCCTTAGCACGTAAAGAAAGCAAAGGTGCGCATTTCCGCATAGATTAAGGGGTGCTTGCAAAAGGTTCATTTGTCTTGCAGGTTAGATTTATTCTCATATCTTTAGCCTTGCGAGAGCTGGGCTAAAGAATCTCTTTTAAACCTACTAGAAAGCCCAAATTCTCCCCCCTTTTGCGGGGGTGAAGACATGACAAACTCATTTCCCTCGAGGGTAGGTTTAGCCTCATTACCATATCTAGTGCGAAGAACTAACGCACACCCAAAAAGCATATTTCCCATAAATTCACAAAGCTTTAAGGCTAAATTTAAGCAAAAATTGCAAGGTTTGAAAAATCTAATAATGCTATAATGGATTATCTTAAGTTTTAAGGGAGAGGCTATGAGTATTACGCTTGATTTACCTAACAACATAGAAAAGCTTTACAAAAAGTTTGCTAAAGAGCAGAACACCACACAAAAGGAGCTTATGCAAAAGGCACTTTTAGCCTATATAGAGGAGTTAGAAGACCTTAGCATAGCCTATGAGGGGCGCAAGGAGCGCATAAATGGGGAGAGCGGCAAGGCAGCTAATGAATTTTATAAAGAGTTGGGTATTTAATGCAGTTTGTGTATTCCAAGAAAGCCCAAAAGCAATTCAAAAAGCTTGACATAATCACGCAAAAGCGTATAAAAGACTTTACACAAGAGCTAGAAACCCTAGAAAATCCACGATGTAAAGGTAAGCCCTTAATTGGGAATTTGGGAGGGTTTTGGCGTTATCGCGTGGGAGATTACCGCATTATTTGTGAAATACTTGATAGAGAACTTATTATCTATGCCTTTAGCATAAGCCACAGAAAAGAATCGTATTAATTCGTACCATTCACTTTCAATAAAAGAATGACTAAAAGATATGCAAGAAGTGCGACTAGTGATTTGAGCAGAGATGTTTCGCATTTTGCAAATGCTCAACATGACAAACTTAGTTACCCGCAAGGTAAATTATTTTGTCATGTTTAGAGCGTGAGCCGAAGAATCTCCCTTATCTACTATAGAATCCCACAGAGATTCTCCACCTCTATTTTATGCTCCCCCAATGGCTGGTAACGACATTTCATCATTTAAGCTAAGCCCATAAGCAAAGATATTAGAGTATAATGCAAAAAGAGTAAAAGCAAAAAGAGGGTTGTATGAAAAATATTTTAATCACAGGGGGAGCGGGGTTTATAGGGAGTAATTTTATCCTCTATTTTTTAGCAAAATATCCCAATTACCACATAATCAATATTGACTTACTGACTTATGCTGGGAATCTTGCTAATCTCCACGGGGTAGAGAAACATCAAAACTATACCTTTATACGGGGTGATATTTGTGATGAAGCATTGATAAAAGAGCTTTTTGCAAAGTTTGAGATTGAGTATGTGATACATTTTGCTGCGTGCTCGCATGTGGATAACTCTATTAGTAATCCTGCTAGCTTTGTGCAAACAAACATCAATGGCACTTTTAATCTCTTGCATAATGCCTATTTGGCTTGGTTTAGCGCACCCCATAAACCTAAAGCAAATAAAGCCCATTGTGTTTTCCACCATATCAGTACTGATGAGGTCTTTGGCTCTTTGGGGGTTAGCGGCTTATTTAGTGAATCTTCTCCCTATGCGCCAAACTCGCCATATTCTGCCTCTAAGGCAAGTAGCGATATGCTTGTGAGAAGCTATTTTCACACTTATGGGCTTAAAAGCTTTGTTACTAATTGCTCTAATAATTATGGACCAAAGCAGCATAATGAAAAGCTTATCCCTACTATTATCCGTAACGCCCTCATGCAGAGGGATATTCCTATCTATGGAGATGGTAAAAATGTGCGCGATTGGCTCTATGTGGAGGATCATTGCAGGGCTATTGATATGGTGTTTCATTCCTCATATTTTGGGGAGAGCTTTTGCATAGGAGGGAATTGCGAGAAGCAAAATATAGAGATTGCACATTATATTTGCACACAGCTTGATAGATTAGCTCCTAAAAAGGCAGGGTCGTATCGCGAGCAAATAAGCTTTGTGCAGGATAGGGCTGGGCATGATAGGCGATATGGCATAGATTCTACTAAGATTGCAAAAGCCCTTACTTGGCAGCCACAAGAGAGTTTTGAATCTGGTATGGAAAAGACTTTAGCCTATTATCTTAATTTATATAAGGACTTAAGATGAATTATCGCTTGTTAGACTTAGCCCCTAAGGCTGATAGCAGGGGGAAGCTTGTAGCCTTAGAGGGAGAGAGGAATATACCATTTAGTATCAAAAGGGTATATTATATTTATGACACCACTCCCAATGAAGTGCGGGGCAAGCACGCTCACAAGCATTTAGAACAGGTTGTGATAGCTATTTGCGGGGCGTGTGAGTTTGTACTTGATAATGGCAAAAAGAGGGAATCTATATGGCTAAATCGCCCTGATATAGGGCTATACATTGGCACAAATATATGGCGAGAGATGAGAAATTTCTCATACGGGGCAAAGCTTATGATTTTAGCAAGTGATTATTATGATGAGGGCGAATATATAAGAGACTATGAGCAGTTTTTAAAGGAGGTGAGATGATACACCCACTTTCAGACGTGCAAAGCCCTCATATAGGGGCAAATACGCGTATTTGGCAATTTTGCGTGGTGTTAGCAAATGCACGCATAGGGGAGAATTGCAATATCTGCGCGCATTGCTTTATTGAGAATGATGTGTGCATTGGTGATAATGTAACCATTAAATGCGGTGTGCAACTCTGGGATGGCACAAGGATTGAAGATAATGTATTTATTGGTCCTAATGTGAGCTTTAGTAATGACAAATACCCACGCTCTAAAATCTATCCTCAAGCTTTTTCAAAGACTATTATCAAAAAGGGCGCGAGCATTGGGGCGGGGGCGGTGATTTTACCCGGGGTGAGCATAGGGGAGAATGCCCTAATAGGTGCGGGGGCGGTAATTACTAAAGATGTGCCAGCAAATACTTTGGTTATATGCAAGATTCAGATGTTAAGCACTCCCCTGCGGGGGGGGGGGCATTAATGCCTTAAGGTGTTATTTTCTTCTCTCTATTTTGCCTTCTTTGTTCTTTATTTCTTCATATACGATGAGAGGCAAACAAGTCTAATGAGGGAGTTTAAAGGCGTAGAATATGGGGATAAAAGCAAAAATAAGGAAAAGAGAAAGGGTAAAATTGAATCTACATTGCAAAAAGAGGGAAATGCGTACAATAGTGATAAATGCACAAGGTATGCCATTACTCGACATAAAATAGAGGGGAGAAGTATTAATTTGCGACTTATTGAGTTAGATGATGCGGAGTTTATCGTCTCTTTAAGGGGAGATTCTAAAAAAGCTCAATATCTCTCTAGTATAGATTGTGCTAGCCAGCGGCGCTGGATAAGTGAGTATAAGCACAGAGAGCAGGAGGGGAGAGAGTTTTATTTTGTTATAGAATCTAAGTCTTTAGAACCCTTTGGTTTGGTGAGAATGTATGACTTTAGAGGGGATAGCTTTTGCTGGGGGAGTTGGATTATTAGAGAGGGTGCGCCAAAGGTATGCGCGATAGAATCTGCCCTTTGCATATATGAATTTGCGTTTTTTACATTAGCATTTGCAAAAGCACATTTTGATGTGAGAAAAGACAATCAAAGAGTGGTAGCATTCCATAAACGTTTTGGGGCTAAGGTAGTGGGAGAAGATGAGATAAATTATTATTTTAATTTCTCTTGCGATGATTTTAAGCAAGCCAAAAAGCGATATGCAAAATATCTCTAAAATACAAAACCAAGGAGAAACGTGATGTTAAAATTTTACGAAGCACATAAAAAGCAAAAGGCTTTACAAAAGGCTTTGAAAGAAGATTGGCAAAGAAGCGAGCCGACACTTTATCCCATACAACTCTCAAATAATGAAAGGGCGTATTTGACTGCGAAATTTAAGAAAATGACCGCGGGGGGGGGGCGTGTATGCTATTTAGAATTTGGCTCTGGAGGCTCTACATTTTTGGCTACTTTATATTCAGATTTAGACATTACAAGTGTGGAGTCTAGTATGCAATGGATAGAGCACATTACACAATGGGAGATTCTTAAAAATGCCATTGCTTTAGGAAGGCTGCATATAGAGCATATTGATATTGGTGAGGTGGGGGATTGGGGCATACCGATAAATGATGAGAAAAGGGCATTTTATCCGGAATATTCACAAAGGGCTTTTAGTTTCAATAAAGATTTTAAGCTCGTATTTATTGATGGGAGATTTCGTGTGGCTTGTGTGCTAGCAACCTTGTATCATTGTGTGAAAGACACAACAATTCTCGTGCATGATTTTAACAACCGCCCACAATATCATAGAATCTTAGAGTTTGTGGATATTGTAGATACTTGCGATACATTGGCGGAATTTAAGATAAAAGATCATTTAGACAAGCAAAGAGTGCAGCAGGTGTATGAGGAGTTTAAGTATGATTGCTACTAATGAAGCGGATATAAGCATTATTGTCCCTAGCTATAATCGCGCAAGCTTTATCACTCAATGCCTAGATTCTATCTTGGCACAAAAGTGTAGCTATAGCTATTGTGTGATTATCGCTGATGACTGCAGCTCTGATGGGAGCTTAGAGATTATTAAAGCTTATATGAAAGCCCATAGTAATATCTATCTTTTGCCATCAAAAACAAACCAAAAACTCTATAAAAATATTTTGCGCGCTTATGAGATGATAAAGAGTAATTACTTTTGCGTGCTAGACCCAGATGATTATTGGCTAAGTACTGATAAATTGCAAAAGGCTTTAGATTTTTTAGAGCAGCATAGAAGCTATAGCATTTACACGGGCAATACACAGATTCTAAAGCAAGATGGAGCGTTGGCTTTATATATTAAAGGAGAGGCAAGGAGCTGTAGTTTTAGCGATTTTTTAGCACAAAGGGCATTTATGGGGCATACTTCAAGTGCAGTGTATAGAAATGTGGTTTTTAAAAATGGCGTGCCTAAAAAAATGCGCACATTAGAGAGTGAGAGTTGCGAGGTTTCATATCGTGGGGATAGCTTTAGAAATCTCCTTGCCCTCCATGAGGGGGAGAGCTATTTTAGCGCGGAAGTGGATAGTGTGTATCGTATCACTAGCAATGGGATTTTTCAAAGTCTGAGTACGCAGAGGCAGAGACTATTAAATGCGATGTTTTATAAAGATATGTATTTGTATTTTGAGGCGCGTTATGTGGAGCTTTTATACTTTGCTTATAGGAATTATAGGCTTTTAACCTCTGTGCCATTGCATGAAGTCTTAGAAAATGAGCATATAGATATGGCATATTTAGAGGAGTTAAGAAAGCTTGGTAAATTCTTTATCTCTTCCCCCCCCCCCCCCAGCAAAAAATGCACTCATAGCCATGCGTAGTAAGAATACAAAGCTAAAGTATAAAATGCTCCAAGCAATGGATAGATATATTCAACATTTTTTAGCAAAAAAGGGAGCATGCTAATGCTACAAGCTTGCAAAAGGAGCATAACAATATGACTTTATTTTCTATCCTCACACCCAGCTTTAATCACCAAGACTATGTAGGGTATTTTATAGAATCTTTACTTGCTCAAAGTTTTGGTGATTTTGAGCTTCTTATTGTAGATGATTGCTCAAGTGATGAGAATGTAGAGCGGATTTTAGCCTATAAGGATAGTCGCATTAAATTAATAAGACATGAGTTTAATCAAGGCATAAATGCTGCTTTAAATACGGCTTTTATGCACGCGAGCGGGGAGTATTTAGTCTTTTGCGCGAGTGATGATGCGCTAGAACCTCACGCCCTAGAGGTTTTCAAGCAAGCTTGGGAGGCAAACCCAAATGCAGCGGCGATTTACCCAACGCTTAGAGAAATGGATATAAATAATCACAAAAGCTCAAAACAAGTGCGGCTAAAGCACAAAAGCAGGGAGGAGTATTTAGCTCATCTTTTCCTTAAAGGCACGCCCCTTGCCTCCCCGGGTATGTCTATAAGACGTGAGGTATTTCAACATATCCTCTATCCGCTTGATAGGGCAATGTGCAATCAGCAAGATACGCAAATGCATATTAAGCTTTTGCTTCATGGGGAGATTGTGCGATTAGATGAGGCGATTGTCTGCTATCGCGTGGGAGGAGGGAGTAATATCTCTCATAGGGTAGAAGCCACCACCAATAGAGAAAATATGGAAATCCCTAAACTTTTAGATTGCTATCTCTCTATGCCCTCTACTTTAGTGCAAAATGTATTTGCTAAAGAGTTAGGCGAGCTGGGTTTAGGCTACAAAGAAGAGCATAAGGGCTTTATTTTAGGGCAAATCGCTCTAACCTCACCTATTTTAATGCGCAAAATGTGGGGGTATTGGCAAATTATGGAATCTTGTGCTACTCAAAAGGGAAGCCAAGAGCTTTATAAAACATATGGGTTTGACTTTAAGGCATTTTTAGCCCTAGCCCATAAGCTAAATGCAAACCTAGATTTACACTATCAAAAATATAAAAAGTATAAAAAGCGATGTATTATAAGCTCGATTTTTGCTCTTGTGTTCTTGCTTTTTGCACTATGTTTGCTTGTACTATAGGCTTTGGGTGTGGATATATGAAATATATAGCAAGTTTATAATAAATCAAAGGTGAGAGAAATGGTAGCATTTTTAGATTTAGTCAAAATTAATAAACGATTTCAAGCAGAGTTTGAGTCTGCCACAAAAGCGGTGCTAGAGAGTGGCTGGTATGTACGCGGAGAGCAAAATAAGGCTTTTGGGCGGGAGTTTGGGGCATATTGTGGGGTAAAGCATAGCATAGGCTGTGCCAATGGCTTAGATGCACTGCGTCTAGCTATTAAAGCCCTTGATTTAGGGGCGGGAGATGAGATTATCGTAGGGGCAAATACTTATATCGCCTCTATTTTGGCTATTAGTGATAGTGGCTGCACACCTGTATTTGTAGAGCCAAGTTTGGAGGATTATAATATTGATGTCAATGCTATTGAATCTCATATCACTCCGCGCACAAAGGCGATTATGGTCGTGCATCTCTATGGGCAAGTAGCTCAAATGCAAAAGATTTGGGATATTGCACAAAAATATAAACTCTCTATTATAGAGGATTGCGCTCAAGCTCATGGGGCGGTGTATCAGGGCAAAATGGCAGGGGCATTAGGTGATGTGGGTGGATTCTCATTTTATCCGGGGAAAAATCTAGGGGCATTAGGCGATGGTGGGGCGGTAGTTACACAAGATGAAGCTTTAGCTAAAAAGCTTGAAGCCTTAGGGAATTATGGCTCACATATCAAATATGAGAATATATATAAAGGCTTAAATTCAAGGCTTGATGAGCTCCAAGCGGCGTTTCTACGCATAAAGCTTAGAATGCTAGAGAGTGATAATAAAAGACGAAAAGAGATTGCACGCTTATATCGAAACCATATCCATAATACACATATTATCCTCCCTCAATGTGCAAGTGAGGAGGGGCATGTGTGGCATCTCTTTGTGGTACGTTGTACTCAAAGGGAGCAATTACAAAGCTATTTAGCGCAAAAGGGGATAGAAACACTTATTCACTACCCTATCCCTCCGCATAAGCAAGCAGCCTATAAGGAATACAATCATCTTCATTTACCCATTACAGAGCAGCTCCATAAAGAAGTGCTCTCTCTCCCTATAAGCCCTGTGATGAGCACTAAAGAAGTGCAAATAGTCATTGAAGCTATCAATGGCTTTAAGCCTTAAGTGTTATAGGGCGTTATATTTGAAAGAATCTCACATTACTTTTAGGGAATCTTGAGAGTTTTAATACTTCATTGTGCAGATTAAAGATTTTTAGGGTATCGCAGACTCTTACTCACCCCCAATTTTGCTAAAAGCCCATAAAGTGTAGAGGTATCTTTAAGGCTTTTGAAGCAAAGAGGCTGAACTTCAACAAAGGCAAATTAGTTTGTCATTGAACCCTTTAGTGTGGAGAATTGCTTTTTGAAATTACTAGTAAATGCTTTGTCATGCCTAGAGCCTGTGAAACAAGCGAAGAACCCCCCCCCTTAAAATCTAAATTCATTTTTTGCCCTTTCATATTCTTCATGTGCACCAATATCGATCCAATAATCTGTGAGGAGATATGAGAGTGTTGTGTAGCCTCCACGTTGAAGCAAGGCATTAAAGAGGCTAGGCATATCAAAAAATGTATCTTTGGGTATGAGTGGTAGGACTTCGCTATCAAGGCAGTAAATACCCGCATTGACTAAAACATTTTGTATGGGCTTTTCTACCAAAGAGGTGATTTTATCTCCCTCACATTCTACCACGCCATAAGGCACTTGCACGCTAAACTCCCTAACCCCCATAGTCGCGTGGGCATTCTTTTGATTATGGAAAGAGAGCATTTTTGTAAAGTCAATATCGCTTAATATATCCCCATTCATCACAAAGAAGCTTTTATCCCTCCCTTGGTCTAGCACCTCTTTATCAATCAAGCTTAAAGCCCCCGCAGTCCCTAAGCGCTTTTGCTCCTTAATGTAGATGATATTTAGCCCAAAGCGCCCTCCATCGCCAAAATAATCTTCAATAATATGAGATTTGTAATTCACGCAAAGGACAATATTACTAAAGCCTTGAGCCTTGAAACGCTCTAAAATAATCTGCAAGATAGGCTTTGAACCCACCTTAAGCATGGGTTTAGGGAGAGATTCTGTAAGTGGACGCAAGCGCATACCTAGCCCTCCAGCCATAATGACAATCGTATTATCAAATCGGGTATCTCTAAGGAGCGAAGAGATAGATTCTATAGCGACAATACGCCCATTCTGGTCTCTTATGGGTATTTCATAGATATTATGTTTGGCAGATAAGCTAATAAGCTTTTGCTTACTATCATTAATTGAAGCAGTAATTGGAGATTTTTGGATTATAGATTCTACGGGGCTTTGCAGATTTAAGCCCTTGGTAAGCCCGCGGCGAATGTCTGGGTCTGTGATAATGCCTAAAAAATTATCATCTTTATCAACGACCACAAGCAAGCGCACTCCATCATAAATGCCCAATATCTTTAAGGCTTCTTGGAGGGTGGTAGTTGGGAGAATGGAGAGTTTTTTAATATCTTGCATATATTGCCTTTAATGCTAAAAGTGCTTATTTTGGGGATTTTGAGCGGGGATTATAACACATAAATTTAAATTAATGCGCTGATAAAGCCCTTAGCTTTAAGGTATCTTTAAGAATTATTGAAGCAAGCCAGAAAGGCGTAAAGAACACTCAAATTAATTTTTTCAAGCTAGAATTTAGCCTCATTTTCACTAAAAGGAGTAGTAATGAAATATTGTAAAAAGTGCGTTATGCCCGATACGCGTCCGGGTATTAGCTTTGATAAAGATGGCGTGTGTATGCCATGTAAGAATCACGAGCGTAAAAAGCAAGTGAATTATGAAGCGAGATTTGAGGAGTTCAAAACGCTTTGTGATAAATATCGCGGGAGCAATGGTAACTCTTGGGATTGTGCTATTGCTGTAAGTGGCGGGAAAGATTCACATTTTCAAACATATATGATGAAGGAAGTTATGGGTATGAATCCTATTTTATTCTCTGTGGAGGATAATTTCTCAATGACTGAGGCAGGCAAGCATAATTTGCGTAATATTTCTAGGGAATTTGGCTGTCATCTTATCACCCTAAAGCCCGATATTCGCACGCAAAAGGCATTAATGCGCAAAACGTTTGAAAAATATGGCAAGCCCACTTGGTTTATTGATAGACTGATTTATACTTACCCTATTCATATGGCTTTGAAGTTTAATACACCTTTGCTTGTTTATGGCGAGAATGTCAGCTATGAATACGGCGGCGGCGATAGTGAGGAAACATATAGCGCGAGAGAAATTTTAAGTAATGGCGTAGCAAGTGATATAGCTTTAGAAGAACTTGTTGATGAAAATATTTCAATTAAAGACTTAGACTTAACTATAGCCCCCCCCCCCGTTAGCTTTTAAGCAAATCGATCCTATTTATCTTTCATATTTCGTCCCTTGGAATTCATATTCAAACTACATTTTTGCCAAAAGTCGCGGCTTCCATGATTTGGTTGGAGAATGGGATAGAACGATGTGCGCTGAGCAATTTGACCAAGTAGATTCTATGGGGTATCTTGTGCATGCGTGGATGAAGTATCCTAAATTTGGGCATGCGTGTGCTACAGACTATGCTGCGCGCTTTATCCGCTATGGTATGATAGATAGGGAGCAAGCCATAGAGTTAGTAAGGCTTAGAGACCATAATCTTGACCCAAAGGCAGTGCAAGATTTTTGCCAATTTGCGGGCTATAAGGAGAGTGAATTCTGGGCAATTATCGATAAATTCTATAATCGTGATATTTTCACAAAAGATAGTTTTGGCAAATGGGTGCTTAAAAACCCTGTATGGGAGAAATAAGGCTTTATGAGTCTTTAGAATGACAATCCAATTAGCATTGCGGGTAGCAAAGTTTGTCATATTGATGGAGCGTAGTGAGCCAAACATCTATACCCAAATATGCCTAAATCACTAGCCGCACCTTTTGGATTCCATTAGAGATTCTTCGCCATCTTGTGTAAGCAAAGAGCCGACAATAAGCTAAAAACCAAAAAGCAATGCTAAAAATCATTGCAAGGCACAAGCCAAGCAAATATACAAGCAAATATAAAGGAGAACAAATGAAAAACAACACTTTAACCCCGCTAAGCCGCGGGGGGGGGGGCATACACCTTCTCTTAGCAGTAAAACTCTAGAGATTTCAAGTAAGAATGCTTATGTAGATAAATACGCCAAAGGCTATGGGATATGCTATCCTGAGGGGCATGTGATTAGATTCTATCAAAGAATTTGTCTCTATAGTTTAGGTTTAAAGGGCGGGAGGATACTTGATTTTGGTTGTGGTAATGGAGTACATGCGCAGTATTTCCAAGAGAGGGGCTTTGAGGTCTATGGTGTGGATATTATTAGCCAAGCTATAGATTTAGCTAAAGCTCAAATAGGAGATAGAGCGCGCTTAATTAGCCCCAATCAAAGTCTAAAGAATCTTTTCATAGACAAAAATAGTGCCCCCTTAAGCTTTGATATGATTTTTGCTAATCAGAGTTTGTATTATCTTAACAATACGCATTTAAGAAGGCAGGTAGATGAATTTTATGAGATGAGCTCTAAGGGTGGTATATGCTTTTTTACCATGATGAGCAGGCAAAATGGCTATAACAAATGTATCACAAAGGTATTAGATAATGGCTTGAGTGAAGTAAGTCTAAAGGGTAGGCTTGAAGAAGTGAGTTATATACGCTTTGTTGATAGCACAGATGAGCTTAAAGAGATTTTTGCGCCATTTAAGCCGCTCTATATAGGTGAGTATAACAGCTTTGAGCTCTATGAACCCTATAGTTGTGAGGGAAGCTCACATCATTATATTTTTATTGGACAAAAGGAGTAATATGCAAATTAAGCGCACACATGATGAATTTTACGCAAATGAGAGTTATAAAAGTAGCCCAAAAGAGAGCTTTAAATACATCGCCCACAAGCTAAGGCAAAGCCTGCAAGCCGCGGGGGGGGGGGGGTATAGCCCTCATAGTATCTTAGATATAGGTTGCTCTAATGGTGATTTTTTGTATTTTTTAGGTGATATATTTCCTGCGGCTAAGCTTTTTGGTATGGATATTTTACCAAGCTTATTGCAAAAATGCACTGATGATTTTAAGGCTTTAGGTAGAGAGGTGCCTACATTATGGGTGGGGGATATAAATACCGGGGAGAATCTCGGGCAAGAACGTTTTGATGTGGTGTTTTTAAATGGTGTGATTGGGATTTTTGATGATTTAAGATTGCCACTCAAGCACTTCTCTAGCCTTATTGGGCAAAATGGCGTGGGCTATATCTGGGCGTGCTTTAATCCTTATGATATTGATGTATTGATAAAGGCACGTCCTGTAGGTGCTACACATTTAGAATCAGGCTGGAATCTCCACAGCAAGCAGAGTGTAAGAAATATTTTCAAGGATTTAGGCTTTGCTTGTAAATTTTATGATGATTTTAGCATCGGCATTGATATTGCTAAAACTGCCGATCCCCTGCGTACTTGGACGTTTAAATTAGAAAATGGCAAACGTGCTATTATCAATGGTCTAGGGCTTTTGCATGAGTTTTCTTTGGCTGAAATCCGCGCGATTTAATGTATTTTGATTGAATATGTGCTTTATTGCTAGAATAAGATAAGGACTTATTGTCGCCTCTTGCGGGGCTTTGAGCGTGAGGAATTTCCCTTAGAATTGCTAGAAGTTTTATTAGAGATTCTTCGGTTATTACCACTCCCGCTAGAGGAGATAAACTTGGCTACCCGCAAGGTAAATTATTTTTTGGCATCACGAACCCCTGCAAGGGGTGAAGAATTGCTTTTTGGATTTCTAGTAAATGCTATTATTTTGTCATTCTGAGGGAGTGAAACGACCGAAGAATCTCTGTGGGCTTTCTAGTAGGTTTGAAAGAGATTCTTCGGTCGCACTTCGTGCTCCCTCAGAATGACAACAAGTCCCAAATGTCTTTCAGCAGTGAGATATATTCTCGTCTAGGATAAAATTAAATCGCACGAAGTGCCACCTCTTAAGGCGTCGTCGGGGTGGGGGATATATAAGGGGGAGGGAGCGACTTCGCGCACGAGCGAAGCTCTTGCCCATACTTGCACATTCAAGCCCCTCCCCCTTATAGAAAAAGAAAAAAGAGAATCACTAGCGACTTTGCCTCCTTGTCATTCT
The DNA here is from genome assembly GCF_003364255.1 of Helicobacter marmotae. Classification (GTDB taxonomy): domain Bacteria; phylum Campylobacterota; class Campylobacteria; order Campylobacterales; family Helicobacteraceae; genus Helicobacter_C; species Helicobacter_C marmotae. The sequence goes on from NZ_NXLR01000002.1 coordinate 49,890, forward strand.
AAACCCCCGCTAAGGGGTGAAGACTTGTTGTGGGTGACTAGTGATTTGCTTAGAGATTTTCGGCTGTGTGTTAGGGCAATAAAATAAAGCATTTCTAATGTATATCATAAAATGCCTTTTGGAGGTTGATTTCTCCATATTGAAATGTATCTTCTAGCACTTTTGTAATCTTCTCTGCGCTCTTGCCCTCCCCAAAGGGGTGCGGGTGGCTAAGAGTGCTTTGATAGCTTGGGCTTTGGAGCGTGGCGATAGCATCAAGCACTTCTTGCATATAGCGCTTTTTATCGTGTAAATTTGGATTTATACAGAGCACAGAATCTGGCATATAGCGCCCCTTTTGGCGATTGCCAATGTTAATAGTTGGAACTTTAAGTATAGGGGCTTCACTTAAGCCACTTGAGCTATTGCCAATCACAAAACTTGCACATTTTAGAGCGGAGAGATACATCACTCTACCCAAACTCGCGCATAATACAAGCCTTTTGCTATATGTTTTAGCATATAAGCTAAGCAAGTCATTGATAGCCCATCCCCCGGCGTCTGCATTTGCCTTTGTGGCGAGTATGTTGTAATCGCTTTGAAGAAGTGCTTGGATTAAAAGGGTAATTTCTTTAGCGGGGTTTGTGGATTCTAAAGTCGTGGGGTGAAATGTAAGAACGCAAAATTTATCTAAAAATGCTTCATTTATATGTAGCTTTTTGGCTAAAGTGGGCTTAGGTAGGAGGGGTGTATTATGGATATTTTCTACCGCTAGAGAGCCTACATTAAACACCCTTTTTGGGTCTTCGCCAAGTTGGATTATACGTTTGGCATAAAGCTCTGTACTAGGGAAATGCAGATAACTCATTTTACTTATGCAATGGCGCATATATTCATCATTTGCCCCTTGCGTGCTCTCCCCTCCATTAATATGAGCTATGGGGATATTTAAGTTAGCTGCAGCTATGGCTACCCCGAAAGCCTCATATCTATCCCCCAAAAGCACAACCATATCGGGCGTATTTTGTGCGAAGTACTCACTAAAGGCGACAATCGCATTTGCTATACTTTGAGCGCTATTTAGGGCATTTGTGCCTAAATCATCTAAAATAGGGATTTTATGCGTGATATGAAAGCCATCAGATTGGATTTCTTTATACGTATCGCCTAGGGCTTTGCATAAATGCGCCCCTGTAACGATGAGATTTAATGTGAAAATAGCAGATGTATCTAAGGCTTTTGCAAGGGGGTAGAGTAGCCCCCATTCTGCGCGGGTGCCCGTGATTAGGGCGATTGTTTTAGGACTTTTCTTTGAGGAGCATAAAGGCTTCGGCGTAGAGAGGAGTTTCATCTATTCCCCCCCCCCCGTTAAAATAAATACCTTTTTGTTGTGAATGTCTGAAATCTCCGCCCCGGCTGCTTCCGCGGAGGGTGGCTAGGGCTTGTATGTTTTTTAGCGCGCGCGGAAACGGCAGGGGTGCGACTTCGCTTTCATAAAGTGCCATAATGGCGCATTTTTGCTCAAAATATGGACTTATATCTACAAAAACATTAGGGATAAAGCTTTGTGCCGCTAAAGCAGGGGCGAACTCACTCTCGCTTAAGGTCTCCATCATCAGCACGCGCTCAATGCTAGGATAGCGAAATGACTTTGTGCAAGCAAAAGCACATTCAAATATCACTCTATGATCACTATGCACATCATAGGCAAAGGGCAGATATACCACTTGAGGGCAGATAGAGCGAAATATAATAGATAGCTTTTCAATAATCATACCTTTTGGGTAGGTATCACATTTGGCAGTCTTAAGCCCTAATCTATGCACACTCTCAAAGCTATATGCCTTACTCACAGCTTGTATCTCTGCCTCCCTTTTAGCGATAGTCTCTTGGGAGAAACCATCTTCTTTAAAAATATCTGTGCAAAAAATGCAGTGGATTCTATCTCCATTTGCCCTATGTTTTAAAAGTGTCCCCCCAGCCCCTAGTGTTTCATCATCGGGGTGAGTGGAGATAACAAGAATATCTTTAGCAAAGTTGTGTTTTGACATACCATTTCCTTTGAGTGCTATCAATGCTTTTTATGAAATCTACGATTTTCTCCGCAGCATGCTCATCGCCATAAGGGTTAGGGAGGCTTGCTACATCTGCCCTATAGTCTTTATCAAAGCAAGCTTTCTCTAAGGCTTGCATAATATCTTGCTTTTTGTGAGGGACAAAATGCACATTCCCTGCGTTTAATCGCCCCTTTTGGCGATTGCCAATATTTACCACAGGGAGTTTATAAAAGGGCGCTTCTAGGATACCCATACTTGAGTTACCCGCTAAAGTGAGGGTATTACGGATAAGATTAATAAACACCTCTCTAGGCAAAGTTTTATAGAATCTCACTTCCTTATAAGCCGCCTCTGCCTCCTTAATAGCCTCCATAATTTGATAACTGCCCGGGTCAGTATTAGGATATATGCCAACTACAAGCAGATTATGCTCCCTAGCAAAATTCGCACAAGATTCTATAGCGATTTGCATTTGGGCTTTGGCGTCATTTACTTCTGAGCTTAAAGGGTGCTTAAGCAGCACGATATAGTCTTTATTTGCTATATCAAAATCTAGGGCTTTGCTTAATTGCTCGCGTGAGAGTTGCGGAGTGTTGGCGATATTGGCATAAGAGGGATTCCCACTACATATAATCCTCCAAGGTTCTTCCCCAATTTTAATGAGATTTTGAGCGTATTCTTGGGCTGTGGTGCAGTGAATATGAGCAAGCTTAGAGCAAGCAAAGCGAATGGGATCATCAGCATTACCATATACAGGGTCGCCGCCTCCGCAATGAATGGTTAAAATATCCATATAATTTCCCACTACACAAGTGGCAATACTCTCTTCTCTATCGCCTAGCACAAGTAAAAAGTCTGGCTTTATGCGCTCTACACATTGCGTAAGTCCCGCTATGAGTAGTCCCACACCCTTGCTTCTTTGTGTAAGTCTATCAGTGCTTAAGAGGCAGTCGATTTTATCAGCTATTTTAAAGCCATCAGATTCTATTTTTTGATACGTGTTGCCATGTATGTCGCTTAGGTGGGCGTTTGCTATAGCTACATGCACTTCAAAGCCCGCCCTCTCAAAGGCTTTGAGAATGGGATATAAAATATCATATTCGCTTCGTATGCCACTTAGGGCTAGAATTTTTTTTGTCATATAACCTCCATTAATTGGTGTAATTGGCTAAAATGCGTGATTTCTGCCTTTGCATAAGAGCAAGGGAGGAGGCGATTGTAGCCACGTTTAAGCCATATACTATATATGCCCGCATTATTTGCACCTGCTATATCAGTGAGTGGATTATCTCCCACAAAGGCACAATCTTTAGCTGTAAGCTGGAGTTTGTCTAAGATTCTCTCAAAGGCACTAATATGGGGCTTTTCATACTCTTTGCCAAGGATTCTAGCATATTCTATAGGAAATGCCTCTAGTTGCAGCAGGGCTATTTTATGAGTTTGGGCTTGAATATTGCCATTAGTGAGAATCCCCACTTTTATACCACCCTCTTGCATAGCCTCTAAAAATGCTTTGGCATCTTCATAGAGGCTAAGGGCAGTAGGCATACTTGCATAGAGGCTAAAAAGCTCCTCTTGCCTACTTGGTGTATAAAAGTCAAAGCCCTTAAGCCAATCGCCAAAAATATCCTTTGAATGCAGGCGGAAGTGCGAATCAGTGATATTTGTAGCTAAGGCTGTGTTTATTGCATGTTTTTCACAAAAATGCGAACAGACTGCTTGCAGTAATATATTTTCATCATAGAGGGTATTATCTAAGTCACAAATGATAGCCTTAAAGCGCATTTTTATCCTTTTTGTGAATTTTGGTAGATTCTAGCAGAATTCCTTACTGATTGCATTAAGCTAAGGCTAGTAGCCATTAAGGAAATGCGTTTGTCAATTCTTACGAAAAGCTGAAAAGTCTCTTTTGAGTCCTAGTGATTCAGGGAGAGATTCTTCGGTCGCTATGCTCCCTCAGAATGACAAGTTAATTTCCTTTACAAGAGGGTTAGCCTACTCTATAGGGGCACGAAGTTTGCCATCACGCCCGCCTGCAAGAGCTGACAAACTCATTTCCCCTGCAAGGTAGGCTTATTTCTCCCTCCTTATTTTCCTCCTTACTCCCCTTATGGCACATTTTCCCACCATTGCGTAAAATAGCGATAGAATCGAAAACTTTTATGCTTTAAGGCAGATTTATCAATGGCTATAGGCTCGCCTAAGGCAAGCTTTAGCGCAAGGTAGGGGAAGTTTAGCCCTAAGTATGTATCCACTCCGCTGCTTGCCCCTAATCTTGGATTTAAGTCAAAAAGCACAAGGCGATTATCTGTGCTATAGGCAAGCTCCATATTATTGGTATAATCAAGCTTAAACTCTCTAATAACCGCCCCGCAGAGCTCCTCTAGGCTTTGGTTATAGCGCACAAGCCCCCGATATGTTTGAGAGGCATTCCCCCATTCACGTATATGCTCCATTGTAAGGAGATTTTCCCCCTTAAGGCAGAGGGAATACGCAGATACAAAAGGCTCATGGAGATACTCCATGACAATAAGTTCTTCAAGTGCTTCAAAGCCCTCTTTTGCTTGAAGTGCTTCTTTAAAAAAGCTAAGAGGCACTTCATTATTAGGCTTTATGCTAAAAAGCTCCAAATGGGGAGAAGAGAGGATATACACGCCTCTGCCACCCCTGCCAAATCGCGGCTTAATCACGCATTTTTTCTGCGGGTAGCCCAGCGTGTGGATAGCTTGCATAAGCCCATCAAAGCTAGAGATAGCAAAAAATTTAGGGGCATATTGAGGGAGGGTGGAGGAGAGCCTTTCATAGACAGCAAGCTTATCATACGCGATGAGTAAATCCTTATAATCCCCAACCATAATAGGAATGTCAAAATGACTTTTATACTCACTTAGAGCTAGGTTATCATCATTCCCACAAGGGATAATAATATCTATGTGATACTTTTTGCTCACTTGCATAATGAATTCACAGAATTTTTCTTTTGATTCTGCGCTATTTGGGGATTGTATAAAAACATCTACAAACTCCCTCCCGCACGCTCCGCTAAAGCTATCACACCCGCAGAGAAATACCTCTCTCTCGCCATTATTTGCAAGAGCAAAGAGGCAATCAGGGCTTGTAAGCCCGCCTATAGTGGTAACTAAGATTCTAAGCTTTTGCATGGAGCACCTCTTTGAGTGTATTTGAGATAAAGGCTATATCTTTGAGTGTGAGTCCCTCATGCAAGGGGAGGGAGATATGGTTTTGCTCTACTTCTTCACAAGATGGGGTAGCACAAACCAAAGGATGGTGTTGCAAAAAGGGTTGTTTATGTAAAAGTGGCTTATATGGGGCGTCTGCGTGGATTTGCTTAGATTTAAGGGCTGTGAGAATAGCACTTGCTTTATGTTTATGCAAAAATACAATACATCTCCAAAAGCTATGCCTAAAGCCCTTAGGGATAGCTTGAAAGCGAAGTGTGCCATTATCTATAAGTGCCCTTAAATGCCTTTTATATGCAAGGGTTAGCCTCTCGCGTTTGTCTAGGGCTTTTTCTAAATGCTCTAACCCCGCTAGCCCTAAAATAGCGCTAAAACTTGGCATTCTGTAGTTATTCCCTAAGGTAGTAAAGTCTTCTATTACACTTTGTGGTTTTAGCCCGCGATTAGCTATAGCTCGGCACGTATTAATAAAGGTTTTGTGATTACTCATAATCATACCTCCCTCGCCTGTGGTGAGAATCTTTGTGCTATAGAAGCTAAATACCCCCACATCGCCAATGCTCCCTGCCTTATGCGCTACTCCTTTTGTATCAATGGCGATTGCACCATGTGCATGGGAGCAGTCTTCAATAAGCGTAATCTGCCGTTGTTTGGCGAGGTTGGCAATATGGAAAATATCAGGGCTTATAAGCCCGGCAAAATGCACTATAACTATGGCTTTGACTTGTGGGGTAAGGGCAGATTCTATGAGTTCTTGGGTTAGCATAAAGTCTTTATTTACGCCTACAAGCCTTAGTGTTATGCCATTAAGGAGCACCGAGCTTGCGTTGGCAAAGAATGTTTGTGTAGGCACAATCACTTCATCGCCTGCTTGAAGCTTTAGGGCTTTAAATACCACATCAAGCGCACAAGAGCACGAACTTGTGGCAATCCCTTGCCTCACCCCGCAATAAAGCGCAAAAGCCTCTTCAAATGCCCTTACGTGCTCCCCCATAGAGAGCTTATCTGCGCCTTTTAGCATAGCGCGCGTTTGGGATAGAATCTGCATAATCTGCCTTTGGCTAAAATAAGGCATAGCACTTACATAGCGTTTCATACTAAGCCTCCTTGTATAAAAATGGCTTTAGCATAGGATTTGAGGGTAGATTCTATGCTTGGGGGCTCAAAGCCTAGCTGGGCTTTGGCTTTGGTTAAATCAAATTGCGCATTAAAGGGGTTAGGGGAGGGTTTAGGGCTTAGCATAAGCTTGGAGCGAGAATGTAGCGCATCAATAAGTGTGCTTGCTATAAAGGCGGTGCTTTGAGAGTTAGCACTACCTATGCAAAAGCATTCATAGCCCTTGATTTCTGCCCTTGCAGCGAGTAATAGAGCTTGTATCGCATAATCTATATAAAGCACATTGCGCAGGACTTCTCCATTGCTAAAAAGCTCAATATTGCTATTTTCCCACGCACTTTTAGCAAACTCATAAATAACCCCGCCTAAGTGGTTTAGCCCAAAAAGCGCAGGAAAGCGCAAGGTAGCTACATTTAGGGTTTTATGCTTTAAAGTGGCTATTTCTAGGAGTTTCTCACACGTGTATTTGGCTAAGCCATAATAGCTAGATGGTGAAATAGGAGAACTTTCATTAATAATATAGGGTGCAAGGCTTAAAGCCGGCGGGGGTGCATACACAGAGGCAGTTGAAGTAAAGATGATTTTGGGAATCTTAGCTTGAAGTGCAAAGTCAATGAGCTTAAGCGTAGGCGTAATCGTATATTCAGTATATTCAGTATATTCAAGACTCGCGTATTCTACCATAGAAGCCAGATGAAATGCAAGAGAAAACTCATATTTTCTAAGCATAGAATCATCAAGATTCTTTAGCTCAAGTCGCTCATATTTGAAGTTATGATGATTTAATGTTTCAGGGCTTAAAAAGCCCCTCTCTTTGGGGTGGAGGTGAGTGTTATAAGCGTCTTTACGCCCGATACCCAATACTTTATGCCCTTGGGCTAGGAGGCTTTGGCATAAGCTTGCGCCTACAAATCCGCTAGCCCCTGTGACTAAAATATAATTCTGCATATATTCTCCTTGTGTGTAGCAAGGAGAAATATTAGAAATATACTTCCTTATAACTCCTTGCCATTTTTAGCCCGTATGAAATAGGCTTTGGCGTGTGTGGTTGATGATAAATAAACATCTCTATCATCGCTTCTACCCAATTCTCACTCGCTGCAAAGCTAAGGGCAGAGCCTCCACCTAATCGGGGGTTGATTTCTATAAAATAAACTTCTCCTGCTTGTGTGATAAATGCTTGTGCATTAATAGCCCCTACAAATGAAATATGTTTGGCTATTTTTAAAATATATTCATTTAGGGACTTGACATAGCACACCTCACCTTTAGTGGATTTGCCATCGCGCACCACAATGCGTGCTCTAGGGATAATATATAGAGGCTCTCCCTTGGGGTCAAAAAGGCAGTCGATTGTGTATTCTTGCCCTGTGATTTCCTCTTGGGTAAGGTAGGAATCTTTTTCATTTATCCCCCCCCCCCCGTTAAAAAATCACTCCCTTTAGCTATGCCGACTCCTCCTCTCCCAAAACGGGGCTTTACAATGCCATAGTGCTTATAGAGCGCGCTTTTTGGCGTGGGGATATGGATTTTTTTAAAAAATTTATAGCTTTGCCATTTGTCTATAAAGGTTGCAATGGTGTGCGGAGGGGAGAGGAGCACAGAGATATGGTGTTTGGCAAACATCTCTATGCGCTCACTCCAGCCTAAAAGGCTCTCATCAAGTGTGGGGAGGACTACATCAATATGATGCTTTAAGCAGAGATTGAGCGTTTTCTCCCATAAGTTTGGGTCATTTGCCTTGGGCATAAGGATAAACTCATCAGCCTCTATTTTTGCGGCATTAAAGCTATCAATATCACTCGCACACGCAATATGCCCTGCTTGCTTGATAGCTTCAATGATATAAGAGCTGGTGAGGCAGCCACTGGCTTCGGTAAGGATTTTTAGAGGTTTTTTCATATATTTGCCTTTTTACATACGATGTAGTAGCGACTTTGTGTGGTATTTTTGAGTATGTCTAAATATGATTTCAGCTCTAAGGAGATAATCTCAAAAGACGTGTTGGAAAAAAGTTTTAGAATCTTTTCATAATCAAAAAAGCTTTGTATAGTGCCCCTCTCATGGGCTTCTTGCACTTCTATTTCGCCATTAAAGCTTTGCGTGTGGATATTTGAAAAGCCACTTGTGCTTTGCTCTCCAATAAGCGAGCAGAAAAAGTAAGTCTTGCTTACTCTTGCGATTTCTTTCATTAGGCTTTGAGCTAGGCTAAAAGGGAGGGAATCTAACACCCCATAGCTCAAAGTGAAGTCAAAAAACTCATCTTCAAAAGGTATATGCTGCCCATCATAGAGCCTAAAATCCACATTGGCATTATGCTTTTTGGCAAGGGCTTTGGCTTGAGTTAGCGCATTTTGAGCAATGTCTATCCCAAAACTTTGAATCTTAAACTCACTCATTAAAATACTCTGCCTTCCAATTCCGCAGCCAAAGTCAAGCCCCCGCAAAGGAAGAAGTTCATTATATCCCCCCCCCCCGCTGCTTTTAGAAGCTTGGGTGATTTGGTATGCTTGGGTGAAGGGGGATTCTTTTAAGGGGTTGGGTGTTTTTGGTTTATTATGGGAATCTTTATTGGTCGCTAGTGATTCACTTAGAGAGTCTCTGGTAGATAAGAGAGATTCTTCGGGCATAAAGCCCTCGTGATGCCAAACTAATTTCCTTTGTGAGGTAATTTTGTCTTGCGGGTTGGACTTGTTGTCATGTCTTAGAGCTTGAGAATCAAGCGAAGAATTCACGCAGGCTTTGTGCGAATCATTATGATATAGGGGGCTTTTAGAATCTGTTGTGTTGGTATTAGGGGCAGATTCAATAATTTCTCCATTTTTGCTAATGCCTATACCGGAGTGATAAAAGTCCCCGCGGTAGATAATATCGCTAAAATGCGTTTCATCTATCCTTTTTCGAATAAAGCGATTTAAAAAGCGCACGACTTCTTCATGCGGGTAGAAAATCGCATTTTCTCCCCTTGCATAACTTTCATTCCATTGTTTTGCTTTTATATCTTGCATGTTTTACTCCTTTTTATGAAACATAATGCTCAAGCTATCCCCAATAGGTAGGGGCGTGAGATTGTGGGCTTTGGCAAATTCATCAACTGCCTTTTTTGTCCCCTCATATGTGGGGTTAAAATAATCATCAATTAAGATTATCCCCCCCCCCCGTTAATCGCGGATAGAAGAACTCACACCCGGCTAGAATAGGCTGATATAAATCTACATCAAGATTCACAAAGGCAAATTTCTCATCTTTTGGAATGATTTTTGCGCTCTCTGGGAAATAGCCTTTCACAAAGCGCACATTTTCTAAATGGGGCATTTTGCTTTGTACAAGGGAGAGTGAGGTATCTCCAAACTCGCCTACTTTGGCATTTGATAAACAAGCGGCATTATCATATTCACAATCTCTGCTATCAAAGCCCTCAAAGGTATCGCATAAATACAGCAATCGCTTATTAAAAGCGCGATTAATATGTCTCGCACTATCCCCTCTATGCACGCCAAGCTCTGCACAAGCTCCTTGCACTTTTCTTTGATTTAAAAGCCAAGAGAGATTGTAGATAAAGGCTATGCGCGCGTGGATATAGGTATCTGCTAGTTGGGTGTTAATTTTATGTGCGGGAATGTTGAGAGTTGAGAGAGTTTGCTTCACTCCATTAATATCATAAGTGCCAATAAAAAGCATATCAAATTTAAGCCCATTTATCTCTTGTGGGCTAATGATAGGATAGGTTTTGTCTTGGATTTGAATGGACATTCCCACTTTGGCTGGATTGCTATCCACAAAAGCAAGAATGTGGTAGTCTAAAAGTATATGCAGGGCTACTTGTTTGCCACGAGTGCCTGCTCCGTAGATAATGGCTTTTTGCATTTCACGCTCCTTTTACTTGAGGGCTTAGGAGCGTGAGGGGAAGTTAGAAGTAATCTCCCTCCTTTGGCAGGGGTGCTATCTCATGATGAGTTAGCAAAATGCCTTTATCATAGGCTTTGGCTAAGATACCTTGAGAATCCACTTTTAAAACCTTGCCCGGTTCGATATGAGGTAAATTGACTTCTACAATCTTTGCTTCCCATACTTTATAATATGAATCATTATAGAGTACCTCCGCTCCGACATATGGCTTACTTAAGGCGCGGATAAGGTTGTAAATACCCTCCGCACTCATTCTAAAATCAACTATGCCATCACGCACCCCTCGCTTTCGCCAGAGATTGGCAAGAGAATGATCTTGCGGGGAGCAGAGGGAATGTAGGACTTGAGCAAATGTTGTATTGCCCCCCCCCCCGCTTAATAGAATCTACTCTTTGAGTGATGGCTCTAGTGAAAGAGCAAATTTGTTTTTGGGCTAGGGATTCTATTTTTTCACAAAGGCTCTGGGCGTTATCTTCCGGAGTTATTTTAAAAGGCTCTTGGGAGAGAATTTCCCCACTATCCGCACCGCTATCCATTACAAAAAAGCTCGAAGCACTCTCTTTAAGCCCTAAAAATAAAGCCCAAATGACCGGGTGGCGTCCGCGATTAAAAGGGAGATGTGAGGGGTGGTAGCCTATGATTGGATAAGCTTGCAAGAGCGGGGGCTTGATAAGCTCACTCCAACCAAAGCAGTAGATAATATCTGGCTTGCAATTATGAATAAAGGCTAATATCTCTGCAGCATTGATATTTTTAGCATAAATAAAGGGGATATTATATTCAAGGCAAAGGGGTGAAAGATTACAAAAGTCTGCATTAAAGCTTGAATGCTCTTTAGTCGCTACGCCCACAAGCTCTATATCAATGTCCTTTGATAGCTTAAGGAGCGTTTGGAGTGAAGTATAAGAAAATGCCACACAACCTATAAAAAAGATTTTCAACAAGCAGTCCTTTATGTGGAATTGATTTAGGGAGTATAGCATTAAGGATTTAACCACGCATTTAAAGGCTTTAATAAAGGTTTAAAAAAGTAAAGAATAGCGGGTGAGATAGCAAGGAATGTTAGCTAAAAGTGCAAGTTGTTTATGGTTTAAGGAATTGTTAGAATGGTCGGAGTAGCGGGATTCAAACCCACGACCTCACCCACCCCAAGGGTGCGCGCTAATCAGGCTGCGCTATACTCCGATGTGCCTATAAGCAATATGCTAGGCTATGTAAGCTTGGCATTATAGCAAATTTTATTAATCTGTCTAGCTTGAGGAGCATAAGCCTATGGAATGTAATTTGCTTAAACTTAAGAGATAATCACGCAGGAAGCAAGGAATGATTATGCACAAAATAAAATTTATATTCTATGGAATCTTAAGTTTGGCTTTTTTCTGCTCTTGCCTCTATGGGCAGAAAATCTCACAAATAGCCCAAATTGTGGGCATTAGAGAAAATAGCCTTGTGGGCTATGGTTTGGTGATAGGGCTTAATGGCACGGGTGATAAAAGTGGCTCAAAATTTACGATGCAGAGTGTGGCAAATATGCTGGAGAGCGTTAATGTAAAGCTTTCAGCCAATGATATTAAGTCTAAAAATGTCGCAGCCGTTATGGTAACGGCTAATTTGCCGCCATTTGCGAGGCAGGGCGATAAGCTTGATATACTTGTATCTTCCATTGGTGATGCAAAGTCCATTAATGGAGGCACACTGATTATGACGCCTTTAAGCGGGGTTGATGGCAATATCTACGCCCTAGCACAAGGGAATCTTCTCTTAGGTGATAGCACAAGTGCGCTATCAGGCAGTATCATAGGCGGGGCAAGTGTGGAGCGTGAGATAGGCTATAGTCTGTATAATCAGCAAAATGCGACCTTAAGCCTTAAGAATTCAGATTTGCAAAATGCCATTAAGATTCAGCAGACTTTAAATAGCGTGTTTTCAGACGCCGTTGCGCTCGCTGTCGATGCACGCACGATTAAACTTACTAAGCCAGAGCATTTAAGTATGGTGGAATTTTTGGCATTAGTAGAAGAAGTAGAGATAGATTATTCACATAAAGAGCGCATCGTTATTGATGAACGATCAGGCACGATTATCGCGGGAGTGGGGATTGTAGTAGAGCCTGTGGTGATTACTCATGGGGATATTACTATTAAAATCTCTGATCAGGCATTAGAAGATAAAGATGCCCTATTGCTTGAAGATGGGGCGGTATTAAGCAAAGCCCAAGGCACTATTTCTAGTACTAATGGCACAAAACCCACGGTTTCAAATGTTGTCAAAGCATTGCAAAAAATGGGTGCGAGCCCACGTAATGTGATTTCAATCCTTGAGAGTATGAAAAAATCAGGGGCGTTGCGTGCAGAAATTGAAGTGATGTAGATACTTAAGATTCCATCAAAGGAGAAGTAATGCGTATTGATAATTCTATGGCGATTATGAACTATAACAAAGCCTTAAATGAGGGGCATTTAGCAAAAGAAGATAAAGCCCTAAGAGAGCAGACAGATAATTTTGAATCTATTTTGCTTAAATTTATGCTTGAGAATGCTATTAAAAATGACAATCCGCTCTATCCTAAAGAGCCTGGCAGCGATATATACCATTCTATGTATATTGACCAATTAAGCCAAGAGCTAAGCGGGAGCTTTGGCTATAGTGAGCTTTTATTTAACTTCCTTAAAGAGCAAGAAAGGGAGGGCAAAGCCACATCAAGCAAGTTTGCAAGTAAAAATCCGTATGGAAAATAGCCTTATTAACCCTGAGATTCTAAAACATCTTAGCAGCAGTGATAAGAGTGTTTTATTAGAATCTCTCGCTACATTAATACAAAGCACCTATGGCACAGAAGAGGAATTTAAAAGGCTACAGAATGAATTTAATAGCCTAAAGGCACTCTATGAGTGGGTGCTAGAGCTGCTCCCGCAGGCTATTTGTGTGTTGGAATCTGATGGAAGTGTTTTTTATCAAAATGCCGCTTCAAGGGAGATTGCAGATATATTTGAGGGGGTTGGGCATTTATGCGAGGGTGAGAGAGAAGTAGCTTATGGGGATCAGTTCTATCTCTTGCAAGTGAATACCAAAAATGACAAAAAGCTTATAAGTGCTACCAATATTACTAATCAAAAACGTCAAGAGCGCCTTGCTTCTATGGGGCAAATCTCTGCACATCTTGCCCATGAGATTCGTAATCCTATAGGCTCTATCTCACTGCTTACCTCTACACTTTTGAAACGAACTCAAGTAGAAGCCAAACCGCTTGTGATAGAGATTAAAAAGGCTATATGGCGTGTAGAGCGGCTGATTAATACGACTTTACTTTGGGCAAAGGGCGTAAAGGCAAATCGTGCGTTATATGCTTTGAGTGATTTTGAAAATGAGCTTAGCCAAAGTGTGGGGTATTATACATATTCTAAGCCTATTGATTTTATCTTTGAGTTAGAGAAGCATAGGGATTTAGCAATATTAGCAGATTTTGATTTATTAAATATTGTGCTGCAAAACTTCCTATCTAACGCCATTGACGCGATTGAAGAGGGGGAATGTGAGAGTGGAGTAGTGCATGTGAGTTTTGTTGAAGAAGAAGATTTTTGGTGTTTTGTCTTTTATGATAATGGAGTTGGCATTATGGATAAAAATATGCTTTTTGAGCCATTTAAGACAACCAAACTCAAAGGGAATGGCTTAGGCTTAGCGCTCTCTTGGCAAATTATCCAAGCACATAATGGTGTTATCTTGCTTGAAGATGAGAGGGAGCATAAATCTTTTTATGTCAAAATTGCTAAAAGCTAAAAGCGTGCTGTTATAATATAGCAGCTTATGCAAGGAGAGGAAATGCGGATTACAAAGATAAAGCCTGCAAGGAGTTTTGAACTTGAGCTTGATTGTATAGCTACGGATAAATCTATTTCACATAGGAGTGCGATTTTTGCACTTTTGGCAAAAGCCCCGTGTAAGGTGGAGGGGTATCTTATGGGTGAGGATACACTCCATACCTTAGACATTGCACGTGCCTTAGGGCTTAAGGTAGAAGAAGAGGGCAAGGCTTTTATTTTTACCCCTCCTCAATTAATCAAAGAGCCTCATAGCATACTTGATTGTGGGAATGCAGGCACGGCTATGCGTTTGTTTGCGGGGTTATTAAGTGGCGTGAATGGGCATTTTGTGCTAAGTGGGGATAAGTATTTAAATGAGCGCCCTATGAGTCGTATTACTACGCCATTAAATAATATTGGGGCTTGTATTAGCGGTAGAGAGGGTAATGCCTACGCGCCTTTAAGTATCAAAGGAGCAAGGCTAGAATCTTTTGATTACACAAGTAAGATTGCTTCAGCACAAGTCAAAAGTGCGATGATACTTGCTGGCTTGCATTCACGGGGTCGCTCGCGATTTTATGAGCCCTTTTTAAGCCGTAATCATACAGAAAATATGCTCCAAGCTATGGGTGTAAAAATGCAGACTAAAGTGTATGAAAATGGCGGATATGAAGTAGTTTTTGATTCCTTAGAGCAAGCCTTAGAGCCTTTTAGTCTCAAAATCCCAGCTGATCCCTCAAGTGCATTTTATTTTGCCCTTGCTGCTTGTGTGCTCCGCTCTAGAGTGAAGTTAAAAAATGTACTTTTAAATAAAACGCGCATTGAGGCATTTGAGGTTTTGCAAAGAATGGGCGCAGAAGTTACATACCATAGGTATGATTGTGCATATGAGGAAATAGGCGATATTGAAGTGTTAGGCAAGGCTTTAAAGGGCATAAAGATAGAGCATGCACTAGCATGGCTTATTGATGAAATACCCGCCCTTAGCATTTGCTTTGCCATAGCAGAGGGAGTATCTTCTGTGCGTAATGCCAAGGAGCTGCGCGTTAAAGAGAGTGATAGAATCCACGCCATTATTACCAATTTGCGCGCTATGGGTATTGAATGCGAGGAGTTTGAAGATGGCTTTAGCGTGTATGGAGGGGAGTTAAAAAGCGCTAAGGTAGATTCTTTTGGCGATCATCGTATCGCTATGAGTTTTGCCATAGCACTTCTTGCATGTGGTGGTGAAGTAAGAGATAGTGCTTGTATTGATGTGTCTTTTCCTCAATTTTTGAAGCATTTATCGCATATTACATCTGTGGAGAATGTTTATGAAAGTTAGATTAGCGCAAAAATATGGCTTTTGCTTTGGCGTGAAGAGGGCTATTGCTATTGCCGAGAATAATGCCCATGCTACGACTTTTGGTCCATTAATTCATAATTCAAGGGAGATAGAACGCTTACAGCGGGATTTTGATGTGAGTTTGAGCGAGAGCCTAGAGCAAGCCCAGAGCTCAAATAAGGTCATTGTGCGCACGCATGGCATTACTAAAGAAGATTTGCAAACCCTTAAAACGCGCGGGATTAAGATTATTGATGCGACTTGTCCTTTTGTAACAAAACCTCAAAATATAGTCGAGCAAATGTCTAAAGAGGGCTATCAGATTATTATTTTTGGTGATAGTAATCACCCAGAAGTCAAGGGAGTAGCAAGCTATGGTGAAAATGTAGTGATTGTAGGCAATGTGAGTGAGGCTATGGATTATAAATTTAAAAAGAAAGTCGCTGTAGTCTCCCAAACAACCAAACAACCAGAGCAGTTTGGCAAGCTTGTGGGCTTGCTCGCTTCAAAGGTCAATGAATTGCGTGTATTTAATACCATTTGTAATGCGACATTTGAGAATCAAAGGGCGGTGTTTGAGCTGAGTAAAGAGGTGGATATAATGATTATTGTAGGGGGGAAGAATTCCTCCAATACCAAGCAGCTCCTTAAAATTGCCCAAGATCATTGTGTGGATAGCTATTTGGTTGAAGACCAAGATGAGCTAGAAGAGCAGTGGTTTATGGGGAAAACAATATGTGGTCTTGCAGCGGGGGCTTCTACACCAGATTGGATTATCCAAAGTGTGCATAAAAGGATTGAGCAAATTTAGCATTTGTTGAGGGAGGATTCTTAAGGTATGGTATAAGGTTTGCTTTGATAGAATATATTAAGTATTTTAATTTCACACATAAAGGGCGCTTAAGATGTTAGTAAATTTGGAACATGATGACTTTGTCAGCGAGGAAGAAGATTTTGAGAGTTTGTTGGAGCAGAATGAGAAACAGACTATCCACGGGGCGATACAGGTAGGCGAGATTGTAGAGATTGATAATGAATATGCAATGGTAGCCATTGCCGGAGAAAAGTGTGAAGCAAGACTGAAAATTTCTGAAATTACTGACCAAAACGGCAAGTTGCTCTTTAATAAAAATGACAAGATTGAAGTTTTTGTATCACCCGGTCGCAATGGACCGCATGCTTCATATACAAAGGCACAAAAAAGTAAAAAGATTGTTGAGAAAATCGCACAACTCGCAGATGATTATAAAGACAAAATTATCGAGGCAAAAGTTATCAAAAAAAATAAAGGCGGCTATATCTTAGAATATGATGGTGTAGATGTGTTTATGCCACGTAGAGATTCTGCTATCCGCGAAGATGATAAGGCAATGAATAAAGTCTATAAGGTTGCCATTACTCACATTGATAAAGAGAAAAATTCCATTATCGTATCTCGTAAAAGGTTTTTTGAACTTGATGACAAACATCGCAAGGAGCTCAGTGCAAAATTACTTGAAAATGATGGCGCACACAAGGGCATTATAAAGAAAATTGCTCCATTTGGGATTTTTGTAGATGTATGTGGGGTAGAGGGGCTTGTGCATTATACTGAGCTTAGCCACAAAGGACCTATTAATCCTGAAAAGCATTTCCGCGAAAATGATGAGGTAATGGTTAAAGTGCTTGAATATGATGAAAAAAAGCGCAGACTTTCTCTCTCTATGAAAGCACTTGGCGATGATCCATGGAAAGAAATAGAAAAAGAGCTTGAAGTGGGCTATGCTATCAAGGTGAGTGTGAGTAATATCGAGCCCTATGGGGTATTTGTAGATTTGGGTAATGATATTGAAGGGTTTTTGCATATATCTGAGATTTCATGGGATAAAAATATCAAGCACCCCTCAAGTTATCTTAGCATAGGGCAGGAGATTGATGTTGAAATTATTGAAATTGACACACAGAATAAAAAATTGCGCGTTTCGCTTAAGAAGCTCCTTGATAAGCCATTTATAAAATTTAGCAAAACACATCAAGTAGGCTCTGTGATTAAGGGGAAAGTCGCTACTTTAACGGATTTTGGGGCATTTGTAGATTTAGGCGGTGTTGATGGGCTTTTGCATAATGAAGATGCCTCTTGGGGCAAGAATGTTAAATGCAAAGATACCATGCAAGTGGGAGATGAAATTGAAGTAAAAATTATTAAAATAGATAAAGAGAATGAAAGAATCTCCCTCTCTCATAAAGTCTTTACGGATTCTCCAGCAAAGGAATTTGGCAAAACGCATAAGATTGATGATGTCGTGCATGGCGAGGTGCTCGATATTAAGGATTTTGGCGTGTTTATTAAAGTTGATGGTATGGAAGCCCTTATTCGCAATGAAGACATTTACCCGCTAAAAAAAGAAGACATCAAAGTAGGCGAGAATATCGAGTGTGTAATAGCTCATATTGATGAAGAAAATAATCGCGTGCGAGCTTCTGTGAAGAGATTAGAGAGACAAAAAGAAAAAGAAACGCTTAAGGCTATCAATTTTGAAGAAAAGATGACACTAGGCGATAAGTTAAAGAATCGCCTATAGGAGAATGTAGGAAATAATGAAAAAGCTCACATTCCTTGCAGGGCTTTTGGTCGTTATAGGCGGGGGGATTTATGGTGTTATCTATCTTGATAGAATCTCTACTTCCCCTCCATTTTATGCCCAGCCTATGGAGCTTCCTCAAGTGGGTGGGGCATTAGCCTATAGAGATGAACATTGGTTTGAATTATTGCCTAATAATGATGAGATCCCTTATGCTTATCCTGCTACGGAATTAAGCGTTCGCTTTGATTTTGCTTCAGAAGATTCTAAACATATCGCTCCATCAGCCATCAGTATTGATGGGCTTGATGAATATAAATTTGCTTGTCTCAAGCAGGTTTTGGCTCAAAATCGCATAGAATCTGCATATTATAAATCAGGTGAGACGCTAAAACTTATGGTGTTTGTTGATAATGAAGTGCTATATAAAAAACTATTAGAGGATTTGCAATACTACCGCTTAGAATATAGTGTGCAATAAACTACAAAAAGGAGTAGAGTATGAAATATAAAGTCATTGTTTGTGACCATATCCACCAAAGTGGGCTTGATTTGCTCAATGCCCAAAGTGATATTCAAATGGAGAATCTTGCTAGCCTGCCTAAAGATGAATTATTAAAAAAAATCACCAATGCTGATGTGGTAATTACAAGGAGCTCGACTGATGTTGATGAGCATTTTCTAGCAAGCTCAGGGCAGATTAGAGCTGTAGTGCGCGCGGGTGTGGGCGTTGATAATGTCGATATTGATGGTTGCTCACGTAAGGGTGTTGTGGTAATGAATGTGCCAACGGCTAATACGATAGCTGCAGTGGAGCTTACAATGGCTCATCTTATTAATGCCCTAAGGAATTTCCCCGGAGCCAATGCCCAGCTTAAAAATGAGCGTAAATGGAAACGTGAGGATTGGTATGGCGTGGAATTAAAGGGTAAAAAGCTAGGGATTATTGGCTTTGGGAATATCGGCTCTCGTGTGGGCATTCGTGCTAAAGCCTTTGAAATGGAAGTACTCGCTTATGATCCTTATATTTTGCCATCTAAAGCTACGGATTTAGGCATTGCTTACACAAAGAATTTTGATGATATTCTCTCATGCGATATTATCACAATCCATACGCCTAAAAATGCTCAAACAAAAGATATGATTAAAGCAAGTGAATTTGCTAAAATGAAAGATGGCGTGATACTCATTAATTGCGCAAGGGGCGGGCTCTATAATGAGGCGGATTTATACCAAGCGCTTAAAAATGGTAAAGTCAAATGGGCAGGGCTCGATGTGTTTAATAAAGAGCCGGCTATTGATAATGCCCTGCTTGATTTGCCTAATGTCTATGTAACGCCTCATATCGGTGCAAATACTTTAGAATCTCAAGAGAAAATCTCCATTCAAGCAGCGGAGGCAGCTATTGAAGCCGCTCGTGGCTCGAGCTACCCTAATGCCCTTAATCTCCCCGTGAAAGAATCTGAACTCCCAAAAATGGTAAAACCTTATCTTGAGCTTATGCAAAAATTAGGTTTTTTGGCTGTGCAGGCAAATAAGGGGGTGATTACATCTATTCATATACAAGCTCAAGGTGAGATAAGTGCCTATATAGATTCTTTACAGACTTTTGGGCTTGTGGGGGCGCTTAATGCAAGCTTGGGTGATAAGATTAATTATGTCAATGCACCATTTATCGCTAAAGAGCGGGGTATTGATATAGAGATTTCTACCAAAGAGCAAAGTGATACCTATAAAAATCACATCTGTCTTACTCTAAATACACAAAATGAGAGTATTGCTTTAAGCGGGACGGTGTTTGAGGATAAGCATTTGCGCCTTACTTCGATTAATCAATTTCAGTTTGATATTGAACCAAAGGGCAGTATGATACTTTTTAGAAATACTGATGTCCCCGGAGTAATTGGGCTTGTGGGTAGCATTTTAGGGAATCATAAAGTCAATATCGCAGACTTCCGCCTTGCAAGGCAGAATAAAGAGGCTATGGCAGTGATTATTGTAGATACTCAAGTGCCAGAACTCGCACTTAAACAGCTTGCAGAAATACCAGCCTGCTTGAGCGTTACAATGCTTAATCTCTAAGAATCTAAAACATTATGCCAGCTAAGCTTAAGCCTTTTAGGGCTTATCTTGTGTTTGAAAACTCTTTTAGTGCCTTTGGAGCGCAGAGGGTTTTAAGCTCTCCTTTATTGGGGGAATTTGATTTTAAATGCCAACTTGTGCCAACCCCTAAGGAGTATAGTAATAATTGCACTCTTGCTTTGTATATAGAGGGAGGATGGGGGCTTTGTGCAGAGCGTGAGAGAGAATTTAAAGACTTGCTTATTATGCTATTAGCACAAAAGCACATTAAGCACGATATAATGCAACTCTAGCTTTTACACATAAATAAGCATACCAAAGGACATATATTGAAGGATTATAATCATATCCATATTAGCGGTGCACGCGAGAATAATCTCAAAAACATTAATCTCACTATTCCTAAAAATCAACTTGTCGTATTCACTGGGCTTTCAGGCTCTGGTAAATCTACCCTTGCTTTTGATACACTCTATGCTGAAGGTCAAAGACGATATATAGAATCGCTCTCAAGCTATGCACGGCAGTTTTTGGATAAAGTGGGTAAGCCCGATGTGGATAAGATTGAGGGGCTTACCCCTGCTATTGCTATTGATCAAAAAACAACGAGTAAAAACCCCCGTTCAACGGTTGGGACCATTACAGAGATTTATGATTATTTCCGCTTGCTTTATGCACGTGTGGGAGAGCAGCATTGCCATATCTGTGGAGATAGAATCTCGCACATGAGCAGCACAGATATTATTGAGCAGATTCTAAAACTCCCTAGTAATGCAAAGATGATACTCCTTGCACCTATTATTAAAGAAAAAAAAGGAAGTTTCCATGACAAAATCGAATCTTTGCGTCAAAAGGGCTATGTGCGTGCGATGATTGATGGCGTTATGGTGCGCCTTGATGAGGAAATAGAGCTTGCTAAAAATAAAAAACACACTATTAAAGTCGTGATTGATAGAGTACTCAATAGCCCAGAAAATCAAACGCGTATCGCACAAGGCGTAGAAAAAGCACTTAAAGAATCTTATGGCGAAATTGAGGTGGAGCTTACCAATGGCGATGATAAAAGGCTTTTGCATTATTCAGAGCATTTTGCGTGCTTTAGATGTAAGGTAAGCTTTGAAGAATTAGAGCCACTTTTGTTTTCTTTTAATTCACCTAAGGGGGCGTGTGAGGATTGTTTAGGGCTTGGGGCAAAATATGGTATTGATTTAAAAAAAATCCTTGATAAATCCCAACCACTCTCTAAAGGCGGCATTAAAATTATTTTTGGCTTTAATCGCAATTATTATGCAGAGCTTTTTTACGCCTTTTGCAAGGGGGCGAAGATAGATCCAGCGCTTAGCTTTGAAGAGCTAAGCGCCTCCCAGCAGAGTGCCTTGCTGTATGGGTGGGAAAATGAAGTAGAAATGACTTGGAGGGGGAGTAAGCTGAAGCGCCCTTGGAAGGGAATTTTGCAAATTGCTTATGATATGTTTAAAGATGAGCGAGAATTGGGTGATTATACAACGGAGAAAATATGTCCCACTTGCAAGGGACATCGCTTAAGGGCAGAATCTTTAAGCGTAAAGGTAGGAGGTTTGGGCTTAGGCGAGCTGATTGATTTACCTATAGAGAAAGTATATGAGTTTTTTAATGATAGAAGCAACTTTGAGTATTTGAGTAAGCAAGATAAAGTGATTGCAGAGCCCATTTTAAAAGAAATACATGAGAGATTGTTTTTCCTCTATGATGTGGGATTGGGGTATCTCACATTGGGGAGAGATGCGCGGAGTATTAGCGGGGGAGAATCGCAAAGAATCCGCATTGCTAGTCAAATTGGCAGTGGGCTTACAGGTGTGATGTATGTGCTTGATGAGCCAAGCATTGGCTTACATGAGCGTGATACCTTGCGATTGATTAAAACCCTAAGAGGCTTACAGGAGAAAGGGAATTCTGTCATTGTGGTAGAACATGATAAAGAGACGATCCTTAATGCGGATTATATTGTCGATATTGGACCAGAGGCGGGTTTGCGCGGGGGTGAAGTAGTATTTAGTGGGAATGTTAAAGAGCTTTTAGGCTCAAATACCCTAACCGCCCAATATATCAAAGGCACAAAAGTTATATCCTATCCTCATAAGCGAGAGATTACACAATGGCTACATATACATAATGTCAATATTCATAATATAAAAAATCTCAATGTCTCTATCCCGCTTTCACAATTTGTGTGTGTAACGGGCGTAAGTGGCTCGGGTAAAAGCTCTCTTATTTTGCAGACATTACTCCCTGTGGCACAAGAGCTTTTAAATAATGCAAAAAAGGTGCAAAAATGCGATGGCGTAGAGATAGTGGGCTTAGAGCATTTAGATAAGGTGATTTATCTTGATCAAAGTCCTATCGGGCGCACTCCTAGAAGCAATCCTGCGACATATACGGGAGTTATGCAAGATATACGCACGCTTTTTGCAGAAACTAAAGAATCAAAATTGCGTGGCTATGGGCTAGGGCGATTTAGCTTTAATGTTAAAGGGGGGCGATGTGAGAAATGCCAAGGTGAGGGGGAGATTAAAATTGAAATGCACTTCTTGCCTGATATTATGGTGAAATGCGATGCGTGTAAAGGCGCTAAATATAATCCCCAAACACTTGAAATCACCTATAAAGGCAAAAATATTGCTGATGTGCTTAATATGAGTGTGGATTATGCGCTAGAGTTTTTTGCTAAAGTGCCAAAGATCGCTCAAAGATTGCAAACATTGCAAGATGTAGGCTTAGGCTACATTACCTTAGGGCAAAATGCCATTACTCTAAGCGGCGGGGAAGCCCAGAGAATTAAGCTCGCTAAAGAGCTTAGCCGCAAAGATACGGGGCAAACACTTTATATACTTGATGAGCCTACTACGGGCTTGCATTTTGCAGATGTAGATAGGCTTACAAAAGTACTTCATCATTTAGTAGATTTAGGTAATTCTGTGATTGTCATTGAGCATAATTTAGACATGATTAAAAATGCAGATTATATTATTGATATTGGACCTGAGGGAGGCTCTGGTGGCGGGAGGGTTGTCGCTTGTGGCTCTGTAGCAGAAGTGAGTAAAAACCATACCAAAAGTGGCAGCTACACAGGGAAGTTTCTCTCCCAAGAATTAGCGCGTGATAAAAGATTACTCAAAAAGGAGCAAAAATGAAATTTGATGTGCTATTTGGTGGTGTGAGCTATGAGCATGAAATTAGCATTGTAAGTGCGATTGCATTAAAGAAAGTATTAGGCGATTGCATAGGGCATTTTATTTTCTTAGATAGTGAGCATAGATTCTATCTTATCCCCGCTGATTGTATGAAGTCAAAATACTTCACTCAAGGGGCATATAAAAAATGCACAGAGATTTTCTTACACCATGGCAGATTTGCTCAAAAATCCCTTTTTGGTATGCGCACCTTACCTGCTGGGGTGGTGATTAATCTTATACATGGTGCAGATGGCGAAGATGGCAGTATGGGAGCATTACTTGAGTTTTATAATATACCTTTTATTGGACCACGTATTGAGGCAAGTGTGATGAGCTTTAATAAGGCTTTAACAAAGCTCTATGCAAATGCTAGGGGGGTAAAAACACTTGATTATGAGCTTCTAACCCGCCAAAGTGCGCCCCTCTCTCGCTTGCCATATCCTTTAATCTTAAAGCCCGCACGGCTTGGTAGCTCTATAGGTGTGAGTGTTGTTAATGAAGCAAAAGACTTAGAGTATGCTATGGATTTAGCCTTTGAATATGATGATAGTATCGTGCTAGAGTGCTTTAAAAGCGGCATTAAAGAATATAATCTCGCAGGATATAAGATTAAAAATGGCACACAGAGTGAGTTTAGATATTCTATTATCGAAGAGCCCAGCAAAAAGGAAATGCTTGATTTTGAAAACAAATATTTAGACTTCTCACGCACAGCGCAAGTTCTAAAGGCAGATATTAGCCAAGCATTAGAAGAACAGCTAAAGCAAAATTTTGCAAAACTTTATGAAAATGCCTTTGAGGGGGCGTTGATACGATGTGATTTTTTTGTGATGGATAATGAAGTGTATTTGAATGAAATTAACCCCGTGCCCGGATCTATGGCGAATTATCTTTTTAGTGATTTTAAATTCGCTTTACATGAGCTCGCACAGAGTTTGCCTAAAAAACATAGCATTAACATTAACTATAAATATATTGAGCGCATTCATCACGTTAAGGGAAAATAAATCAATGGCACAAAGACGTATAGAGTATCAAGGCGAGTATTTTGATATAAGCTATGAGAAGCGCAAACCACTCATAGTATCTAAATCCCCTCCTTTAATGCTATTTTTGCATGGTTGGGGAAGTAATAAAGAAATTATGAAACTTGCTTTTGAAAGATATTTTGGAGAATATGAGCATATTTATATAGATATGCCCGGATTTGGCAATAGCCCTAATACAAAGCCTCTTTATACGCAAGATTATGCCAATATTGTGAAGTTATTTTTTAGCGATATAAGCGCTAGGGCGCTTAAAGAGTGCCTCATCGTGGGGCATAGCTTTGGCGGTAAGGTTGCTTTGCTTTGTCAAGCAAAAGAGATGATACTCCTTTCTTCAGCTGGTATCCCAAGGGCTAAGCCTTTTGGTGTGAGATGTAAGATAGCGCTTGCAAAAGTTTTAAACAAATGCAAGTTTGCTGCTTTGGGGAGGAGATTCCGCTCTTTAGATGTGCAAAATATGAATGAGGGTATGTATCAGACTTTTAAAAATGTTGTTGATGAGGATTTTTCATTATTATT
The DNA here is from genome assembly GCF_003364255.1 of Helicobacter marmotae. GTDB lineage: Bacteria > Campylobacterota > Campylobacteria > Campylobacterales > Helicobacteraceae > Helicobacter_C > Helicobacter_C marmotae. Next base: position 74,698 of record NZ_NXLR01000002.1, read on the forward strand.
TAGCCAATATCAAGGCAGGGCGTATATTTTTTGGGGTAAGGGAGATAGTGCTACTCCGCTTGATAGCGGTAAAGCCCTCTGTGCCTTGATACCTAATCAATGTTTTTACCCCTTAGAGGGGGATCATTACTTTTTCTTAAAGCAGGGTGCTGAAATTGAGAGATTATATAGGAGTGAGCAATGAAAGAATGCAGAGAATTTATTATTTTTGGACGTGTGCAGGGTGTGGGATTCCGCCGTTTTATTAAGGCAAAAGTAGATTCTATAAATGCCCAAGAAGTGCTCCTTAGCGGGCATATACGCAATCTCCCTAATGGAAGCGTGCGCGTAGTCGCACAAGGGAGTAAGCAAGCCTTAGAGGATTTAGAGAAGATTTTGAGAGTTGGGAGCATTGCAAGCGATGTGAGAGAAATACAATCAGCATTATTAGAGCTTAATGAAGCCTTAGAAAACTTTGAAATTCTTAAATAATCAATAGGAAAGCGTATGGAAAATGTATTAATTATTGATGTGATAGCCCAATGGATATTTGTCATTTGTGCTACCTACTATATGATAACCAATCTACAATGGTATAACTATAGCGTTAAAAGAGTGGTGTGTATGCACCATAAATATATGTGGCATATTTATTATTGTGTATTGCCGCTTGTAGTGTATGTGGTGGCATTTTTTATCCCAAGCCCTCAAGGGAATTATATGCTTATTGCTTTAAGCGTGATATATGCTTTGATGATGGCTATTTGGAATTTTAAGCTTGATAAAAGGCTGAATTTTACCCCGCGTGTTATTCGATTTAGTGTGATTTTTTTAATTTTTATGGTGTTTAATGAGGTGCTATGCCATATTTTAGGCGTAGCAAGTACTTTGCTTGATTTAATCCCGCCTTTAGTTGCCCTTGTCGTATCGCGTATTTATGAAAATACACTGCTTAATCGCTATATCGCACTTGCTAAAGAAAAGCTTGATATTATGTCTAGGCTTATGATTATTTGCGTAACAGGAAGCTATGGCAAAACAAGTATTAAAAACTTTCTCTCTCAGATTCTCAAAGAAAAATATCGCGTATATGCTACGCCTCGTAGTGTGAATACACACACAGGTATAGTGGCAGATATTAATGCGAATTTAGACTACACGACAGAGATTTATATTGCCGAAGCAGGTGCGAGATTGAAAGGAGATATAGCCCTCATTGCCGAATTTCTTAATCCTCATTATGCGGTGATTGGTGAGATAGGAGAGCAGCATTTAGAATATTTTAAAAGTCTTGATAATATCGTAGAGACAAAATATGAGCTTTTGCAAAGTACGCGATTAAAAAAAGCCTTTATTTTTAAAGATAATCCCAAACCCCCAAATATGCAAACAAATATGACAAAGAAATTTGTATTCTTCCCAGAAAATATCCGTAATGTTGTATCTGATTTAAATGGCATTAAATTTGAACTTTACATTAAAGAGCAATGGTATGAATTTGCGACTATGATACTTGGACGTTTTAATGTTATTAATTTGAGTGCGGCGATTTATATGGGGATTGAGCTAGGTTTGAGAGTGGAGGATATACAAAAGGCAGTGAGTAGATTGGAGCCTATCCCTCATCGCTTAAATAAAATACAAACCAATCAAAAGCTTATCCTTGATGATAGTTTTAATGGGAATCTGAAGGGTATGAAAGAGGCTATTAGGCTATCTTCTCTCTATAATGGGCGTAAGATTATTGTAACGCCCGGTATTGTAGAGAGCAGCAAAGAGGCGAATATAGAGCTTGCTAAGGCTATTGATGGGGTGTTTGATATTGCTATTATCACAGGCGAGCTTAACAGCAAGCTCCTTTGCAAACATATCCATAATGCGCAAAAAATTGTCCTTAAAGATAAGAGTATGCTTGAAGATATGCTTAAATCCTGCTCCTTGCCACAAGATTTAGTGCTCTTTAGCAACGACGCCCCAAGCTATATCTAAGGGATATAAGGAGATATATGGATAGAATCTACGCCCCTTGGAGGAGTAAATACTTTAGCCAATCAAGCCCGCATACGGGGGAGGATTGTGTATTTTGTAATATCGCTAATACCCCTAAAGATGATAGGCAAAATTATGTTATCTATCGCGATAGCCTTGTCTTTGGGGTAATGAATCTCTATCCCTATACGCCCGGGCATTTTATGCTTTTACCATTAAGGCATTGTGATTCCCCAGAGAAGCTTCCCTTAGAGGTGTGGCTTCATCTCCATAGTCTTTCACATAAGGCAATGGAGCTTCTTTATGAATATGGCGCACAAGGGGTGAATATGGGCTTAAATGTAAAAAAGGCAGGTGGGGCGGGCATACCCCAGCATTTGCATATCCACTTTGTGCCACGTTATATTGGCGATACAAATTTTATGACAAGTATTGCAGAGGTGCGTACCTTTGGTATGGATTTTGATAGCATATATGAGAAAGTCAAGGCATTAAGCGCGAAGCATTTTACTCTTTAAGGAGGTGAAGCGATGAATAGCATAAGAGTTTATATACTGATACTTAGTTTAATAGGCATTTGCTATGGGGCAAATGATAGATATAATTATTTGCTTTTTAGCAATAACTATACTGAAGTGCGTAAGGGTATCAGCCTTGGGGCGGATATTGAGGCGAGATTACGTGGGAATACGCCTTTATATGATGCAGCACGCAAGGGTAACCTTGAAATCGTGTATTTGCTTATTGAACGTGGGGCTGATGTGAATGCGGTATGTCATGGTGAAACGGCATTGCTTAAGGTGGTGGCATTAAATAACTATAAATTTGCGAAGGCTTTGATTGACAAAGGCGCTAAGGTAAAAGTCGCTGATGAGCATTTAGGGAATACCCCCCTGCATTATGCCGTGATGAAAAAGAATCCAGAAATGATAAAGCTCCTCCTCTCTAATGGAGCTGATATGTATGCACAAAATCATAAGGGCGATACGCCTGCACGTTATATTTTGGCTTCGCGTTCTTTGCCCGCAGTAAGCATTAAAAATGCAGATGTTACCCTCAATGCCTCTTCATTTAATCTAGGAAATGGCAATGTGAGTATTCAGGTCGCAAATCAAAGTGATAAAGTTATCAATGTGCAATATGTTGCCCTTTATATTGATGGGGATCTTATCAATGAAGCTGAAGTCTCTAAACGAATCGCCCCCAATACAAGTGCTACCATTACAAGCCTTAAAATCCCTAGTTCTATTTATGAAAATATTAAATTGAAAAAATCAGGCACAACAGATATTAAATATGGGTTTGCACTCGAATACGACATAGGTGGGAAAAATAAGAATCTCTACAAAAAGACAAATGCAGAATTGAAGCTTTGGTAAGCTCTAGTGATAGCCCTCTCCTGTATTTTGCAGGGCAATAATTAGCTCATCATATGTTGTTTGTGCTTCTTTTAGCATTTGTTCTAAGAGTGCAAGGGAGGCATTCATACCCCCTTGTGCCTCTGCTTGGAGGAGTTTGGCATATACATCGCTTATAAAGGCTATGCCTTTTTTACTCGGGCGACGCCTCACAGAATAGTAGCCAATGATATTTTTTTGCTTATCGTATGAGGGGGTAATATTGGCAAATACCCAATAAAACGCTTGAGTACGCGAGTTATTTTTCACAAAAGCAAAAAACTCCTTACCATTTTTGATATTATCCCACAGGAGTTTAAAGGCAATTTGTGGCATATCTTTATGCCTGATGATATTATGAGGTTTGCCTAAAAACTCTTCCTCCTTAAAGCCACTAAAATGCACAAAATCAGCATTCCCGTAAGTAATAAGCCCTTTTAAATCTGTTTTGGAGGTTATAAGGCTATTTTCTTCTAGGTAAATTTCTTTTGATTCTTGCTTAAGGGGTGAGCGCGACTTTAGCGGAGCTGTGCTATGTGCTTTATTTTTTTCTTGCTTAGCTTCATTGGGGGAAATGAGTTGGGAAAAGGTGTTGTGCAATTCCTCTGCGGTAGCTAGATTACTCATTCTTAGCTCCTTTATTTATATATTTTAAGATTGATTATTACATAAGCACTCTAAAGGCTTGCTTAGAATCTATATGTGGTGATTTGCGGGCTTTCAATGTAGCTTTAGTGTTTAGGGTTATTGGTTTGATTGTAAAGTGGCATATTTTTCACTCACTGGCGGATTTGCTATGTCTTTGCTTTCTTTGGTGGGCGAAGAATTGCTGTAGGCTTGAGTAGTGATTTAGATTGATTTAATATCTTGGTTTGTGTAAAGTAAATTTACACAAACCCCCTAAAGATTGACTTATAGCTAAGCTACGCTTATCTATCAAGTCTTTTTCTAAGGGCTTTAAGTTTGTCGCCTAAAATGCTTAGCGGGGGGCACTAACTTTTACTTTTCTACCCTTTTGGGTGGTTTTGGTTTCTCCTACAAAAGGTAGTTCGTTTGTCATTCTGAGCCTGTGAAACAGGCGAAGAATCTCTCTTATCCGCTAAAGACTCCTTAACAGAAACACTAAAAAGGCAGTTATTTTGTCATGTCTTGCGGGCTTTATGCCCGAAGAATTCACAAAGGAATCACTAGTCGCCCACAGCAATTCTTCGGTCGTGCCCATTCCCTCGTGATGACAATGAGGTAGAGTCTCTAGTGATTCCCTTATAAATTCTTCATCTTCGCTCACACTAGGGCTGATAAAATAACTTCATTTCTAAAAACAATTTAAACTCTGCCTATAAATATCTTATAAATAAAATATTCTTGGCTACTTTGTTTTACAAGCTTATATGCAAACCTTTTAAAAGAGATGTTTAGAAAAATAACGACTTAAATCATCGGCAAAAAGCGTTACAATAAGGCTATTATGCACTTCTTTAGCAAGATTAAGTGAGGCTTGCAAACAAGCCCCCGATGAAATACCCGCTAAAATACCCTCTTCTCTAGCTAGGATTCTCACTCCCTCATATGCTTGCTCATCACTAATTTTTTGCACTCTATCCATGAGTGAAGTGTCCATTGTTTTGGGTATGACATTATTACCAATACCCTCAATATTCGCACAGCCCTCAACTCCTCCACCAATGACTGAGCCTATGGGGTCGCATAGCACCCCTTGTATCCTCAAATCTTGTTCCTTAAAATAACGCATAGACCCACTAAAGCTCCCTCCACTTCCAGCTCCGCAAACAAAATAATCAAAAACGGGTGAGTGTATAGGTTGCAAGGTTTGCATATCAGCATAAATTTCTGCTGCGGTGGTGAAGTAGTGTGCTTCTGGATTTTGAGGATTCTCAAATTGATTAAGGCTAAAGGCATGCGGTGTGGTTTGGAGAAGTTCCTTTGCTTTATCAATTGCCCCTTGTATGCCACTCTCTTTTGGGGTATTAATCACCTCCGCTCCTAGCGCACGTGCGAGAATCTGCTTTTCAACCGCAAATTTATCAGGTACAACAAGAATGGATTTAATATGAAAATGCTTAGCGACAAAGGCAATGCCAAGCCCTGTGTTTCCCGCAGTAGCTTCAATCACTACAGAATCTTGCGTGAGTTTGCCCTCATCATAGAGTTTTTGAAATATATAGAGGGCTACGCGGTCTTTCACTCCGCCTGCGGGATTATGTGATTCAAGCTTGGCAAAAATGCGATTATTATTTGGAATCTTTAAATGTGTCAGTTCTAAAATGGGCGTGTTGCCAATAAGTTCAAGTGCCGAATGAATAAGCATTTTATATCTTTGAAGACTTGATAGCCTGATTTATATCATCAAGCAAGTCTTGTGCATATTCAATACCTACTGATAAACGAATGAGATTATCAGTTATGCCCATACTTTGGCGTATGTTTTTTGGGATTGAGGCATGTGTCATTGAAGCGGGGTGGCAAAGAAGCGATTCCACTCCGCCAAGGCTTTCAGCTAGGGCGATGATAGAGGTTGATTTAAAGAAGATTCTATAATCATAGTTATCTTTAAGCTCAAAGCTTAGCATACCTCCACCAGCACGTGCTTGTGTGCTTTGAATCTTATAGCCTAAATCACTTGCTAAACCCGGATAATACACTCTTTTAATGGCTTGGTGTTGGCTTAAATGCTCTGCAAGGAAGAGGGCATTTTCACAATGTCTTTGCATACGAAGCCCAAGTGTCTTCATACCTCGTATTAAAAGGAAGCTATCAAAAGGCGCTAAGATACCCCCGATACTATTTTGCAAAAAGCCAATCCTCTCTGCAAGTGCGCTATCATTTACAACCACAAGCCCGGCTATAAGGTCGCTATGCCCGCCTAGATATTTTGTAGCAGAATGTAGCACAATATCAATGCCAAGAGCTAAGGGCTTTTGCAAATAGGGGGTCATAAAGGTATTATCTACAATGCTTATAATCCCCTTTTTCTTACAGAGCTCGCTTACTTGTGCTAAGGGTGTAACATTAAGCAAGGGGTTAGCTGGACTTTCTATAAGAATGGCTTTTACTTCTTTGGTTATTTCAGATTCAAGTGCGGAGATATTGGTTGTATCTACGATTTTATAGCTGATGTTGAAGTTTGAAAATACTTTGTCTAAGATTCTAAAAGTGCCTCCATAGACATTTTGTGAAATAATAATGCAATCTCCGCTTTTAAAAAGACTAAGCACGCAACCAATAGCTGCCATACCTGAGGCAAAGGCAAAGCCAAATTTACCTCCCTCACATTCTGCAATTAAACTCTCAATTCCATCACGTGTGGGGTTTTTGGTGCGGGAATATTCATAGCCTAAATGCTCACCTAAGGCGTTTTGGGCATAAGTGGAGGTTTGATATATAGGGCGATTAACCGCGCCTGTATGTGGGTCTGTAGTCATACCACCATGTATAAGAAGTGTATCAAATGTGCTTTTCATATCTATCCTTATTTGCAAATGTATTTCACTTGGATTTTTGCTGTGATTTCTAGCTCTTTTGGTATGGGGAGCTCCCAACTTGTGTCTGCATAAGCGCTCATATTACTTGTCGCTTTGGCATTTCTAGGAAAATCTGCTTGTATGGAGTTATTATTTAAGCCATCAGCGCTTATAAGTGTGCATTTTTGCTTGAGTGTTTTGGAGTAATGTTCTTCTTTTTCTCTAGCTAAGCCAAGCGCCCCGGCAAAGGCTTTATCTTGTGCCTCTTGCCATGCTTGCGGTGTGGCTATAATGCTTACATTTGGTGCAAGGAAACTTAAATATTTGTTTTGATTAATGAGTTTGTCAATATCTGCAATGAGCGTATCATAGTCTTTTTTCTTTTTACTCGGTACATCGCATTCAAGGTTGAAATTCAACGTATAGCCCACGGTGTCTCTTGCTGCTCCGTCTTTATATTGGATATTTGGGCGCAATTCGTGATTCCCCCCCTCGCAAAAGCCATGTTCTTTACTTAGGGCAAGTATGTCATTAAGGGTATTGGCTATGTCTTTTTTGACATTTGGGGCTATCTCGCCTCCTTTGCGCAATGTATCACTTTCTGTAATGCGGATACTCGCTTTATAGGCATTAGGCATAATATGTTGAGAGAAAGATACATTTTTATATAAACAGAGCGTATCCTGCAGGCATTCATTGCTATGAAGTGTGCCCTTTTGCTCACTGCAAGCACTAATTAAGATTGCAAAACCTATGAGGTATATAAAAGATTTCATTTTCTCTCCTTGTTTTGGGGTGCAAATGGCGTGGATTCTAGCCTTTTTAGGTAATGTATCAGTAATCAATCAATCCGTCTTTAGGCAGGAGTAATTGTATGTTTTTAGGGAGGTATTCTAAGATTTTATCTAAAAAAATATGATTGCTTAGCATATCTCCTAGTAAAAGTATTTTATTAAGGGCTAAGTTTGTTAAAGTGTCTCGTGCAAGTGTGGCGACAAATTCACTTAAGGAATCAAGCGCGCCAAAACTTAGAATCTCATCTTCCATTTTTGCACATTTAAAGCTCATACAGGAGCGGATAATGCGATTATAATCAAGTAAAAGCGTATTATCTTCTCGTAATAGCTTATAATCAATGCGTGGTCCCCTCTCGCGTACAAAGCGGTAGGCATGATAAAAAAGCGCATTTTTATCGCTTGTGCTTTGATGTGGGGTTTTAAGCCCTAGCACAAATGCTGCGCTATCAAGTATGTCTAGGAGATTATTTGAGGGTTTTGGAGTTGGTGGCATATTAAGGGCAGCAGATAAGAGCTCTGGGAAATGTTTGCCAAAGTTTTTTAAAAGCTCATCGCCACTTTTATAAGAGCGTGCAATATCTTCAAGGATCAGGCGAGGGTTGGTTTCAAACGCGATATTAAGGAGAATCTTAGAGCCCTCTCTTTGAATAAGAAACGCACTAGGATGCCTTGAGCTAAGATAGGCAACAAGGCAAGCTTCCCCCGGCTCTGCTTTGAGATGTGATTCTATAAGAGAATGGAGGGTGTTATCTGGTGTGATATATGTATCAATAAAAATACCATTTTGGGCAATAGCAAGATTTTGGGTTATAGGTCTTTGCGAATGCTTGAAGTCAAAATCTGGCTCTTTATCGCAAGGCGAGAGAAAGAAATAGCCAATTTCATCTTGCAAAAGTAAGGCTCCAATAATGGCTAAAGGCATATCATATGGCAAACCAACTTGTGTTAATCCGCATTTATCCAGAGGGAATTGACTTTCAAAGACTTCTTTTGGCACGAGGCGAGTAGTGGGCTTTTCAAAACTTGCAAGTATATCAATGCGTGCTTGGTGTGTGCGGAAATAAGTTTTAAGCGAGGCAATATCACATAAAAGCGTGGTGTGCGTATCTTCTTTAGGCGCAAGTGAGAGAAGCTTCGTGCCAAAAGTTGTGCAAAAGGGCACATCTTTTCCTGCTTTGAGCTCATTAACAATATTTATAAAATATGCCTTATCTTTTTCTAAAAGTTTTTTATGCACAGCAGAGGGGGGATTAAGCTTTGCAAAATGTTCATGCAGAGGGTTAAGAATCTCTGAAGTTTGTGCTGGGGTATAGTAGTAGGTTTTAGGTGTGTGAAATGAAGCGATGATATGTAAGTGGTCATTTAAGGGAGTATCTTTAGGGCATTGTGGGAAAAGAAGTCTGAAAGTGTGTGTGAAAATCTCCTTTAGGCTTGCTTGGGGTTGTAATGTATTAAGAGCTTCATAAAAGGCTTGTGGCGGTGTTATAGGCTTAAGCTCTAAAAATGCAAAGTAAAGAGAAAGCGGGAGATTTTGTGCCATATCATTGGCAAATGCTAAGATGTTTTGGGCGTAGTTTATATCCTGCTTACAAAAGCTTTGCAATAAGTTGTGGCTAGGGGAATCTTCTTGTGTGCTTAGGAGTGCGGCTAAATCAGGGATAAAGCAATGTGTTTGTTGATTATGAGTATAAAAAAAGGCATTTAGGTGTAGATTTTGCGCACTTTGGGCAAGAATATAGAGAAAGAAAGATTCATCTTTGCTTGTGTTAGAAAAGCTAAAGTCATAAATCATTCATAGCCTCTAAATGAGCCATTTGCGACTTCTTGCAAATCTCTATCATCAATTCTTTCTGCGTTTATGCCATTTTGAGCTAAGAATTCTAGGGCAAGCTTTTCCATAAGCTTTGCTCCCTCTTTCACAGCAGGAGAGAGGGTGAATGCGGTGTCTTCTCCTATGACTTCAGGGATTATGCCAATGATTTTAACGGGGGGTAAATCCCCACTAATGGCAGTAAGTCTTAGTGTTTGAAGCATTTCTACTTCATGCGCACTCCCTGCCCACGTGATGATATGAGGCACATTATCAAAGTCAAAGTAATACACATCGCCAATTTGGGCATTATCCACACTCACACAATCAAGTATAAGCACTTTATCGTATGAAGTAATAAGGGGGATAAGCATAGTAGCAAGTGTGCCACCATCGACAAAATCTACTTCATTTGCTCCTGTGAATTTGTAGTTGAGTTTTAAAAAATTACTTAAATGCACGCCAATACCCTCATCACCAAAGAGGATATTGCCAATGCCAAGCACGAGAATCTTCATTTAAATTTTTACATCATCAGTATATCGCATACCGCTTATAATAGAATCTATTCCGCCATTGGGGTATTTAATAGAATTCCACACGGCAAGATAAATATGCACGGGAATGAAAATTACAAAAGCCCAAGTGAGGATATGATGAAAATTGCGCACATTTGATAAACCGCCAAAAAGCACTTCTACCCATTTGAAGCAAAAAGCCAAAATAGCCCCAAGCCCATCATCATAGACATTATAATAGAGCACAACACCAGTTAGCGATATAAGGAATACGAGTATCCCAAGGCAAAGGTATGTGATAAATTGCAACGGATTATACGCGCCATTGATATGGGGGTGATTGCCTAAAAAGAGATAGGCTTTGATTTGTGCTATCCATACTTTTGGGTCTTTCACTTGAGCAAAAGAGATTCGCTCTGGCAAAGACTTTTTATCAAAGAAAAAGAGATACACTCTAAAGCAAGAAATAGCAATCAATATAAAGCCCATAATCAAATGCACATTACGAATATAGGCTTGCATATATGAGGTAGATACTACGCCCATATCTTGCTCTATGACTACCTTTCCTTGTATTGTGCCCTGTAGTGTGGCTTGTGTAACTTCAGGTTGAGACATAATAAAAGGATACGCGATATAGAATCCTGTGGCAATAAGTGTGAAAATACACATTGCCCTCAACCAATGAAATAAACGAGTGAGACCGGAAAACTCCTCGTGCATATGGAGCTCTTTTTTAAACATTTCAACCTTGCTCATACTCTCTCCTTTAGCGAAGTCTAGCAAATGAAGGCTCTACTTTGTATTGACTAAGTTCATTGCCTTTAGTATCCATAACATGCACAGCACAAGCAATACATGGGTCAAATGAGTGAATATGGCGGATAATTTCTAAAGGTTGCGTGATGTCCTTTACTTGTGTGCCAATCAAACTCATCTCATATGGACCTTTTTGCCCTCTAGCATCGATTGGTCCTGCATTCCATGTGGAGGGGACCACAGCTTGATAGTTTTCAACCACACCATTTTTAATGCGCACCCAGTGGCTAAGCATACCTCGCGGCACATTACCAATGTAGCGTCCCTTATATTCTTTGGTTTTATCAATCACATAAGGGGCACAAGTCTTTTTATCACCTGAAGCAATATTTGCTACAAGTGCATTAAAAGCAAGGATACCATTATCGGCTATGATTTTGCACTCAATGGCTCTTGCAGCCGTTCTCCCTAGTGTGCTAAAGAGTGCCTCTGTAGGAAGACCTGTGGCTTTTAGGAACTCATCTACTACTTTCACAATATATGGATTACCGCTTGCATAGCCTACTACTACGCTAGCAAGAGGTCCTACCTCCATAGGCTCGCCATCATATCTTGGTGATTTAATCCAAGAGTATTTGCCATTTTCATCAATGATTTTAGAATCTACAAGTTTGCCATCAGGTCCGATGGTTTGGGCGTCTTTAAAGCCTGTGTATTGGGGATTTGTCTTCCCATCATATGGGTGGAGTGGTTCATTATCCGCATACCATGAGTGCAAGGCTTCTTCTGTGATTTTATCTTCATCAATGGGATATACTTTGCTTAAATCGCCATTTTTCACAACACCACTACTTAATAAAAATTCCTCCGCTCCTACTTGCATTTCTTGGAAGCTAATGAAGTTTTTTACCCCACAGCCTTTCAGCACAGAATCTTCGTCTTTATAGGCTTCTGCTGCCATAACAATATCTGCCCAATACGCACGATTAATAAAATCACCAACTTCTTTATATTTAGTTAGCCATTCTCCTAAACGACTAGGATCAAGTATATCCATAACAGAAGTAATACCCCCAACGGTAAGACTTTGTGGATGTGGATTCTTAGCTCCAAAGATTGCCATCATTTGTGCGATAACGCGTTGTACTTCAAGGAGTTTGAGATAATGTGAAAGCACGATGAGATTTTGCTCAGGATTAAAGCGATATGCCTTATTCCCCCAATATGCGTTAGCAAATGGACCAAGTGCGCCTTGTTTAACAAAAGTCGCCACTCTCTCTTGAACGGCTTTGAGATCACTCTCTCCTGCACAGATAGGATTAGAAGTGTATTTAAACGCAAGCTTTGCTGCTTTTGCACAATCTGCCTTGAGAGCAGAGGTAATATCGCACCAATCGAGTCCATGCAAGGTATAAAAATGCACAGCGTGGTCATGGAGGAAGAGGGATATATTCATCAAAGTGCGAGTAAGGGTTGCATTAAGGGGTGGCTTAATATTAAGTGCATTTTCCACAGCGACAACCCCTGCCTTATAGTGAGAATATGTACATACGCCGCATATTCTTTGCACTAAAAACCCTGCATCGCGAGGGTCGCGGTTTTTTACAATGGTTTCTATGCCTCGCCATAATGTTGAAGTAGAGAACGCATCTTGGATAACATTATTTTCATCTATAATTACTTCAATGCGCAAGTGCCCTTCGATTCTGGTGATTGGATCTACTATTATACGTTTTGTCATTTTCTCTCCTTACTATTTGGCGTTTTGTGTTGAACTAATGATTGCATGTGCGGCTATACCGATAGCAGCAGCCCCAAGTATGACTGCTCCAATGGTATCTGCTGTTTTATCCGCGCCCATGCCATTAAAACTTGTGGCATAGAGGCGATTCCCAATGGGCTCTTCAAATGGATTCATCGTATCCCAAAATTTTGGCTCACTGCAGCCTATGCAGCCATGCCCTGCGCCAATAGGCCAGTTTGTGTGTTGGTTAAATCGCAATTTAGAGCAGTTGTTAAAGGTATATGGACCTTTGCAGCCTACTTTATAGAGGCAGTAGCCTTTTTCTGCATTTTCATCACCAAAATGTTCTACAAACTGCCCTGCGTCAAAGCGACCTCTTCTTTCGCATAAATCGTGGATTCGCAATCCATAAGCCCATGTGGGGCGATTGTAAGCATCAAGTGCGGGCAATTCGCCAAAGAGGATAAAATGCAACACATTCCCTACGATGTTCTTTTCACTTGGGGGGCAGCCGGGCACATTAATGACTTTTCTATTAGTGATTTCACTTAAAGGCACGGCATTTGTGGGGTTGGGGTAGGCTGCTTGTATGCCCCCAAAGCTTGAGCATGTACCAATGGCAAAAATGGCTTTAGCGTGCTTTGAGGCTATGCGGGCTTCTTCTGCGCCTGTGCGTCCATGCCCTCCTATAGTAAGGTAAAATTCGCTACTTCCTTTAGGGATACCACCCTCTACCATAAGGATATATTCTCCGCTATATTTTTCTATAGCGTGTTCTAAATTTGCTTCGGCTTGCCAACCAGATGCTGCCATAACGGTTTCGTGATATTCTAAGCTAATGTAATCAAAAATGAGAGAATCTATGCTTGGGGCATCACTTCGCAAAAGACTTTCGCTACAACCGGTGCATTCTGCCATATGTAGCCATACAACAGGGAGGCGATTAGCAAGTTCTGCAGCTTTTGCAGTAAGTGGAGCAAAGCTCGCAGGAAGTGCGAGTGCGGCTGTCATCATACCTGACCATTTGATAAAATCTCTTCGTGAGAATCCTTTAGATTCTAATTCTTTCATTAAATCTTTATTGGTGTTAAATCCTTGTAGGCTGGAGAGTTCATCTAGCCTTTGTGAAGCTTTTTTGAAGAGTTCATTATGTGCATCTTGTGCTTTCATGGCAATCCTTTCTTGTTGTTGTGTGTTTTGCGATTTTATATTAATTTTAAGAATGGAGAGAGAAAATCAAATTGTAAAAAATAAAAAGTAAAATATTTTTAAATATTAAAGTTACTAAAAGTAATTTATATTTATGGCTATTTGAGTGGATTTGTGCGAATTTTGCTATGGTTTATAATGAGATTATGGCTGGAGAATATCAAGTGTTTTGTCATAAGCTGTGGTTTGAATGCGGAGTATATGGAGTAATGTATGAAATACATTATCGTGGCTTAACTCTGAATCTATATGAGTTTTTGCGATGGCAGCCTCTGCCTGCTGTGATTTGGAAAACCACATAATAGAGGGGATATGCTTTTGGTATTTTGGCGCAAAGGTATAGCTTAAGCCTCCATGCATATATAGTCCTAATTCTCCTAAACTCTCCCCATGGTCACTTACATACCAAAGCATAGATGGCATGGATACATTTTCTAACATACCCACCATTTGTGAGAGGAGATAGTCGTTATAAAGGATAGAGTTATCATAGGCATTGACTATCTCTTCATAAGTGCATTTTGAGAGCTCTTTTTGCTTGCACACAGGGGTAAAATGCTCAAATGCTTTAGGATAGCGCTCAGCGTATGAGGCACCATGGCTGCCATATTGATGAGCGACAATAAAGGTATTTTGCCTCTTTTTTTGTGCATTTTTGATGATATGCTCTATATCAGGGAGCATCACTTCATCAAGGCTATTGCTTGGATAGAGGAGGATATTTGTAAGATTCCTATCACAGCCTCCTACGCATTTGCCTCCATTATTCCCTAGATACCATACTTCATAGCCGACACTTTGGGCAATATCAAGGATATTATTTACATAGAGTGAGAGATTTCGATGTGTGTAAGTTTTATGCGTGTAGTGTGTGAGGAGGCAAGGCACAGAGATGGCTGTAACCACACCGCATGAATAGAAGTTTTTAAAGCTTATGACATTAAGGGTGCTGGTGTAGGGATTTGTGATTTTCTCATAACCATTAAGAGAGAAGTTCGCACTTCTTGTGCTCTCCCCAATGACAAAAAGCACGATTTGAGGCGGGGTATTAGGGGCTAAATGCGCATCTTGTGCGATAAGCGTTGGTGTAAAAGAGCTTTCTTGTGAATGTTGATAGTAAAGGAAGCTTGAGCGGATAGGGGCAATGGGGTTTGGCATATTTTCTAAGTGTTTTTGCGCTTTGAAGACAAATACAATATCTTTGCCTAAGCTTATATAGCTAAGAGTTATGGCTATGCAAAGCAGGCTTATAATAATCACCTTTTGCTTAGTAGCACGTCTAAAACTCGGCTTTGTAAGCTTAATGCCCGCAAGCAGCACGCAAGGGATAATCCCAAACACCACTACATAAGTTATAAGCCCTAAATTCATCATATCAAGGGTTTGCTCAAGGTGTGTTTGCATAATGCTTTGGATAATATCTTCATTAATCATTACGCCTAAGGTATCCATATAATATGCACATATACTACTAAGGATAAGCACAAAGCCTAGCACATATTTTACACTCACTCGCACACAGAGTATTTCAAGCCCTAGCATTAAGATTATGGCATGCAGTATTTGAATGTAAGTATTAAGGTAGCCAAAGTTAGATTCAATAGCAGCTTGATAAAAAGTGGCATTAAACGTGTTGTTTAGACATAAGGCGATAAAAAGTGCACCAATACATGTGAGATAGTGATAAGAGATGTTAGGAAATATTCGCATTAGAGAAGATATAAGAATCACACTCCGCATAAAGCAGAGTGTAGGTTTTAAAGAAGTGCATCAAGCTTTTCGCGGATAGCTTGTTCAGGGAGTGCTCCTGTAACTTGGTCTTTTACTTCTCCATCTTTAAATAAGAGAATAGTAGGGATATTTCTAATACCAAAACGTTTGGAGAGCTCTGCTTCATCATCAACATTTACCTTGCATATTTTTGCTTTTCCTTCATAGTCTTGTGCAAGTTTGTCAATTACAGGGGCAAGCATTTTGCAAGGATTACACCAAGGTGCCCAAAAATCCACCAAAGCTACGCCATTAGCATTCACTTCTGTATCAAAGTTATTATTACTCAATTCTATATATCCAGCCATGGAAGTCTCCTCATACGAAAATTTATATAATGTCATCAATGGCTTGCGATGACATAGATTTATTATACATTGCCCTGTTTAATAATGTCTAAGTGTTTAATAAAAATTTATCCATTTTGCGAATTTTTTTCTTTAGCTTTAAAACTTATACCCCACTTGGAGCCAGAACTGCCTACCTACCTCATATACAGGAATAGCAGTGCTTGAGACATAAATAAGGCTAGAGCTTCCACTTGTAGTGGTGAGATTTTGCTTATTTAATACATTATACACATCAAGATTCACAAAAAGTGTATTGCCCTTAAATACATCTACTTCAAAGCCCACTCTCATATCCCAATTAAATGCCCCGCTAAATTGCATTTTGCCATATTGAGAGCCACTAAAGCTACTATCATATCCAGCACTATTCCTGCTTAAAAGCACCATTCTCTCATATCCTGCCCTATAGCGGAAAAAGTTATTCCATAGCCATTTTGTGCGCCCTAAGCTAAAGGTGTGTGTGGTATTAAGCCTTAACGTATAGGGGCGAGTGTAGTTATCTGTAGGTCTATCGCGGTATTTGATGATTTCTCCATTATACATAATATCCTCATTTTCTATATATGCTTCATCAGAGCTAAAGGGATTATACGTGCGTTTTGTATTTGTCCAATCAAAGGCTAGGAGATAGTAATGCTTCAAGCCAAAGGTATTTATGGGAGCGGTATTGCTTAGCATAAAAGTAATAATATCACTCCTGCTGCTGCCATCATTAGTGTAGAAGTTATAGCTTGTGCTATACCCGCTTAGGGCTGGGGCATTATTATTTCTGGTACTCCTTGCGCGTCTTGTAATTTCATCTCTCCCTTCTCTGTGAATGTATTTTAATGTCGCATTAAAAAGCCAAAGATTCTGTGAAAGCCCTAGCATAATCTCATCATCATAAGGGACATTGAGTTGGTTAAATCTTGTGCCTTTTGTGCTTGTGTAGGCGGTATTTAGCGTCCAATCACTGAGGGTGTTTGTCTGGGTATTAAGCGTTCTTGTGTATCTTTGCTGTTGAGAAAGTGTAGAATCATAGAGCCGATAAGAGAAGAGATTACGCCCATAGTAGCGATTCGCCCCAAAGATAAATGTACTTTTATAGCTTTGTGCTGTAGGGGTTATGTAATTGAGTGAAAATCGCGGGGCACTCGTGTGTTTATCCATATAATCATCACCATCAAGTCGCAAACCTAAACGTGTATTGACTTCCCCAAAGCCCCCTAAGTCAAACTTAATATCATCTTCAAGGTAGATTCCATAAGAAGTGCTATCAAGCTTCACTTCTCCTCCACTATATACCACAAGCCCATTCATATACTGCCCATTGTATGTGGTGCTTCCTTGAGTGAATGGCACTAAAGAGCAAGTATCTAAGCCAAAGCTATCTAGGGTGCAATTTGTAATGCTCGCAGAGCTAGCTAGCCGTTGAGGTGCTCCATTAGCACTATAAGTATTGCCCAATCTATTTTGCTTGATGTTTTGATAATTTATCTCCGCCCCTAAGCGGAAAGTATGTGCTGTGCGCCATATATCAATAGATTCAAATTTTAAATCTGATTTGAAATTCAGTGTGTTTTGGAGTTGTTCAATATCTCCATAACCTCCCTCATATATATAGCCTGTTTGGGTGGTGGGCACTACCCAATTTTTATCAACACTATTAGCATACCACCAACGATAAAAGTTTGATTCAGATTTCCTTGAATTTTCTAGCCTAGAGTAGCCTAAAGTATTGGTCCATGTAGCTTCATTGCCTTCCCATATAGCCTTTAGTCCTGCTTGAGTACCTCCGCTTTGTATGGTATTAAAGCTATCTCTAGCTAGATTATTATAATAGGTGTTAAATTGCGGCATATAGCCTAAATTTGCCTCTAGGGTGAAGTTCTCTGTGGGATTATAATGGGCTTTAAGATAGTAGTTATCACTTATACGTTTTTGCTCTTTTGTATCATTAAGCTCTGTGCCCCCGTTAAAGCGGCTGATATTATAGGCTTGAAGCGGGATATAACTCCTTGTGGTAGAAAATGCCCCAATAATGCCTAGATTCTGTGTGATATAGCCCTCTACATTTGCCTTTACTAAATGCTTGCTAAACTCTGGTTGATAACTTTCATCACTCGAGGTAGCAAAGGCAGCTTCTGCACTTGGGTGGATAAAATAATGCGTTAAGTGATTACTTGTGTGTTGGTAGCTTATGCTCCCATGCCAGCCATCACTTCTAGGCTTTCTAATATTTGCCTCTACTACCCCTCCTGTAAATCCCCCATAAGCTGCAGAGATATTAGAATCTTGCACACTTATAGAATCTAAAAGCGAAGTATCGATATTAAAGCCTTGAGAGCGAGAGTTTGGCATACCAACAAGATTATTAGAATCGCTCCCTCCATGGGTATTGAGATCATTATTCATATTAAAGCCATCGAGCATAAAGTTATTTTGGTAGAACAGCCCTCCGCTAATGCTAATATTGGCAGGGTCTATTTCACCCGGAGTAGTGCTCCTATTTTGAGCATTATCAAATTGCACATTAGGTAAAACTCTTAAAATAGAGGTAATATCACCATTGCCTGTGGGATTAGAGCTTATGAAACTCTCACTCAAGCTCTCCCCACTTTGATAAGTCTCTAAATCACTCACATCACGGACGATAGATTTAGAGAGGGTTACTTGCTTTTGACTGCGGGGGGGGGCGTGTCTAGTTGCTTAGATTCTATATCCGTGTTTGCTAGGAGGGGTGTAAGAGAGAAAATGGTAGCATAAAAGAATGCACCAAAGGGGTATTGTGTTTTCATATCTTGCCTTTTTAAGAATTTTGAGAATCTGCGAGCTAAAAACTAGCTTAGGAAATAAAAATAATTCTTATTTTATGAAAAATAAATTAATAAAACCATAGTGCGAGTAGAGATTCCTTGCTTAATATGACAACTTGGCTACCTATCTTAGGCGAAGCTGAAGAATTACTATTGGTATCACCAAAAAGCACGACTAGTGATTCCCACAGAGATTCTTCACCTGTTTCACAGGCTCAGAATGACAAAATATCTAACCTACAAGACAAAATTACCCTGCAAAGGAAATCCACACATAATAAATTCAATCACTCACAAAGGAAATTAACTTGGCATCACGAGGGAAAGCGTAGTGGAAGCGAAGAATCTTTTAAAGAATCACCAGCAATTCAATCCTCGTGTCATTCTGAGCGTAGCGAAGAATCTCTATCCGAGTCACTAGTCGCCTACAGAGATTCTTCACCTGCTACGCAGGTTCAGAACGACAAAATAACTACCTTTTTTTAGAATTCCCAAACCACCCAAAAGGGCAAAAAAGTTAGCATAGAGTGCCCCCCGCAGGGCTTTAGGCGGTTTGCAAAATTTATTTTTGCAAACCAAGACATCAAATTAATAGGAGTGCCCCCACTAGGCGCTTTAGGCGCGAAGCGGGATTTACTCCCGCGAGCAAGACATTAAATCAATAGAAATGCCACCCCGCAGGGCGCTTTAAAAAAGGGCGGGCGTTTTTATAATAAAGCCCTTAGAAAAAGACTTGATAGATAAGCGTAAGCTTAGCTATAAGTCAAGCTTTAGG
Organism: Helicobacter marmotae; assembly: GCF_003364255.1. Lineage (GTDB taxonomy): Bacteria > Campylobacterota > Campylobacteria > Campylobacterales > Helicobacteraceae > Helicobacter_C > Helicobacter_C marmotae. Next base: position 94,072 of record NZ_NXLR01000002.1, read on the forward strand.
CGAACCACACAAAGGTAAAAAAGTAAAAACTAGTGCCCCCCGCAGGGCTTTAGGCGCGAAGCGGGATTTACTCCCGCGAGCAAGACATCAAATCAAATAGTATCTAAGCAAATAAAGCAAGTTCATAAAATAGACTAAATTATGAATATAAGTCTTATATTTATATGTAATGTGTAAAAAGAGTTTAAAAACTTATTGTAGAGTCCCATTCCAAATTTACACAAGGAGCTATTTTATGGATTTTAGATGTATCAAGTATGTTTTAATATGTATGTGTATGGCATTTAGCTTGAGTTATGGTTTTGAGAAGGTTATTACCAATAAAGATGACTTTGAAATCACTCTCTCAAGCCCTAAAAACTTCACTTCCGGGCATAATAGTTTTGAAGTATCTATTAAAAAAGATCATGCACTGATAAAGGCAGAGGGGCTTAAGGTTAGCTTTATAATGCCTGAAATGCCCGGTATGCCAAAAATGACTGAAAATGCCCAACTCGAAGCTAAAGATACTAAGTTTCTAGGGCAGGTGAGTTTGCCTCATGGTGGAACTTGGCAGATTAGAATCTCATTTATGTATCAGGGAGGGGAGCAACGCGCAAGAAGCAGCATTGACTTTTAAGCAATCTCAAAGATTTTAAAAATCTAAAAGACCAAAGATTAAAGATAAAGAAAAGACAATGCATAAGTCTGCTTATATGCTTTTTGCCCTTATTTCAAATATTTTTGCCAGCTCTCTTAGCCAAGAATTTAGCGAAGTGATAGGTGAATATTTTGAGAAGAATGAAAAGCTAAGGGTGCTTGAATATGAAATCAAAGCCTTGCAATCCCAAGCCAAAGCCCAAGCCAAATGGGATAGTCCCAAGCTTAGCATAGGCATTAATAGTGCAGAAGTCCCCACTCCGCTTAATCTTAGTGCAAATCAAATGCAAAATATTGCCATAAGCATAGGGGGGAATCTTGATCTTAATCAAAAGCGCCAGATTCAAGCCCAAATTACATTCAATACCTCACGCATAAAGCTTTTAGAGCTTAAAGCCCTAAAAGACCAATATATCCTCACACTCCTTACCCAATCCATTAATGCACAAAAGAATGAGCAGCTTTTGTCATTTACCCAAGAAGCGATAAAAAACCTTGATATTCTCATTGCAGCCTTGCATTCTTCGAGTAATTTTAACCCCTTGCAGATTCATAAACTCAATCTCCTAAAGGCTAAGCTTACTTTGAAGCAAAATGATATATCTAACCAACTTCAAAATGCACACATTGCGTTAAGTCAAGCGAGCTTTGAGCATCATTTTAGCTTTAGCCCTCCTACGCCTAGCAGTGAGGATATTGCCTTTGTGCAAAGCCCGCAGTTTCTCTCACAACTCTTAGAGGATAATTATGAGGCACAAATAGCTATTTTAAGCACAAAAAATGCACAAGATTCACTTAAACTCGCTAAAAAGTCCTATTTAGGGGATATAGCTTTAAATGGGAGTTATATGTTTCGAGAGCATTACCCAGATATGTTTAGCCTCTCTTTTTCGCTTCCCCTGCCTATTTATGGTAAAGAAAAGCAGCTTGTACATGCTAAAAATTACACATATCTCTCTAATAAAAGTGATATTACCCAAGTGCAAAATAAACTCAAACACACCGCTCAAAGCCTCTTAGCCCAAATTGCAAATTTAGAGGCAAATTATCAGCTTATTGATACCATAGCCCTGCCTTCAAATCATAAGATAACAAGCCTCTATAAGCACCACTCCACAAGCCAGAATGCTGCGTTTTTTGAGTTTTATAATGCCTTAAATGATGAGATTGATACAGAAATTTTACGGCTAGAGACCTTAGCTTCACTCCATATTGCTTATTGGAATCTAAGGGCTCTTAGGGGCGAGAGAGACTAGAGGGAGAGAGCGATGAGCAAGGATGTGCAAAATATGAAAATACCCAATATGAATATGAAGAAATTTGCAAAAAGCATAAAGTTTTTTATGGCTTTTTTATGTGTATGTGTATTGGAGATAAGCGCACAAGAGGGCTTTAATATCCCTATGGTTAAAGCCACAAAGGGAGAGATTAGCCACATCAAGCGCTATTATGCTAAGCTTGAAGCCCCAGAGAGTGCAAACTCTAGTGTAAGTATGCGCACAGATGGCTTTATACAAGAGCTTTTTGTCTCTCAAACCTATCAAAAGGTAGAGCGGGGCGAGCCTTTATTTACTTTCTATTCCCCTGAGCTTATAGACGCACAGAGTGAATTTCTCACGACTAAAAACCACCTCTCCCGCCAGAAGCTAGAGCTTTTAGGAGTGGATTCTAAAGAGATTAGCACTATTGCAAAAACCCATAAGATTCTTAATCAAGTGCGATTTTATGCCCCAGTTAGTGGCGTGGTATTTGCTAAAAATATCAATGTAGGCAGTGGGGTAAAAAAGGGTGAGGAGATACTTAGAATCATCAATTTAGATACATTATGGGTGGTTGCTAATATCAATCAAGAAGATATTGCCTTTATCCAACATACAAATAATAAGGCTTATGTGCATATAGAGGGCTATAAGGAGAAAATCCCCATAGACTTTGAAATGCTCTATCCTCAAGTGCTTGATGGCTACCTTAAAGCGCGCTTTAGCCTCCCTAATGCGAATTTAGAGTTTTTCCCCGATATGTTTGCCTATGTGTTTATAGAATCTCCCTCCTACAATGGGCTGATACTCCCTAAAAATGCGCTTTTATATAAGGATAGAAAGTATTTTGTATTTATGCAAAGTGGAGGGGAGTTTATCCCCAAAGAGGTAAAAGCTAGAGTGATTTTAGGCAGGGATTTTTATGAGATATTAGAGGGTTTAAATGAGGGCGATATGGTAGCCAAAAACGCACTTTTTATTTTAGATTCTAATGCACAAAATAATGGAGATTATGAGTGGTAAATGCGATTATCAATGCAAGCATAAGCCATAGATTTGCCCTGCTTTTAGCTGTGTTTTTCTTTGTGCTATCAAGCGTATTTTCACTCAAATACCTAAGCCTTGATGCCCTCCCTGACCTCACACCTCCGCAGGTGATTGTGCAAGTGGAATTTGCCAATCAAAGTCCAAAGATTATAGAAGAGCAAGTAACTTACCCGGTTGTGAGCTCTCTTATGTCCATTGCAAATGTAGAGAGTGTGCGGGGGATTTCTAGCTATGAGAATGCGCTTATTTATGTGATTTTTAAGGATAAAACAGATCTTTATTGGGCACGAAGCCGCGTTTTAGAGCAACTAAGCAGTGTAAATACCCTACCTACGCGTGCAAAAGTCTCTTTAGGCAGTGATGCGACTAGTGTAGGCTGGGCATATCAATATGTGCTAAGGAGTGAGACAAAAGATTTGCAAGAGTTAAGGAGTTTGCAAGATTTTTATTATAAATACGCGTTTTTAGGCATTGATGGTGTGAGCGAGGTAGCAAGCATTGGGGGCTTTGTGAAAAACTATGAAATTACGCTTGATAATGCAAAAATGGTGCGCTATGGCTTGGATTTAGAGGAGGTCATTTCTGCGGTATCTAAGGCAAATAATGAGAGTGGAGGAGGGGTGATATTTGAAGAGGGCTTTGAGAAAATCATTCATTCAAGCGGATATTTACAAGAGTTAAGAGATATAGAAAATATTATTGTAAAGACTATTGATTTTGCTCCATTACATATTAAAGACATAGCAAGGGTTAATCTCCTCCCTGCACCTCGCAGAGGGGCGGTAGATTTAAATGGGCAGGGTGAGGTCGTTGGAGGGATAGTGATTTTTAAACATGGGGGCAATACCTATGAATCCTTGCAGACTTTAAAAAGACGTGTGCAATCTCTTAATCAATCAAACCCAGAAGTGCAGATTCAAAGTGTGTATGATAGGAGTGAGCTCATAGAGCGCTCCCTCTCAAACCTTTGGCAGACATTATTAGAAGAAAGCGTGATTGTGCTTTTGATTTGTGCGGTTTTCCTTCTTCATCTAAGAAGTGCGCTTATTATTGTGATTATTTTGCCCTTATGTGTGCTTTTTAGCCTCTTGCTTATGGCAATTTTTGGCATACAGGCGAGTATTATGAGCTTAGGGGGGATTGCTATTGCCATTGGGGCGATGATAGATGCAGCTATTGTGATGATTGAAAATGCCCATAAGAATCTTTCTCATACTCATATCCCTGCTAAAAGACATGAGATCATTCTCTCAAGCGCGCAGCAAGTAGGGGGAGCTGTGTTTTTTGCGTTGATGATTATCGTTGTATCCTTTTTACCCATTTTTGCTTTGAGTGGGCAAGAGGAGCGGCTCTTTGCGCCTTTAGCCTTTAGTAAGACTTTTGCGATGTTAAGCGGGGCACTGCTCTCTATTACACTTGTGCCCATTTTGATGTTATATTTCATTAAGGGGAGGATTATCCCTGAAGAGCGAAATATGTTTAATGCCTTTTTTGTGAAAGCTTATAGCAAGGCTTTGGAGTTTATCTTAAAAGTGAAGTGGATATTTTTAGCTTTGTGTGTGGGGCTTTTGGGATTTGGCTATTATATATACAAGCAGCTAAGTTGGGAGTTTATGCCTCAAATTCATGAGGGGGTGGTGATGTATATGCCTGTAAGTAATGTTTCTATGAATATTCAAACAGGGCTAGCTTATCTTAAAAAGGTAGATTCTATTCTCTATAGCTTTGATGAGGTAGAGCTTGTCTTTGGAAAAGTAGGGAGGGCAAATACAAGCACAGACCCAGCCCCTTTATCTATGCTTGAAGTTTATATTCATTTAAAGCCTAAATCTCAATGGAAGGAGCAAATCTCTTATAGCGATTTAAGGGATAAGTTTGAAGATGCCTTGCAGATTGCTGGGCTTACCAACTCTTGGACATATCCCATACGTGGGCGCACAGATATGCTATTAAGTGGGATTCGCACGCCTTTGGGTATAAAACTCTATGGGAATAATAGAGAGGTGCTACAAGATATTTCTTTACAAATACAAGCACGTTTGAAAGCCTTAGATGAGAGCCTCTCTGTCTTTGCAGAGAGGGCAAATAGCGGGTATTATTTGGATTTACATATTAATGATGAAAAGATTGCGCGCTATGGGATTTCAAAAGAGCGTATCTTTAATGTACTCAATTCCGCGCTCGGGGGTATGGAGATTACAAGATATATCCATGGGGTAGAGAGTTATCCTATTTCTATACGTTTAGAGGATTATCAAAGACATGATATTGAGAGGATAAGAGAGATTTTTGTAAAAACTCCTTTTGGATTCTATCCTTTGGGGGCATTGGTGGATATAGAGTATATAAATGCCCCCATGGAGCTAAAGAGTGAGAAAGGCTTGGGGGTGAATTTTATTTACATTACGCCTAAGCAAAACATAAGTGCTAAAACATACAAACAAAAAGCCCTAGAAGCATTGAGTGATATAGCATTGCCAGAGGGGTATTATTATGAATTTAGCGGGGAGAGTGAATATTTGCAAAAAGCGCTTGATACGTTAAGCTATATTATCCCCTTAAGTCTTTTAGCCATTTTTGTGCTGATTTTTCTTGCTTTGAAAAATTGGGCTTATGCAAGCCTTTGTTTTTTTAGCCTGCCTTTTGCGATTTTAGGGGCTTTTATGATGATAGATATGCTAGGCTATAACTTAAGTATCGCTGGGGTCGTGGGAGTGCTGGCATTGCTTGGGATTGCGGCTGAGACAAGTATAGTGATGCTTTTATATTTAGAGCAAAGCTATAAAGATATGCGTCCAAATACTCCTTTAAGCCTTAAAATGTGCATTATGCAAGGTGCGGCTAAAAGAGTGCGCCCTAAGCTAATGACGGTTTTAAGCATTATCGCCTCTTTAGTGCCTATTATGTTCTCTCAAGGTGTGGGGAGTGAGATAAGTAAGGCGATTGCCGCTCCTATGCTTGGAGGTATGATAACAAGCGTGTTATTGACACTTTTTATTATACCTGTATGTTTTTATTTGATGAAGTTAAAAGAGGGAGGACACTCCCTGCGTGAATACAGGGAGAGATGAATCTTAGGAATTAGTGTTTATGTGCGCAGTGAGGACAATCTGCTTGGTTTGCTTGGCTGAAGCCATATTCTTTCTTTTGCTTTTCATCCATTTTTTCTACGCGAGCTTTTACGCCATCTTTGACTTCTTTTTCATAAGCGCGGAGGTCTTTAGCTATCCAATTTTCAGTCGCTTTGTTATAGCTTGCTTTGATTTCTTCCATAAATTTTGTTTTAGCCTTTTCATTCATTTTGGCTATTCTTTTGCGTACTTCTAATGCCAAGTCAATAGCGTCTTCGCCTTTAAGCGTGCCTTGAAGTTTCACTAATTCGCTATCCTTTTTCTTACTCAAATCAATGCCATAGCCAAATGACATACCTAATAGCCCTGCAAGTAAAATGTGAGTTACTTTCATAACTGCTCCTTTGTAATGAATTTAAAAGAAGATTCTTATAGCACTTTAACGTAAATGCTTATAAAATGATACTCATTCCTAAGAAATACTGCCCACTAGAGACGAAACTTATTTCTCTCGTGCAAGTTAGATTATCGTTTTTTAAGAGAGCTTTCCTTGCGGGCTAAGCGTTTTCCTTGTTATCTCTCAAAGGCATAGTCGAATTTTTGCTAGAATCATTAGTAACCTTGCCTCTCTTGTCATCACGAACCCCTGCAAGGGGTGAAGAATTGCTCTTGGCGACTGGTGATTCTTTAAGCGATTCTCCACGTCATTGATTTGATGTCTTGCTCGCGGGAGTAAATCCCGCTTCGCGCCTAAAGCGCCTTTCGGGGGGCACTATTTTAATTTAATGTCTTGGGACGCAAAAAGTGAATTTTTGCGTCCCGCCTAAAGCTTGACTTATAGCTAAGCTTACGCTTATCTATCAAGTCGTTTTTTAAGGGCTTTAAATTTGTCGCCTAAAATGCTTAGCGGGGGCACTAGTTTTGACTTTTTTACCTTTTTGGGTAGTTTGGGAATTCTAAAAAAGGGTAGTTATTTTGTCATTCTGAACCTGCGTAGCAGGTGAAGAATCTCTGTGGGAATCACTAGTCGCCAAGAGAGATTCTTCGCTACGCTCTAGACATGACAAAATGGCAGATTTCCTAGTGTTTCCTTTGAAAAGTCTCTAGTGGATAAGAGCAATTCTTCGCTTGAGAATCAGGCGAAGAATTGCTGTGGGCTTTCTAGTAGGTTTTGAGAGAGATTATTCACCTCCCTAGCGGGGGTTTGGGATGAGAGAATCAAATAGAGATTTTTGGGCTTATAGGTCTTTACTATTACAATATAGCTTCTTTCTACAGGGGGTGAAGTGGCTACTCCTCATCTTCTCCCTCTTTTGGTGCAGATTCTATAGCAAGCGATGGTGTATCTAAGGCTATGTTACCTCTTTTAAGGAGATCATTGATTCTCTCACTTTTAGGCTTTATACCCTGTTTGCCCTCATATTTTGTCTTCACTTCTTCGTAAGTGTTTTGTAGTGTTTGAATATTATTGCCTATTTTTTGAAACTCCTTTTCAAATCTAGCAATAGAGCCAAAAAGCTTTTGAAACTCTGTAAAGATTTTCTCAATATTTTTATTGCGATGTTCAAACTGCCATAGATTGGCAATAACCTTTAGCAGCGCCATAAACGTAGTGGGAGATACGAGCACAACTCCTTTTTTATATGCTTCATCATAGAGACTCATATCTTGTGCCATAGCTTCTAAAAACGCCCCCTCAATAGGGATAAACATTAAGACAAAATCAAGCTTTTGCCCTTTCAAGTAATACTGGTAGTTTTTAGAGCTAAGATTATTAAAGTGAGCTTTAATAGACATACTTAGCTCTTTTTGTGCGACTTCCCTTTCTTTCTCATCTTTGGCATTGCATAGCTTTGTGTAAGATTCAAGTGAGGTTTTGGCATCTACTACTACGCACCGCTCCTCTCCATTGCTTTTAGGGAGCTTGATAATCGCATCGGGGCGGAGGCTTTTGCCATCATCATCTTTGAGGTCTTTTTGGAGCTCATAATCTCTGCCTTCACTCAAGCCGCTATTTTCAAGCACTTTTTGTAGGATTTGCTCTCCCCAATCGCCTTGTGCTTTATTGCTTCCTTTAAGGGCATTGGCTAGGTTATTGGCTTCCGTGGAGAGTTGTATGCTAAGTTTATTGAGATTTTCAATCTCTGTACGTAATTGGGTCTGATCTCTTAGTGCGTTTTGATGATTATCCTTAAGCTCTTTTGAGAATCTCTCTATATCTTCTCTTAGTGGTTTGAGGGAGTGGATTTGAGTTTGATTAAAGCTTTGTGTGTTTTGTTCTAAAATATCAGCGCTCAAAGCCTTAAAGGCATTTTTTAGCTCTTCTTTAAGCTTCTCTTCTTTCTGTTTAGCTTCTTCTTTTGCAGTATTATATTGCTTTTCTATCTTATCAAGAGCTTCTCGGTAATGCTCTTGCAAATCTTGTCTTGTTTGTGCGATTTGTATTTGGTGCTCTTCTTTAAGTTTTGCCTCTCTTTGTTTGGCTTCTTCTAGTGCTGCAATCTTGTCATTTACGCGATCTTGGCATTCTTCTTGTATGCGCTGGAGACTCTGCATAGAAGAAGATTCTAAACGCTCGTGGTCTTTTTGTGCCATCTCAAGCTCTTTTAGCAGATCTTGATTTGCGAGTTTATATTTTTCTAGCTCAAGTTGATATTGGGCTTTAAGCTCGCTTATTTGCTTACTCTGCGATACTTTCACATATAAAGCCCCAACTACTGCTCCTACAACGCCGCTTAGAATAATTTCAATTAATGTTTCTAAATTCACCGCTTTTCCCTCCACTTTTAAATTCAAGTTTGATATGATCTATGTGCATACACTTATCAATGGCTTTAAGCATATCATAGATCGTTAAAAGCCCTATGCTTACACCACTTAGGGCTTCCATTTCCACCCCTGTTTTACCCTCGCATTTTACCAGCACACCAAGCTTGATAGAATGGCTCTTTTCATCAGGTGTTATATCAACATTGATTTTATTTATCATTAAAGGATGGCACATAGGGATAAGCTCGCTTGTTTTTTTACTCCCCATAATGGCTGCGACAATGGCAGTTTGCGTGATTGAGCCCTTTTTGCCTGTGTGATTAAGTGCTGCTTCAAAGGCTTGTGGGCTCATAGTGATAATTCCGCTTGCATAAGCCTCACGCGTACTGATAGCTTTATTACTGACATCGACCATTGTGGGGTTGTGATGTTCGTTAAGATGAGTAAGATTCATAATGCTCCTTGTCTTAGGCTTTGGGGCGGTAGGCTTGGGTGTGTTCTGTGTTGGCATAGATATATCCCCCGCCAATCAAATCTATACAATAAGGCACAGCGGGGAATACCGCTTCTAGGCATTCTCTAATGCTTTTAGGCTTGCCGGGGAGATTGATAATAAGACTTTTGCCCCGCACTCCCGCACTTTGGCGGGAGAGAATGGCTGTGGGGACATATTGGAGGCTCACACTCCGCATAAGCTCGCCAAAGCCGGGCAACATTTTCTCACATACATTTTGCGTGGCTTCGGGGGTTACATCTCTTGGGGCTGGTCCTGTTCCACCTGTGGTAACGATTAAATCACAATGCTGTGTATCACTTAGCTCTCTAAGGCAAGATTCTATCAAAGATTGTTCATCGCTAATGATATGGTAGTGATATTGGCAAGGATTAAGGATAAATTGGCTTAAAGTCTCTTGTATAGCCTTGCCAGATATATCTTCATATACGCCCTCTGCTGCTCTATCGCTTGAGACAAGCACGCCGATATGGATTGTTTGCATATTTTGCATTATGCCTCCTTTGTAATAATCTTTGAATGCTCGCATATAAATGCTGCGATTTGGGGAATATTATTAAGAGAGAGGATAGGTATGCTACGAGGAAGAATCTCTACATTTTGCACACTCTCATCAATGGCAAAGGCACTTGCATAGGGGATATATTCAGATTCTATTGCCCCTCTTGCTACGACAATGCGTATAAAAGGCAGGCTTTTAAGCCCTTCTATAAAGACATAATCATAATCTTTAAAATGCTCCAATGCCTCATAAAAGGCTTGTATCTCTTGTGCTTTTTTATGCTTAAAATGTAGGCTTGCGTGAGTAGGGGAGATGAGGGCTACAGCTTGAGCACGTTGTAAAAACTCATAGCTATCTTTTCCTTTTGTGGCTTGCATTGCCTTGTCTTTTGGGTCATGCTTAATAATGGCGATTTTGTATTGATGAAGGTATTCGCAGAGTTTGCAAATAAGCGTTGTTTTACCACTATTGCTTTTACCGCTAAAGGCAAAGACTATGGGCTTTTTGCTGATGTTATAAGTATTTTTAGAATCTTGCATATTTGCCCCTTCAAGGGATATTTGGAGAGAGGATTCCACTACCGGCTAAGGGCTTGCTGCGCTCTTTTGCGTAGATTCTCTGTGAATTCATCACATCATACTTCCAAATAGGAGCGTTGGCTTTAAAGTCTTCTATAAAGGTGCGATACACTTCTAGGGATTGTGTGCGGTGAGGTGAGATAGTAGCACACATATAAGAGCTTTTATGCGTCATCACATCGCCTATGCTATGTGCCATGCAGATATAAACATCATGGGCTTTAGCCCGCTCTTGCCATGTATCAAACCATTTTTGCAAAAGTGGTTTATAAATATCAAAGCTTAGTGCCTCTATCTTTCCATTTTGCCCTATTTCTGCTCGCACAATGCCGGTAAAGACATTCAAAGCACCATTATTGCGCTCTAGGGCGATTTGCTCGCATTTGGCATATATTTCAGATGTGGGTAATGCCCCTTGATAAAGCCATAGCATTAGCCACCACACACAGGGGGGAGGAGTAGGACTTTATCCCCATTTTTTAGCGGGTGAGAAATATCTTCGATGATTTCATCATTGACTGCTAGGGCACTGACTTCAAGCCAAGAGCTAAGGGCTTTGTCTTGTGAGAGTATGGCTTTTAATTCGCTTAGATTCTTGACTTCTAGCTGACGCGGAGGTATATCACTCATAGGACCTAAAAACTCTACTTGAATCATTTTTATTCCTTATATGTCTTTATATGTGGCTTTGATACGGCTTGTGAAAAAGCATATCAAATGTAAAGTTAAAAGTGATTTAAAAACATTATCTTTACGACCTCGCCTGCTTTTAAATCACTCCCATTTTCTTCCAAAATCGCTAGAGCACTATTGCGTGTGAGATTATTAATCATCGAGCTTTGCAGGCTTTTTTTACCCTTAAAGCTTACTTGGAGTGCTCCATTTTCATTATAGACTTCACAAGCGCGAAATTCCATACGTGTATCTGCTCTTTTAATATCTTCTAATATCGTGGCTTCAAAAAGCATGGGTTTGTGAGTTCTGCCTTGCATTCTAGCTAGTAGGGGAGAGCCAAAGAGTAGGAAAGTTACAGCACTTGAGTTTGGGAATCCAGGTAAGCCTAAAATGGGTATATCATTATATGTCCCAAAGGCTACAGGCTTGCCCGGTTTTAAACGCACGCCTTTAAAGTGAATGTGTGAGAGCTCTTTAATAATTGCTTGTGTGTAGTCATAATCTCCCATACTCATGCCACCTGTGCTAAGGACCATATCGCATTCTTGCAATGCCTTCTCAAAGGCTGCTTTAATCATTGCCTTATCATCTTTGAGCAATGGATAAACAATCCCCTCTTGTCCCATTTGTGATAAAAGCGATTCTAAAAGATGCGTATTGACACTACGCACGACATTATCATATTTTGCTTCTTCTCCCACTTCTATAATCTCATCGCCCACGCATAGAATGCCCACTTTTGCTTTTTGATACACTTGGATAAAGTTATAATTTAACTCCGCAAGCAAACCGATTTCAAAAGCCCCGATTTTATCGCCCTTATGCAGGAGAACTTCACCCTTTTTATAATTATCTCCGGCTTGTCTAATCCACTGCGAGCTTTGTATCATGTCTTTTGAGACTTTGGGAGTGATTTTCTCCCCTTGTGCTTGCACATGCTCGACAATCACTAATGTATCGGCATTTATAGGCATAAGAGAGCCGGTGAATGTTTTTATCGCACAGCCTTGTTGGAGTGTGGCTCGTGTGGGGTTTCCTGCTTTGTTAGGGGGGAGGATTTGCAAGCCTTGAGTGAAAAACTCCTCTATATCCTCAAAGTTTATCGCATAACCATCCATAGCAGCAGTAGGATAGGCAGGGATATTGCATGGGGCATATATATCTTGGGCTAAGATTCTGTTTAGAGAATCTTTAAAATGTACTTGTTGTGAGCCAAGTGTTTTTATGGGTGTTGCGCACAATATCTCTAAAGCTTGGGTATAGCTAATAAGTGTAGGATAGTCTGCCATAAATGCTCCTTGTAAAGGCTCTTTGTGTTTAACATTGCCCTAAAGCAAATGTCCTAATTTTTCCTTTTTGACATTAAGATAGGCTTGATTATGGGGATTTATAGGGGTGATGATACTACTACGTACTACTTTTGCATAAGGTGCTATGGCATTAATTTTACGCGGGTTATTAGTGAGGAGGTTAATATGTGTAATAGAGAAATGTTTAAAAATTTCACCCACGATTTCATAACTTCTCTCATCGCTTTTAAAGCCTAATTGCTCATTTGCCTCTACCGTGTCATAGCCTTTATCTTGCAAGGCATAGGCATTAATTTTATTAAAAAGCCCAATGCCGCGCCCCTCTTGACGCAAATAAATAAGCATACCGCCCTCTTTATAGGCAGCAATTTGCTCCATAGCCAAAGCAAGCTCGGGACCACAATCGCATTTTTTTGAGCCAAATACATCTCCGGTGAGGCATTCTGAGTGGATTCTCACAAGCGGAGTTTTGCCCAAAAAGGGAGTAAATACAATCAAATGTTCTTTTGATGTGTGGCTATCGATATATTCACGAAAGCTTATAGTTAAGAAATCGCCAAAACGTGTAGGCAATTTTGCTTGTTGTGATATTTCATATTTCATTGTTTTCCTTTTAGGTGATAGTATTTGCATAGAGTGTCATTTGTGAAGCGGCATTATAGGTTAATTAGTTAAATCTTTTTTAATTTCATAAAATTATTAATTGATAATAATTATCTATTAACTATTTTTAGCTAAATTTGACACTCAAATTTATTCAAAGGAGCAAATATGGAAAAGAAGCTTACAACAGCTACAGGCACGCCATTAGGTGATAATCAAAATTCAATTACAGCAGGAAGTAGAGGACCTACTCTTTTGCAAGATACATGGCTTTTAGAGAAGCTTGCACATTTTGATAGAGAGCGCATACCAGAACGGGTTGTGCATGCTAAAGGAAGTGCAGCTTATGGAGAGCTTACTATCACAAATGATATTAGTGCGTATTCAAAAGCAGATATTTTTAACAAAGTTGGTAAGAAAACAAAAGCATTTTTGAGATTCTCTACCGTTGCAGGAGAGAGAGGAGCAGCCGATGCGGAGCGAGATGTGCGTGGGTTTGCATTGAAGTTTTATACCAATGAGGGCAATTGGGATATTGTAGGAAACAACACTCCTGTGTTTTTCATTAAAGATGCGATTAAATTCCCTGATTTTATCCATACACAAAAGCGAGACCCTAAGACAAATATGCGCTCTTCAACTGCGGCATGGGACTTTTGGAGTTTGCATCCTGAATCTTTGCACCAAGTAACAATTTTAATGAGTGATAGAGGGATACCACGAAGCTATCGTGAAATGCACGGCTTTGGTAGCCATACTTATAGCTTTATTAATGCAAAAAACGAACGTTTCTGGGTGAAGTTCCACTTTAAATCTATGCAAGGTATCCACAACCTTACTAATAAAGAGGCAGAGGCGATTATCGCTAAAGATAGAGAATCTCATCAAAAAGATTTGTTTGAAAATATAGAAAAAGGCAATTTCCCTAAATGGAGATTCTGCGTGCAAATTATGCCTGAAAAGGAAGCCCTCACTTATAAATTCAATCCTTTTGATTTAACCAAAACTTGGAGTCATAAGGATTATCCGCTTATTGAAGTAGGGATTTTAGAGCTTAATAAGAATCCTCAAAATTATTTTGCAGAAGTAGAGCAAGCCGCCTTTAACCCTGCAAATATCGTACCGGGCATTGGCTATAGCCCAGATAAAATGTTGCAAGGGCGATTATTTAGCTATGGGGATACACAACGTTATCGCTTAGGGATTAACCACTCTCAATTGCCCGTAAATGCCTCTATCGCGCCTGTGCATACCACACATAGAGATGGCTTTATGCAAAGGGGTGATTTTGGTGGGGAGAGAAACTATAATCCAAGTATATTTAATGACTATATTGAAGATAGCAATGCCCTTGAGCCAGCATTACATATTCCCGGTGGTGATATTATGGATAAATTCAATCATCGCGATGATAATAGCGACTACTACAGCCAAGCAGGCGATTTGTATCGTTTAATGAATGCTGAGCAAAAAGAGGCATTGTGTCAAAATATTAAAGACGCTATGGAGGGCGTGCCTGTGGAGATTAAAAAGCGTCAGCTTGAGCATTTCAAAAAGGCAGACCCAGCTTATGGCAAACGTGTAGCAGAGCTACTTGGCTTATAAACCTTGAATCTAGGCTTTATGCCTAGATTCCCCTCACTCCTAAAACCTTAACCACAATCGTTTGAAAAATCCTATTTTTTTGTTTGAATATTTTTGCAGTAGCTTGATGATTTCCTTTCTACGAAACATAATAGCAAAGTCATAAGGGCTCATGCCCATTGGGTTTTTTATATCCGGATTTGCGCCATTTTCAAGCAGGAGTTTTGCTACTTCTATATAGCCTTTAAAGCACACTCCAGCAAGCGGGGTTAGGTTTTTGTCATTGACCTTATCCACTTCTGCCTTATGGGTAAGGAGTAGTTTGACACATTCTATACTATTGTGGTAGCTTGCAAGCATAAGGAGTGTATCCCCTTTATGATTTGCTAGATTCACATTAAGCCCATTTTCTAAAAGCAGTTTGAGTGATTGGTGGTCGTTATTTCTTGCCATATCAAAACTCATGGCACAAAGTTCTTCTAGTTTTTCCTTATCTTGTGGGGTAAGCTCCATATGTATCCTTTGTAAGGGTGAATTGAATGTATTTTATCAAAACTCGATAAAAGCTTGGAGAGTTTGGAATTTAAAGAAAGAAAGTTAGTTTGTCGCCTCTTGCTGGCGGGCGTGATGGCGACCGAAGCATCTCTTAAAGAATCACCAGCAATTCAAACCTCTTGTCATGTCTAGAGCGTAGCGAAGAATCTCTACCCGAGTCACTAGTCGCCCACAGAGATTCTTCGCCTCCGCTTACGCCCTCTCTCAGAATGACAAAATAACTACCCTTTTTTTAGAATTCCCAAACCACACAAAAAGGTAAAAAAGTCAAAACTAGTGCCCCCCGCTAGTCGCTTTAGGCAAACAACTTAGCCCTTAGAAAACGACTTGATAAACGCACAAAGTGCGGTTATAAGTCAATCTTTACCCAAACTACCCAAAGGCAGGAAAGGGTATAAACTAGTGCCCCCCGCAGGGCTTTAGGCGGTTTGTGTGAATTGATTTCACACAAACCAAGACATCAAATCAATGACGGCGAAGAATCGCTAACTATGCCCTTAGTGCTTTGTCTGTATTGCTTGGGCAAGGAGGAGCAAGGATTTAATCTAAGAATAGATATTAATTTTATTGATTTGGATACCAAACTAAGTTAGAATTTTATTTACAAGATAATAAACATTAGGATAAGCATGAAAGAAATTAGAGTTGTATGTGTCGGGCAGCCAAATGTAGGTAAAACGTCATTAATTAATAGAATCTGCGGAGTGCATTTAAAAGTCGGTAATTTTACGGGTGTAACGGTGGAGAAGTCAGAAGCCCAGATTGAGTATAAGGGCTATATTTTACGCATTATTGATTTACCCGGGACATATTCATTAAACGACTATTCCTTTGAAGAGCGCGTTACAAGGCAGTATTTAGAGCAAGAAAATTATGATGTAATACTTAATGTGCTTGATTCTACCAATTTAGAACGTTGCTTGTTTTTAAGTGCGCAGCTTTTAGAGCTTCATACGCCCCTGTGTTTAGCCCTCAATATGAGTGATGAAGCACAAAAAGAGGGGATACATATCAATGCCCCGCTTTTAGGCAATGTACTAGGTGTGGAATGTGTGAGCGTATCGGCTTTTCATGGGGAGAATATAGAGCACTTGCTTGATGCTCTAATCAAAGTGGGCACAGAAGGTATAAAACCTAGCAAACGCATATATACGGAGTTTGTAGAGCAAGAGATAGAGCATTTGCATACATTTTTAAAAGAGAAACAATACATTGATGTAGAAAATCTTTTAAAGCAAGGACGCAAAGATGTGCAAGATTTGCGCGATGTGGCTTTAAAGCTTTTAAAGCAAGATAGCTTTGTGAGTGAAAGTCTGCATGATAAGGGCTGTTGGGCGGAGCTTAGTGCCTTTAGCCAAAAGTGCATTAATAGACTTTATGCCCAAAGTGATGAAAAAAATGTACGCAATATTTTTTATAATGATATGCTAAGTTTTGCCAAAGGGGCGAGTATGGAAGCGAGTGGCTTAAATGCCCCTCCCAAGCTTGCTCTAACACAAAGAATTGATCATATTTTGCTTAATAAATATCTCGGTATTCCTATCTTTTTGCTTTTAATGTGGGTGTTGTTTCAAGTAACTTTTTATGCAGGTGAGTTTCCTAAGGTGTGGATTGAAGAGAGTATGCAGGCTTTTGGTGATTGGGTGGAGGAAGCACTGCCCTATGAATTTTTAGCCTCCTTGCTCTCTGGGGGGATTATTGCTGGTGTGGGGGCGGTTTTAAGCTTTTTACCCCATATTTTGATACTTTTTTTTGGGATTGTGCTCTTAGAGGGCACGGGCTATATGGCTAGGGTGGCATTTTTACTCGATGGCTTTTTTCATAAATTTGGCTTACATGGCAAGAGTTTTATACCGCTTGTAACAGGCTTTGGCTGCTCTGTGCCGGCATATATGAGCACAAGAATGCTAAAAAACCGCAATGATAGAATGCTCACACTTTTTATTATAAATTTTATGAGTTGTGGTGCGAGATTACCCGTATATACGCTTTTTATTGGTGCATTCTTTCCTCCAAGTATGGCGGGTAATATATTGTATGGAATCTACATTTTTGGTGCGTTTGTGGGGTTGTGTATGGCGAAGATTCTTAAACTCACCGCATTTAGGGGAGATGATGAGCCATTTGTTATGGAAATGCCTAAATATCGTTTGCCAAGTGTGCAATTAATCGGTTTTAGCCTATGGCAGAAAGCTATGGGGTATATTAAAAAGGCTGGAAGCTTTATTTTGCTTGCTTCGGTGATTATTTGGGTGGGGACGCAGTTCCCTAAAAGCGAGCTTTTGGAGCAGCAAATGCAAGATTCTATCCAAGCTTTAGAAAAACAAGGGGGAGATGAGGAGTCCTTGCAAGAAGGAATCGATGAAATTATGCACGCATATCAGGCTGCGTTGGTAGAGCAGAGCTATTTGGGTCGTATAGGGCAGTTTATATCGCCTATTTTTGCCCCTATGGATTTTGACTGGAAGCTCTCTGTATCCTTGCTTAATGGGCTTTTAGCTAAGGAAACGATTATCTCAAGTATGGGTGTGCTTTATGCCCTTGGTGATGAGATAGATGAGGATAATGATACGCCTTTGCGAGATGTGCTGCAAAAGTATATAAGCATGCCAACTGCGATTGCATTTATTATGTTTATTATGTTTTATAATCCTTGCTTTGCGGCGACTATTGTATTTGGCAAAGAAGCTGGGGGCAAAAGGTTTATCTTGTATTTATTTTTATTTACAAGTGCTGTGTCATATATTTTTGCGCTTTTAGGCTTTTATTTAACACATTACCTGCTAGATGTGCTTTAACTTAAAGGCAAGAGAATGCTCTTGCAGGGCTTAATATCTAAGAAAAGAATGCAAGCAAGAAGTTTGAAGCTTAAATAAAGTGGTACGCCCGAAGGGAGTCGAACCCCTAACCCCCAGATCCGAAGTCTGGTGCTCTATCCAATTGAGCTACGAACGCATAAGTGAAATATATGGGGTGGGTGATGGGGTTCGAACCCACGACCCTCAGAGCCACAACCTGATGCTCTAACCAGCTGAGCTACACCCACCATGTAATGAGAGGTAAGAATGGTCGGGGCGAAAGGATTCGAACCTTCGGCCCCTTGGTCCCAAACCAAGTGCGCTAACCAGACTGCGCTACGCCCCGAAACCACAAATAAAAGGGGATTATTATAATACAACCTTATCTTTTTGTCAAGAATAAGCCCTCCTATGAGGCTTTGCTATCACATTAAGGTTTTAACTCACTGGGAGTTTGGGTATGAAGTCTAATCCGCAAAACAAAACTACTTCACAAGGGAAATGAGTTTGTCAGCTCTTGCTCTTGCGGGAGGGCGTGAGAGGTGACGAACTCATTTCCTTTTATGAAACTATAGCTAAAAACTCATGCTTTATCACAAAGGATTTTAAGGGGTTAAAAGTTTTATTGTAGAATGAAAACCTTGAATTAAGTTTAAGGGGGTGGAGTATGTTAAAGGCTTTTGATGTGGCACTATATTTTTTATTTATGGCTAAAAGTGAAAATATGGGCGATACTATCTCTAACCTTAAAATGCAAAAGCTCCTTTATCTTGCACAAGGGCATTATATAGCCGTTTTTGATGAGCCTTTATTTAATGATAAGATAGAGGCTTGGCGTTATGGTCCTGTTGTTAAGAGTGTCTATGATAAATTTAAGAAATATAAAGATTTATCCATTGACTTTAAAGAGCTAGATAAATTTAATGCAAGCCTTTACACGCAAAAGCATTTAGATATGCTCCCTTATGTATTTTATAAATATAATATTTCTGCACGCGAATTAGTAGCACTTACGCACGATAGTGGTCCTTGGAAGGAATATTACAATCAATACACTACGCAAGAAATCCCATTACAGGCAGTAAAAGCTTACTTCAAAGAAACTTTAGAGGAAGATGCTAAAAGGTATTTATGAGTGGGTTTATTGGTCTCTGGGAGATGTTTTTAAAAATAGAGTTGTATTTTAAACTCTCTTTAGATACGACACAAAGAGGCAGCATAACCCACGCCCTATATCCCCTAAGCGATAAGAATAGACACAATATCACAAAGAATGAAATAAAGCAGTGCTTGCAGGGTGTGGTTATACTTAAAGACAAGGCACTCAATGAAAAATTATTAATTTATATAGAAAATTATATAAATGAAAATATTAAGGATATGCTTTAGTATGTATAATTAATTTAATGTCTTGCTTCGTGTGAAACAAACCCCATCTAGCACGCCTGAAGTAACTAGCGGGGGCACTAGTTTTGACTTTTTTACCTTTTTGTGTGGTTTGGGAATTCTAAAAAAGTAGTTCGTTTGTCATTCTGAGCCTGTGAAACAGGCGAAGAATCTCTAAGGGAATCACTAGTCGCCAAGAGAGATTTTTCGGGCATAAAGCCCAAAGACATGAAAAAATAACTGCCTTTATAATGATTCGTTTAAGGAGTCTTTAGTGGATAAGAGCAATTCTTCGGTAGCCATCACGCCCTCCCGCAAGAGGCGACAAGGTAATGTTCCTGTATGGTTAAAAAGTTTGTCATATCTTAGGAGCACCAAGTGGAGGCGAAGAATCTTTAATGGAATCACTAGAGATTCCAAAGGAGATTCCCCGTTTGCTTTATGGCTGAGCGTTCATTTTCCCTTAAGTTATCTCTGTAGCTTCAATATTCACAAAATACAAAAATTCATTGCCAAGATTCACTTGTGCGCATTTCTTAGAATCTCTCAAAATGCAAGTTTCACGCCTAAATTTGCATTTGTGCTATGCGGGTAATATCGCTCACTGCCTCCATGGGTATTTAACACATTTAAAATCGCACTTAAATGCTCGGTAAATCCAAAATCAAGCAACAGATTCACTTCATTGACCCTATCATAAGGATTGCGTATATCACTTAGCAAGCTTAATGTACGAAACTTCGTGCTGCCATAGACGATTGCAAAGCTCACTCTATCAATAGCAAACATCACCTTGCCATACCACAGGCTCGCATCTACACCCTCTAAGAGCGCCCTTCCACCCCACATAAAAAACGGGCTTATGCTATTGCCAAGCGTATTAAGCGACCCCCAGCCAATATTTGCCCCACTGCCTATATAGCCCGCACTCGCCTCAGCCATACCTTTCACACCCACATAGAGCTTTACATCAGTGTTATAGCCATTGCCGCTATTTCCATTTGAGATTCCATAATTTTGCTCAAAGCTCGTAGCAAAATGCCCGCTTAAGCCAATATAAGATTGTGAGCTCTCATATCTTGCACTTGCCCTTACTCCCGTTGCGTAGAATATAGAGGGATTAGCGATCCCATAAACCTTAATGCTAAATTTATCGCCAATGTAGTATTTAAAACTCACTTGACTAAAGCCCAAAGAACTATATGGATTCACATTATAAAAGCCTGTCATTTTATTATATTGCACATAGCCATTACGTTTTGCCCACAGAGCTTCAATAAGCAAGTTAGGCAAGGAGCGATTGCGCACAGAGATACCATCTATTAACCTATCTGCCCATTCAGAATCTGCAAATACCCGCCCCGCCTTAATGCTTGTATCACCATCAAAATATTCTATATAAGATTGTCCAAGCATAGTGCGCTCATTCATATAAAAATCCCTTGAAGCATCGCCCACCCCATAACGATTAGGGTTATTGCTGAGCGCTCCTGCGCTCCATTGAGAGAGCTTGTCATCTTCATATAATATATTTGCCGCACGGAAACTCACTGCCACGCGCAAATACTTCCAAAATGCTGAATGATACGCCAAGCCTACACTTCCTACCATATAGCCTGCTTGATTATAGTCATCTTTCATACCGCCGCTTATGACATCTCGCCCATTTGTGTAATTCCCATAAAAGAGAATATCACCGCTTGAAATGCCATTTTCTAGCGCATCATCAAGCTTATCATACGCCCATATATTGCCAAATAAGCCACATATCATTAAAAATACAATAATGCTTCTTTGCATACTCTCTCCTCTCTCATATCCATAGATTATCCAAAAGTCGCGTTTGTCCCACTCTTGCTGCTATTAATACAATACTCTCTCCTTTAACGATCTTTTTAATAGGCTTTAAAGAGTGGCTAAAAAACCCTGCATAGAAGATTCTATCTACATCGCTTAAGCCACTTTGTACAATAGATTCTAAAAAGGCTACTTCATAATGCCCCTTATCTATCTCATTTTGAATCGCCATAAGCGTGCTGGGGATACATAATGCCCTTTTTCGCTCTTGCTCGCTTAAATAGACATTGCGCGAGCTTAAGGCGAGATTATCGCTATCTCTTTGTATGGGGCAGGGCACAATCACTATGGGTAAAAATAAATCACGTACCATTTTTTGAATAAGTAATACTTGCTGTGCGTCCTTTTGCCCAAAATATGCGTGATGTGGCTGAGTGAGGTTAAAAAGCTTGAGCACGACCTGCAGCACACCCGCAAAATGGCTAGGTCTATCAAATCCCTCTAAAATATAGCCCATTGCCTTAGGGGGATTAAGTGTGATTTCATCTTCACTATACATTTCTTCCACACTAGGGGCAAACACCGCGCTCACGCCGCTTTGCTCGCATAAGGCTAAATCTTTTTGCATATCTCTAGGGTATGAATCAAAGTCTTCATTTGCCCCAAATTGCGTAGGATTGACAAAGATTGAAACTATCGTATGCGCATTTTGAGCTAAAGATGCCCGCATAAGGCTTATATGCCCCGCATGCAAAGCCCCCATAGTAGGTACAAGCCCCACGCTTTGGCTAAGAGAGCGGCGGTATGCCCTCATTTCTTCAATGGTAGAGATAACTTTCATTATAACTCCTTTAGCTCCTATTCTAATGTTTCTGTGTTTTTATGAGATGTGCTCTTGGCTTTACGTGCATTTTGGGCACTGCTTTCAATAATGGCGATTTCGTCTTGAGTGAGGTTGTAGAGGGTATAGACTAAAGCATCAATTTGGGCTTCTAACTCGCTGGTGTGAGATATATTCTCATCACGAGGCAAAGTCGAAGAATTGCTGTTTGGATTACTAACAGATTCTATTCCGTTGTCATTCTGAGCCTGCATAGCAGGCGAAGAATCTCTGTGGGCGACTAGTGATTCGTATAGAGATTCTTCGGTCGGGCTCTGCCCTCCCTCAGAATGACAAACTAATTTCCTTTGCGGGTAGCCAAGTTTGTCATTCTGAACCCCTGCAAGGGGTGAAGAATCTCTGCAAGAATCACTAGTCGTGCTTTTTGGTGTTTTTGAAAGCAATTCTTCGCAATGCTTGGAATGACAAAGTGGCTGCCTTTCTAGTGATTCTGTTAAGGAGTCTCTAGTAGATAAGAGAGATTCTTCGGGCATAAAGCCCTCAGAATGACAAACTAACGGAGTCACTGGTGATTCGGGCGAAGTTTCTGCACAATGCTTGGAATGACAAACTAATTTCCCTTGCAAGGTAATTTTCCCTTGCGGGTTGGACTTATTGTCATTCTGAGGGAGTGAAACGACCGAAGAATCTCTGTGGGTGACTAGTGATTCGGACAGAGATTCTTCGCTACGCTCAGAATGACAAAGGAGTTGAGTTGTGTGTGGATTTTGCAGAGATTCCTCGCCTCCACTTTGTGCTCCTAAGACAGCACAATTTGCCTTAAGCCTTAAAATCTCCTCCACTAAGGCAATAATTGTATCTACGATGTGTTGATTGGAAGTTGTGATTTTGGGGATGGGGAATGATTTGACGCTCTCACCTGAAAATTGAAAAGACATCTTTGCCTTACTAAAAATAAAGTGATAAGCATACCAATTAATGAGCTTTGAGTGGAGTAGCCCTAAAATAAAGCGATTAGAGATATGCTGGTGGCATACAATTTGATGAATCGTATTAACGATTCTGTATTGTGCAGGATTATCTTCTATGATAGTTCCACAAATTGATGTTTGCTCCACACCCATAGCCGCACACGATATAATCCTTTGGAGCAACACACTATTTGGCTTAATCTCTGCCTTATCACTCAAAATTAAGTCTTTGCCCACATAGCCTTTAGGCGTGCTGCTAAGGGTATATTTTTGAATTTCTTTACCTCCCAACACCTTAAAATCGCTTGGTGTTTGCACTACTTGCTTATAAAACACATCACCCCAAATATGTTCCCCACAATCTGCCAAACTTTGCTTCATATTTCTTGCGATTTTACTTCCAAGCCTCAATTCCTTTTCTTTCACAGCAAGAGGGAAGTTTCCAAATAAGCAAGTGAGTGCTTTATCAATAAGAGCAAGGGCTTTGTGCCATCTAAAGCTCGCTGTGCCATATGTTTTATGCTTCTTTGCTACATTTTGTAAATAAATAAGCATCTCTAAGTTCGCATTCTTAAATGCCTTAGAGCAGTCAATGAGGGAGACTAGATTAGCTAGCAATATCTCTCTTATTTTCTCCCAATTACTCACATAAGCAAGAGATTTAGGTACGATAAAGCTATTTATGCCCCTCTCATTTAAAAGCTCTTGCGCCTTGCAAATAAAAATCTGTGCGGTATTTGATGAAGCATTAGGATAGAGGGCTTTGTAGGTTGATTTTTCCTCTTTACTTAAACTTGCCCCGTATGGGGGATTGCCTAGTACTATATCCCAGCCTTCTTCATTATTTATTTCATTATAAGCCTCTGTGTGTAGGGCTTGTAGGGCTTCGTGTGTGTTTGTGTTTGGATTTGCATTTGGCATGGTGGGAGTTTGGCTATTCATTCATAGTCTCATTAAGAATCTGCTCTACTACTTGTAGAGGATTGTGTGCTTTATAAATAGGGCGTCCGATGACTATAAAATCACTTTGTGCTATCTTGGCATCTTGCAGGGTGGCTACACGTTTTTGATCATCTGTGCTTTCATTAAAGGGGCGAATACCCGGAGTGATAGTCAAAAAGTGCTTGTCTGTAGCTCTTTTAATCGCTAGGCTCTCTTCCACAGAGCACACCACGCCGCTAATGCCCGCATTATAAGCAAGGCTTGAGAGTTTAAGCGTATGGGAGAAGAGCTTAGCATTATAAATCTCTTCAAATCCCAAATCATCAAAGCTTGTAAGCGCACTCACGCCTACAATAAGCGGGAAGTCATTATACCCTGCCTTAAGATTTGCTATAGCCCTCATCGCCTCAAAGCCGCAGCTTGTGTGGATGGTAAGCATATCAATGCCTATTTTATACATCTCTTTTAGTGCGCCAAGCATAGTATTTGGTATGTCATAGAGCTTTAAATCAAGGAAGATTCGATAATCACCATACTTTTTGAGTGCTTCTATACCATAAATACCATCGCGGATAAAGCTCCTTAGCCCGACTTTAAGCCAAATGTGCGATCTCGCATTGCCTAGAGGACGCAGGGAATCTACCAAAGCAAGATTCTCCTCTAAAGTAGGATTATCTAATGCGATACAAAGTTTCATATCTCGCCCTTATTCTCGCCTACGGCTTTGCTACTTTTATATGCCTTACTTAGCGCATCAAGCACGCCATTAATAAAAGCCGGGGCATTATCTTCTCCGCCATAGAGCTTGCCTAATTCCACTGCCTCATTAATCACCACAGGCACATCTGTATCTGTATAGAGTATCTCATACGCCCCAAGCCTTAGCATAGCCCGCTCCATACCTCCAAGCCTTGAGAAATCCCACTCTCTCAAATGAGGGGTAATGCTCCTATCAATATCATTTAAATGTTTGAGCGCACCTTGCAAGAGAGAGAAGGCGAAGTCCTGCTGCTTGTTTTTAATCTTCTTTTCATTCAAAATACTCCGCGCAAGAAGTAGAATGCTATCATTGCCTACATCATAGGCATAGAGCATACCGACTACAGCTTCTCTTGCTTGCGTACGCGTAGCCATATTAGACTCCAAGTTTCCTATAGAGATTAAGGAGCTCAATAAGCCCTGCCATAGCTTCAAAGCCCTTATTCCCAGCCTTTGTGCCAGCCCTCTCAATGGCTTGCTCTATACTATCAGTTGTCAAAACGCCAAAAGTTACAGGCGCATCATATTTGAGTGTAACATTGGCTATGCCCTTTGTAGATTCTGCAGAGACATAGTCAAAATGCGGAGTAGAGCCTCGTATAATTGCCCCCAAACAACACACGCCATCATATTCACCTTGTGAGAGAACTCTCTGCAATGCAAAGGGTATCTCATACGCCCCGGGCACAAGCACTAAATCAAGCAACTCATCGCGCCCTCCATGACGTAAAAAGCAATCCTTAGCCCCCTCTACTAATCTATCTGTTATTAAATGATTAAAACGTGCACTTATAATAGCAACGCGCTCATCGCCCGATAATCCTAACTTGCCCTCTATGATATTCATGACATTCTCCTTTTATGCGAAATTATGTGTGCGAAATTATGCAAATTGACTGAGTGTGTAAAGCTGCTCAACAAGCGGTATAAGCGCGTCTGTCTGCACCATATTGGGTCCATCACTTAATGCCTCTTTAGGGTTTAAATGCGTCTCCATAAAAAACCCATCTACCCCCACTACAGCCGCAGCTTTAGCTAAAGGAGGCACAAATGAACTATCACCCCCACTTTTGCCTCCTGCTGCTCCGGGCATTTGCACGCTATGAGTAGCATCAAAAATCACAGGTGCAAATTTACGCATTATCACCAAAGAGCGCATATCCACGACAAGATTCCCATAGCCAAAGCTACTCCCTCGCTCAGTAAGCCATACATTATATTTTTGAGATTGCTCATAAGTGGCTTGCTCTCCTCCGCGCGTTTTAATCGCCTTAAGCACGCTATGGCACATATCCGCGGGATTCATAAACTGCCCTTTTTTGATATTTACAATTCTCTCTGTCTTTGCCACCGCGACAATCAAATCTGTCTGACGGCACAAAAATGCAGGAATCTGTATCACATCTGCTACTTTTGCAATATGTGGGGCTTGGTAACTCTCATGAATATCAGTGATAATCTTATAGCCAAATTGCTTTTTAATCTCGCCTAATATTTCTATGCCCTCTTCTAAACCCGGTCCGCGATAACTCTCCAAACTTGTGCGATTTGCCTTATCAAAGCTGGATTTAAAGTAAAAATCAATATGAGGATTTTCATTTAAGGGCTTTAATGCCTCTGCTACTGCGCTTAGGGCTTCATAACTCTCAATCACGCAAGGTCCGCTCATTACAATCATCACTTCCTCCTTGTTGCTATTTAATTTTATTAATTGGCTTAAATTCCCGCTGTATCATATTATAATTAAAAATCTCTCCTGTTTCGATAATGTAATACCAGCCATAGATGTTAAGCTCCCCTCTATCAAAACGTTCTTCCACAAATGGATAACTGATGAGATTCTCTAATTGATGCTCAATATTCATCTGCTCCATAAGCCATGTGCGCTTTGCCTTAGAGGCTGGCTTTAGCTCATCTACCTTTTGTTTCACAGGCTCTAAAAGCTCTATCCATTTTTTCACATAAGGTGCATTCTCTAACTTTTGTGAATCTTCATAAATCGCCGAGCAAGCCCCACAATCACTATGCCCGCAAATAATCACATTTTTAATATCCAAAATACTCAAAGCATATTCTATCGCTGAAGTGGTAGCCAAATATCCGCCACGTATGCCTTTATCACTTCCTAAATAAGGAGGGACAATATTCCCCATATTACGTATTACAAACAAATCTCCGGGCAAGGTGTTGGTAATCAAATTTGGCACCACACGAGAATCCGTGCAGGTAATAAGCAATGTATGAGGCTCTTGACGTTTTTTGAGACTTTCATACAAAGCTTTATGTTCATTATAATCCTCTTCGCGGAATTTCACCGCTCCTTCAAACAACTCTTTCATACAATAAATACCCCTTGAGATTGTGCTTCTTATTATGTAGTTTGCATAAATTTATGGCATTATATCAAAGTAAAACAATAACAAAATCCATTTAAACCATACGCACAAAGGAGTGAATATTGAGCGAATTACTTGGAAGCATTATTAATGCGATTGTAGAAATTATAGGCACATTGGGCTATGTGGGGATTTTTGCGATGATGTTTTTAGAATCAAGCTTTTTTCCCTTTCCCTCAGAAGTGGTGATGATACCTGCTGGATATTTAGTTTATAAGGGTGAAATGAATGCCATTATCGCCGTGCTTTGTGGCATAGCAGGCTCACTTGCTGGGGCTTTGTTTAACTACTATATCGCCTTAAAATTTGGGAGAGAATTCCTTATCACTTATGGGAAGTACTTTTTCTTCACAGAGCAAACTATGCAAAAAATGGAGCAATTTTTCCTTAAACATGGACCCATTAGCACATTTTTAGGGCGTCTTATAACGGTTGTTAGGCAATATATATCCCTCCCTGCGGGTTTAGCAAGAATGAATCTCGCTAAATTTTGTTTTTACACCTCGCTTGGAGCGGGAATCTGGGTCATTATCCTTACATTGATTGGCTACTATGCGGGCGTGCTTTTTGCAGATATAAATGTAGATTCTATAATCCATGCTTTTACCTCGCTTTCACCCACTGCTGAAGAACTCGCTCTTAGGGGTATGGTCAAAAAGGCGGGATTATGGACATTGGCTTTTGTGCTTTTGTGTATAGTGGGCTATATCTGCTATTGGTATATCAATAAAGGCAAAAAGCAATAGTTATTTAAGTGCAAATGTGCCCCATATTTAAGGGCAATAGATAGAGCACCCATTTATTCTAAAGGCATATATAATGAAAGATATAATAAAACCACATACACAAAATGCTATCCCTATTTTAAGCATTGCAGGGAGTGACTGCAGTGGGGGAGCCGGGATACAAGCCGATCTCAAAACCTTTAGCGCACATAAGCTCTTTGGTATGAGCGTGATACTCAGTGTCGTAGCAGAAAATACCGCACGCGTGATTTCTAGCCACGATATTCCCACGCAATACATTAATGACCAAATCAAAGCTGTGTTTGAAGACATACCTCCTTATGCGACAAAAATAGGTATGCTTGGCTCAAATGCCATTATTGAGTGTATCGCAGAGAATCTGGCGTTTTATAAACCTCAAAATGTAGTTATAGACCCTGTAATGTTTGCTAAAAATGGCTTCCCGCTTATGCCGCAAAACACAAGAGAAACATTTAAAAAAAAGATGATTTCCCTTTGTGATGTGCTTACGCCCAATATCCCCGAAGCGGAGGAACTCTGCGGCTTTAGCATAAAGAGTGAAGAAGATATGCGACAAGGGGCAAAAGCACTCTATGAAATGGGTGCTAAGGCTGTGCTTATTAAAGGCGGACATGGCTTAGAAAATGCCAATGATGTGCTTTATAATGGGGCATTTCATATCTTGCATTCTGCGAGAATTGGGACTACAAACACACATGGCACAGGCTGCACTCTAAGCTCTGCCATTGCGTGCAATCTTGCCTTAGGATTTGATGTGCTTCAAGCCATTAAACGCGCTAAAGATTATGTGTTTGGCGCGATTTTATACTCACTCAAGCTTGGCAAAGGCAATGGACCAACAAATCATTTTTTTAGATAATGTTAGAAGCGATGTTAATGAAATCACTAGCGATTCTAAAGTGATTCTCTGCCTGCTAATAAGGGATAGATGAGAGAGATTAGATAAATAGCCTAGATGGGTAGGCTAGATTAGATGTAGCACAATAAGGAGTTGTCTATAAAGCTCGCAGAATCTTTATATCTACAAGTAGAGATGAATGAGTAGAAATAAATTTATGAGTTAAAAATATTTGCATAATGAGCCCCAATTGCTCCTTTTAAATTCACTTTGATTTTATACTCTTGCTATACAATCCCCAAGTCTGTGAGACAATTTCTTATAAGGAGTTCGTATGAAAAGATTCCAATTATGTGTAGTAGCTACTGCTTTAAGTGCATTTTTATGCTCTGCGATTTTTGCAGCGGATTTTAGCAAAACAAGTGAAGCAGATTTGATTAAGCTTTCTGGTGTGGTGAAAGTAGAAGATTTTGCAGATTATCAAATTGAAATTGCAAAACGTTTAAAAAAGAAGTCTGAAAAAGACGCACAAGCTTTTAAAGAAAAGCTCAAAGCTCAATATGAAAAAGCAACAGAAAATTTAAGTGTGAAGCAATTAAGAGAATATAAAAAATCCACACAAGAGGCAATGAAAAAGCGTATAGAATCTATGAGCGTAAAAGAGTTGCAAGAGAGTGGATTACCTTTCCATAAACATTTTGACAAAGCAAAGGGTGATGGCAAATCCTCTTGCAAAGAGCGAAAACTTTCTAAAGATTCAAAAAAATAATCATATCCCACCCTCTATCCAAGGGTGGATAAAATGTAGGGAAAAAGATGTCAGCAAAGATTTTATTACTTGAAGATGATTTTGTCCTTTCAGAAATTTTATTAGAGTTTTTGCAAGAGCAAAATTATGATGTGTGCTTATATGATAATGCTACAGACGCCTTAAATGCCGCATACGAGCAGCATTTTGACTTATGGATTTTAGATGTCAAGGTGCCCGCTGGCAATGGCTTTAGCCTGCTTAAAGAATTAAGAGAGTGTGGGAGGGATACCCCTGCTATTTTTATCACCTCGCTTGATAGAATTAGCGACCTAGAGAGTGGCTATAATGCGGGCTGCGATGATTATCTTAAAAAGCCCTTTGAGCTCCTTGAACTTCAATATCGTATAAATACCTTACTTAAACGTTCGTTTTCACACACGCAGCAAGATAGCATTACATTAAGCAATGGCTTTGAATTTGGCATTCTCTCGCAATTACTTTATGATAAAAATGGCGCGATTATCCCCCTCACGCAGAAAGAAAGTCTCCTATTATCCCTTTTGCTTCAGCATAAGGGGCAGTATGTTTCTCAAGAAGCGATTTTTGATACATTATGGGATTATGAGCAAGAGCCAAGTGAGATGAGTTTGCGCGTGTATGTGAAAAATTTGCGCAAAATTTTGGGCAAGGATAGTATATTAAATCAACGCGGGCATGGCTATTGCTTTAATGATAAAAATTTGATTGATAAAAAGGGAGATTAGTTTGGGAGTGGAGAATTCAAAAAAAGCCATTATTAAAATCTTATGTCTTTATCTGGGGACAACGGGCGTTTTTTTATGCGTTTTTTTTGGATTTTTTTATGCGAAAGAAAAGCGTCATCTCTTTGTGCAACAGGTGAGCAATTTACGGGAGGTAAGCCTTGAGGTGTATGATATTTTACACACGCATAAAGATGATATGCCCCTAGCCTTTAAGCAGATTGAGACAAATATTGCCTATCCTTTAAGGATCTATAACCACAAGGGGAAAGTGATTTATGATACTCTTTATGTTACTCTTAGTGATGATGAATATAAAGAGGGCATAGCCTATCGCGGAGATAAGGTGATTATAGAGCCATCAATGCATGAGCGATTCCCCAAGTCTCCTCCTTTTAGTAAAAAGCAAGAAGGGCAGCAAATAGATGAGGTAAAGCCCCAAAAAGCCTATAAAAACCCGCGTTATCAAATTTTCATACAAGATAGCACGCTAGATAATCAAATATTATTTTTGCAATTTAAGCTGATTGTATATTTCCTTCTTTTACTTTTTGTCATTGGTGTGATTGCGTATTTTTTAGTGCGGCTCTCACTTAAACCCATGCAAGAGACTATTAATTCACTCAATGCTTTTATTAAAGATTCCACCCATGAGATTAATACGCCCTTAAGCATTATTCTTATGAGTATAGAGACATTGCGTGAGGATAATCTCACATTAGCCCAAAAGCAAAAAATAGAGCGCATTAAGCTTGCTTCAAAAAGCTTAAATCACCTCTATAAAGACCTTGTCGCCTATAATTTCCCCCATGCTATTAGTGATAAAAAGCAGCATCTTGCCTTACATGAGCTTTTAAGGGAACGTTTGGAATATTTCACCCCATTTTTTGAGCAAAAGTTAATCCAAGTGCAAACTCATATTGAGCCAAGTATGATCATTGCTAGTGTGGAGAAAATGAGTTGTGTCATTGATAATCTTTTAGGTAATGCGATTAAATACAATAAAAAAGGCGGTAAGATTGATGTTAAATTAGCACAAGGGTATTTGAGTATCGCTGATAGCGGTTGTGGTATGTCTATAGAAGAGCGTAAAAAAATCTTTGATAGATATGTACGTTGTAATGACTTTCAAGGCGGCTTTGGCATAGGGCTTACACTTATTAAACGTATATGTGATGAATACCACATTCATATCGAGGTGCAAAGCCAGATAGGGCAGGGAAGTAGCTTTATACTCTCTTGGAATGCTAAGCCCACCCTAAAGGAAGCATAAAGAAAAATAGATACAATTTGGCTTTGACTACAAGGAGTGTGTATGCAACAAGAGCCTATTATTACTATTGAAAAGATTGTCCTCTCATCTATTTTTTTCTCCCCTGATAAATTTGAAGAAATTGCCGCAGAACTCAAGGCTGATGACTTTCTTTTGCCCTCACATCGTGATATTTTTGAAATGTGTGTTTATTTAAGTAAAAATAACTTTCCTATTGATACTGAAATGCTCCTTGCTAAAAAACCAGCACATAAAAAAATCACACAAGAAGAGCTTTTGGAGATTCTAGCCATTAATCCTATTGCCAATATTGAGGCATACATTGGAGAGATAAAAGAGGCAAGCATTAAGCGCGAACTTCATACTTTGGCAAATTTTTTACGCGAGAAGTCGCTTGATAATCACCAAAATGTTGATGAGATTATTGATGATGTAGAACGTAGGCTAAATGATGTTTCTTTTGGCAAAACAGAAGATAATGTCTATAATGCCCAAGAAGTGGTGAGTGATGTGCTAGATTATCTTAAGGACTTAAAAAATCGTGGTAATACCACAATAGTTGGGCTTGATACGGGTTTTAGGGAGCTTAATCGCGTAACAACGGGCTTTAACAAGGGAGATTTGATTATTATCGGGGCTCGTCCTTCTATGGGAAAAACTACTTTTGTGCTAAACCTAGCCCAGCATATACTTGATAGCAATCAAGGCGTGGTGATTTTTAGCCTTGAGATGCCTTATATGCAATTAGGTATGAGAATGTTAAGTGCTAAAGCCTCAATTGCCCTGCAGAATCTCCGCACAGCCAATCTTACCAATGATGAATTAAGCACATTAAGTGCTATGGCGGATAAAATGGCAGCCCAACCGCTACATATTGTTGATGCCTCTTCTTTGAGTATTGCGCAGCTTAAAGGGGGATTGAGACGTTTAAAAAGACAGCACCCTGAAATTAGCATAGCTATTGTGGATTATTTGCAGCTTATGAATGGAGGAAAGGGCGAGTATAACAAACAAGCAGAGATTAGCGAGATTTCACGAGGGCTTAAAATGCTAGCAAGGGAGCTTGATATGCCTATTATCGCACTCTCCCAGCTTAATCGCCTTGTGGAGAGTCGCGATGATAAGCGCCCTACACTTTCAGATTTGCGAGATTCTGGAGCGATAGAGCAAGATGCTGATGTGATTTTGTTTTTATATCGTGAAGATGTGTATAAAAAACGTGAAGATAAAGAACGTTATGCGAGATTAAAAAAAGAAGGGAAAGAAAAGGACTTTAAGCCTGAACATCAAGAGCGTGAAATTGAGCCTACAGAGATTATTGTCGCTAAAAATCGTAATGGTGAAGTAAAAACCATTGATATTCAATTCAATAAACGTTTTATACGTTTTGAGGATAAGCCAAGAGAAATGGAGCATGATATGACTGAGACAAGCATTGATGGGGAAGTGTTTTTACAACAAATACAGCAAGATAGCCAACAACCACAAATTGATATGCCAAATATTTTTTAATATGCTATGAAAGCCGCTCATTCTCCATTTGAGGTAGAGCTTTTTAGCACCAGAGGGCAGTGGATTATTTTTATTTGTATTTGTGTGCTTGTTTTAGTATGGAGTTTATTTGAGGAATATAGGCGATATGCCGCTTATAGCACACCAGAGGGCACACAAGAGATTTATGCGCAAGTCATTGCCCAATATATGAAAGAAAAAAATGGCACATCATATTATGTTTTTAAACTAAAGGGCGAAAATGGCGAGGTATTTTATAGTACAAGCAAAGAAGATATTAAGGATATTACCTATCGTTTTGTTAGGATTTATGGTAAGAGAGGGGATTGCTCTTTTGTAGAATATTTGCGGAGTTGCTTTTTTATCACATATTATATGAGTTTGCAGGCAAAGAGAGATTATAGGGATACATTGAGGCGTCATATTGAAGACCAACATCATAACCCCCTTATTGCCTCATTGTATAAAACACTTTTTATCGCAGATTTTCTCCCTAAAGTATGGCGTGATTTAAGCAATAAATTAGGCATAGCGCATTTGATTGCTATTAGCGGATTCCATTTGGGCGTTTTAAGTTTTGTGATAGGCGGGTGTTTGAATCTTATATATAAAATCTTCCATACTTCTTTGAGTTATCGTAATAAATATTTTGATATAGCATTGTGTGTGCTTATTTGCCTCTTTATCTATCTGCTTATACTTGATTTCTCACCCTCATTTTTGCGTGCCTTTGTAATGGCAGTCTGTGGGTTTTGTGTCGTATATAGTGGGATTAAGCTTATTAGCTTTAAGCTGCTTTTTGTCGTTGTTTGCTTGTGCTTGGCACTTTTCCCTCGTTTGATTTTTAGTATTGGGTTTTTTCTCTCTGTTGGCGGTGTGTTTTTTATTTATCTATTTATGTCCCATATACATATCGCTCAAGGCTTTTGGCATAAGTTTTTGTATATCCCATTTTTGTTTAATGCCCTTATTTTTATTGATATGCTGCCTTTTGTGCACTGGTTTTTCCCTTATTTTACGCCTTTGTGTGTGTTATCTGTTCCTTTAAGTTTGCTTTTTGTTGTGTTTTTCCCTTTTATGCTTATCGCCCATATTTGTGGCTTTGGCTTTGTGTGTGATGAGTTTTTGAGCTGGGCTCTTACACTTAGGCTAGAAGCTATAGAGTTTTATACCCCATGGTGGTTTATGGGTATTTTTACTCTTTGTGCCCTAGCGGGGATATATTCAAAGAAACTTTATTTTGTACTGCAGGTTTTGGGGGTAGGGTTTTTTGCTTATATGGTGTTTAGGTATTTTAATCTCTCTTAGTCTTTGAAGTTTGTGGTTGGTATAGAATCCGCCTTAGAATCGTTAAAAACTGCGACTAGTGATTCGGAGAGAGATGTTTTGCTACGCTGAAGCTGATAGGTTGATATTTTATTACGGGTAGCAAAGTTTGTCATATTGAGGGAGTGGTAATGACCGAAACATCTCTGCAAGAACCACTAGAGACTCCGCCATTTGTTAGCTTTTGCGGGAGCACGAGGTGGAGGTGAATAATCTCTCTCAAAACCTAATAGAAAGCCCACAGAGATTCTTCTGGTCGCTTCGCTCTCCGCAAGAGGCGAGAAACCTTGCTATCGCCTAGGCTTTCATTAATAGAGATTTTTCACCCCCTAGCGGGGGTTCGTGATGCCAAAAAGTCCCAAACGTCGTCTAAGATAAAATCAAATCGCACGAAGTGCCACCTCTTAAAGCTGAAAATCTATGTTGTAAAAAGCTTTTTTTAGCAATCCCTCAAGGGGATATTCTCTTAAAATCGCTAATGTTTTATCGCTTGCTCCTCCCTCTCCATATGGGTTTTTCACATTTTTTAATATCGCCTTAAATTCAGGTGATAGAGCCTTTTTGGCACATTGGAGGATAGAGGAGGCTATAGGCTCGCTTGATAGGACAGAATCTGCCTTAATGCGCCCCTTTTGTCTATCGCCTATATCGATTGTAGCAATCTTAAAACTTGGAGCTTCTCCTAAGCCGCTTGAGCTATTCCCTATCACGCCACTAACGTAATTTAGCGCACTTAAATAGCGCAGTTGCCCCATTGATGTGAAAGCTATGCAATGCTCGTGCGTGCTTACAAATGTATCGATCATAGCATTAATAATGCGCCCATTGGTATCGGCATTAGCTTTTGTGAAAATATAGCCTACTTCATAGTTCTCCCTTAATTGCTCTAAGGCTAAAAGAAGTTCTGCAAATTGTGCTTTTGAGGTGTTTTCTTCTAATGTTACGGGGTGGAAAGTAATAAGAAAGTTATGCTTCATAAAGCGAAATTTGAGGGATTCTTCTAAAGCGGGTTTGGCAAGCAAGGGGAGAGTTTTAATGCTATCAATACCAAATCCACCTACGCAAAATACCCTATCTGGGCTCTCTCCAAGCTGGATTACCCGCTTTTTGTAAGCTTCTGTAGCGACAAAATGCAAATGACTCATCTTTGTAATACTATGTCTAATCGCCTCATCAATGAGCCCCTCAGTCGCCTCTCCGCCATGCAAATGGGCTATGGGGATATTGCATATCATCGCGCTTGCCACGCAGGCAAATATTTCATACCTATCCCCAAGGACAACAATAATATCAGGCTTTAGCTCGCTATATGCTTCACAAAGTGAGATTTGTGCTAAGCCCATTGCCTTAGAAATGCCAATAGGTGTATCGGAGCTAAGTATAATCTCACATTTTTTGTTAATAGGGAGGTCAATCTCTTTATATGTTAAGCCAAATTCCGTGCTTAGGTGCATACCCGTAGCGATGAGCTGAAGCTCTAAGTCCTCTGCTTGGTGGATTTTATGTGCAAGGGGGGAGAGGAGTCCCCATTCTGCGCGTGTGCCAGTAATAATGCAGATTTTACGCATATCTTTCCTTTGTGAAAAATAAGCCAATTATAACAGATATTGCCTTGTGCCTCACTCTTAGTGCAAACTTTTAAGAATCTACACTCCCATTCCATTGCTTATTTTAGAAATCACTAGAGACTCTACCACTTTGTCATATCTTTGGGCTTTATGCCCGAAGAATTTCTTTTAGAATCGCTAGTCGCCCACAGCAATTCTTCGGTCGGGCTTACGCCCTCTCTCAGAATGACAAACTTTGCTACCGCGTGTGTTACCCAAACCACACAAAGGCAGGAAAGGCTAAAATAGTGCCCCCCGCAGGGCTTTAGGCGCGAAGCGGGATTTACTCCCGCGAGCAAGACATCAAATCAATGACGCCGGCGAATCGCTATTAGATTCTGGCGGATATACCAAGACTTTATAACGTTTTTTAGCCTTTTGTATGAACGTTTGTGGCTTAAATAAATGCAAGAGATACATTTTACCAATAGATAAAAATCCTAGCAAGCCATCTTCTTTGAGTGTTGGGGTGATAGAAATATAGCCATAGTGTGAAATATCTCCCTTATATTCCCAGCAGTTATATACAGGAGTTTCGCCACAATATGACACAGCCTCTTCTTCAAGTTGCGCATCAAGGGCGATAAATTTATCACTTTTATTTGATAGCTTTTTGTATAAGCCATTGAGTTGGTAAAAGCTCTCATCACTTATACCCTGCCCAGCAAAGCCTTGATAAAGAAATGTATCATGGGAGAGGAAAGTGGGGTTATCCATAAGGGTTTCAAAAACCCCTACCTGCTTCATATATGCGCTAAAAAGCTGCGTTTGAGCGATGATATTTACACTGATAGCACAGAGGCTAAGCAGGCTTAGAGCGAGTATTTTAGAGATATTGCATTTAAGGAGTATATTTAAACTAAAGACAATAATACACGCTGCCCCAAGTGATTCTAAAATCCCATGCCTATCATCGAGGTTAGAGAATTGCACATATTTATATACCGCCACATAGCTAAACATACCAAAAAACATCACCATAAAGCCTATGATTACCCCCAACACATCGCGCTTTTCTATGAGCTTTTGCTTAAAGCGAATATAGAGCATAATAAGCCCAGCTATAATGAGTAAAAACACCAGTACGCCAAAAAGCAAGTAACCTATATGGGCTAAATGCAGCACTGAAAAAATAGGCGTTTTAATAAAAGCTTTCAAAAAGCCGCTTAAATGCACAGAGTTATAGCCTTCATAAAGTCCAAAAGGCTTAAAAAAACTAAGTTTTATCACATAAAAGATGATAGGTAAAAGTATGAAATCTATATGCCTTATAATCCATTTGCAAAAGTCTTTGAGCGTATTATAGGCTTTCTCCATATAGAGGAGGTAGAAAAGCACCAAGGCATAAAACACAAGTAAAGAATTCATCGTAAAAGCCACAAAAAGCACAGCTAGCGCACTTAAGCGGTAAAACCATTGCTTCTTTTGCACATAAAGGCTCACAAGATAGAATCCCACAAAAAAGAGCAAATAGCAGAATGTATAAGGAGAATTAATCAGCACATTGCGAGAGAGAGTATTAAAAGGGAGGAGTAAAAATAAAAGTGTGATAAAAAATAGCTCTTGCTTTGAGAGTAAGCCTAAAGAGCGGCATATTTCATACACAAGCATTCCA
Source organism: Helicobacter marmotae (assembly GCF_003364255.1). Taxonomy (GTDB): domain Bacteria; phylum Campylobacterota; class Campylobacteria; order Campylobacterales; family Helicobacteraceae; genus Helicobacter_C; species Helicobacter_C marmotae. Next base: position 131,518 of record NZ_NXLR01000002.1, read on the forward strand.
CAAAGGAAGAAACTCACAAATGTAAAAGCCCTAAAAAGTGCTATACCATAAGGTTGTGCGCTAATAAATATCCAATCAAAATAGCCATACCAAATATTGCCATTTTGGATAAATTGTTCAGCCATTTCTTGCAGGCTAAAGCCCCCCACAGCCCCCCAATCGTCCCAATAATAACCTTCAGTATTAAGGAGCATAAGCCCAAAGGCAAGCAAATATGGAATAAAAAGCTTCCACCAATCATTTTTGAGATTCCCACTAAAATTTAGAGGGAAAGCTTTGTTATGCCCCCCCCCCCATTGTATTATCTAATTGTTGTAAAGCCATGTATTCCTCCTAGAGTTCTATCATTTCATCAGGGGCGAAATCTCGCACCGCCTTTAAACCAATGACCCTATCCCATTCCATGGGGGAAATCCCCCCTGCAGGGCGTTTAGCATAGAGATTCTCCTCATTGAGAATCTCCCCCTTTTTAATGGCACGATTAGCTACGATCGATTTGCGCGCGATAGGTTTATTTTTTGCTTCAGAGGGGCTTGTTCTTTTGATACCATCCCCTAGTGCTAGCTCTACTTCGCGTATGCCCTTTACCATTGCTTTAAGCTCTGCTGGCTCAAGGCTTGCTTTATGGTCTGGTCCTGGCATATTTTTATCTAAAGTAAAATGCTTCTCAATAATGCTAGCTCCCATACCCACAGCTGCAAGAGGGATAGATATGCCCTCTGTGTGGTCAGAATACCCCACAGGCAGCTTAAAGGCATCATGTAATGTTTGCATAGCTTTGAGATTCACATCGCAAAATGGCGTGGGATACTCGGTATTACATTGCAAAAGCGTAATATCCTCATATTTGGTGCCACATTCCACTAAGACATTGAGGGCAGATTCTATCTCGCCAAGATTTGCCATACCTGTAGAGAGGATAACCCTTTTTTTCAATGCCCCTATAGTGCGCAAATATGGGAGATTTGTAATTTCTCCACTAGGAATTTTGAAAGTCTCTAAACCAAGGCTATGGAGGAGTTTAGCACTTTGCACATCAAAGGGAGTGGATAAAAACGCAATGCCCCTTTGCTTGCAATGCTTGATAAGCTCCTGCCATGCGCTATCATCAAGCACAAGCTTTTGTATCATTTCAAGTTGAGATTCATCACTTTTGCCTGTATTTTCTATCTGGTATTCTGCTTTTTTTGCAAAACGACTAACGACATTTTCTGCCTTAGCAGTTTGGAACTTTACAATATCTGCCCCCGCTTCTGCTGCTACATCAATGAGCTTTTTTGCGATATGTATATCGCCATTATGATTAACGCCCGCTTCAGCGATAATAATAACCTTTGCCATATCTCTCCTTTGTGAAAAATAAGCCAAGATTCTATCCTTTTAAGCTTAACATTCCCCCTATAGCTTTGCTAGAAGTATTGTATCTTCAGCTAAGGGATTGCGATTTCTTAGATAAAGCTTGTACTTTGGGTTAAGGCTAAGGATAAATTGAGGGATGGTGATAAAATCTTGCTTTTTATGATACATACAAATAGCAAGTTTGGGGGCGTGGGTAGCAATGGTTTGTGCCGCACCCTTTAGGGCACTAAGCTCAGCTCCCTCTATATCCATTTTGACAAAACTCACAGGATTATACTCTATCCCCCCCCCCCGTTAAAAATTCACTTCTTAATTGCCCTAAGATATTATCGATACTATCGCATTCTAATGCCACTCCGGTAGCACTTATGCGCGAAGTGCCAGAGAGAGATTCCTCAAAATAAATCACCTCCTTTTTCTCTGCCGCTCCTTTGGGGATAACCACGCAATTTAAATGCTTTGTGTTCTCTCTTAGCTTGCCTATAAGTTTAGAATCGGGCTCAAGTGCGTAGATTTGTTTATAATTAGGCACATATTTGATAAATTCTAGGCAAGTATCGCCATCGTATGCCCCACAATCTACCATCACTTCATTATCGCCTAATGCTAACACATCGCTAAAAAATCCCTTTTTATCTTGCGTGCGGGTCAATGTGGTATAATTATTGTAGATTCTATCTTGGAGGTAGCCTATCATTACTTCTTTACTTAAATCATCGCTTAAGAGATGATAAGTCTCTTCAAAGGCGTGCAGATTTTTAAGAAAAAATGCTTTAAATCCTTGTGTGCAAGTATGAATGTAGCTTACATCTCTAAAAGTGTTTAAAAAATAAAGATGCTTAAAACCTAAATTTTTAAGATAGGCTGCCTTTGCCTTGACATCAGCCATACCAATAATTAAGGCTATATCTTTATTCTCCCATTCTTCAAGGCTATAAACAGGCTTACCTTTAAAGGTATTTGTTTTCTTAAAGGCTGCATTGACAATATGCCCCTTTACTGCTAGCTCCATATCATCGCAAAAATCCCTTACCATAGAGCCTAATGAATGCCCGCCTTGAATGCCTCCAAAGATATAAATATCCTTGTTTTGTGCTTTGAGTTGAGCCAATACCTCATGGGTAGTGGGGTAGGAATTGGTGTGGATAAGTTGTTCTAACATTTATGTCTCCTTTTTAATTTTTATTGTCATCACGGACCCCTGCAAGGGCTGAAAAATTGCTTTTAACAACTAGTGATTCTTTAAGAATTCTTCACCTCCTATGTTCCCTAAGAGGCGGTGAAATAAGAGATTCTCTAGCGTTTTTTCATTATTTGCATAAAAACTCCGCTTCCTTTGCAAGCACCGCTTGGGAATTAATCTCTGCTATGGGCTTTGCTGGATTGCCATAATAATAATGCCAAGCCTTGAGTTTGCGCCCCATATTTAAGCTCATAGGTCCTAAGCTAGCCCCCATAGCAAAGCTGCTTTTAGGCAGCACAAGAGAGTGGCTACCAATATGGCAATGTCGCTCTAAAATGATGTGTGAAGCCTTGATATGGCGCATATTTTCACTCACACAAGGTCCTATGAGGTATCCTCCGCTAAAATCATCGCTTGTAGCAAAGATTTTTGCATAGCTACTCATACCGCAGAAGTCCCCCATGCTTACACTTGCACTTATGCCATCGCCCCCTGTGATAGCACTAAATGCCCCCAAATGCACAAAACTCCCCAAATACACCGCCCCACTTAGAATCACAAAATCATCAATCCTTACATTTGAGCCTATGGCTATTTTATGCGGGGTATAGATTTGTGCGAGCCTAGAGATAAGCACATTTTCTCCTAAGCTTTTAAAGCCAAAATCCTTTAGCTCTTCTTGTGTGTAATGCCCGCTATTGCGTTGAGATTCCATAATAAGCGCATACTCTTTCATAAGCTCCCTCCGCCATCAATAATGAAGTTTTGCCCGCTTATCCATTGCGCATCTTGGCTGAGTAAAAAGCACACTAAGGGCGTGATTTGCCCCACTTCTCCAATGCCTAGTGGGTAGGATTTATCCATAGATTCTATATAGGCTTTGTCATATACTGCACTCCAAGATTCTATCATCTCGGTTCGCACAAAGCCCGGGCTTATGGCGTTGATACGATATTGCGGGGCGATTTCAAGGGCGATTGAGCGCACAGCAGCATTGATACTTGCTTTTGAAGCACTATAGTTGCTTAAGCCCTTTTGTGCCTTTATGCTAGCATTTGAGCTTATCCATACAAAGCTAGCACCACTTTTGCTTTTGGCTCTTTTATCTAATAAGCCTTTTAGAATCTGCAGATTCCCAAAATAATTGGTGTAAAAAAGCGCGATGGCGTTTTCGACAGACAGCACCGATGTAATCGGTGCTATCTGCTGGATACCAGCAGATAGCACGGCACCATCAAAGCTGCCATATTCTCTAGCGAGACTCAAAGCCCATTTGTCTAAAGCCTCTATTTGGCTTATATCTTTGGCTAGAGTGTGAAATTTATCCTTATAGCAAGAGAGTGCTCTTTTTGCCTCTAATGCTTGTGTGTTTCTCCCTAAGGCTATGACCTCCGCACCTAAGTAATTTAGGCTTAAAGCAATATCTGCCCCCATGCCACTGCTTGCCCCGCTAACTAAAAACCGCTTATTGATAAAGCATTGGGGTTTGAAAATGCTGCTTTGCTCTATGCTTGCCATTATACGCCTTTTAGCGGGGCTAGGGCGATAATATCGCGGACATATTGGCAGGCAGAGAGGGTATTGCCATTTATACGTTGATTAAAAAGGCTTTCAAAGAGGGCAATAGTAGAGATAAGCGCTAGGCTATCCCATTCTTCTATTTGTGCTAATTCCATATTTGGCTCTAATGCCTCATCTCTTTGCAAGGCATCGCTTAGATGTGCTAAAAATTCTTCTTGTGTCATATTTACTCCTTATGTTTAGATTCGCTAGAAACTCTCTTAAGTTGTCATGGCGTAGCCTCCACGAAGCGAAGAATTGCTGTGGGCGACTGGCGATTCTTGCAGAGATTCTTCGGGCATAAAGCCCTCAGAATGACAAACTTGGCTACCCGCAAGGGAAGTTATTTTGTCATTCTGAACCCCTGCAAGGGGTGAAGAATCTCTTTTAGCGACTAGTGATTCGGGCTGAGATTCTTCGCTACGCTCAGAATGACAAAGTAAATTTCCTTGCAGGTGTTTATTATGTGTGGGTTTCCCCTGCGGGTAGCAAAGTTTGTCATGTCTAGAGCTTGAGTCAAGCGAAGAATCTCTTTTGGAATTGCTAGAAACTCTGCCACTATTGTCATTCTGAGGGAGTGAAACGACCGAAGAATCTCTGCAAGAATCACTAGTCGTGCTTTTTGGTGTTTTTGAAAGCAATTCTTTGCCCCTCATTGGGGGCTCGTGATGACAAAGTGGCTGCCTTTTTAGCGATTCGTTTAAAGAGTCTTTAGCGGATAAGAGAGATTCTTCGCTTTCTTGCGAAAGCTCAGAATGACAAGAGGGCAGATTTGCTAGTGAAGTAAATAGCAATTCTTCGCCCTTTAAGAGGGTGAATATATAGCAACCTAAGCCTCCTTGAGTGTGAGGCATATTGCTCATTTTAGTATTTGACATGTGGAGCATCTCTTAATGGATCATCATAGAGGCTTACGGCTTGCGTTATAAAGCCCTTTTTTAGCTCTAATATCGCATTCCCCCAGCTTAGCCCCGCACCAAAGCCCGCTAAATGTACCTTTAATGGGGCATTTAAGCCCTCACTTGCCTTTAGGGCTAATGTATCGCAAATGGTTGCGGGGATAGAGCAGCCGCTGAGATTGCCATATTTGTTTGTCGTGGTGTTGGGGACTTTGCTTTGAGGCAAGCCAAGCGTGCGCGTGATATTATCTACAATATATTTATTTGCCTGATGAAAGAAGAAATAATCTATCGCTTCTGGGCTTAAGTTGGCATATTCAAAGAGAGATTTAAAGGCTTTAGGTTCTTTAGTGATAGCAAAGCTAAATATCTCTGCGCCGTCCATATAGAGCTGATCTAATTGCCTCCTTTCACTCACTTCCCATACTTTAGGCTCTTTGATAATATCTTTTGTGGGGATTCTATTGGCACTTTTGGGGATAATAAGCTTATCAAAGCCCAATCCATCACTCCCAAGCTCAAAATAAGCATTTCTAGGCTCTCGCTCAAAGCTAAGCAAGCTCGCACTCACGCCATCGCCAATAACGGGTGCTAGATTACTATCTAAGGGATTGACATGGCGGGAGAGTGTATCGCCACAAAGCAACAGCACATTCCTTGCTGCATGCGATTCTATAAGGCTATGGGCTATATACAAGCCATAGAGATAGCCCGCGCACGCTTGATTTATATCAAAACATAGGCATGCTTGGCTAAGCCCTAGCTTGCCATGCAGATAGCACGCACTCGCAGGCAAGCTATAATCAGGCGTTTGTGTTACAAAAATCAGTGCATCAATGTCTTGTTTATTAAAATGGAGCGATTCTAAGAGTAAAAGGCTAGCAGATTCTGCCATGTCGCTTGCAGTGATATGAGGCTCTGCTACATGGCGCGTTTGCAAGCCGATAACCTTTTTAATGCGCTCTAGGGCTTTTTTATCCCCATGGTAGAGGGTATCTAGCTCGGAATCTATGTGTATTACCTTTGGTGGTACAAGTGTGAAAGTAGCTAAAAGTGAAGTGTGAGAGAAAGTAGCTTTCATGCAATACTCCTTTTTGCCTTGATTACTTTGATTTCCTGTGTGGGAAGGCATATTGTCATTTTTTGCCCGAATACATCATAATGTGGCTTGCGCATAAAGGAAATGAGTTTGCCATATCTTAGGACTTGAAAGCCCGAAGAATCTCCTTTAGAATTGCTAGAAACTCTGCCACTATTGTCATTCTGAACCCCTGCAAGGGGTGAAGAATCTCTTTTAGCGACTAGTGATTCTTGCAGAGATTCTTCGCTTCGCTCAGAATGACAAAGTAACTGCCTTTCTCGTGATTCTGTTAAGAAGTCTTTAGCAGATAAGAGAGATTCTTCGGTCGCACTTCGTGCTCCCTCAGAATGACAAACTAACGGAGTCGCTGGTGATTCGGGCTGAGATTCTTCGCAATGCTTGGAATGACAAAATAACTTCCCTTGCAAGGTAATTTTGTCTTGCGGGTTGGATTCATTGTCATGTCTAGCGGGAGTGGAAACGACCGAAGAATCTCTGTGGGAATCACTAGTAGATTCCCTTTTTTCTTTTTCTATAAGGGGGAGGGGCTTGAATGTGCAAAGTTTTATAAAATAATGGGGGGCAAGAGCTTCGCTCGTGCGCGAAGTCCAACCCCATAATAACACTCTTGCCCCCTTATATATCCCCCCCGCCATACTTTGTATGTCGTTCGAAGATATACTTCTCACCCCCGACGACGCTTTAAGAGGTGGCACTTCGTGCGATTTAATTTTATCGCAGTGAGAATATATCTCACTGCTGGGAGACGTTTGGGACTTATTGGCATCACGAACCCCTGCAAGGGGTGAAGAATCTCTCTTGGCGACTAGTGATTCCTTGAGAGATTCTTCGGTCGGGCTCTGCCCTCTCTCAGAATGACAAACTAACAGAGTCGTTAGTAAATCTAAAAGAGATTCTTCGGGCATAAAGCCCTCAGAATGACAATAAGATAGGGATTGTCTAGTGGCTTTGCGAAGCGATTCTCCATAACGCTCAGAATGACAAAGTAATTTCCTTTGCAGGTGTTTATTATGTGTGGGTTTCCCTTGCGGGTAGCAAAGTTTGTCATTCTGAACCCCTGCAAGGGGTGAAGAATCTCTTTTGGCGACTAGTGATTCTTGCAGAGATTCTTCGCTTCGCTCAGAATGACAAACTAACGGATTTTCTAGTAAATCTAAAAGAGATTCTTCGCCCTCTAAAAAGGGCTCGTGATGACAACTTAAGAGATTTTCTAGTGATTCCTTTGAAAAGTCTTTAGCGGATAAGAGCAATTCTTCAGCCTTGCTTCCAAGACTAAAGACATGACAAGCTAACGGAGTTGCTAGTAAATCTGATAGAGATTCTTTACAATGCTTAAAATGAGAAAGTAGTTGAGATTCCTTAGTTGCACTGCAAAAGGTTGAAGTAGCCTTATATTGAGGCAGTGTTATATATATTTTATAATGCGTGTGAGAGAGAAAAGTTCTACTTATCCCCCCCCCCCGCTGCTTTTTACAATCTTGCTCATATTGGGCTAAAAATTGCGCTTCGCGCATTTTGATAGCTTCAGAATCTAGGAGTTTGAGAAGACGTGCTGGGCTACCAAAATAATAGCCATACGATTTAAGTGTTATGCCCCCAGCAAGGCTATTTGGTCCTAAATTTGCACCTTCTTCAAAGGTGGTTTGAGGCAGCACAAGCGACATAGCGGCTATATGGTTGTGTTTAGGTAAATGTATATGACTAGCGATGATATGCCTATATTGGCTAGGTATGCACGAATTTATCAGCACTTCCCCGCTTAAATCATCACTAAGACTTAAGATTCTACTCCCTAGCGAGAGAGAGCAGAAGTCCCCCATACTTACACTCGCACTTATGCCATCGCCCCCTGTGATATTAGAATGCGAGGAGATATGTATAAAGCTTCCTAGAGTGATAGCTCCGCTAAGAATGGCAAAATCATCAATCCTTACATTTGAGCCTATGGCTATTTTATGCGGGGCGTAAATTTGTGCAAGCCTAGAGATAAGCACATTCTCTCCTAAGCTTTTAAATCCAAAGTCCTTTAGCTCTTCTGGGCTATAAAATCCTGCATTATATTGCTGATAGAGTAGGGGGTTGGTGAAGTATTCTTTTATTTCATCTTGTTTCATACGCTCTCCTTATCTGCGAAGATATGAAGCCCCTTTGGCTCTTTTTTGTGGATTTTAATGTGTATCCTCTTGGGCTCGCTGGCATTAGATTCAATGAGGCTAGGGGCTTGTGTGAGCTGTTTTAAAGCTTGTAAAAATGGTGTATTGCGCTCGCCCTTTTGATAATGTAAGAGTACTTCATCACTTTTGCTTGATAGTGTTTTGATACAGAGGGAGAAGCTAAGATTTAGCATAAAGCCCTCCAGCCTCCTGCCTAAAGCCCTGCAGCTTATGACTACATCTAAAATATGGATTTCATTTGCACACTTTTGGGCTATACATACGCCAATAATCCCGCTATCGCTAAGTTTATCCCTCATACTAAGGGTGATTACGCAATGCTCTTTAGAGTGGATATAGCTTTGGACTTGAGAGAGTGTGGGGCGGGTGTAGTTTGCTATAAATTGATTTGTTTTATTTAAGAGTTCGTAGATTCTTTGGGCATATTTTGGGTGGTTTATGCTATATGAGAGCTCTAGGGCAAGCTCTTTGAAGTATGCTTCATCATCTAAACTTTGTAGATTTGCCCTTGTAGTATTTGCGGCTATATCTTTTGAACGCAAGCTATCTTCTGTGCTTAATGTGAATTTAGTAAGCCCGGGGTAGAGATAGAGGCTAAAAAGCACTTCACTTGGGCTACTTGCAAGCAAGCATTTCACTCCTGTGTGCGCTACTTGAGTGATTTCAGCGATATTATCATCAATAAAAAGCATAGCATTTACGCCTATGTTAAAAGCCTTAGCGATTGATAGGAGATTTTCACTCTTAGGATTCCAATTAATGGCTGTGTGGTCAAAGTCATCCCATTTCAGCGGGAAGTCGCTTCGTTTAGCAAACATAGCTTTCACATCATCTTCATTATTTTTAGAACAAAGGGCTAGAAGATAGCCTTGCTTTTTATAGAATAGGATTTGCTCTTGGAGGGCTTTATGTGAGGGGCTAAGCTCTAGGGCTTGTATGCCATCTTCTCCTAAGATGCCACTATAGAGGGTATTATCTAAATCGCACACAATAGCTTTAAGATGGGGCAAAGTAAGGGCGGGGATAAGCTTTAAACCTAGAATCTGCGCCATGGCTAAAGAGCCATAATTGCTTAGCTTTGTCCCCGTTATAGGCTCTTTGGTGGGCTCAAGCAGGGTGTGTTGATGCTGATAGATTTTAGGGAGTAGGCTCTCTCTTTGGGTATAAAGGCAAGTAAGACAGAAAGTAAAAATGTTTAGCTCTTGCAAAGATTGGAGTGTTTGCAAATCTAGGGGCTTTTTATCAAGGAGGAGTATCATAATAGGCGCTTTGCTTAGAGCCCTAAGGGCTAAAGCCCTCTCTTTGATAAAGGCTAACACATCAAAGGCTAGATTATAGCGCATAAGGTCAATATAGATGATTTCTAGTGCCGCATTTGCTTTCATATAAGAGCTAAAACTTAAAGAATCATCATAGGCAGAATATGTAAAATGTACCTTTAACCCCGCGCGAGCTAAAAATACATCTATCACACTCTCAATCACTTCAAAGGCGTGGTTTCTGTGTATGTGAATATTCAAAGGCAGGGCATGGCTAAAATCTAGGGCTTTGTTTGCCCAAAGGAGATGAGTGCGCTTGAGGTCTGGGCTAAAAACATTCATAAAGCACGCCTTAAGAGGACAAGTTCAATAAGCAGGGAATTAGGCAACATAATAAAACAAAGCTTTTCAAAATAGCTAGCATTCATAATGGGCACAATTAAGCGGGCTTTTTTAGGCAAGTTATTCATTATATCCCCCCCCCCCGTTAAAATAATTTTTATCTTTTTGTTGTGCTTGATTTGAGTTATGGGCGTTTAAAATAAGCTCTGTATCTCTATGAATATCTTTGCTTTCAAAGGCGATGTGGTAGCATTTAATGCGTGCTTTGAGGTAGCTATTTAAGGTGGTTGCCTCGGGGAGATTTTCTAATAATTCTAAGCGATAGGGGCTTAGATGATGAGTGATAAAGACTCCCTTTACGCCTTGGGCTTCATCACTAAAGCTATCTTCTACCTGAAAGCCTAAGGTTTGAAAAAGGGGTAATTCATTAGCGATATGATGACAGGCTATGCCGATGTGATGAACCCTTAATTGCTCTAAAAGTGCATTCATGAGAGAAGCTCGCTTACTCGCCTAACTAGGGCTTCTTGGGTATTAAGATAGGGCAGCTCATCTGCTTTAAAGGCGATATTGAAACTCTCCTCAATACTCATAATAATATCAATATGGGCTAGCGAGCTCCAATTTGGGCAGTTCTGCATACTCACTTGTGTATTTTCATTAACGGGCACTTCAAGTATATTACTTAAAATCGCATAGATTTTTTGACTTAGCTCTTGCATAAAAACTCCTTCATAAAATTTTCTTTATACAAAACTTTGGATGGAGGCAAAAGATAAAGTGCTATAGAATGGAAAATGTGGAAGATTAAAACTCTCATGCTACCCACCTTTTTGGGGGAGCTTTATGGGGTCGATAAGCGGGAATTATAGGGGTATTCTTTACTTTATCCCCCCCCCCCGTTAAAATATTGTGCTCATAGCCTATAGGGGTAAAGAATCTATCACCGATTCTAAGTTTAGCCTCCGTGATGTACTCACTTATGCTAATGGTTGAATCTTGGGTTTTTACTATCAAAATAGGCTTATGCCCCTCTCTTTTTTGTATGCCTACAATCACCCCGGGCGTGGCGATATAGCAGGGGGCATTGCTAAGGAAATGAGCTTTAAAAATACGTACCTTAAAAGTGTCTCCTTGCGTGCATACTTGGGTTAATGCTCCTAAATCTGGGGCATTGAGCGCACGGATAAAGTTAAAGATAAAACGTGATGGCTTATCCCAATGTATCCATTCATCTCCAGCTATACGTGCCGGGCAGTAAAATCCTATTTTGTGTATATCTGTTTGTTTGATAGGTTTTGCCTCTCCTTTATGTAAAAGCATAAGTGCGCTAAAAAGCACTTGGGCACACTCTGTATGTGCTGTGTGTAAAAGCGTGCTGTAGCAATCTTCATCACTTATAGGGAACTCCCTTTGTAAGATAATATCTCCTGTATCAATGCCGCTATCAATATAATGCACGCTAATGCCAAAGCTCTTTTCATCATTAATAAGCACCCAATTTAGCACATTGCGTCCGCGATAAAATGGGAGTTTGCCCGCGTGGCAGTTAATGCTTTTAAGGCGGGGCATAGAGATAAGAGGCTCTTTAAAGATTTGATCAAAGCTCATAGAGACAAAAATATCACATTCAAATGCCGCAATTTGAGATAAAAATGCGGGGGAATTGATGTTTTTTGCTTTAATATAGGGGATATTATACGTTGTGGCTAGGGTTTTTAGAGTTTCATCTGTGCTATAGAATCTCGGAGTGATAAAAGCAATGTGAAAATCGTTGCAAGAGATGAGTTTTTCAAAGGCATTGTGTGCCCAGATTCCATCTGCGAAATAGCCTATTTTAAGCGGTTTTAGCTTACGCACATTTGCCCCCTCTCTTGAGATAGGGGGAATATAAGGGATTGCTTATTATAGCGCGTGGAGCTATAATAAGGATATGTCCTGCCCCCCCCCCCTGTAGGCTTTAAGGCGGGTTTCAAGCTAGATTCTAATGCGTGGTTAGATGTTTGTTTCAAGGCAACTTCATTTGCCCTATAGGAGAGGAAGAGTGATGAATGTTGTGCGCTTGCTTTAAGCTGGTTATAAATAGGATGATTATAAATATACCCCCCGATATAAAAGGGCTTTAAAGCAGTGGCAAATTGCTTTTTAAATAAAAATAGTGAATCCTCCGGACTAGCGCTTCTCCCACCTCCTAAGATACAATAGCTTAATCCCTTTGCTTTAGCGATTTCAAAAAATGCTTCAAAAAGCGCACCCATGGCATTTAAATTACCTTGCAAGCTCTGCCTCGCATTAGCACCTAGATGATAATATCCACAAAGACTATCAAATAAAAATATCCCCATAGCGACAATTTGACCTTTGTATCGTGCTTCAAGCATAAGAGTTTGTGGGAGTTGAAGGAGTGCCTCAAAATATGAGGGTTTGAAAAAGTAAAACGCACTTGCCTTATTGCGCTCCATAGTGGAGGTATAGAGTGTCATAAAGGCGTTGAGATTCTTGCTTGGGGCGATTAGTAGGCTTGAGCTGGCTTTACTTAGCTTGGTTTTTAAGCGCGGGGAGTAATGCCTTAGGCGTTGGTTTGAATCTGTGCTTACAATGACAATATCTCGCTCTTTTTTAAAGAAATCAAGCAGTGGAGCAAAATAGCGAGTGAATGGAGCAAATGGGTGAAAGCGGATAAATTCTGCAATAATGCCTAAATCTCTTGCTTTTTTGGCTTGTGCTTTTAGGGCAAGGTGGAGGAAAGCTTGGTGGTTTGAATTACTCATATAGCCCGCATAGCCATAAGGAGAGCTCATATCATAGTAGCCGCTATTAGCGATAGGCTCGATTATAGCGGTATTTGTAAAGCACTTTTTATCTTGGGTGAAAGTAAAGTCAAAAGTCGCTCTATTTGATAGGGCTTTACTATAGTCTTGAGTGCTAAAAATAGGCTTAGTAATAGGCTCAAAGCGAATATTTTGCTTAGAAAAGTCTGCTAAATGCTTAATATTCTCCTTGCTTGTTAGCTCTAAAAACCCTTCCTTGCGTTTGCAAAGTATGTGATTATCATAATGCAAGAGTATGTCATTAATGCTGCGATCTTTGAAGATTCTATCTAAAAACTTATTGTGAATAAGTTTGGCATCTATGAATGATATAGTCTTATCCCCCGCAAGATACGCGCCTTTATCGATTCTAGCAAATGCCTTGATTGTTGAGATGAGCTCTTGTGTGCTTTGAGTGGCAAAATCAAGGGCTAAATCTTGGGCTTTGCGGGTGAAATATGCAATATAGGGCTTAGATTCTATCCTTAGCGAATCTGCTATTTTAAAATCCCGCTTTAAGGCAAGCTTAAAGGCTTCCCTCTCGGCTAAAAAGCACATTTGATAGAGGAGGGCTAAGGGTGTGCTGCTATCATTATACACAGGCACTTGTGAGATAATCTCACCCGAATCAATTTTATCAGTCATAATGTGGCAAGTAGCTCCGCTTGGCTGATTATAGAGGATAGCGCCATTTATGGGGTGAGCACCTTTGAGATTGGGTAAAAGTGAGGGGTGGCAATTAATAAAAAGTGCATTGGGGTGGAGCTTTTTAAGTGCTGATATAGGCAGGATATAGGGGCAGCCATTACTTAGGAGCACATCAAATTGAAGTGAAGTAATCAACTCTAGCAATTCTTGCTTGTTTGAAAACTCAAAATAATGCAATTTTTGAGCATAGCTAAGTTCATTTTGCAAGGAGTTTGCGGCATAGGTATTAGCTTGAAGGCATATCGTGAGATTGGGGCAGGATTGGAGCATTTCATGGAGCACTTCAAGGCGATTACCCACAAAAAGGAAGTGTTTATTATGGGCGCTTAGCATTATCTCATCCTACTAGGGATTGGAGTTTGCAAAAGATGGGCGGGGTTATACAACCTTGCTAGGGATATATAAAATCTAAAAAGGGCTATGGCATAAAGGTAAAGTAAAACCTTTACTTTATCCCCCCCCCCCGTTAAAATATCATCTTTTTGCTTTTGGGAGAAGTTCTGCTCTAAATGCGATTCTAAAGGATTGTGATAGATAAGGGAATTTGGCGGAATGTGCGTATTATGGGCTAAAATCATATTACTCCCCATAAAGCTCCCTCTGCCGATAAAGCAATGCCCATTAATAACACTCCCAGTAGATAAATGGCAGAAATCCTCTACTTGGCAGTCATGCTCCACTAAGGCTTTGGAATTAATAATACAAGCCTTGCCAATTTTTGCATTCGCATTAATGAGTGCATGGTGCATAATGATACTCCCCTCTTGGATAATCGCACTCTTTGCGACATAAGCAAGAGGCGAGATAATAGAGGGAAGATGATAGCCAATTGCTTTAAGATTTTGGTAAATATGGGCACGAATGGAGGGGGACTTTATCTGCCCTATGGCGATGAAAGCGTGTTTGATATGTAAAAAAAGCTCTTCTAAAAGCTCGTCTCCGCCAAGTATAGGGTAGCCTAAGGTTTCTTTTTGCCCCTTTTGGAGGGCTAGGCTATCTAGGATTCCATATATTTGGTAGACATTTTCTTGCTCAATAACATCAATGCACGCCTTTGCATGCCCGCCTCCGCCAATAAGTACTAAAAGTGGCTTCATGGAGTGCTTCTCACTCGCGCACTACTAGGGAGATTCACAATGCATTCTTGCAGGGCTAGGGCATTACATAACTCATCGCTTTGGCAAGATTTGTACATATTGCATTGGTTATTAAGCTTCCAAATAGGGCGCGTCATAATGCCCGCTGCATTACTCATCTCTAAGAATCTATCCCTTAAGGCTTTTGTTGGAAGTTTTATTGCATTAAGCCAGAAGTTTGGCTCTGTGTGGGCTCTAGCGGAGATAAATTCAATATCTTCAAAGTTTGCAAAAAATGCTTCATAGCTTTTTGCAAGGGATTGTTTATCAGCAAGAAATGTAGGTAATTGCTCAATTTGTGCTACGCACAGGGCGGCATTGAGGTTAGGCAAGCGGTAATTAAATCCTAGCTCATCATGCTCATATTCATAAGGGTGAGGGATTTTAGCAGTGGTGGTGAGGTGCTTTAATCTCTTTGCTAAGGCTTCATCTTGCGTGAGGATAGCCCCTCCACCTCCGCAAGTGATGGTTTTATTCCCATTAAAGCTTAGAATCCCGCATATTCCAATGGTGCCTGTGTGTTTTCTTGTAGTTGAGGTAATGAAGCTCCCTAGCGATTCTGCTGCATCTTCGATAAGTAAAATCCCCCATTCATCGCATATTTGCTTGATTTCTTCTATCCTTGCTGGATGACCAAAAGTGTGCATAGGCACGCAAGCTTTGAGAATCTTGCCACTTTGTTTATTAATCGTGTGGTTTTGGCATTTTTTGCCATATGTTTGCAAAAATTTTTGCAAGGCTCTAGGTGAGAGGCTAAGGGTATCCAAATCCACATCAATATACACAGGGCTAGCGCCTGTATAGGCTATGGCATTACTTGTGGCAATAAAGCTTAAAGGCTGGGTTAGCACTTCACATTGTGCATTGATATTAAGGGCATGGAGCGTGGCATGCAAAGCACAAGTGCCATTGGTGGTCGCTATGGCATATTTAATGTGGCAAAATTTCGCAATTTCTGCCTCAAAAATATTGACAAACTCCCCCACACTGGAGACAAAACCACTATCAATACATTGATTTAAATATGCCTTTTCATTTCCTATAAATCTTGGCTCATGAAGCGGGATAAACCCCTCTGGCGTGGAATATTGCTCCCGAATAAATTGAAAAATTTCTTCAAAGTTGTTTTGCATAGAATCCCTTTGTGAGTGAAGCTTATACCCCGCATTGTAACAAAAAAGATTAAGTCTAAAATGTAATGCTTGCTAAAAGCTCATATAATAGCCTCCTCGCGGGGGTAGCTAAGTTTGTCGCCTCTAGCGGGCGGGCGTGGTGACTACCGAAGAATCTTTGTAAAATCCACTAACGACTCTGCCCCTTTTTCTCATGTCTTAGGGCTTGTAAAGAGGTGAAGAATCTCTTCTCGATTCTCTAGTAGATGAGAGAGATTCTTCGTGCTCAAAGCCCCGCAAGAGGGATAATGAGGGGTAGAGTCATTAGTGGATTTGAAGGAGATTCTGCCCTATATACTTCAAAATAAGCATTCAAGCAAAGATTTTAAACCTCTAAGGGGTTAGGGCATATAAAAGGCTTGCAAGGCATATTAGCTGATTTGTGCTTCTCTTATGCTAGCATAGTGGCATTTAAAGGCGAGGTAAGGGCTGTGTTTGTTGATAGTGTAGATATTTTTATCGCTTCAGGTAAGGGCGGAGCTGGGGCTGTGAGCTTCCGTAGGGAAAAGTTTGTGATACAAGGGGGACCTGATGGGGGTGATGGAGGGAATGGCGGAGATGTGTATGTGGAGGTAGATAATAATACCGATACACTCTCCAAATTTCGCGGAGCGCGGCATTATAAGGCAAAAAATGGGCAGCCCGGTGGGGCGAAGAATTGTAAGGGTAAGAGTGGAGCGGATATAGTGATTAAAGTCCCCCTTGGCACGCAAATACGCGACTTTGAGACAAAAGAGCTTATTATTGATATGGATAGCTATCCTCAAGTGGTATGCTTGCTTAAAGGAGGCAAGGGAGGCTTGGGCAATGTGCATTTTAAAAATGCGACCAATCAAGCCCCTACTTATGCACAAAAGGGCTTAGAGGGAGCACAAAGGCATGTGATTTTAGAATTAAAGCTTATTGCTGATGTGGGTTTAGTAGGATTTCCCAATGTAGGGAAATCTACGCTTATTTCAAGGCTCTCAAACGCAAAGCCTGAAATTGCAAATTATGAATTTACCACTCTCACGCCTAAGCTAGGGATAGTAGAGATTGATGATTATAATAGCTTTGTTATGGCTGATATTCCGGGTATCATTCAGGGCGCAAGCGAGGGTAGGGGCTTGGGCTTGGAGTTTTTAAAGCATATTGAGCGAACTTCTTTTTTGCTTTTTGTGCTTGATCCTTTAAGGGAGCAGAGCTTGAGGGAGCAATTTGAGATTTTGCATAAAGAATTGGGTGAGTTCTCATCTTTGTTAGTGCAGCGACCCTTTGGGGTGATGATTTCAAAAAGTGATATGAAGCATTTTGGGGCAGAGTTTGAAGGAGAGTTTAAGAGATTAAGCGATGAATTAAGCGCATATATGGGCACACTACATAATGCACCTTGCTTTATTTTAGAAGTTTCGCCTTTAGAGGGAGTGGGGCTAAAGGAGCTCAAAATGCAGCTTTTTACCGCCTTAAAGGCTATGAGGGCTTAATTTGATGTGGCAAGCGGGGATTGATGAAGCAGGGAGGGGCTGCTTATGTGGAGGGCTTTTTGTCGCTGGGGTGATAGGAGAGGAGCATACTATAAGCAACTTTAGGGCAAAGGATAGCAAAGTCCTCTCCCCAAAGCGGCGCGAGAGTATTTATCAAGCTATGCTAGAGGCATATCATAGGGGTGAAATAGGACTATATGTGGTTGAAATTAGCTCAGTAGATATAGATAGGCATTCTTTAAGCTGGGCTATGAGGCAGGGCATACAAGGAGTGCTAGATGCTATAAGTGCTTATGTAGCGATGGCTCAAATTGCGCAAAAGCTCAGCATTTTTATCGATGGTAATACGACTTTTGGCGCGGAGCTTTCTCAAAATGCGCTTTCATTAGGCTTGAGTATGCAGACGCTTATTAAGGGTGATTCCCTCATGGAGGTGATTTCATGTGCGTCAGTGGCAGCAAAGGTTTGCAAAGATAGGCAAATGCAAGCATTAGATAAGCTCTACCCTCAATATAAACTTGCCAAAAATAAGGGCTATGGGACTTTAGAGCATAGGCGGAGTATAGCACAATATGGGCTTTGCCCCCATCATCGTAGGAGTTTTAAGTGTTGTTAGTTTGTTAGGCATTCAGTCTTGTTGCCTTCTTTTTTAGAGAATTTGAGGGGAATATCGCAGACTCTTGCTTATCCCTCACATTCTCTAAAAGTTACACAAGCACTCAAGCGATTCTTGGAACGCGAGGGAGAAAATTTAAGAGCACAAGGGCAAGGGGAAACTAGAGAATCCGACCACGCTTCTCACCCCTTATGGGCGGGCGTGATGGCGACCGAAGAATCTCTCTTGGCGACTAGTGATTCCCTTAGAGATTCTTCGCTTGATTCTCAAGCTCAGAATGACAAACGAACTACCTTTTGTAGGAGAAATCCAAACCACCCAAAAAGGTAAAAAAGTCAAAAGCAGTGCCCCCCCGCAAGGTGCTTTCAGGCGGTTTATAAAAATTCACTTTTTGCAAACCAAGACATTAAATCAATGATAAAAACACTAAAGATACTACTTAACATTTTTGCTTATTGCACCCTTTCAAGCTGATAGATTTTACCTCTCATAAGAAGTATTTTCACATTTTAGCTTCTGCAAGCAAGGCAGAATGTTTTACTTGAATTTAAAGGAAAAAACGATACAAATAGTGTGTTTATATTGCGTGAGAATATCTAAGAATAAGCTTGTGGAGGGATTGTATGCTGCCAGATTGGAGCGATGAATATAGCGTTCATCACGAGGTGATTGATGAACAGCATAAAACTTTATTTGAGCTTGCTCATAAGGCATATAAAATTGCGAGCAATCGCTCTAGCCCGGTTGAGATTAAGGAGATTATCACGCAGTTTTTTCACTATATGAAGACACATTTTAAAGATGAAGAGCAATATATGCAGAGCATAGGGTATCCGCAATTAGAGGAGCATAGGAGGCTACATCGGGCTATTGTGGCAGAAATGGCAGATGCGATAAAAAACATTCATTCCATAAATGTGCTTAAAGAAATGCTTTTAACGATTACAAAAGATTGGCTTTTAAGCCATATTTTGCAAGAAGATATGAAAATCGAGCAATACCGCAAGGAGCAGTTTGAGCGACAGGCTACATGTGAGGTGAAGTATTATTACTACACTTGTGCATGCCCGGGTAAAGAGCATAAATTGAGAGAATCTGTGCATTTGTTTGTGCAAAATTCTTCAAATCCAGTCCAATGCAAACGATGTCATCAAAAAATCCAATTTAAGGTGCAAGAATAGTTTTAGCCATATTCGGGCAGTAAATATCCCTAAGGGGTTTGCTTATCATTTCGTGTTTTGTTATTTTTAAGGAAAGGGTAGCGGGAGTTGTTATCTCTTTGCTTTTGTAAGAAAGTGAAGAAGGTCTAATAAAACCGCTAGCAAATCCCGCAAAAGCCAACGCAAGACTAACTTTATTGCTATGATTCAAAAATACAATCAAATATACCAGCCCACATACTAAATATAGAAGCAAGATAGCTTTAATAACTTTTATATCCAAAGCACCAAAGAAGCAAAAGTCCCTAGAAACTATGATATTGCACTCTTTGGGGTGAAACATCTCTGTTGGAATTATTATAACTTTGTCGCTTAAAACTCCTTTTCTGGGGAGTGAAGAATTGCTTTTGCTGCATTAGAGGGAGTTTTACTTGATAGCTAATAACATAAAGGAGCTAGAGATAGGGAATTGCTTAAAGAGAGGAGAGAGATTTGGCTTATTTGTATGATGGGATTGTGTGAAATCACTTCAACTTTCGCTCGTTTTATGCTGATGTGCGCTAATGCGGAGTTTTTGAATCCTCGCTCCGTCCATTTCAAGTACTTCAAACTCACAATGCTCATCAGAGATTTTGTCATTCACTACAGGCAAATGCCCAAACAAACCAAAGACATATCCACCAATAGTAACATGATCATTTGTGTTGCTAAAGGTAATATTAAAGATTTCTTCAATATTTTCCAAGCCAAGTTTGCCATTAATCTCATAAGTATCTTTATCAATCTGCCTTATATCTTCAATTTTCGTATCATGCTCATCAGAAATATCCCCGATAATCTCTTCTATAATATCCTCCATTGTGAGAAGCCCTGAAGTGCCGCCATATTCATCTACAACAAGTGCAGTGTGGATTTGCTGGCGATTCATAGTTGTTAGAATTTCTGAGATGTGTGCAGTTTCAGGTACTATAATGATATTTCGCACAAGTTTTGAGAGATTACATTTATCGCCTTTAATGGTGCTTTCAAAAATATCTCGAATATGTATCATACCTAAGATATTGTCTTTGGAATCTTGGTAATACGGATAGCGTGTGTGATTGGTCTGTAAGATAATTTCTATATTTTTTTCATAATCATCTTGGGCATTGAGACATATCATATCTTTACGCGGGGTCATAATTTCTTTTGCAAGAGTGTCAGAAAAATCAACCGCATTTTTAATAATTTCTCCCTCGATAGTATCTAAATATCCGCCTTTGAGGCTTTCTCCTACGATTATCTTAAGCTCTTCATCAGAATGCGCGATTTCATTTTCTCGTGCGGGGGTAATGCGAATGAGCTTGAGTGAAAATGCCGCAAGTAAATCAAAAAGTCTAATGAGTGGAGAAAATATAAGCCAGAAGCTATAGAGTGGTCGTGCGATAAAAAGCACTACAGATTCAGTTTTAGCAATGGCAATTGACTTTGGCACAAGCTCTCCTAGCACCACATGTAGTAGTGTAACAAAAATAAAAGCAATCACAGAAGCGATTGAGTGGGCAAGGATTGGCGAAGATTCTAAAAGGGAATTAAAGGGGATGGTAATGAGATTCACAAAGGCATTTTCACTCACCCAACCAAGAGCTAGGGAGGCAAAGGTAATGCCAAGTTGTGTTGCACTTAAATAGCTATCAAGAGAGTTGGTTATTTTCAATGCTAGAGAAGCGTTTTTTACATTATTTTTTGCAAGTTCTTCAAGCTTAGATTTTCGAATCTTAACAATTGCAAACTCAGAAACCACAAAAAAGGCATTGAGAAATACTAAAAACAATGCCACAAGTAACATCAAAACCGACGAATATGGGTCCAAAAAATCTCCTTAAAATAGATAAAGATTGCAATTGTAGTCAATCAAATCTTTTAAAAAACTAAAGTTCAAAGCCAATGCTAATGATGATATAGTATGTTAATGCACCGAGTATTGTCGATACGGGCACGGTAATAAGCCATGAGGCAATGATCTTATTAATAGCATTACGTTTGACAAGCTCTTGTTTATAGGCTTTTTTGAGTGATTTACGCTCTCTCCTATCAAGACGTGGGGTTATTTGGAGCTTTTTATTGTTTTTGAGGGCTTCAAGCATTAAACCCTTTTTCTTAATATTTGCTTTGTTGAAACGTTCTAAGAATGCCTCCACTTCTTGTGCATCTTTGCCTTTATGGGCTTCTATAATGGTTTGCTGCATTTCATAATAACGTTTTTTGAGATATTCACGAAGAAAGCCTACGCCAAAAATCGCACCTATTGCAATATGTGTTGAGCTTACTGGCAAACCAAGCTGTGAGGCAAGTAAAACCGTTAGCGCTGCGCTCATAGCAATGCAAAATGCCCTCATTTTATCAAGTTCTGTGATCTCACTCCCCACTGTGCGAATAAGCCTAGGACCATAGAGTGCTAATCCTAATGAAATGCCTAGACCTCCTATAATCATAATCCATAAGGGTACATTTGCTTTCTTTGTTGGGGAGATTGAATCAAGATTAGCAAGTGTCTCATTAATCGCAGCAAGCGGTCCAATGGCATTTGCGACATCATTTGCACCATGGGCAAAGCTTAAGAGCGCCGCAGCGAAGATAAGAGGGATAGTGAAGAGGGAATTAATGTCTTCTTTTGTATTAAGGAGGGAATCTGCCTTTTTGGCTATGATGGGTCGTACAATAAGGAATACAATAAATGCAATAACTAAGCTAATGCTTACTGATAGACCGATATTGAGTGTGGGTAAAACCTTTTTTAAACCTTTGAGAATGAGATAAAGACTAAAAGCCCAAGTCATTACAAAAATCAATATAGGCACAACACGTTTGGCAGCCTCGCGTTTATCATCTTTGTAGGTGATACTCTTTTTGATAATAAGGAGAAAGATTACAGCAATTAAACCTCCTAGTACAGGAGAAACAATCCAGCTTGAAGCAATGCGCAAAAGGGCTATCCAATTCACTACTTCCATACCACCAGCGACAATCCCAGCCCCTAATATACCCCCTACAAGTGAATGCGTCGTTGAAACAGGTGCGCCAATAGCCGTAGCTAAATGTAACCAAATTGCCCCAGAAGCAAGTGCGGCAAGCATAAGGGCGACAAAAATGCGTGGCTCAGATAAATGCTCGGGATCGATAATCCCTGATTTGATTGTTTCAACCACTTCACCACCAGCGATTACTGCGCCCATTGCCTCACAAATAGCAGCGATAATAATAGCCCCTACAAGCGTGATAGCATGTGATCCCACAGCTGGACCTACATTATTTGCGACATCATTTGCACCGATATTCATAGCCATATACCCGCCAATGATAGTAGCAAATACGAGCAAAAGGGTGTTATGCCCTGTATGGGCAAAAATAGCGACTAATGAAATGACTAAGAAAAATATGAGTACAACAAAGAGTTTTACCCCATCTTTACGATTAAAACTTTGTGCTTGTTCGATATGTTTAATATCTTTAAAATCCATAAAAGCCCTCCTAATAGTAATAAGCTTATTTGATTTGATTGGGTAACCAAAGTGAAATGTCTGGAATGTATGTTATTAGCAGTAAGCCTATTAACATAACCATAAGCCAAGGCAATACAGAAGTGGTCACATCTTTAAGTCCTAAACCCGTGAGTGAGCTGGCGACAAAGAGATTTAGCCCTACTGGCGGGGTAAGCATACCTAATTCCATATTGACAACCATAACTATACCAAAATGTATGGGGTCAATGCCTAGGGCAATCGCAATAGGTAAGAGCAAAGGTGTCATTATCATAATAACCGAGCTTGGCTCCATAAACTGCCCCATGATAAATAAAACGATATTTACCAAGATAAGGAACATCCACCAACTCATTTGCTGGGCGACAAGAAATTCTGCGATGATATGAGGGATTCTCTCATAGGTTAAAAAATAAGCAAACACAACAGCAAAGCCGATGATGAAAAATATCATCGCTGTAGTAATTGCCGCGTCTAAAAATACTGAATAGAGCTCCTTTATCTTAATGTCTCTATATACAAAAACAGAGATAATAAAGGCATATATAGCACTAATGCCCGCAGCTTCTGTAGCGGTAAAAATACCTCCATAAATACCACCGATGATAACAAAGATAATAAGTAATGCCCAAAAAGCTTCACGGAATTTCTTAAAGCGGAGGGCAAGACTTTCTGGTTTTGTGGCTTTAAAGCCCAAACGTTTTGCGCCCACATAGGCATAGAGCATCATCATAATGCCAATCATCAAGCCCGGTATGATCCCTGCCATAAAAAGCTTTTCAATAGAAACTTCAGCGGTTACTCCATAGACAATCATCACGACTGAAGGAGGTATGAGAATCCCTAAACTCCCAGCAGAAGTAATCGCCCCTACAGCATAGCTTTTAGGGTAGCCGGCATTTTTAATGGCTAGAAACATCACCGATCCTACGGCGACAACCGTAGCAGGGGAGCTACCGCTCACAGCAGCAAAGATGATACATGCCAAAATAGCACTTATAGGCAAACCACCGGGCAAATGCCCTACAAGGGATTTAGCAAAATCTACAATACGTTGGGCAGAGCTTCCTTTACTCATAAGGGAGCCAGCAAGAATAAACATAGGTATTGCCATAAGGGCGGGCTTGAGACCATTAAACATAATTTCAGCCGAGCCCACTACATTATAAGAAGTAAAGATAAAAAGTGCACTTATGGCACTTACGCCTAATGCAATACTAACGGGCACACCTACGAGAAGCAAGCCAAATAAAACAAACAATAAATATGCGATACTCATACATACCTCATTAGTCTTTAATTACAGAATCATGAATAATTTCATCTTCTGTATTTTTTATTACTTGATTTGCCTCCATCCAAGATACTTCATAGATTTTTTCAATAGAGCGGTAAGTGGCTCCAAAGAAAGCAAAGGGGAGGCAAAGTAGGAATATCCATAATGGCACATTATGCAGGGCTTCGCTCATATAGCCAAGGCGATAGTTATCATAACACACCACAATACCCGTATAAGTCATAAAAGCGAGAAAAAGCGAGTTGAGTGTATGTATAGCTATCATACAACCTTTAGCGATTTTAGGCGGGAATTGCTCTAAAAGCATGGTAACGCTAATATGCACACCCTTTCTAAAGCCGTATGCTGCACCAAATAATGCTGACCACAAAAAGCAGTATCGTGCAATTTCTTCTGCCCATGTGAGTGAAATATGAATACTATCGGGGAAAAGTCCAGTAAGATAGCGGCAAAATACATTTATAGCGGTGATTAACACACCAAGCATTAAACCAATGACAGCGATATTTTTATTGATAGAGGCTATGATTGTATCAAGTGTGAGGAAAATCTTTTGAACGCCCGGGCTGTAATGAGCCCAGATAAATGGCTTGGCAATCCAAGATAACATGTTCTGTCCTAATAGAATTAATAGAATGATATAAAGTTATTGGACTTGCATAACTTTTTCAATCAAATCTTCCCCCACTAAGTCATAAAACTTTGGATAAATGGCTTGCATAGTTTCTTTCCATACAGCGATTTGCTCAGGGCTAAGGGTATAAATTTGTGTTTTTGTCGCATCATCTTTTTTGAGTTTTTCGAGCAATACCTTTTCTTCCTCTGCACTTTGAGTGCGTTCAAACTCTGTGGCTTCATGGAGAGCTTGCTTAAAAATATCCTTGAGCTCATCTGGAAGTTGCTTCCAGAATCCATCGCTTACAACGACAAGATAGCCCAAATAGCCATGATTTGAGAGTGTAATGGAGCTCTGTACTTCATAGAATTTTGAATTATAAAGATTTGAGAGCGGATTTTCAGCTCCATCGACCACACCTGTAGAAAGTGCCGAATACACTTCCCCAAAGGGCAATACTTGAGGAATAGCACCAAGTGCTTTTATCTGCTCTTCAAGCACTTTGGAGCTCATGATTCTGATTTTTTGCCCCTTGGCATCTTCGGGGAGAATGATAGGCTTTTTATTTGTGCTAAATTGCTTAAAGCCAGCGTCCCAATAATCAAGGGCAATAATCCCTCGTTTGGAAATAATGTCTTTTAAGTATTGCCCCACTTCGCCATCCATAACATCATGCAGATGTGTGGTATCTCTAAAGAGAAATGGCACATCCCAGATATTAAACTCTTTAGCAATGGGGGTGAATTTTGAAAAGCTTGGTGCCGCCATTTGGACATTATTGCGAGTAAGCTCTTGAAACACTTTATCATCATCAACAAGTTGCGCACTTGGGAATACTTCTACCTTAATCTTACCGCCGCTAAGCTCATCTACACGTTTAGCAAAAAACTCAGCTGCCTGCCCTTTTGGTGTGTTTGCACTGACAACATGGGCAAATTTTACTTTATATACTTCTTGGGTTTTATCATTACTGCAGCCTAAGATTCCTAAGCTGATTGCACTTATCAATGCTAGGATTGATACCTTTTTCATTCATTTCTCCTATTGCTAGTTTTTGAAGTGTTGATTTTAATTGGGGATTCCTTAAAATACACACAAAATTATTCAATCGCTACAAAAATAGCTTTCTTGTGTAATTTATAAACAATTCTTAGATTCTCTATTTATTTTATATAAAGCGTTTGACAAAATAAGCTAAAGTGCAAATGCGAATTTTGGACTTAAAGTAAGGAGCGATAGAGTGTTTCCCTTTAGTGATGAAGAGCTTTTGGTGCCTGTTGAAATGGTGATACAAAAAGTGCGTCCCACACTCACACTCGATGGAGGCGATATTACTTTGCTAGGTATTAAAGAATCAAAAGTTTATGTCCGCCTTGAAGGAGCATGCAAGGGTTGCCCAAGCTCATCTAATACACTTAAGTACGCTATTGAAGATCGTTTAAAAAGAGAGATTCACCCCGATATTAGCGTTGTAAATATACTTCACGGGCAAGAATCGCATTTTGGTCTATAAAATGAGGCTTAAAGTATGGAAAATATCAAACTTACAGATACTCGCACAAGAGCAGTGATAAATAAAAATAACAAAAAGGCATTTGCACTTTTTACCCATAGGCGATACAAAGAAGCTTTTGAGCTCTTTGGACACAATCTTGGGCTTGATGCTGATAATACAGAATCCTTAATTGGTCTGCTGCTCTCTGATATAGCCCAAGATTTTGAGGAGCAAGCTCTTAATCTTTATGAATATTATCAAGTGTTGCTTTCCCAAGAAGTGAGCAAGCAAAAGGCGAGAGAGCAGATATTGAAAACCATAGAGAATCTTGATAAAAATACCAATAATGTGCTTGCTTTATTGAGAGATATTGAGCATTTGCGTGCAGAGTGCATTGAGGGGATTTTGTACCAAGATTTTAAACGCATTGCCCAAGAGAGGCAGAATTTTAAACAAACATTTGAAGACTTGATGTTTAGCACAAAGATTGTTTTCACACATAAAAATGAATTTTATGAATTTTTGAGTGAGCTTATAGATAATGACTACCAAGATTTATCACTTGAATATATTGAGACGCTAAAAAAGGGCATTGCGTATGATAGTGAAATTGAGAAAATTCTACAAAAGGTGCTAAATGGTAATTGCAAGAAGCATAAAGTATAAAGATAAGCTTTATCAGGCTATTACCGATGATACGCGCGTTGCCAAAGCCTTTATAGAGGGTGAAACTTTATGTGAAGATATAAATCTTGCAGCCTTTGATAGCCTTTTACTCCTTAGCTATAAGCAAAATGCCCCTTTTATACAAAGTTTCCAAGATTCTATAGCACAAATGCCTAAGTCCATACAAGAAAAGTTCGCGATTATAGAATCTTCCCAGCTTCCAGAAGTGCTTTTAGACAAGGAGCAAAATATCTCTGTGGTGGGCATTACAGGCACAAATGGTAAAACAACTACAGCAGCTATGATATATTCAATCTTGCTTGATTTAGGATTCAAAGTGGCGTTGCTTGGGACAAGAGGATTCTTTATGAATGATAGGCAAATCAAGCCAAAAGGTTTAACAACTCCAACTTTGCTTGAACTCTATGATGATTTATTGTGTGCTATGAGTGCAAAATGTGATTTTTTTATTATGGAGGTAAGCTCCCATGCTATTAGCCAAGGGCGCATTGCGGGAGTGAAGTTTGCACTCAAAATACTTACAAATATCACCAGCGATCATTTGGATTATCATAAAAGTATAGAAGAGTACAGGCGAGTGAAAAATAGCTTTTTTGCTGGGTATGGAGCAAAGCTTATTAACGCAGATGAGCCTTATGCGGAGTGTAAGGATAGGGAGGCATTTTATTATGGTGTGGAGAAAAAGGGGCATTTGAGTGTTGATGCTTATGCTTTAGAAAATGGCATTGATGCGCATATTTCATGGCGTCTAAGGGGTGGGAGGGCTGAACATAGCACATTAGAAGTTGGGCTCTATGGTAAATATAATCTCTATAATGCCCTTGCTTCGCTTGGAGCAGTGAAGATTCTCACTTCAAAGCCTTTAGATGTTATCGCGCAGGCATTGGGGAATTTTGGTGGAGTGAGTGGGCGTATGGAGGTTGTGCATACTTGCCCATTAGTGATTGTGGATTTTGCTCATACACAAGATGGTATGCGTCAAATTTTTGAAAGCTTTAGGCATACTAAAATCGCCGTTGTTTTTGGTGCTGGAGGCGATAGAGATAGAACAAAACGTCCAAAAATGGGGGCATGTGCTCAACAATTTGCCCATAAGATTTATATCACAAGTGATAATCCTCGCACAGAATCTGCACAATCTATCATAGAGGATATACTTCAAGGTATCACTAAGGGAGAGAATGTATATATTGAGAGTGATCGCAAAAAGGCGATACACAAAGCCTTAGATGAGCTAAATAGCGATGAAGTATTGTTGATTTTAGGCAAGGGTGATGAAGATTATCAAATTATAGGTTCGCAGAAACTTCACTTTGATGATAGAGAAGTGGTGAGAGAATATTTTGCTAATAAAATATCAAGCTAAAGTGCCACTTTTTGTGCTGCTTCAAGGAGGCATATTTAATGTTAAAAACCAAAGGAGAGTTTAAATGAGCAAAAAGCAGAGAGTAGGGGATAATGCTATTCCAGAGGAATATTTACACTTAAAAGATGTAGCCATAAAGAGCGGTATTGCCAGAGGTAATATTAAAGATGTCGAGGGTTGGTTTAATAGTTGCTTGGAATATTTCAATCCCGCAGTTGTGCGATTTAATCCTGTTTGCTTTATGGCAACAGATGTGAAGTATGAGGTTGTCTTTGTGGCTGAGGGTATAGAATATGACGCAAAGGTGACAAAAGGCAATATAAGCTTTAGGGAATTTAGTGCAAAATTTAGAAGAAGGCTTGTTCTTGGCACGGGCTCTAAGGGGCGGATAGTGGCTTTTGAAATTTACAAAAGAACAAATCCCGCCCCCAATGGGAATGAAGTATATCAACTTATCGTATTTCTCAAATACAAGAAACACGCTAGAATTATTCAGTGCAATAGCCGCAGCCGTCGCTTTAATGTAAAGTAGGCTAGGCAATACAAATTCGCACTTTATAAAATGCGGCTAGTTTATATAAGTATAAATCAAAAATAGCAATGACTCCGCTCTTTTGGTCTTATGGCAGAGGTTGTAGAATATCTTTTGCTTTCACTAGAAACTCCTGCCCTTGTCATATCTAAAGCCTCCTTTAGGAGGGCAAAGAATTGCTTTCAAAAACACCAAAAAGCACGACTAGTGATTCGGACAGAGATTCTTCGCTTGATTCTGAAGCTCTAGACATAACAAACTTAGCTACCCGCAAGGGAAACCCACACATAATAAACACCTGCAAGGGAAATTATTTTGTCATTTTGGGCGTTATGGAGAATCTCTTCGCAAAGCCACTAGACAATCCCTATCCTATTGTCATTCTGAGCCTTTAGGCGAAGAATCTCTCCTTGATTTACCAGCGACTCCGTTACTTTGTCATTCTGAGGGAGCACGAAGTGCGACCGAAGAATCTCTAAAGGAATCACTAGTCGCTAAAAGAGATTCTTCACCCCTTGCAGGGGTTAAGAATGACAATAAGTCCCAAACGTCTCCCAGCAGTGAGATATATTCTCACTGCGATAAAATTAAATCGCACGAAGTGCCACCTCTTAAAGCGTCGTCGGGGCGGGGGATATATAAGGGGGAGGGAGCGACTTCGCAATTCAAGCCCCTCCCCCTTATAGAAAAAGAAAAAAGAGAATCACTAGCGACTGCAACAGAGATTCTTCACCTGCTGTGCAGACTCAGAATGACAAAGTGGCTGACTTTCTGATGATTCAGGGAGAGATTCCTTGGTAGCCATCACGTTTGCCTGCAAGATATGAGAAATAAGCGAGGTTCATTGGTTGTGCTTTGCTCGTCTGTGTGTTTTCAAACTCAATTCCCTTGCGGGGTAGGCTTAATATTGTTCTTAAGTCTGCTTTTTCGCAAGAAAAGCTAAGACTTGCTATTACCGCCTCTTTGTGGCGAATCTTTGCTCTAAGCCTAAAAGTTTAGCCTTAAACTCTAAGCCCAAAGCATAGCCTCCAAGTGTGCCATTACTATGTACTACACGATGACAGGGGATAAGTATCATTAGTGGGTTATGGTGGTTGGCATTACCTACTGCGCGGGAAGCTCGCGGAGCATTAATGGCTTTAGCGATGTCTTTATAGCTTTTTACCTCACCATATGGAATCTCACAGAGTGCCCTCCACACACGTAACTCAAATGCACTTCCTTGCGGGAGAATGGGGACATTAAAGGAGCAAAGCTCCCCTGCAAAGTAGCCTTGAAGTTCATTGGCACATTCATTGCTTAGAGGTGTTTTCTGTGATTCTGCGAGGGCAAGGGGGTTTGGGTTATACTCAATGCGTGTGATATAGCCATTTTGTTCATAAATACCAAAATGGAGAAAATCTTTATCCCATTGCAGGGTATAAACTCCCCCTTGCATTAAAATCTCATAGCGATTTGTAGGCTTAAGCCTGTGCCACTTCTCCCGCTAATGGGGATAATGACACCTGAAATGTCATTTTTGTTATACACTCCAAATAAATGGGCTAAGCCAAAATTTTGCATAATAAAGCCCACTGGGTCCATAAGTAATAAAGCACTCTTGCCTAAGATTCTAGAGCCTAGCAATGTATCTTGCTTAGCGTGGATAGAGAGTGTAGCGCGGTAGAAAAGCTCGCCAATGAGTGAGCCAATGGCAGGTGTGATGATTAAGTCTTGCCATGATGGGATTTCTGCGAAAGCTTCGACTCCATATTCCCAGAAAAATGCAGAAGCGAGAATACTATAAAGGGCAGATTCACTCCAAGAGAATCCCGCAACTCTTGGCTGCATATAATACACCGCTCCCCAATAAGGATGTGTAACCCAGTTTAAAAACCAATCATCAGCATCGACAACGGGGGATTGCGAGATTTTCCTTTTCCAATTAGCCCCAAGATTGACTATTTCATCTTTGTTCCAATTTGTTACAGATTCGGGCATAAGGTAGAGCACCCCCGCACCGACAAGCGTGCCACCAAGGATAACGCCAGAGCTTAGGGCAAGGTAAGTGAGTTTATCGCTTGGCTGATAGAAATCCTTAGAATGGGGGTGGGGAGTTGGCTCATTGCTAAAAAGCAAGAGCACGGAAAAGCAGAGGAGGAGTAAGATTCTATGGAGTGGAGGATACATTTAGAATCCACGAATAACTTTACTTAAAATCGCGTCATTTTCTTTCAGCTTGAGTGAGCGCTCCATAACGGTGCTAATAACTTGTGTGGATTCACCAAGGAGATTATTAATAACATTCATAGAATCAATGATATTTTTTGTCTGTGTGGCAAGTGTAATGCTATCTTGGCTTTGTGCATTGATGTTTGCCACCACTTCATTCATATTATGCTGAATGTTTTCAAGGCTTTCTTTTGAGGTTTGTCCATTTTGTGCAAGGGTGGCGAAAGTTGATGAATTTACCTGTATAGTGTGGGAAATATTGCCGAGGTTTTCAGTCACACTTTTAATAGTAAGCTCTATTTCATTTAGGCTTTTTTGGGTATTTTCTGCTAATTTTCTCACTTCATCTGCCACTACAGCAAAGCCCCTGCCATGCTCTCCCGCCCTAGCTGCTTCAATAGCGGCATTGAGGGCTAGGAGATTGGTTTGCTCAGATACATTGTAGATAAGCTCTAATACATTTTGGATAGACATTACACTCTCACTTAAGGTATTAAGGCGGGCATTGAGCTCATCTTGGCTGGCTATGCTTTGGTCTATGTCTTTGAGGAGTTGGGCGACATTATCGCTTGTGGTATCAAGGTATTCCTTGCTTTGGTTGATTGTGCCTTGTGCGTTACTTGCAGATTCTATATTTTTATCTAAGCCATTTACGATTTCATTGCCATGTTTAGCGTTTTCTTGTGTTTTTTCACCTATATTAAAGACATGGTTTTTTAAGTCTATAATGTAGTCATTTAGCTTGACAATTTCTGCACTTGTCTCACCAGCGATTTCAATGGTTTGCTTCATTTTATCAATGAAAGAATTAATAAACACACTAATAATGCGCAATTCATCATCTTTGCCACGTTCTAATTTAAGCGTTCCTCCAGCTGTGAGCTTTTCACCGCCTTTGCTGACATCTTGCAAGTATGTCACCACACTTTGGGAATCACGTGTAAAATTGCGCAAGATTTTAAACACCACTAGCACAATGGCAATGGTAATAATCATGATGACAATGAGGATAGCCATAATGAGATTTGCCTGCCAAATAGCTCTATCGCGTATGGAGGCAAGAGATGAGAAGTTTTCCAATACACTTGAGAGCGAATGAGAGCTTTCATTCATACCTGCGGCGATTTTTTCAAGATTTCCAGCAGAGGTAGCGAGCTTTTTGTTGGTATTTGTGGAAGTTTCAGAGATTTTGTCAATCAAAATGGCATAGATTTCTTCAAAATAGCCTTGCAAACGCAATGCAATGCTACGGCTGTCATTATTATTTAAAGCGGCGTTGATTTGAGAGTAGAAACTCTTTAAGTCAGCATCATTGCGGATAAAGCTTTCATTCCAACTTTTTGTCATTTGTAGGATTAGGTTTTTATTTATGCTATCGCTAGGGTTAATTACAAGTTTGATGAGTTTGGCATTAATCGTGCCAATAAATTCAAATTGTTCAATTAAATCTTCAATATCATTCATAGAGTTTTTGGTTTCTTTTACATGTGTTTGCATAATATCAATTTGTTGGGCTGCTTTATTTGAGAGAGATTCTAGGGTATTAAAATTATCTTGCACGATTTGAAGCGAATATTCTTCAGTATGTATAAAGCTTGAAAATGAATATTTAAATACAAAAAACAAAAGAGCGGTAATAACAATAAGAGCGGTGAGTATATTTAGTCCAATATTGAGACGTGTAGAGAGTTTGAGATCTTTAAAATGTTTAATGAAGTCTTGCATTCCTTCTCCTTAAAGGCATATTGCCCCATTGGCTGGGGCATAAGTCATTTACCGGCAACTTGTGCCTTGTTAGGATTATCTGCAGCAAGGGCTATCATGCAAGATTCAAGTGCCTTTGCGTCAGCAGGGTTCTCTACCTTTTTAAGCCAGCGGGTAATTTGTGCCATTGTTTTAGATGCGGGGTCTGGGGCGTCATATTTTTTCATTAATTGAGCACAATCAGCAAACACAAAACTAGGAAAACTAATAAAAAGAGCTGTTGCGATATATTTTTTCATATAAACTCCTTATGTTTTAGAATCGCAAAATATACGCAAGGGCGATATTTTGATTAACTTCATTTACCGCATTTGTTGCCATAGGGATAAGTGGGGTAGCATAATCAAGTATTTGTCTTGTATAGCTTAGGCGGAAAAATTGATTTAAATCAAGCTGCCAAATTGCATACACATCATGCACGCTACCGCGGGTATTTCTAAAGTTGAATGGGTCATTAATACTTACGCGAGAGAACGCATACCAATATTTGCTTCCCTTGAAGTATTCATAACCAATTTTGAAATATGAACCAAAGTCATATCTTAAGCCCGCATGCACTGCCCAGCCATTTTCTTCAGCAAATAGCCTACCTAAAGGAGATTGTGTTGTAGTGCCTGAAGCAGAAGTTTGATATGTGAGGGCATCCGCATTACTTCCTTTGTAATAGCTCCCAGATACAAACCAATTTAGCCCTGTGCCAAGGAGTTTGTCATTTTCTAAATGGATATTAACATATTGCATATCACCTGCGTTTTGAGTGCTTGCTCCAGAGACGGTGGTCGTTTGGTTTTGTGCGGACAAGGCTTGTTGAGCAAGAGCTCTCATTGATGTTCCCGGAATAGTGTAATTTGCAAGGTTAATGTAAGTTAGCATAAAAAGGCTCTTCCCAAAACTTCTTGGCAAAAATGCTGTTTCAAACGCACCAAAGATGAGATTCGCATCGGCTGCGTCTTTTGTGCCAAAAATATCGCCCGCAGCACTATTGCCCGTAATATTAAATGATTGATACACTTTCGAGAATCCCACGCGTAAAGCCGCATTCGTATAAGGCTTTAAAGTGAAAACCGCTCCGTCACCTAGCGCATTTACTGCTAAGGCAGGATAGGTGCTCATACGAGCTGAACCATTGCGGAGATTTGATCCGGGTCCATCAGTTCCGGGGAGTCTCCCAAGCGTGAGGGCGGCATATTGCCCCATATAAATATCTACATACGCTCTTTCTACATATAGAGCGCTTGCCCCACCTATGGCACGCCCTGCGTCAAGTGAGCCGATAACTGGGGTCATAAATTCCAAATCACCAAAGGCTTTTGTCATTGATAGCCTTCCAGTGAATTTTGTGTATTTATTAATATCTGCATTCATATTGAGGTAAAGTCCCATCATCCAGCGGTTGTTATAGCTTGTTTTTGTGCCCGCACTTTTGTTGTTAAGTGTAGCATTATGGACAGAAGTATTAAATTCTAAACCAAATTTCACTTTATTAAGCGTTGCGGCAAGTTCATTCATATCAACGCGTTCATTGATTTCATCTAAATCTTTTTCAAGTTGTCCTACTCTTTGTTCGATGCTAGCAGCCATTGCAGAAGAAGAGAGAAGTAGTAGCCCCCCCCCTAGTGTCGCTATGAGTTTGTTCTGTGTCATTGATACTCCTTTACCTGTTTTTATTGATTTTGAGGGATAGCATTATCTAAATTTTTTGCTTTAAGATTACTAAAAATATGCGTTATGAGATAAGAAGTTTTGTGCAAAATCTTTATGGAAAAATGTATATTTTCTTATAAGTTTATATAGATTATAATCTAGCTTGCTTTAAGCGAATCCCGCATATCCACAAATCTAAAGGAGTAAGAATGAAAAAGTTGTTTTTAATTATTGGTGCGCCCGGTTCAGGTAAAACGACAGACGCACAGCGCATAGCCCAAAATAATGCAGAGAGCATTGTGCATTATTCTACTGGGGATTTATTACGCGATGAAGTGGCAAGCGGAAGTGAGCAAGGTAAGATTATTGATAGCTTTATTAGTAAAGGGAATCTGGTGCCACTTGATATTGTGGTTGGTACGATTGTAAATGCCATAAGCAACGCACCTAAGGATATAATTATCATTGATGGTTATCCCCGCAGTGTAGAGCAGATGAAAGCTTTAGATGAAAAGCTCAAATCACAATCCCAAGTGCAGCTTGTGAGTGTGATAGAGGTGCAAGTAAGCCAAGAAGTCGCACGGGATAGAGTTTTAGGGCGAGCTAGAGGGGCAGATGATAATGTAGAGGTATTTAATAATCGTATGAATGTATATACCCAGCCGCTTAAAGAAATACAAGCATTTTATAATCAAGCTAAAGTCCTCCATGCCATTAATGGCGAACGTAGCATTGAGGCGATAGTAAGTGAAATGGAATCTTTTATCAAAAGCAAGATTTAATCAAACTTTACACAAATGGCTTGTTTTTGCCTAAAGTAGCTTATATGGCTATAGCCCACGCTTTTAGCTAATTTGCACAAGGAGTCATATTTATATCCTACTTGCTCTATGCTATGGGCGTCTGAACCAAAGGTAATGCCAATCCCTTTTTTATAGGCTTTTTCAAGTATGAATGGAGCGGGATAGCATTCATTGATAGGTTTGCGCCACCCAGCGGAGTTAAGCTCAATCACAAGATGATTATCAGCTATAGCCTCTAAGGTGAGGTCGAGGTTGCGTATTTGCGAGGGGGGCAGGGTATGCCCAAAAAGTTTAAGTAAATCTAAATGCCCTACGATTTGAAATAGCCCAGTTTGTGCCATTGAAGTAATAGAATGGAGATAATCACTCCAGCATTGTTCCATATCGCGTTTGGCATATTCCCCAATAAAGGCGGGATTATCAAATCCCCAAGTATCCAAAAAATGCACCGAACCAATGAGATAATCAAAAGGATAGTCAAAAATGGCAGATTCTATTAAATCTTCTCTGTGTAATATATAATCTACTTCTAGGGCAGATAGAATATGTATGTGCTCTCTAAAGGATTCTTTTAGCTCCATAATGTGCTGATAATAGTGGGCTAATTGCTTTTTATCCATGCGATATTTTTCATCAAATGCCATAGGCGCATGGCAGGAAAACCCAAAGACATCAATACCTAAAGCGATAGCACGTTTAATGTATTCTTCCATAGTGCCTGTAGCGTGATTACAAAGTGTTGTGTGGTTGTGCAAATCAATGTGCATAATAGCGCCTTAAGTTCATTAGAGTTTGGGGGTTGGGGTTTGTTTGTAAAGGAATTCTATAATGCTTTGCTTATAAATGGCTTAGAATGCAAATGACTTTAGTAATCGAGGATAGCACCAAAGGATGGCAGCGTGAAATCTGTATTGAAAATTGTATGTTTAAACCTTATGGCATTAGTATTGATGAGTGCTTGTTTTGTGGATTTAGTACGAAAGGAGAATCAAGAGATTCTCTTAGCAGATGAAAAGCAGTGGCGCGTGTATAAATTTGTCTTGCAAGATGGACGCACATTTATACCTATATGGCAGGATACACAGGCGACAATGAGCTTTGATGTAGATGAGAATAGAATCTTTGGTATTAATATATGTAATAATTATTTTGCGACCTTTGCGATTAAGGGTACAAAGCTTACTATCAGCCATAGTGGCTCTTCTCGCCGTATATGCACCCCAAGTGAAAGCCAAGAGTTTCAATTCCACTTTTTGCAAAATTTAGAGGGGGAGTTTATCGTGCGTAAAGATATACATAATGATCAAATGCGACTAGAGGGCAAAAATGCGACATATTACCTCAAGCTGATTTCATAATTTCAAGGCAAGTATTATTCAAATATTATGAAAACCCTCATTTCTCAAGCGGAAGGTTATTTTGAAGTGAAAGGTTCAAAATTTTTAAGCTTCCTTGTTCCTTTTAGTGCGTTTAGTGAATGTCTTGCCTTGTCGCGCAGCAAACATCCCAAAGCCGTGCATTTTGTCTCTGCAAGTAGATACATCAATGAACATAACCAAATCATAGAATCTTTTGATGATGATAGAGAGCCTAAGGGCAGTAGCGGTATGCCAAGTCTTAATGTTTTGCGTGGGGAGGAGCTTATCAATGTGGCAGTTATTATCGTGCGCTATTTTGGCGGGCAGTTACTCGGGGTAGGTGGGCTTGTTAGAGCTTATACATCTGCTACTCAAAATGTTATAGAAACTGCCAAGATTCGGGGCTTATTGCATACTTTTAGTAAGCATAAAAGCATAAGTTTAGAACTTGCGTATAATAAAATTTCTCAATGTGAATATAAAGCAAAACAATTAGGCTTAAGTGTATATAAAGATGAGTTTTTAGCTGATGTTGTGAGGCTTAGGATAGAGGGAGAGGAGAGTGCGATAGAATCATTCTCTCAAGAGCTTTTAAAGGCTTATGGGCTAATTATCCATTAATTGAATAATACTTGCTACACTCTGGGGCTTTATATAGAGATAGAGATAAAGGATTGGTTTTGAAAAAATATATTGTGGGTGTTGTCGGTGCGAGTGGAGCTGTTGGCGAAGAAATTTTTAGAGTTTTGGAGGAATGTGAATTCCCCATTGAGCGCGTTGTGCCATTGGCAAGTGAGCGCAGTGTAGGTAAAGAGATAGCATTTAAGGGCGAAAAGCATAAGATTTTGCAAACTACAGATGAAGTATTTGCACAAGAGGGTGTGGAGATTGCTTTTTTTTCAGCAGGGGGTAAGGTAAGTGAGCAATACGCTCCAAGTGCTGCAAAAGCTGGAGCATTGGTGATTGATAACACTAGTCATTTCCGCATGGATAATGATGTACCTCTTGTTGTGCCTGAGGTGAATCCTGAAGATATTGAAAAATGGCAAAAGAGGGGCATTATCGCTAATCCCAATTGCTCAACGATACAAATGGTGCATATTTTAGCCCCTTTGCATAAGGCTTTTGGTATCAAACGTGTAGATGTCAGCACATATCAAGCTGCAAGTGGTGCGGGCAAACGCGGTATGGAAGAGCTGGTTATGCAAATGCAGGCGTTTTTTGCCTTTAAACTTGATGAAAGTGAGCCTGAAGTCTTCCCTCATCGTTTGGCACTCAATGTGATTCCTCATATTGATGTATTTATGCCTAATGACTACACAAAAGAAGAAATGAAAATGATTAATGAAACGCATAAAATTATGCATGCTTCCTTTCCTGTGAGTGCAACTTGTGTGCGTGTGCCTATTTTACGCAGCCATAGTGAATCTATTAGTATTGCATTTGAGGGCGAGATTGATGTAAAAAAGGTGCGTGAGATACTCTCTCAAGCTCCTAGTGTTGTGCTTTATGATGAGCCAGCACGCAAGCGTTATCCTATGCCTAGCTTTGTGAGTGAGACAGACCAAACTTATGTAGGGCGCATACGTAGAGATAATTTTGATAAACATATTTTACATTTATGGTGCGTAGCAGACCAAATACGCGTAGGTGCGGCTACAAATGCCGTGCGTATTGCACAAAAATGGATAGAAATGCAAGATTGATGAAGTATTAAAGGGAAGAGAATGATTTTTATAGATGCGTGTTTTGCTAAACCCACTCCTTATACGCCTATATGGCTTATGCGCCAAGCTGGAAGATATTTAAGCGAATATAAACAAACAAGAGCAAAGGCGGGGAGCTTTCTTAACTTGTGTAAGAATGTCTCACTTGCAAGTGAGGTAACGCTCCAACCTGTGGAAATACTTGATGTAGATGCCGCTATTGTATTTAGCGATATTTTAGTCTTACCTATGGAAATGGGCTTGCCTTTAGCATTTCTAGCGGGTGAGGGACCGCATTTCAAACACACAATCAGTACTTTAAATGATGTGAAAAACCTCCAAAGTGGGGCTTATAAAAAACTAGATTATGTGTATGATACTTTAAGTCAAGTCCGCGCTCATTTAGATAAGCAAAAGGCATTGATAGGATTCTGTGGTTCTCCTTGGACTTTGGCAACTTATATGATAGAAGGGCAAGGGAGTAAAACTTATGCAAAAAGCAAATCTATGCTTTATAGAGAGCCACAAGTACTAAAGGCACTTTTAGAATCTTTAACCGAAGAATTAAAGCTCTACTTAGAGGGGCAGATTCGCGCAGGGGCAAATGCTGTGCAGATTTTTGATAGTTGGGCAAGTGCGCTTGAATGCAGCGCATATATGGAATTTAGCTGGCATTATATGAAAGATATTGCCCATTATATTAAAAGCAAATATCCACATATCCCTGTGATACTTTTCCCTAAGGGGATAGCGGGGTATTTAGATAAAATTAATGGGGATTTTGATGTTTTTGGTGTGGATTGGGGCACGCCTATGGAGCTTGCTAAGGAGAAGCTAGGGGGTAAATATGTCCTGCAGGGGAATTTAGAACCATCGCGATTATATGATAGGGAATCTATGGAAAAAGGGGTTGATGAGATTATTGCCATTATGGGCAAAAAGGCAGGGCATATCTTTAATTTAGGGCATGGTATGCTCCCTGACTTACCGCGTGAGAATGCCATTATGCTTGTAAAAATGCTAAAAGAAAAGACCAAACGTTAAAGATATGAGAAGGAAAGATTTTGCCATAGATGATATAGCGGTTATTGAAGAGTTTTTATCGCGGATTGAATTTGGAGTTTTAGCCATACCTGATGATTTAGCTCCTTATGCTGTCCCTATAAGCTTTTGTTTTAAGGATAGTGCAATTTATTTCCACGGGGCAAAGGCAGGACGCAAATACGAGCTTTTAAAGAGAGAGCCTAGAGTGAGCTTTAGTGCTTCAAAGCCTTATGCTTACATACCTTCTAGCTTTTTAAATCACACTATGATACCCACACAATTTTTCTTTAGCATTTTTATCGAGGGTAAGTTTGAAGTGGTGGAGGATTTAGCTAAAAAGAAAGCCATGCTTGAAGCTTTGGTGCAAAAATACGAGCATAGAGACATTTCTATGGAAGCAGAGCAGTTTAAAAACCATGAAAAAGGTGTCTTTGCAGGGGTGCTCAAGGTAGAATCTCTAAGCGCAAAGGCAAAATTTGGGCAAAATATGAGTGAGAAAGACATAGAAAGCATTTGTGAGGATTTGGCAAAGCGGGGAGAAAGGCTTGATTTTGAAACGATTAAGCTTATAAGGAATTTTAGAGTTTAGCGTGTGCTGGTATAGAATCTTATTAAGGATACTGAATGAAAAAATCTTGTGCATTTTTTGCTAGCCTTTTATGTGGGCTTTCTCTTATAGCTTGCAGCACAAATGCTAAAATTTTGCTCAAACAAGACAGCCCCTCTTCTTCTGCTAAACTTGCAGATAAGCCCAAAGATAGGGCGATTAAGATAATCACACATGATAAATATGAGCTTTGCTATATACCGACTTTTTCAATCGGAGCGGAGCATTACTCTTATGTGGGGATTTTAAATTGTGCCCTGAGTGAGGCAAAAAGTGCGAGATATGATGTCTTCTCGCGTTTGGCATATAATATCTCTAATACTTGGCTATGTATCACTGCTCCAAGTTCTGTGCAGACAGGCTTAAGGGAATATGATTATGTGCAGCTTAGTCCTTGTGTGATTAATGATAATAAGCAGCAGTGGAAGCTTAAAAATGGCTCATTTTATAGCCTTGATGAAAGCTATATGATTAAAGATGATGGCTCTTATCTCTATGCTGTTTGGAGCAAGGATAAGGAATTTCATACTCATACCTTGCATGATTCTATGCAGTCATGGCAGGAGACTTTAGCTACGCCCGGAAATATTTCTATTGTTACTTATATTGCTTGGGATTTGATGACTAAAGATGGTAATCAAAGATATTTTCTTAAAAACAATCAAAGCGATAAAAACACCATGCCCTTATACTATAACATCGAAAGCGGGCATATCGCTCAATATGATGCATTGGGCGGGGCTTTGTATTGTATGTATTCAAAAATTGGCAAGAATGATTGGGATTGGGTAGAGTGGGGGCTGTGCGATGATTCTAAACCTCCGCTTGATAATAAAGCCTTTTTTAAATTCGTGCTTGTGGGTGAGAATAAAGTGAGGATTGAAGATAAAGATAATAATGTCCTAAGGCTCACAAGATATGGGATTCATTGGGGTGTGCCTTATGTCGCTAAAAAAGACTATATAGCCAAAGATACAAGCAATGCCCCTATATCGGAATTTAGCATTCCCCAAGAAACAAGTGATTGGTTGCGTTTTAGCTTAGCCAATATAGGTGAGAATCTACCCTTTTGTCCTGCTCCTGGGAGCGTGAGTGTACAAAATCCTCCTTTAGTGCCTGATTTTAGTTTAACCCCGCAATGGAGGCAAAGGCTTATGGATATTGCTAGATCAAATGATGGCACTATGGGGCATATTAGCGGTGTGTGCGGAGTGTGTTTGCTCCATACTTATCAAATCCTTGCTGAAATCCTTGAAAACCCTCATAATCCTCGAAGTAGCGGGGGGTATTTCTTTGATACAAGGATGGGGATAGACCCATTTGTAAGCTTTCGAGCGCGGAATTCTCTACTTTATGGGAGTTTAAGCGATATGATGTCTTGGTTTGCTCCACCCACACCAAGAAGCTATGATGATACTTCACGAAATACCCTAAGTCTTGCTTTGGCAACGTCTATTTCTATGCTGCCTCAATACAATTGGAGTATTTTTGCCTATGCAAATACGCAAGCTCAAATTAACGCTACCTTTCAAAATATGATA
The DNA here is from genome assembly GCF_003364255.1 of Helicobacter marmotae. GTDB lineage: Bacteria > Campylobacterota > Campylobacteria > Campylobacterales > Helicobacteraceae > Helicobacter_C > Helicobacter_C marmotae. The sequence continues at coordinate 172,653 of NZ_NXLR01000002.1, forward strand.
AACGCCCAGCCCGGCAATGTGTTTATTGTCTTGCCTATTTCTATTACACCAGAGGGGCGCTTTGTCGGGCATGCTTTGGCGATGATAAGGCTTAATCAAGGCTTAGTCATACTTCCTACGAATATGGCTACACTTACGCCAGCAACTTTTAATATAATCACTACGCCTCTTAATGATGTTTCCTCACTTTTACAAATTTTCACTCAAATTGCCTCTGTGCCGCACGCACGTGTTTTAAATGTCGGAGTATTGAATGCAAATACTTTCTATCACAATAGCTTTGAGGACTTTGTTTCGGTAGCTAATTGCACAGGCGAGGGGGAAGATAGAAGAGGAAGTGCAAGTTTGCCGAGCGCAAGTTTTGTTAATCAATGCGCTTCAGGGAGATGTCATACTTTTTAGGGAATATTTAAGAAGTGGTGATCACGACTGGACTTGAACCAGCGACCACTACCATGTCAAGGTAGTGCTCTACCAACTGAGCTACGCGATCAAATATGCAGGATTAAGGCTAGCAGGATTAGAGGTGGATTGTATCTTAAGTTTATTTAACTTTTCTTAAATTATTTTTGTGGGTTAGACTCATTGTCATTCTGAGGCGCGAGCCGAAGAATCTCTGTGGGCTTTCTAGTAGATAAGGGAGATTCTTCGCTCTAGCGTTGCCTTCCCGCAAGAGGCGACAAACTCACTCCCCTTGTGTGTAAGCTACATTCTTGCACAAAAAGACATGCAATATACACTAAACATTTTGCAAGATTTTGCTATCACTCTGCTTTATTGTGGGCGTTTGGGTGGCAAATCTGCTTAAAGGGCATATATTAGAATGGAGTTAAAATAAATGGAATATGATAAGGCATTATCACATTCATAAAGGAGTAGATTATGTTGCAAAAATTAATCCAAATATGTTTCCTTATCGCATGTTTATTACTCACCTCATATGCTCAAAGTGTGCAAAATAGCGCAGATATATGCAAAGATTCTCCCCTAGATTCTGTATTTTCATGGGCAAATGACTATATTATTACACAAGATTCTCCACTTTATAGCGCACCTATACAAGGCTGCAATTTACCTACTGAACTCAAAAAAGGAAGTGAAATTAAAGTGCTATCAGGCAATGATAAGTTTTTGCTTATTCAATTCCAAGAGCCCTCTAATGGAGCGATAACACAAGGCTATATTCAAGCAGATTCTGCAAGGCTTAAGGCATTTAGCTTTGATTTTTATTTTACACTTGTGTGTATGGTATTTGTACTCCTTTTAGGACGTTATATTATTTCTAAAACCAAGATTTTGCAAGATTATAATATCCCCGAGCCTGTTGTGGGAGGTATTTTGGTGGCTTTGTTGATTTTATGTATTTATCAATTTTTTCATATTGAATGCAAGTTTGATACTTCTTTGAAAGACCCGCTTATGCTTGCCTTTTTCTCATCTATTGGCTTAAGTGCGGATTTTGCCTCACTCAAAAAGGGCGGGAGAATGCTAGTTATTTTCCTCCTTGTAGTTACTTGTTTGCTTTTTTTACAGAATTTTATTGGCGTAGGTGTAAGCTACATTATGGGGCAAAGCCCCTTACTTGGTATGCTGGGGGGTAGCATTACTATGAGTGGAGGGCATGGCACAGGAGCCGCATGGGCGGATATTTTTAAGGCTAGTCCTTATAATTTTGGTGCTGCTACTGAAGTGGCTCTTGCTTGCGCGACTTTTGGGCTTGTTATGGGTGGGCTTGTTGGTGGTCCTACAGCGCGTTATTTGATTAAGAAATATAATCTTAATATCCCGGGCAAAGAGCATAATGATGATAATCCCCATGGCTTTGAAACCCCTACCAAAGAGCGACTTATCACGCCTATAAGTTTTGTAGAATCTTTGGCATTAATTGCGCTTTGTTTGTTGATAGGGACATTGCTTAATGATTTGAGTAAAAATATCTTCCCGGGCTTTAATCTCCCTACATTTGTGTATTGCCTTTTTGTGGGCGTAGTGTTACGTAATGGCTTGAGTATGTTAAATATTCATCAAGTGTTTGATAGAGAGGTTTCTGTGCTAGGGAATGTCTCTCTTTCACTTTTCCTTGCTTTTGCGATGATGACGCTTAATCTCTGGGAGCTTTGGGCATTAGCCTTGCCGATGATTGTTATTTTGAGCGCACAGGGCTTGTGTATGGTGCTTTTTGCTATATTTGTTACTTTTAGATTCTGCGGGAGGGATTATGATGCTGCGGTGCTTGCTGCGGGGCATTGTGGGTTTGGTTTAGGGGCTACGCCTACAGCTATGGTAAATATGCAAACGGTTACCTCTCATTATGGACCAAGCCATATGGCATTTATCATCGTGCCTTTAGTGGGAGCGTTTTTTATTGATTTGATTAATGCTATTGTGATTCAAAGTATGTTGCAGCTTCTTCCGCTATAGCTTTCCCCTCCTTTAGCCTTGTTGGGGGAGATTTTTGCACGACAATAGCACCATTAAAGAAGAGAATCTCATAGCCATCGCTAATGCCATACTTATGCAAGAATACTTTTATGCGTGAGAAATTTACATCATTTTCTGCAGCAGTGCTAAGGAGTATTAAATCACAATGCTCTTGCATAAGAGGCATTTCTATGGCTTCAAATTGTGGTAAATACCGCGTGTATGCTATCCAGCCTACAGGTAATTTGCACACCTTAGGGTCAAAATGTGCAGCGATATATGCGCTTGCTTGTGCGAGATCTTCTTTGTGGTATTTTGTGCTTATATATGCTCCATGCAATGCAAGAATTATAATAAGCCCAAACACGATATATGCCAAATAACGCTTAAAGCTAAGAAGCATAGAGGCTATTAAAAGATATATGAGTGGATAAATTTCCATAAAATATCGCTGCGTCATCGTTTGGGAAATGCAAGTAAATATCAAAGTAACACAGAGTAATTCTAAAATAATCATATAGGCAAAGACAAAGAGCTTTTTATATGGTGCTAAACCCTTTTGCTTTAAGCAGATAATGCCAAGAATGATTACAAAAGCCCAGCCAAACTTACCCAAAGCAGAGAGGAGGGTAGAAAAAAGCAGAAAATATATACTTCCCTTATATGTCCATTCACTATCTATGCGATACAAAAAGCCTCCATAGATATGGTGAATGCTAACCCAAAGAATCCCTACGAGAGCACTCAAGCCAAAACATATAAAAAACGCATAAAAATTTGACTTCAGATGATATGAGTGAATGAGCGCTAATATCCCTGTGCAAAAGACAAATACATAGGCATAATAATGCGTTAAAACCATACCAACCGCACATATAAAAATACCTACAAAATACCACATTTTATGTTTGAGCTCTAATGCGCCGCGCATAGATTCAAAAACAAGATATAAAAGTATGCAATAAATACTTGCTAGAGAGAGGAGCATAGCGTAATTACGGCATTCTTGTGCGTAGTATATGGTATTTGGTGCGAGCAAGAAGAGCAGAGTATATACCAAAGCAAGAATCTTGTAATGATGTTTATAAAGGAGGAGATAGCTTATAAGTGCGCCAAAGAGTATCCACAATGTGCTAAAAAAACGCAAAGTAAAGTCAGAATAACCCAAATAATGTGCATAAATCTTAAGACAAAGATTGTATAAAAATGGGTGATTATCATCTAAAATAATGCGCCAAAAACGAGAAAAATCCCATGCGTTTTTTATAGAAGAATTATCTTCGCCCCCCCCCCCCCCTATAGAATATACGCTAAATGCTTCATCTCCCCAGAAAGATTCACGATTGATATTCCATAACACAATGCACAAAAAGATGCTTATTCCAAGCGATAAAATAAGGAGTGAGAGAGATAAACTCTTGCTATTTTTAACTTGCTTTGTATTCATTTATCCTTATCTCCTTAATTTTTATCCTTAAGTTTTATAGGTTAGGTAAGTATATCATAAATGTGTCATTAGCTTATAAAGTGCTATTATTTTGTATTTTAAATATTCAATAAGGAGAAGTTGTGCAAATAAAACCTTCATACATTAAAGATGGGATAGTGTATTTCACTCCCCTTACTTCTGCCCCCCCCCCAGTTAAATAATCCATCTTTTTGCTTAGATTCTACTATTTCTACGAGTTACTTTCCGCTTGAGGGTATGGATATGCTTTATTTGGCTGAAAATCAGCATTTTTGGCATATTGCAAGGCGCAAATATATTTATGAGAAAGTGAGCTCTATGCTTACTAAACTCTATGGTGATAATTTTAAAAATGTGCATATACTTGATGTAGGAGCTGGCACAGGGAGTGTTACAAGGCATTTTCTTAATCAAGGCTTTTGCAATATTGCCATAGGAGAGATACACCCACAAGGCTTAGAATATGCCAAAACTTATGGCATAGAAAAGCTTTATTGTATGGATTTGCTTGATGTGCCATTTAGTAATGAATTTGATTGTATTTTTGCATTTGATGTTATAGAGCATATTGAAGATGATAAAGCGGCTATTAAGAATATGCAATCTATGCTAAAAAGTAATAGCAAAAGTCTTTTGTGTTTAAGTGTCCCGGCACATAAATGGCTGTGGAATGCCCATGACTGCCTTGTACATCATAAAAGGCGCTATACAAAGGCTACTCTTGCAAATGTGCTTCACTCATGTGGGCTAAAGATACAAGTTTTACAATATTTCTTTGTAAGTATAACCCCGCTTTTGTATTTGAGGGCGTTGCTTAATCCAGCCCATAAGGCTAGCTCTTTGGCTAAAACAAAGGAATTACGCGATGTACCACCACCTAAGATTATAAATAATGCTTTGCTTGGGATTTGTGCTGTGGAAAATTATATTTGTCATACTTTGAGGTTAAGCCCGCCTTTTGGGGGCTCATTATTTGCTATTGCGAGTAGGGCTTAGCTTTGTGCAGGGCGAGTAGTGAGAATCCCTCTCCATAAAGCAGCTATGCTTAAGCTAAAAAGCAGAATCTTAAAGACCATTTCACTTTGCTTGTGCATAGATTCAAATGCGGCACTACCCACGAGCTCTGAATGTTGTGCATCTAAAATATATGGTGTGTAATAGAGTGTGAAAAGGAAGATTAAAATTACATTAATCCCCCCAAGCAAGAGCCAAAATCTCCTTTGCTTCGAGTTGGCAAAATGCCTTACAAAAAGAAAGCTTGCAATCTCATAGATAATAATAGCTATGGCGAGAAAATTAAAATATGAATTACATTTTAAAAATATCTGCCCCATAATGGCTCCACTATCGCTGATACTTAAATGCGGGATAAAGCTTGAAGCCTTAAAAATAACGCTAGCAGCAAATGCGCTTGTCATAATGCACCCCACTCCAATGCTAAGCAAGAGAATGTAGATTGCATCAAGTGTATGGAAAGTTTGAGAGAGTTTTTTACTATCCATTTTTTCTCCTTTAATTTTTGATTTTCATTATTATATTTGAAAAATATGAATATTTTTTAACCTTTAAAGCTCTTTGTGAGATTTTAAGAGAGATTCTTCACGCTCAAAGCCTGCAAGAGGCGACAAACTTAGCTGCCCGCAAGGCAATATCTAACCCACAAGATAAAATTACTTCATAAAGGGAAATTAGTTTCTCATCTCTTTGCTCCTTTTAAGGGGTGAAGAATTGCTTTGGAATCTTTAGTAGATAAGAGAGATTCTTTGCTTTCATTTGCTCTCCAAAAGACGTAACAAACTCACTCCCTTTGCATAAGAATATGGCTAGCATTGCCTTTTGGTATTCTCCCTTTCATTCTTTTAAGCATTTTCACATTTAAAGTTTTGTTTTATAATTTACCTCTTGCAAACTTTATATAGAATCTATGGATTCATCTTGCTTATTGGGGTTTATTGTGATTTTACTTAGAGGACTTTTGGTTATTTGCCTCGCACCAAGTGCGGTATTTGCTTATCTTGACCCGGGAAGTGGCTCGCTTTTACTTTCCTCATGTGTGGCGCTTTTTGCTTCATTTGTGTTTTTTGTAAAAAATCTCTTTTATAAGCTTATTGCCATGCCTTTTGGTATTAAGTCTTTAAATATGGGGAAGAACAAAAATTGCTCAATTGTCTTTTATTGCGAGGGGGCACAATATTATGGTACTTTTAAGCCAATCCTTGATGCACTTGATAGCTTCTCTCACCCTTATATGTATTACACCTCTTCTTTGAATGACCCCGCCTTGAAACGTAATGAGCAAGATAGCCATAATATGGGCGAGTTTGTGTATATAGGTGAGGGGAATAAAGCCTATAGCTTTTTAAATGCTTTGCGGGCTGATATTTTTGTGCTAACCACGCCGGGCTTAGATGTTTTGCACATTAAACGCAATAGGGGCGTGGGGCATTATTGCCATGTCGTGCATTCCCTCTCTCCTATGACTTATCGCGTTTTTGGGGTGGATTACTTTGATTCTGTATTGGTGGCAAATGAAGTACAAAGGGATTTTGTACGTAATATAGAATCTGCTCATAATATTAAGCCAAAGCATATAGCTATCACGGGTTCTACTTATTTAGATGAGCTAAGTGTGATTAAAGATTCTATCCCTCCAGTGCAGCAATCAACCAAGGCAGAATCAAGTAGTGCAAAATCAACCAGCACAGAATCAAAAGTGCCAACGATCCTTGTCTCACCCTCTTGGGGCAAGGAAACTTTGCTTAGCAAATATGGAGTAGATTTGCTTTTACCTCTCGCCCAAAGTGGATTTAATATTATCATTCGCCCACATCCGCAAAGCTTCATAAGCCCTGTGGAGAGGGCAAATATAGAGCAGTTGCAAAATGTGCTTTCAAATTTTAGTAATGTAAGCTGGGATAGGGATACTTCTAATGTATATGCCTTTGCAAAGGCTGATTTAATGATTTCTGATTTTTCAAGTGTAATTTTTGATTTTGTGTGCTTGGAGGGCAAGCCTGTGATAAGCATTGATAATGACATGGATTTAAGCGGTTATGATATGGCAGATATACCTAGGGAGGATATTTGGACATTTAAAGCCCTTGAAAAGGTTGGCGGTAGGATAAAGCCAGCAGATTTCCCTCATATAAAAGCACTTTGTGAAAAAGCCTTGCAAGAGAGAGCGAATTTAGCTCAAATCAAGGAGCTTTTATGGCGTTATCCGCATGAGGCGGGCAGAGTTTGTGCATTGGAGCTTATTAAGATTGAACGTGAAATGATAGAGAATAAATTAAAGGCTCATAGCCTCTCTATCGCACGATTAAGGGAACTAGAGAGAATGTTAAATAGGGGTTATCAAAAGGTGAATGTATGCTAAGTGAAGTATTGTATTATGTATTTATTTTTCCTTTAGAGCAGGTGCTTGATTGGAGTATAGGCTTGTTTTATAGTTTTATTGGTAGTTTGGGGGTCAGCATTATTTTACTCTCTTTGTGCGTGAATGGCTTTTTATTAAAACTTTCACTTTTTTTTGATAAAAAAGCCCAAAAGTTTAATGCCCTTAAAAAGAGTTGTGATAGCAAGATTGCTGAGTTTAAGAGGGTTTTTAAAGGTGCAGAGCTAAACTCCTATGTCCGCACACTCTATAAGCAAAGGCATTTTCACCCTATTTATGCTTTAGGTACTCTTGGCGGTTTGGCATTGCAGATACCATTTTTTATCGCTATATATTTGCTTGTAAGCCATGTAGATTACTTCCAAGGTGTGAGTTTTTTATATATCCAAGACTTAAGCAAGCCTGATTCTTTAGGGCATATATCAAGCAAACTTGCTTTTGTGCATTTGCTTCCAGTTGCTATGACCCTTTTAACGCTTGTGAATGTGTTTTATAGTTTTAAAGATAGGGCAGGGCGCATACAAGGGGTATGTATAGCTATTATTTTCCTTATCTTGCTTTATAGTGCGCCGAGTGTGCTTGTGCTGTATTGGACGACTAATGTGCTTTTTAGCTTATGCAAAAGCGTGTGTAAAAATACCTTTTTCTCCCAAACCCCCACTTCTCATTCTTTAACTTCACTTCAGAATGACAATAGAGGCAAGGTTACTAGTGATTCCAAAATTTACCAGCATATCTCTATGCTTGCTATTATCAATATATGCTTTATGATATGTGTTTTTACACCTTTTGCAGTGTATAGCAGTGATGTATCACAATTTGATGCTACCCAGACTCTACATACCCTTTGTGCGCTTTTTGGGATATTTCTTCTCTCTTCATCTTTGCTGATATATCTTTCTAGCTTTTTATATAAGGCTTTTATATTTAAGTTTTCTATGCTTAAGCTTATGAGTTATGGTTTAAGTGTGATTTTATGTATTGGGGTGGTATATACGTTTGTGCTTGTGGGGGATTATGGAGCTATGGATAACTTCATACTCCAAAAACTAAGTTTTGCCAATGCAGAATTAAGAGTGCAAAAATACCTTTATGCTTTCCTTACTTTTATAGGGAGTGTAGGCTTTGTCTTTTTTATGGGTAAAAGGTTAAAGCCCATTATGGGTGTGCTAAGTGTATCTTTAATCGTGCTAAGTAGCGTGTCGTTGTATGCTATTGGCACAGAGAGTAAGACAGAGCAGAATCTCACATATCAAGGCGAGGCTATATCCTATGCGAAAAATGATAAAAATATCGTTATTTTTATGTTAGATGCCTTTAGTGGCTCGCATATGCCCTCTCTTTTGGCGCAATTCCCTGAGTTTAAAACCTCTTTAGATGGCTTTGTGCTTTTTGATAATGCTCTAGCAAGCGGAGATGCGACTTCTTGGAGTGTGCCAGCTATTTTAGGAGGGCGATATTATGCAAATTATAATATCGCCCAAAGAGAGGGTGCGCTATGGGAGCATATGGTAAATGCTTTTAGCAATGTCCCTTTGAGTTTTGCGGAGAATGGATATGATGTTTCTTTATATATGGTGCCACTAGCTATGAATCATAATGCTAAATCAATCAAGCAGCTTACAGGAGAGAAGGTAGAAATCCATGAAAATCAAGATGAGTTTGCGCATTTTTTTATCAATGAGCTTTCTTTGCAAGATTCTTTAATTGAGGCTTTGCATGAGGAGAAGCATTATGAGATAATCCAACTCTCTAGTTTTGGGCTATTTCGCTTCTCTCCGGAGCTTTTCTTCCGCCCGCGGATATATAATAATGGTTTTTGGCTTTTTAAAAGTGATGGCTTTGGCTCACACGCCACCAATACAAAACTCGCCCTCGCCTATGCTTCGCGTTTATATGCCCTGACACATTTAGGAGATACCAATGCAAGCAAGCCAACTTTTAAATTTTTCCACACTTTGATGACCCACCCACCATTTGCATTATCTTTTGCTAATAATAAATGTGAATTTTTCGCCAAAGGCAGTGCATGGCAAGATTCACAGGAAGATCCTCTGGGGGGGGGGGGGGTATCTCTATGAGCTATCCTGATGATTTAGCTGTGAAGAGATATTTTTATCAACACTACGATTCTGAAGCCTGCGCGCTTTCATATCTTGCAGATTATATACAATGGCTAAAGGATAATGATATATATGATAATACCCAGATTATTGTAGTTAGCGATCATAGCGGGGCTGATAGCATAGGATTCCCACTTTCTGTGCCTTATTATGGAGGAGATATACTCTTTATGTTTAAAGATTTTCATGCTAAGGGTAGCTTGAAGCGCGATTCAAGATTAATGGCAGATTTTGATACCGCTAGCATCGTGTGCGATAATCTTAAAGAGGGCTGCCCGCATGTGCCCAAAAATATTCTTAAAACACCTTTAATCCATAGATCTTTAATCCATTCAAAGCCTGATTATAACTATAAAATCAAAGAAGATAATCTCGTGCTTGATAAACTCTATCTTGTCCATGATAATATCTATGATGCTAAGAATTGGCAGGATATTACAGAAGAAGCAAAGCAAGGGCATTTTGACTTTACTCAAATAAAGTAAGCTACAAGGAGAGAGAATGGATAAAAACTATTGGCGTGATTACTATGCGAGCCACAGATTCAATGCCCAAGCCTCACTTTTTGCTACCTTTGTTATGGAGCATTATTTAACTAAGGGGCACAGACTCTTAGAGCTTGGCTGTGGGAATGGGCGCGATAGTATGTACTTTGCTAGACATGGAGTCGAGGTCGTGGCTATTGATCAAGTGCAAGAAGAGATTGCATATCTTAATACTTATGCCTCTTCTTATGAGGCAAGCTCTTTAGATTATACCCCGCCGCAATTTGTAGCGGGGGATTTTACGCATTTAGAGGATTTGCATATCCCTAAAGAGTATAATTGTATCTATTCTCGTTTTACCCTCCATTCTATAGATAAAAAAAGCCAAGATAAGGTCTTGCAAGATAGCTTAAGTCTTTGCGCACAAGAGGGTATTTTAGCCATTGAAGTAAGGGGTGAGAAAAATGCCCTTTATGGCAAGGGTGAAGCCATCTTAGATGAAAGCGGGGCGTTTATTTATGATAATCACTATCGGAGATTTCTTAATTTTGAGGATACTCTAAACTTCATAGAGAATCTAAGGTATCGCCCAGCCTGCGATAATGCGCAGGGGGGGGGGGTATATAATGCTCCTACTTATTGCTTTAAGATTCTTAGTGCGGATGAGGATAGAGGCTTTGCCCCATTTGGCAAAGATGATGATTATTTTATCCGCATTTTTGCTAAAAAGGTGCGCACAAACTCCTAAAGCCACTTCTCCACACTATCATCTTTATAGCCTTAGAGGTCTGTAGAGATGATAGTATGGATTATGGGTCTAAATGGCGCGGGGAAAAGTAGCGCTGCCCATGCACTCAAAGATCTTTTTAGCAAAAAGGGTTTATCTTCTCTCGTGCTTGATGGCAATCATTTGCGTGAGATTTTTGAGGAAAGTGGCTATGATAGGGCTTCTCGTATAGCCTTAGGGATTCGCTATGCCCAGCTTGCCAAAACGCTTAGTGAGCAGTCTCATAAGGCTATTATCATTGCCGCAAATGGTATGCTTAAAGAAGTGTGCCAATACAACCTCACACATTTAGAGGATTATTATGAGATTTTCCTTGATGTGCCTTTATCTGTATTAAAGGAGCGCGATTCTGCGGGGATTTATACACGTTTTGCACAAGGGCTTGTTCAAAATGTAGGCGGGCTTGATTTAGAGGTGGATATTCCAACTCACGCCCTGTGCCTCCCTTATGACCCCACCCATAGCCCAAAAGATATTGCCAAGAGTATAGAATCTTATATCTTTGCTAAAAAGCACACTTTAGTATCTAAGTCCCCAAGCCCCATCCTTAGCACAAAAGCCCAAACTCTGCTAAATCTCACTCCGCTTTTAAAGGGTGCGCGCATTTTGCCCATATGGACAATAAGCAAAAAAGACTACTATACACAAGGCATAAAGCCATTATTAGAAAACTTAGTTTCTAGCGCATATACAAGCTTTATTGTGCGCTCATCTTCAAAAAATGAAGACAATGCCCATACCTCCAATGCAGGGGCGTTTGAGAGTGTGCTTGATGTGAGTTTGGAGGGCTTAAGCGAGGCTATAGAAAATGTATTTTACTCTTATGCTAAGGCGCTTAAAACATATAAAGCAAGCACGCAAGAAGAGATTCAAAGAATTATTAATAATGTAAGTGATGATGAGCTTGTGCTCATTCAGCCTATGCTAAAGGATATAATCTGTGCGGGCGTGGCGTTTAATACCCATCCAAAGAGCAATGCACCTTATTATGTGATAGAGTATTCAAGTAGCTCCACACATGAGGTTACAGAGGGGAGCGGAGTAAGCCAGACATTCTATGTAGCCCATAGTTTTAAGACCTTGAGAAATCCTTATTTGCTAAAGATTGTCCATCTCCTAAAGGAGCTAGAGGGGCTTATCCCCAATACCCCTTTGGATGTTGAGTTTGCCCTAAGTGGGGAGGATATATATTGTCTGCAAGTGCGCCCTTTAGTGCTGAAAGTCCATAGAGATTACCCAAATGCCAGCACCCAACTTACCTTAGTGCAAAATAAAATTTATGAGATTCTTAAGCCTCACCCCTCACTCTATGGCTCTAGGGGTATGCTAGGCATTATGCCAGATTGGAATCCAGCTGAAATTATTGGCTTGCACCCTCGCCCTTTGGCGTTTTCTCTCTATGGGCGGTTGATTACAGATTCTATCTATGCGACACAAAGGGCACGCTATGGGTATAAAGATGTGAGTTCTAATCCCTTAATTTATAATTTGCATGGCAAGCCTTATGTTGATGTAAGGGCAAGCTTTAATTCATTTTTGCCTAAAGATTTGAGTGAAAACACCAGTGAGATGTTGGTTGAATTTTATTTAGATATGCTAGCTTCAAATCCCCATTGGCACGATAAAGTAGAGTTTGAAATCCTCTATGATAGTTATTATTTTCACACACCTAAAGCCTTAAATAAACTCTTAGAATATGGCTTTAATAACACCCAAGTTGATGAAATTTCACACGCCTTAAAACATCTCACCAATCATATTTTAGAGCATAAAATTTACACCCAAGATATAGAGAAACTTAGCATTCTCTCTGCTAAAAGAGAGCAGATTCTAGGCTTTCCTGCGCCTTTGGTGGAGAAGATTTATTGGTTATTGCAAGATTGTAAAAACTATGGCACAAAGCCCTTTGTGGGGCTAGCTCGTGTGGGCTTTATGGCTATGGGATTTTTAAATGCCTTAATCAAGGAGGGTATTTTAGACAAAGCCCAAAAAGATAGCTTTATACAATCTCTCCATTGCGTTACGACGTCTCTTACAGATGATTTGCATACATTAAGTAAGCAGGACTTTCTGGCTAAATATGGGCATTTGCGCCCTGGGACGTATGATATTCTCTCTCCAAGATATGATGAGTGTTTTGAATTTTACTTTAAGCAAAAGCCGCCATTGCAGAGTGTGAAAAACACTTTTGCCCTTAGTTTGGAGCAAATGCGCTCTATTGATAAGCTTTTAAAAGCCCATAATCTTTGCTGTGATGTGCTCGGGTTTTTTGACTTTATTGCTATGGGCATTACTATGAGGGAGTATTCAAAATTTGAATTTAGTAAAAATCTAAGTTCTGCTTTAAGTTTGATAGCCTCCCTTGGTGCAGAGTATTCTCTTAGCCCAGAAGATATGAGCTATTGTGATGTGGATACATTTTTTAAGGCATATAGCACTTCAAGCAATCTTGAGCGCCTGCTTTTAGAATCCATTCAATCTGGCAAAAGCTCCTATATGCTTCAGCAAGCCCTTATCCTCCCGCCTTTAATACAGAATGCCAAAGATGTAGAGTGCTTTTGTATCAATCAATCTATCCCCAATTTCATTACTCAAAAACGTATCCAAGCCCCTGTGGTAATGCTAGATTCTAATCCAAATGTGGATTTAGAGGATAAGATTGTTTGTATTTCGCGTGCTGATCCGGGGTTTGATTGGATTTTTTCACACCATATTGCTGGGCTTATTACGGAATTTGGCGGGGCGAACTCACATATGGCAATCCGTGCTAATGAGTTAGGTATCCCTGCGGTTATTGGCTGTGGGGAGAAGTTCGCACTCTATGCCCAAAGCTATATGTTAGAGATTGATTGTGCTAATTCTAAGGTGGTGGTGATATGAGGGCAATTACTACACAAAGAATCTATGCTTATAAGCCTTATGGGGAGCTGTGGGAATGCCTAGATAGTGCATTACAGGAGTTTTTATTAGAATGTGAGATTCTCTCTTATGCCGTCTCTTTCACACAAATAGCACATATCCCTTTGCTTTTTGAGGGAGTGGATATGCTCGTGCTAAGTGGGGGGAATGATATTGGGGCATATCCTAAGCGAGATCATTTTGAATTAGCCCTGCTTGATTATGCGCTTAAAGCACATAAAAAGGTTTTTGCTATTTGTCGCGGGGCGCAGCTTGTGGCGCATTATTTTAATATCCCGCTTAAAGCAAGCAAACATAAGATTAAAGCTATCCATACTTTGCAGGGGAGACTTACGCATGACGTGCATAGCTATCATCATTTTTGTATTACCCAAGCCCCTAAAGATTGTGAGGTACTAGCCTATGTAGATGATGAAATAGAGGCGTTTATGAGTAGCCAAATCCTTGGTGTGATGTGGCACCCAGAGAGGGAAGAGAGAAGAGAATCTGATAGGGCACTTCTTAAGCAATTTATCACACAAAGCGTGCATAAGCATAATATCCAAGATTCTAAATTGAAGGAGGCATAATGTATCCATATATAACCAAGAACAATCTCTTAGAGATTCAGCATTATAACTATAGTGCTTTTTATGGGGTGGGCTTTTTAAGGGATTATTTAACTTCTCGCACGCTTAGTGGGGAGTATAAGGCTACTCAAAATCTTTACAACAATAGCCTTTATGATAAATGCCAAGATAGGGGCTATCTGAAGCTACTTATTAAGACTTTTGAAGTCAATAAAAGGCTATATGAGTCCTATGATAAGGGCTTTTCTCGCTTCTCAAAAGAGCTTATTTTAAAGCCTAATAAAGAGAGTTCATTTTTAGATATGGGGCTTTATGTGGGCTTTGCATATGCTTTAGGCGAGGCTTTTATGGAAAGTTTGAATTTGCTTTATTTAAACACTCTTTTAAAATGTAATGATACTTTATTATCCCTTGCAAATACCGCACGTGGGGGGGGGGTATAATGCCCTTTTTAGCTAAAAGTATTGATATGGAGCTAGAAGGCGCGCTGTATATAGCAAATAAAGCCGGGCTTTATAAGAAGAAAGCTGCTCAAAATTTGCATGCAGATTTTAAAGAGCTCATTCACTCTTTAAGCGATTTTGAGCCTTTATGCACGCCACTTCCTTTCACTCGTGCTTCAAATATTACTTTCCTTGAAGATATGGCGATGATTTATGCCCCCACCGCTAGATCTCACATCTATCTTCAAGCCTTATTGCAAGAGGGTATATTACCTCGTGTGGTTGTGTTTTTGGCAGAGGATTCTAGCACACTAGCAGAGGTTTGGCGTGAGCTTGAGGGCTTAGGCTGCTTGATATATCATATCCCAAGTAAAGATATTAATGATAAGGCAGTTTTTAGCTTGATTATGGGCTTAAGCCAAACTTATATTATTTATTCAGGCTATGGCGGGGGGATTTTAGAGCATAATTATTTTGAGAAAGGTAAGTTTTTTATCCATGTTCATGCGGGGAAATTGCCTCATTACAAGGGCTCTACGACTTGCTATTACTCACTTTTAGAAGATGGGGAAATCTGTGCAAGTGCGATGTTTTTAAGCCATAAGCTTGATGGTGGGGATATTCTCGCAGAAGTGAGCTTAGATAAAGCTGCTATTTGTAGGTTAAAAAATAGTGATATTGATACCACCATTGAGCCTTATATCCGCTCTCTTGCTCTCATTAAAGCCTTGCACTCACAGCAAAAGAGTGGTGCATTTAGCCCCAAAAAGCATGACATAACACAAGCAGATAACACGTATTATAGAATCCACCCCCTCCTTAAGCATTTTGCACTTTTGGGTGTATTTAAGGAGGAAGTATGAAAGCCCTTATTCTCGCTGCTGGGCGCGGAAGCCGTATGGGAAGCCTAACAGATAGTAAGCCTAAGTGTTTAGTAGAGCTTTATAATAAGCCACTTTTGCAATACCAAATCGAATCTTTGCTCCAAGCGGGGGTTAAAGACATAGGTATTGTGCGAGGCTATTGTGCCAAAAGCCTAGAGCCCTTTGTGCAAAAGTATCATTTGCACACTTATGAGAATCCACAATGGGCAGATACGAATATGGTGTATTCCTTGCTTTGTGCCAAGCCATATTTGCTTACCGCACAGGAGTGCATTATTAGCTATAGCGATATTTTCTACCAAAGTAGCGCTATCTTATCTCTCTCCCAAAATAGTGCTGATATAAGCATTTTATATGATACGCAATGGCTAGCACTCTGGCGCGCTCGTTTTGCGAACCCTCTAAGCGATGCAGAAAGTTTTAGAGTGAAAAATGGCATTTTAGAAGAAATTGGCAATAAAGTAGAGGATATTCGCCTTATAGAGGGGCAATATATGGGGCTTTTGAAATTCACAAATAAGGGCTTAAAGGAGCTTTTTAGCCTGATAGATACGTTAAAGGGTATAGATATAGCCAAAATTGATAGCACAAGCCTTTTGCAGGAATGCCTTAAATATGGCTTTGCTATTACATGCGTGCCCTATAGTGGAATCTGGGGAGAGTGCGATAACCAAAGCGATGTAGCCCTATATGAAGCACTCTATCCCAATCTCGCAGATATTCATACTTTATAAAAGGAGCAAATATGCAAAATAGTATTTCTTATCCCCCCCCCCCGTTAAATACCCACTTAAAGCCTAAGTCAAATATTGTATATGTCGCCATGGCGGCGGATTTAATCCACCCCGGGCATATTAATATCCTAAAAATCGCACGCGATTATGCTAATGCCCTAGATAAGGCAAATACTGATTCTAGCCTGCCAAAGGCTGAAGTCGTGCTAGGGCTGCTTACAGATAAGGCTATAGCCTCCTATAAACGCCTGCCTTATATGAATTATGAGCAAAGAAAGGCAGTTGTGGAGAATTTAAGCTTAATAGATAGAGTAATTCCCCAAGAGACGTTAAGCTATGAGGGGAATATCCGCGCTCTGCTGCCTCGCTATGTGGTGCATGGAGATGATTGGAAAAGTGGCACACAGACCAAAACAAGGCAAAATGTGATTGATACCTTGCAAGAGCTTGCTTGCGGGGAGCTTATCGAGCCACAATACACGCCGGGTATTAGCTCTACACAGCTTAATGCGGACGCTAGAGCCATTGGCATTAGCACAAATGCAAGGCTTTCTTTACTTGCTCGCCTTTTAGAGGCTAAGAAACCTTTGCGAATCTTAGAGACACATTCTGCTATATCTGCACTCATTGCGCAAAATACAAGTGTTACTCATAATGGACAAACCGTAGAGTTTGATGGCTTTTGGAGCTCTTCGCTGACAGATTCTACATCTCGGGGTAAGCCAGATATTGAAGCAGTGGAGTTAAGTAGCCGCTTAAATACGATTAATGAAATCTTTGAAGTAACCTCCAAACCGCTCATTTATGACGCAGATACAGGCGGGAAGCTAGAGCATTTTGTCTTTAGTGTGAGAAGCCTAGAGCGCACGGGGGTGAGTGCGGTGATTATTGAAGATAAAACGGGGCTAAAGAAAAATTCACTTCTAGGCAATGAAGTAGAGCAAACACAAGAAGATATACAAGAATTTTGCGACAAAATCACTGCGGGTAAGAGGGCACAAATCACCAAAGACTTTATGATTATCGCTCGGATAGAATCTTTAATCCTTGAAAAAGGGCAAGCAGACGCGCTTAAGCGGGCTTTTGCGTATGTGGAGGCGGGGGCTGATGGGATAATGATACACTCAAGGCAGAAGAGCCCTGATGAAGTGCTTGAATTTATAAAGGCTTTTCGCGCTAAGGATAGCAAAACGCCTATAGTGGTCGTGCCTACAAGTTTTAATGCTATTAGGGCAGAGGAGTTAGCAGAAGCGGGGGCAAATATTGTCATTTATGCCAATCATCTACTACGTGCTTCATTTGTGGCTATGCAGAAAGTCGCTCAAGGTATCTTAGAGTATGATAGAAGCAAGGAAATAGAATCTTCTTGTATGAGTGTGAAAGATATACTCTCTTTAATACCCGGTACAATTTGAGTATAAGGCATTTCTAGCACTAGAAATGCTTAAGTGCTAATCCAAGCGCTAATAATGTGTCTCCTATTCATTTCGTGGATAGAATATACATTATTACAAAGGAGCAAATATGCAAATAGTGATTTTTGGAGCTGGAAATTGTGGGAGATTAATCGCCCAAGATTTAGTAAAAAATGCAGCAAATAAGATTGTGGCTTTTATAGATAATGACCCGCAAAAAGCAGGGGAGAGTGTGCTTTTAGATAAAGCAAGCCCCGGGGGGGGGGGGTAAAAATATATCCCTCTAATAAGCTAAAAGAAATAGCTTTTGATAAAGTCATTGTAGGCACCTTTACGGGGTATTATGAAATAAGTAGCCAACTCCAAGAAATGGGCATAGCAAAAGAAAAGATTGATGTAAGCTATATTGAGTTAAGCGTACGTGCAAGGGTGGCATTTTTAGAGGATTTTGCAAAAGAGTGTGGCAATTTAGACGGGGCATGTGCAGAGTTAGGCGTGTATAGAGGTGACTTTGCTAGATATATTAATAGCTCTTTCCCGCATAAAAAGCTATATCTTTTTGATACTTTTGAGGGCTTTTGGGCACAAGATATAAGTAATGACTCACAAATGGCTAAGGCTTTAGGTAAAAGGCATTTTGCAAACACGAGTATAGATTTAGTGCTAGGTAAAATGCCTTATAGGGAGCAATGTGTAGTGAAAAAAGGTTGGTTCCCAGAGAGTAGTAAGGGAGTGGAGGAAGAGCATTTTTGCTTTGTGAATCTTGATGCAGATTTGTATGAGCCTATTTTAGCGGGGCTGGAGTTTTTCTACCCGCGTATGGTGAGGGGTGGTGTGATTTTAGTCCATGAGTATTTTTCAGCAGGTTATGTGGGCGTGAAAGAGGCGGTTTTGGAATTTATCTCTAAGAAAGAGGGAAGTATTTATAAAATCCCCATTGGAGATAATTTGAGCATAGCGATTATTAAAACATAAAAGGAGCATTATGCTAGATACACAAGCATTTGGGAAGTTTTTACAAAGTGTGGGATTAAAGGATTTTGTGGGCGTGCCTTGCTCATATCTTGCGCCTTTAATAAATTATGCGATTAATGAAAATGCCTTTATTATGGCAAATAATGAGGGCGACGCGGTGGCTATAGCAAGCGGCATAAGTTTGTGCGCTAAAGATTCTAAACAAACTCCGCCATTTATCTCCAAAAGACAAATTGACATAGAGGGTAATGGCTGCAGTGATACATCACAGCCCCCGCCCTTATCGTCAAAAGCTGAATTAGGCTATGGCGTGGTGTTGATGCAAAATAGCGGCTTAAGCAATGCTCTAAGCCCTCTAACAAGCCTCAATCATACCTTTGATATTCCTATTTTGGGCTTTGTGTCTTTACGCGGGGAGAGAGATGAGAATGGTAAAAACACAGATGAGCCTCAGCATGAGCTTTTAGGCGTGATTACTGATAAGCTTTTGCAAACCTGCGAGATAAGCTATATGTTTTTGGAGGCAGATTTGAGTGCCGCAAAAGAGCAGGTTTTAAGGGCATTAGAGATTTTGGATGGCGGGAAGAGTGTGTTTTTTATCGTGCGGGATAAAACATTTCAAAAAGTGGATTTACTTTACAATCCATTAAATTATACATTTCACAATAAAGATAAAGGAATTTTGCATGATATGCACACAGAGGAGAGTACTCCAAAGCCTCTAAGCTATAGCACTCGGCAAGAGGCTTTGGAGATTATCCAGTCTTTAGGTTTTAAGCACAAGGCGCTTTTATGCGCCACTACAGGCAAATGCGGAAGGGAGCTTTATGAGATTAATGATACTCCAAATCAGCTTTATATGGTGGGCTCCATGGGCTGTGTGAGCGCCTTAAGCTTGGGTTTAAGCCTAAAAACAAAGCAAAAGGTCATTGCTATTGATGGGGATTCTGCCTTGCTTATGCGGCTAGGGACTTTAAGTACAAATGCCTACTACAGCAAGGATAGGGATAATTTCTGCCATATTTTGCTTGATAATCAAAGCCACGATAGCACAGGCGGGCAGTTTAATCTCTCTCCCTTTGTAGATTTTGTTTCAATAGCACTTAGTTGTGGCTATAGGCATGTGTTTAGAACGTATGATTTACAGAGCTTTAAAAAGGCGCTTTCTTACTTTTTAAGCTCTAAAGAGAAGGGGGCTTATTTTATCTATCTGCGCATTGCTAAGGGGAGTAAGGCAAATTTAGGTCGTCCTAAGATTACCCCAAAGGAAGTGAGGGCAAGACTTATGCACTATATAGCAAAGCAAAAGGAAGAAGATGAATGAATTTACATATTTTAATCCGGTGAAAATACATTTTGATATGTCTTTAGAAGATGCCTTAGAGTATATAAAGGGCTTGCCATATCAACGATATTTGCTTGTTACCTCTAAAGGCTGGGTAAAGCGCCATATCGTTAAGCAAATACAAACAGCCTTGGGTGATAGGCTAAGCCATATAGTGGAGAATATCCCTCCTAATCCCGAGCTTTCATTTATGCAGCATATTCATAAGCAGCAAGGGAACAGATTTGAGGCTATTATAGCCCTTGGTGGAGGCAGTGTGCTTGATAGTGCGAAGTTTTTATCTCTCTCTTGTGAGGTAAGTGCGCATAATGGCGAACTTTGCTTGCAAGAAAACAAAGAAGGAGGGGAGCTAAAGCCCATTTCACATATAGCACATTTAGAATCTAAGCCTATTTTTTGCTTCCCTACTACTGCGGGCACAAGTAGTGAGCTTACCAAATGGGCGACTATTTGGGATAAGGCAGCAAATATAAAATATTCCCTTATGCATGAAGCTTTGTATGCAAAAGTTGCTTTTTATGACCAAAAGCTTTTTTCTTATATGCCTACTTCCATAGCTTTAGCTTCTGGGCTAGATACACTCTCTCATGCCTTAGAATCAATGTGGAATAAAAATGCCTCCCCTATATCCATACAGCACGCCCTTAAGGCTATAGAGCTTATTATCTCCTCCCTCCCGCTCTCAATTAATGCCCCATATTACACTTATGCACGCAAATGCGTTATGCTAGCAAGTATTTATGCAGGTTTGGCATTTTCACAAACGCAAACCGCACTAGCACATGCTATTAGCTATCCTATCACTATGCGCTTTAATATCCCACATGGCATAGCTTGCAGTTTTTCTCTGCCTATATTGCTTCGACATATCACAGATAAAGAAATAAATGACACTCTAAAGGTCTTTGCCCAACCCATAGATACGCTTTTTGCCAAACTTAATATCTCTTCTAATCCCAAAGATTATGGCTTAGATGCCTATTGTGTAGAGGAGATCTTTAAAACTCTCAATGCAAGGGCGCAAAATGCCCTTTTGGACATACCTGCGATTAAAAAGGAGTTTTTAGATTATGTGCGCTAGGGCACATATAATCATTTGCATATTGCTTATGTTTTGATAATATCGCGCTTTTGTTTGTTCAATCTTTTTTATATAAAGTGGGTTTTATGGTAGATTCTAAGCTTTTTTATGCCGTTATATTATTAATTTGTATTGGCATAGTGATGTCATATTCTCTATCAGCTTATATTGTGAGCTTTTATAACTATTCTCCCTTTCATTTCTTTATCCGTCAATTTATCGCCGCCTCTCTTGGAATTTTGCTTATTTGGCTTATTTCACGCATTGATGTAGATATGTATTTTAAACGCATTGGTTTGTTGATTTTTATTGTTTCTATTATCCTTATGGTGGGTATGCACTTTCTTCCTCAAAGCTTTATTAGCTCCGCAGGGGGTGCGAAACGTTGGATTAGGCTGCCTTTGATTTCTTTAGCCCCTTCAGAGCTTTTTAAAATTGGTTTTGTGTATTTTCTTGCGTGGAGCTTTTCACGTAAATTTGTAAGTAATGTGCATTTATCCATTAAAGATGAGATTAAAATTTTCATACCCTATCTTGTGCTTTTTATTGTAGCAGTCGTGCTTATTGCTGTGCTACAAAATGATTTAGGTCAGGTAGTGCTTTTGGCATTAACCTTAGGTGTAATGCTACTTTTTGCCGGAGGGAGTTTGCGCTTGCTTGGTGTGATCTTTTTATGCACGATTGGCACGGCATTTTTAGCTATTATCACAAGCCCGCATAGAATCTTACGTATCAAGTCGTGGTGGGCAAGCGCACAAGATTCTGTATTGGCTCTTTTACCGCAGGGCTGGGCTGAAAATCTCCGCGTGAGTGGCTTGCCTGAGCCCTATCAAATTTATCATGCTGCTAATGCTATCTCAAGCGGAGGATTCTTTGGCTCTGGGCTTGGGGAGGGCTTTATCAAGCTTGGGTTTTTAAGCGATGTGCATACAGATATTATCTTAGCTGGCATTACAGAAGAGTTGGGCTTTATAGGATTATTTGGGATTATAGGGCTCTTTGGCTACGTGCTTTTGCGCATTTTTCGCATTGCTAATCGCACTACTGATAAGACGCATTATCTTTTTTGCGTGGGTGTGGCACTTTTGCTGGGATTTTCATTAATTATTAATGCCTTTGGCATTTCTGGTATTACGCCTGTTAAAGGTATTGCAGTACCATTTTTAAGTTATGGAGGCAGTTCGCTCATTGCCAATTGTATAGCTATTGGCTTAGTTTTGGCTATTTCTAAAAATATGACTGACAAAAAGGAGTAAAAATGCGCTTTAATCGTGTATTATGGCTGGCTTTAGCTATTTCTTTAATTATTTTGGGAATTGTGTGTATTGCTAACCCCCTTGATACGATGCAATGGCTTGCTTATTTGGTTGGCTTTATTATGCTTTTTAGCGGTATTGGTGAGATTATCTACTTTCTTCAAGCCCGCTATGGAATGATTTTATTTGATGGCATTCTCTCGTGTATTTTTGCCCTTGTATTGCTTTTTGGTGGGGAGGAGATTGCTCAAAACTTTATCCCCTTGCTTATTGCCTTATGGTTGATTTTTAAGGGTGTGCTATGGTGTATTCATGCTTACAAAATCGCCCCCTTTGTGGAATCTAACTTCAAAGCAGGCATTATGATTATGGGAGGGGTTTATATCGTGCTAGGGGTTTTATTTGTATTTTTCCCTGCAGTGCTTGCTACATTTATTAGCTTTATTTTAGGCATAGTGCTTATTCTTAGCGGTCTTGCAGGGCTGTATTTTTGGAATCTCACAAGAAATCTAAGATAAATCCTAAAGACAATTTATGGGATATGAGGTAATCCTCACAGGAACTCGTGAAATACAAGGGGTCAAATGCCTTTTAACTAATAGCATAGAGTTTTTGCCTATTACCCATAATCTTCTTGGCATTGATGCCCTTGTCTTTACTTCATCTTATGCGATACATTCGCTTGCTAAGTCAAGTGAATCTTCCCCCCATTTAAGTGCTTGGAAGCATATACCAAGCTTTGTTATTAGCCCTAAAAGTGAGGAAGTGCTTAAGGGATATGGTGCTTGCGTGGAGTTTGTCGGTAAAAGTGGGGAGGGGAGGGCATTTGGAGAAGAGATTTGCCCGCTATTAAAAGGACGTAATGTGCTTTATTTGCGAGCTAAAAAGATTGTCTCCGGGCTAGATAATATATTTAAAGCATATGGCATTTCATTTGAGCAAGTCTTTGCGTATGAAAATATCTATCAAAAGCTCCCATCATCCTTAAAACCTAAACCTCATAGCATTATTATTTTCCCCTCTCCAAGTGCCTATCATAGCTTTGTAGAGAATTTTGGTTGGGATAGCCACTATAAAGCCCTAGCTTTAGGGCGTACTACATTTTCACATTTTGATAAGCATATTTGCGCCATCCTTAGCCCTCATGCAAGTTTTGGAGCTTCTATTGCATTTGCTAAAGAGCTCTCTTGTAGAGAGGAGCTAAAGTGATAAACTTTCTTTAATCTTACGCTCTATTTAGCTTTGAGTGTTACAATCGTGGCTATCTTAAAGATCGATCTTAAAACAGGGAGTGAAACAATGAGGTTACATTTTAATAAGCACTTGTGTGCGGGGGTTTTACTTGTTTGTGCGTCATTGCTGTCTGCAAAAACCTATGCAACAGTTGATGGCAAAGCAATTACAGATAAAGATATGGAGATACTCAAGCAAAGTATCCCTAATTTTGATTATGCTAAGCTAAGTGAGCAGGAAAAAGATGCGCTCATTAATGAGCTTATTAACCGCCAACTTATCCTCAAAGCCGCCAAGCAAGAAAAGCTTGAAAACTCTAAGGAATACACAGATATTGTTAATAATATTAAAGACAATCTCCTTATTGATTTATGGACAAAAAAGCAAGCTGACAAGATTCAAGTCCCTAGCATTAATGACGCACAAATCCGCAAGATTTATCAAGAAAATGAGGGGCTTTTTATTAATCAAGAAGGCAAGGCAAGGCATATCCTTGTAGATAATGAAGCAGAGGCAAAAAATATCATCAAAGAGCTTGATAAGGCTGCAAAAGGCAAGGTAGAGGCACGTTTTATTCAACTTGCTAATGAAAAATCCATAGATCCAGCTTCAAAACAGCAAAAAAATGGCGGTGATTTAGGTGTGTTTCAACGTTCTATGATGAACCCAGATTTTTCAAAAGCGGCTTTTGAGCTAAAACCGGGTACTTATACTAAAGAGCCTGTGCATACTTCTTTTGGTTATCACGTGATTTATCTTGAACGCAAGAGTGAGCCTAAAATTATCCCTTATAATGAAGCCAAAAAAAGCATTGAAAATGAATTAAGAATGCAGAGTATCCAAGGCGGTATGATGCAAAAGATTCAAGAATTACGTCAAAAAGCTAAAATCGAAATTACAAAATAGGGAGAAAGCATGCTTATCACGGGGAGTGAAATATTACTTAAAGCGCATAAAGAAGGCTATGGCGTTGGGGCATTTAATTTTGTGAATTTTGAAATGCTTAATGCTATATTTATAGCGGCTAATCAAGCAAACTCGCCTATTATTGTCCAAGCAAGTGAAGGTGCGATTAAATATATGGGCATTGATATGGCAGTTGGAATGGTTCATATTCTCTCTAAACGTTATCCGCATATTCCTGTTGCCTTGCATTTAGACCATGGCACGAGTTTTCAATCATGTAAAAATGCTATTGATGCGGGCTTTACTTCTGTGATGATAGACGCTTCACATCACCCCTTTAATGAGAATCTTGCCCTTACTCAAGAAGTTGTAGAATACGCACATTCTAAAGGTGTCAGCGTAGAAGCGGAGTTGGGGAGGCTTATGGGCATTGAGGATAATATTTCTGTAAGTGAAAAGGACGCTGTGTTAATTAACCCCGATGAAGCAGAGGAGTTTGTAAAAACCACAAAAGTAGATTATCTCGCTCCTGCAATAGGCACAAGTCATGGGGCTTTTAAATTTAAAGGCGAGCCAAAGCTTGATTTTGAACGTCTTCAAGAAGTAAAAAGACGCACAAATATCCCTCTTGTACTCCATGGGGCAAGTGCTATCCCTGAATATGTGCGAGAAGCATTTTTAGCCAGCGGTGGAGATTTGAAAGGAAGTAAAGGTGTGCCTTTTGATTTCTTAAAAGAAGCCATTAAGGGCGGTATTAATAAAGTCAATATCGATACAGATTTGCGTATAGCTTTTATCGCTCAAGTGCGTAAGGTCGCCAATGCAGATAATACGCAATTTGACTTGCGTAAATTTTTTACTCCCGCTATGGAGAGTGTCGTGCAAGTTATGGTAGAGCGTATGGGCATACTTGGAAGTGCTCAAAAGATATAGCCTCTATCCCTCACTCCCCTTATAATGGGAGTTACTACTGAAGTTTATCTCTAAATAAAGATTCTTAACTATTTAGAGTAGCCATATATAATTCCCACTTATCTTATAATTATGGGGGAGATGATGAAAATCCTTGATGTTACTTCTAAATCCTTTGAGAGTGAGTTTAAAGCAGTTTTAGCTCGTGGTAAAATGGATATGAAAGAAGTCTCTTCAATTGTAGAGGGCTTGCTTAATGAGATAGCCACAAATGGCTTAGAAGCCCTCAAATCACATATTGCTCGCTTTGATTCTTGGCAGGCAAATAGTTTTGAGGATATATGTATTACCCCGAGTATGTGCCTAAAGGCTTATAATGAGCTATCAAGCGATCTGAAAAATGCCCTCAAACTTGCATACGATAGAATCTATGCTTTCCATCAAAAGCAAAAGCCACAGAGTTGGATTGATTGTGAAGATAATGGCAATATCCTTGGAGTCAAGGTTACTCCCATTGAACGTGCAGGGCTTTATATCCCCGGGGGTAAGGCTGCCTATCCAAGCTCACTTCTTATGAATGCCATTCCAGCGATTGTAGCAGGGGTAAAAGAAATTGTAGTTTGCTCTCCCACACCCCATAATAATCCTAATCCCCTTTTGCTTGGGGCACTGCATTTATGCGGTATTACAGAGATATATAAAGTCGGCGGGGCAAGTGCTATAGGGCTTATGGCTTATGGCATAAAGGAGATTAAAAAGGTTGATGCTATTAGTGGTCCGGGGAATATTTTTGTCGCTTGTGCGAAAAAGCATGTATTTGGCGAGGTGAATATTGATATGATAGCCGGTCCAAGTGAGATTGGTATTATCGCTGATAAGCACGCCAATGCAAAATATATCGCTTATGACTTGCTTTCTCAAGCTGAACACGATGAAATGGCAAGCTCGATTTTAATAAGTGATGATAGTGCCCTTATAGAATCTGTAAAATCTCACATTGAGCACATTCTCCCCTCTATGCCAAGAGTCGCCATAGCGCAAAAAAGCATAGCAAATCGCGCAGTGATGATACATACGCGTAATTTGCAAGAGAGTATAGATATTGCTAATGCCCTAGCTCCAGAGCATTTAGAGGTTTTCACTCTCAATCCCGCAGAAGTGCTACCTTATATCAAACACGCAGGGGCTATATTTTTAGGAGAGTATTCAAGCGAGCCTATAGGAGATTATCTTGCTGGTCCTAATCATACGCTTCCAACCGGGGGGAGTGCTAGGTTTTTTTCCCCTTTGAGCGTGGAGCATTTTGTGAAAAAAAGCTCTATTATCGCCTTTTCTGCGCAGGCTCTAAAACAAGTGGGTAGCTCATGTGTAGCCCTAGCCCAATGCGAATCACTTGACGCCCATGCGCAGGCAGTTTTAGCAAGATTAGATTCTATGAAAATCAATAAGGAGTAAGAAATGGACGCATTTTTTGAGGGCACACCTTTAGAGAAATGGTATGAAGTTATACATAATGCCTCCCCCACGCTTGTAGCCCTGGAGCTTGAATCGTTGCTTGAACGTATTGTGGTATATGAAGCACTTTTGCAAAAAAGTGGCGTTGATGCGCAATTAGCTTTTGAGCAATCTCGTTTTGATGAGGAGATACTGCATATTTTACAAGAGGCAAAAAACGCCCTTGCTATAGAATCAATGGCAAATATATTGAGTAACCATGAGTGAAATATTAAGGAGTGAAATATTGAGTAAAATCTTTTTCCCATTTTTACTTTGCTTTGAAATACTCTCTGCTGCGATGCCTTTGCATTTATGGGAGAAGAGTGTAGAGCTTAAAAAGGAGCAAGTCTATAAGGCTCATTTCAAAGTAGGCAATGTAGAAAAAGAGCTCCGCTTCCGCTGGACTTTGTTTAAAAACCAAGCCCTCGTGCTGCATTTAAACTATGATAAATTCAATCATCAATTCCTTTTATATAGAGATTATCAACGCAACTGCTATAAAATCGCGCTCGGAGGGGCAGAACAAAGCAATCAAGCATATTTTACGATGTATTTTAAATCTTTTGAAGGAGAGAGTGCGCATTTAAATCTTTATATTGAGGGCTCGGGTGTAGCGGTGCTTGATGAGGGGCTTTTGCAAGGAGTGCAATCATGAGCATGGATATGAATATGGAGCACGCAATAGGGCAAATTAAAACTTATATCAATACCTTTATTTTAGAGTGCCAAAATGAGCATATTAGCGCCTTATGCAAGCATTTGCAATATGGGAAAATGCTTCGTTCTAAGCTTTTATTAGCTATTAGTGGCGTGAGTGAAGAGGCGTTGCGCGTGTGTGCTTTAATTGAGATGATACAAAATGCCTCTTTATTACATGATGATGTGATAGATAATGCGAGCACAAGAAGGGGAGATTTGTCTATTAATGCACGTTTTGGGAATAAAAATGCGATTATGCTAGGTGATGTGCTGTATTCTAAGGCATTTTATGAGTTAAGTAAGCTCGATATGAATATCGCACAAAGTGTATCCCTTGCGGTAACG
Organism: Helicobacter marmotae; assembly: GCF_003364255.1. GTDB lineage: Bacteria > Campylobacterota > Campylobacteria > Campylobacterales > Helicobacteraceae > Helicobacter_C > Helicobacter_C marmotae. The sequence goes on from NZ_NXLR01000002.1 coordinate 200,544, forward strand.
CGCCTCTCAATAGGAGAGATTGAAGATGTGAGGCTTTCAAATGGCTTTCATACTAATAGGGAGGCTTATATCAATATGTGTTCGCTTAAAACCGCTGCCCTTATAGTTGCCGCGGCAGAATCTGGAGCGATTTTGAAGGGTTTAGATAAGGACATATATAGCACGTATGGAGAAAATTTGGGTATTGCCTTTCAAATTATTGATGATATTTTAGATATTACTCAAGATTCCTCCACTTTGGGTAAGCCCTCGATGAGTGATTTTAGAGAGGGCAAGACTACACTCCCTTATATGGACCTATATGAATGCCTACAAAAGGATAAACAAGAAATGCTCCTCTCGTATTATGCAAAGAATCTTAGCCCTAAAGAAGAGGAGTGGATAAAAACGCAAATGCAAGATAATGATATTATCGCTAAAAGCCTCCAATGTGCTAAAAACTTTGCTGATAAAGCCTTGCAAGCCATTGCTAGCCAAGATAATCAAACCCTGCGTGATATGATTACGCAAATGCTTGATCGTAGGAGTTAGTATGCAAGAGAAAATGCAAATGCAATATATGGTGGTTGGCTTTTCACATAAAAATGTAGATATTTCCTTGCGCGAGTCTTTGAGTATCCCAGAAGAGCAAATAGTGCCATTTTTGCAAGAAGTCAATGCCTGCGATGTGATTTGTGAGAGTGTTTTATTATGCACTTGCAATCGCATAGAGCTTTATCTGAGTGTGTATGATACAAAAGTCGCAAAAAAGCATATATATGAATGTTTTTCTAAAAAGAGTGGCATAGCAATTCAAACATTAGAGCAAGTAGCACTTGTACGTTTGAATGAATATGCGGTCTATCATATATTTGGCGTGGCTTCAAGCCTTGATAGCTTAGTGATAGGAGAAACGCAAATCACAGGGCAGCTTAAAAGCGCTTATAAGCTGGCTTTTGAGCATTCTTTATGCGGGAAGGATATGACTCGTCTTATGCACTTTGCTTTTAAATGTGCCGCAAGTGTGCGCAAACAAACAGAAATATCAGCCCATAGCGTTTCTGTAGCCTCTACAGCGGTTTCTATGGCAGCTCAAAAATTGGCTGCAAATAATCAAAGTTTAGAATCGTTACCTGTTTTGGTCATTGGCAGTGGGGAAATGGGACGTTTAGTATGCAAGCATTTATTAAATTTAAAAGCACATATCACGCTCCTTAGTCGCACTTATGCAAATGCACAAAACTTAGCCTTAGAATTAGGGGGAGATAAGATTGTGGTGCGCCCTTATGAGGATTTAAGGGTACTTTTAGATGAATTTAGCTTGCTTTTTAGCGCCACAAGCGCACAGGGTTATGTTATCACCCAAGATATGCCAAATACCCTTGCTAGCAAACGTTATTGGTTTGATTTAGCCCTACCTAGGGATATAGAATCAGGAGATATGCAATCTGTCTCATATCACAATATAGAGGTATTTTGCGTAGATGATTTACAAGAAGTTGTGCAAGAGCATAAACAAGCAAGGGAGGAGAGTGCCAAAGCAGGGAAGAAAATTATAGAGGCTTTTACTTGTAATTTCTTTACTTGGCTACAAACTTTGAGTGTTGAGCCTGTGATTAAGCATATGCGTGCTTTAGCTAAAGAATCTGCCCATAAAGAGCTTGAGCGGGCGATTAAAAAAGGATTTTTACCAGCAGAATATCGCCATAATGTGGAGAAGATTCTCCATGGGGCTTTTAATACATTCTTGCACCAGCCCACTATGCGATTAAGGCAAGCGAGTGAAAGCCATCAGGGCGATCCTATCATTGAGGCGATGAAAAGTATGTTTGATATTGATGATGAAATTGTTATGCTAAATAGCTATAAATGTGAGAGGGATACTACTTTTTAAAGGAATGTTATGAAATTTTCTCAACTTTTTGTGAGCACACTCAAAGATACGCCAAAAGACGCTACTTTGAAAAGTCATCAATACCTTTTGAGGGGCGGGTTTATCCAGCAGATTGGAAGTGGTATTTATAATTTTCTGCCCCTAGGGGAAAAGCTTTTGAGAAAAGTTTCAGATATTGTGAGAGAAGAGATGAATGCAAGTGGGGCTCAAGAAATTCTTATGGGATTTGTTACCCCATCAGAGCTGTGGAGGGAATCTGGGCGATATGAGCAATATGGCAGAGAGCTCTTGCGCTTTAAGGATAGGAAAGATAATGAGTTTGTGCTAGGACCCACGCATGAAGAAATGGTAACTTCTATTGCTAAAAATAGTATTAGAAGCTATAAACAACTCCCTGTACATCTCTATCAGATTCACACGAAATTCCGCGATGAGCTGCGCCCACGCTTTGGGCTTTTGCGCGGAAGAGAGTTTATTATGAAAGATGGCTATAGCTTCCATAGCTCTTGGGAGGATTTAGATAGAGAATTTCAAACTATGGAGCTCACATATAAGCGGATTTTAGAACGTATGGGTGTGGAGTTTAAGGTAGTAGAGGCAGATTCTGGTGCTATTGGCGGGAGCGGAAGCAAGGAATTTATGGTGCTAGCCCCTTGCGGAGAGGATACTATTGTCGTATGTGAATCTTGCGATTATGGGGCAAATATTGAAATCGCTCAAAGAATGCCCCGCACTGCACCTAGAACAAATGAAGTAAAATATGATAGCAATCCTCCTAAGGCGGCTTTTGCTCGCTTTTTTACCCCTGAAGTGAAAACTATAGAATCTTTAAGTGAGTTTTTCAAAGTGGATACATTTTGGATACTTAAAGCCATTGTCAAAAAGGCGGTGCGAGCGGATAATAGCGCGGAATTGGCTTACTTTTTCGTTCGTGGAGATGATGAGGGCGAAGATACCAAAATGTTAAATATCCTTAATGCAAAAGATACATTTTTATCCTTAGAAGATGCAAGCATAGAGGAGATAAAAGCCGCTGGGCTTGAAGCTGGCTTTATAGGACCTTATGGTTTGAGACATATTACACAATCAGAACATATTTATTTTGACTTAAGCTTAAAAGACGCTAATGAGCTGATATGTGGGGCAAATGAAAAAGATTGGCATTTAGTGGGTGTGGATTTGGGCACATTTGAAGGCTTGGAGTATGTTGATATAGCAGCTGTTAAAGAGGGAGATTGCTGCCCCAAATGTGCTCAAAGGCTATGCTATAGCGCAGGTATAGAAGTGGGGCATATTTTTAAACTCGGCACGAAATACTCTCAAGCCCTAAATGCGCACTTTCTCAATAAAGAGGGTAAAGCAGAGGCGTTGATTATGGGCTGCTATGGCTTTGGAATCTCACGCATTCTCCCTGCGATTTTAGAGCAAAAAAGCGATGAGCTTGGCTGTGTGTGGAGTAAGGAAGTGAGTGTTTTTGACATAGCTATTATTATTTCAAATACCAAAGATAGCACACAATATGAATTTGCCCTTACATTATATGAAGAGCTTAAATCTCAAGGCGTTGATGTACTTTTAGATGAACGTGATGAGCGCTTTGGCGTAAAGATGAAAGATTTTGAGCTTTTGGGCTTTTACTCTGCGTTGATTGTGGGTAAGGCTTTGAGTGAGGGCAAGGTAGAGTTTATTTTACGCGAAGGCTTACAAAAAAGAGAGCTTAAGGCAGATAGACATTTATCTCAAGCCATTATGCAGGCATTGGATTAAAAGGAGAGAATATGAGTAGCTTGGTGATTGGCACACGCGGGAGTGCGCTGGCATTGTGGCAAGCGCGGTATATTCAAGCACGCCTAAAGTATGAGTGCCATATAGAATCAAGCATTAGCATTATTAAAACACAAGGTGATAAAATCCTTGATGTGCCATTAGCTAAAATCGGCGGCAAGGGGCTATTCACCAAGGAGTTAGAGGAAAAGCTTTTAGGTAAAGAGATTGATTTAGCCGTTCATAGCTTAAAAGATGTGCCTGTGGATTTTGTGGGAAATTTAGCTTTAGCTGCTATTACTGAACGCGAGGATTGTAGAGATAGTTTTCTTAGTATGGCTTATGCTGATTTTGATAGCTTGCCCAAAGGGGCTAAGGTAGGGACTACCTCGCTTCGCCGCTCTATGCAGATTAAAAAGCTTCGCCCTGATTTGGATACGTTAAGTTTAAGGGGTAATGTGCAAACGCGTTTAAAAAGGCTTAAAGAAGGGGAGTTTGATGCAATTATTTTAGCTCAAGCTGGCATAAAGCGACTTGGCTTAGATACAACAGATGTGAAATATATCACCCCTTTAGCATTTATGATACCCGCAATGGGGCAGGGGGCATTGGGCATTGAAATGTGCAAGGATCATATTTATTTTGATAAGATTGCTAGCCTTACCCATGAGCCAACTGCACTTTGCGTGAGTGCTGAGAGGGCGTTTGTACAAGCGCTCAACGGGGGCTGTCAAGTCCCTATAGGCGTGCATGCCCAATATAATGATAAAAAGCTTAGCTTGCAAGCTATTGTGGGCTTACCCGATGGAAGTGAATATATACAAGAGAGTGTGCAAGAATGCTTAGCTGGAGAAGCGCTAGATAATATAAATGCTGCCCAAAGCCTCGCCCAAAGCCTCGCCCAGAGTTTTATTAACAAGGGGGCAAAAGAGCTTTTGAATAGAGCACAGGATATGGCTTTTCGCTAGGGAGAGGGGACTTTTGCCACAAAATATAGGCTATTAAAGTTTGATAGTTTCGCTTAAGTCTTTGAAATAGGTAAGAAAGCCTTACACCTCTGCTTTAAGTAACGCAAGATTCTATACAATCTTGGCATATAGTAGGCTAGCTTGATGGAAAAAGAGCATTTTTGCATATAAGGTTCTAAGGGCTTGAGTAAAGCTCGTATATTTTTAGGATCAGATTCAAAGCTCACTCCACCAAAGGCATACATTGCCCTTAATTGTAAAAAGGCTATGAGTTTAGTTTTCAATGCGCCTTTGTAGGCTGGGCTTTCGTTTTGGCAAGTATGAAGTATAGATATAAACTCTAAAAGTCCTAGACAAATGTAGGCACAAGAATAGGCGAAGTGATAATGTTTGATTTTGTAGCTATTATAGAATGTATAGGCGATGTCACTTAGGTAGGCTGGTGTTGGTCGTAGCGGGGTGGCTTGGCTTAAAGTGTGGTCGCTTGTAGAGTTTGCGCGCATTCTATAAATATATAAAGGTTTGTTGAGAAACTCAATACTCTTGGCTTTAGCAAACACAAGCATACCAAAGAGGGCATCTTCACTTTGAATAGTAGGAGTAAAACGGAGTTTTTCAAAAAGCGATATATGAAAAACTCCCATACATACACACGAGAAACTATCTGTATGCTTCCATAAATCTAGTGCTTTTAATGGTGCTTTTACATCATTCTGCTTTAATCCTAAATTTTCAAGCAGGCTTGTGTTTTGCGGTGCTATATTATCTTCATAAATACAAGTATAATCATGCCAAAGAATATCACACTCCCCAATATGTTCTACACATTGCTCTATACAATCAAGACTTAGCATATCA
>NZ_NXLR01000030.1 GCF_003364255.1 Helicobacter marmotae
TTTACACCCCTTAAGCCCCATTTAAGCTTCAAATATGTAATATTTCATTCCCATTTGATTGGGCTTCTGGTTTCTTCTTTTGGTTAGGTTTCATTAATTTTATGCAGTCTTTTGGTTTTTATCCAATAAAAACATTGAAAGCCATAAACTTTGTATCTTTATGAGATAATCTAAAGAGCAATCTCTGCCAAAGTAGTAATCTGTGAGAATAATCTTATGGCTGTTCTTTATCAATCTATAATCATAATTTGTATTTGCAATAAAAGAGCTTTAAGGCTATTTATGCTGGTTATAATTGGTATGATCTTTGACATCTAAGCAAGGAAATAGAGTGTTTTATTACTTTTTGCAATGTAAATAAAACTTATATTTCTTAGTTCATATTCTATACAACTCAAATATGACTTTGAGAAGATTCTTTAACTTCAGCTTCATAGTTGCAGTCTTTTTAGTAGGATATTTAGCCTTAAATTCTAAAAATGAAGTGAGAGTTTATGAAGATTCTTCTAGTCTTTGTGATAAGAGAAACACTAAGAGATTAAGGACAAACTTAATATACATAAATCTTTAAGATTTTAAAAATCTTTTAAAAGTCTTTAAATATCCTTAATAATGGGAGAGTTTGCTTCTACACATTAGAATGCAACTCTTCCATTGAATGCAACTTTTCTTGGGTTTTTATTGATTTTTATTCTTTATGGAGTGTTTGTGCCATTATTTATTTTGGCTCAAAGCCCCATATTTTTATGGAGAGTTTGTTATCATGAATGAATGATTCAAACTCCCATAAATTCTTTATGGAGAGTTTGATCCTGGCTCAGAGTGAACGCTGGCGGCGTGCCTAATACATGCAAGTCGAACGATGAAGCTTCTAGCTTGCTAGAAGTGGATTAGTGGCGCACGGGTGAGTAACGCATAGATAACATGCCCTTTAGTCTGGGATAGCCACTGGAAACGGTGATTAATACTAGATACTCCCTACGGGGGAAAGAATTTCGCTAAAGGATTGGTCTATGTCCTATCAGCTTGTTGGTGAGGTAATGGCTCACCAAGGCTATGACGGGTATCCGGCCTGAGAGGGTGAACGGACACACTGGAACTGAGACACGGTCCAGACTCCTACGGGAGGCAGCAGTAGGGAATATTGCTCAATGGGGGAAACCCTGAAGCAGCAACGCCGCGTGGAGGATGAAGGTTTTAGGATTGTAAACTCCTTTTGTTAGAGAAGATTATGACGGTATCTAACGAATAAGCACCGGCTAACTCCGTGCCAGCAGCCGCGGTAATACGGAGGGTGCAAGCGTTACTCGGAATCACTGGGCGTAAAGAGTGCGCAGGCGGGTAATTAAGTCAGATGTGAAATCCTATAGCTTAACTATAGAACTGCATTTGAAACTGATTATCTAGAGTGTGGGAGAGGTAGGTGGAATTCTTGGTGTAGGGGTAAAATCCGTAGAGATCAAGAGGAATACTCATTGCGAAGGCGACCTACTGGAACATTACTGACGCTCATGCACGAAAGCGTGGGGAGCAAACAGGATTAGATACCCTGGTAGTCCACGCCCTAAACGATGAATGCTAGTTGTTGTGGAGCTTGTCTCTGCAGTAATGCAGCTAACGCATTAAGCATTCCGCCTGGGGAGTACGGTCGCAAGATTAAAACTCAAAGGAATAGACGGGGACCCGCACAAGCGGTGGAGCATGTGGTTTAATTCGAAGATACGCGAAGAACCTTACCTAGGCTTGACATTGATAGAATCCGCTAGAGATAGTGGAGTGCCCCTTTGGGGAGCTTGAAAACAGGTGCTGCACGGCTGTCGTCAGCTCGTGTCGTGAGATGTTGGGTTAAGTCCCGCAACGAGCGCAACCCTCGTCCTTAGTTGCTAGCAGTTCGGCTGAGCACTCTAAGGAGACTGCCTTCGTAAGGAGGAGGAAGGTGAGGACGACGTCAAGTCATCATGGCCCTTACGCCTAGGGCTACACACGTGCTACAATGGGAAGTACAAAAAGATGCAATATCGCGAGGTGGAGCAAATCTTAAAAACTTCTCTCAGTTCGGATTGTAGTCTGCAACTCGACTACATGAAGCTGGAATCGCTAGTAATCGCAAATCAGCCATGTTGCGGTGAATACGTTCCCGGGTCTTGTACTCACCGCCCGTCACACCATGGGAGTTGTATTCGCCTTAAGTCGGGATACTAAATTGGTTACCGCCCACGGCGGATGCAGCGACTGGGGTGAAGTCGTAACAAGGTAACCGTAGGTGAACCTGCGGTTGGATCACCTCCTTTCTAGAGACATATTAAAACATTCATTTGTTTTAATCAATTTACACTTGCTTGAGGGGTAAATAACTCTAATGGACTTGCTTAGTTTTCAGAGATCCTCCAAATGACGCTTAAATAGTAAGCTTAAGGGGCTTATAGCTCAGGTGGTTAGAGCGCACCCCTGATAAGGGTGAGGTCGGAGGTTCAAGTCCTCCTAAGCCCACCATAAATTGTTCTTTTTGACGCTTTTTGTAGAGTGTTAAAAATTTTTTCGGTCATTACCCTTAAAGGTAACTCCTTTCAAAATTTTCAACACAACTCCAAAAGTCATTCAAAAATAACTAATTTATCCTTTATTAAGGGGAATTAGCTCAGCTGGGAGAGCGCCTGCTTTGCACGCAGGAGGTCAGCGGTTCGATCCCGCTATTCTCCACCACTTTTGTTGATATAATGCAAAGCATTTATGCTTGTATCCTCTATATGCTTTGAGAGGGCAGACATTATCCAAACATTATCTAGTATATCTAGTATGAATGCTAGTGTGAATGTATGTTTGCAACTATGTATATGTGGATAGATATATGAGATACATGAGATATATGTAGAGATAGCATAATGTATTTTTGCCTTTATATGCAATAATGTTCTTATGCAATAAAGCTTTGTGGCAGAGTTTCATATCTAATAGGTGTATAAGCAAGAGCTATATGAAAGAGATTTGATACAAATTGATTAGAGGTTTAATGCAAGGTTTAAAACTCTCACTTTTATGCTTTCTTGTAACTATATGTAGTAAAAGAAAGTAAGGAGTAAAGAGAATAAGCAAGTTTCTTTAGCATATTCTTTCCTCCCTAAAGAGAAGGTATCTTATGAGAATATCTTCCAAAGAGTGTTAAACTTAAATTTTGCATTAGACTTCTTGTCTAAATGTTGTTTGAAAACTTATTGTTAATAGCCTAAAATAGTAATTAACTACAATTACGCGACTGCTGCTTATTGTATGTAGCGATACATTCAGTAAGGCAGTATCCTTAGAAGTAAAAAGCTTGTAAGGGCAGATGGTGGATGCCTTGGGTGATAGAGGCGATGAAGGACGTACTAGACTGCGATAAGCTACGGGGAGCTGTCAAGAAGCTTTGATCCGTAGATTTCCCAATGGGGCAACCCAATACCTAGAGATAGGTATTACCTTATATAGGAGCGAACCTAGCGAAGTGAAACATCTCAGTAGCTAGAGGAAAAGAAATCAACAGAGATTCTCTTAGTAGCGGCGAGCGAAAGGGGAAGAGGGCAAACCGAATGCTTGCATTCGGGGTTGTGGACTGCAATATCCACTAGAATCTTTTAGCAGAAGTGTTTGGAAAAGCATATCATAGAGGGTGATAGTCCCGTATGCGAAAAGAGATTCTTAGGTAGCAGTATCCAGAGTAGGTCAGGACACGTGAAATCCGGGCTGAAGCAGGGGAGACCACTCTCCAACCCTAAATACTCCTATCACACCGATAGCGCACAAGTACCGTGAGGGAAAGGTGAAAAGAACCGCAGTGAGCGGAGTGAAATAGAACCTGAAACCATCTGCCTACAATCATTCAGAGCCCTATGATTTATCAGGGTGATGGACTGCCTTTTGCATAATGATCCTGCGAGTTGTGGTATCTGGCAAGGTTAAGCAAACGTGAAGCCGTAGCGAAAGCGAGTCTGAATAGGGCGTTTAGTCAGATGCTGCAGACCCGAAGCCAAGTGATCTATCCATGGCCAAGTTGAAGTAAGTGTAATAGCTTATGGAGGACTGAACTCGTACCCATTGAAACGGGTTGGGATGAGCTGTGGATAGGGGTGAAAGGCCAAACAAACTTGGTGATAGCTGGTTCTCTTCGAAATATATTTAGGTATAGCCTCAAGTGATAGCAATAGGGGGTAGAGCTCTGATTGGGCTAGGGCTGCTCACCGCGGTACCAACCCCTGTCAAACTGCGAATACCTATTGCCCTATCTTGGGAGTCAGGCGGTGGGTGATAAAATCAATCGTCAAGAGGGAAACAACCCAGACTACCAACTAAGGTCCCAAAGTTCTATTCTAAGTGGAAAATGATGTGAAATTACTCAGACAACCAGGAGGTTGGCTTAGAAGCAGCCATCCTTTAAAGAAAGCGTAACAGCTCACTGGTCTAGTGATTTTGCGCAGAAAATATAACGGGGCTAAGATAGACACCGAAGTTGTAGATTGTGCTGATGCACAGTGGTAGAAGAGCGTTCGTATCAGCGTTGAAGGCATACCGGCAAGGAGTGCTGGAGCGATGCGAAGTGAGCATGCAGGAATGAGTAGCGATAAAAGTGGTGAGAATCCACTTCGCCGAAAGTCTAAGGTTTCCTACGCGATGCTCGTCATCGTAGGGTTAGTCGGGTCCTAAGACAAGTCCGAAAGGGGTAGTCGATGGAAAATGGGTTAATATTCCCATACCAACATTAGTGTGCGATGGGGGGACGCATAGGGCTAAATGGCGTTAGCTGATGGAAGTGCTAATTTAAGAGTGTGTGGATTGGAGGATTGGCAAATCCGCCTCTGTATCTAAAACTCCAATAGCTTGTTGCGACCTTCGGGTCAAGATGAGTGCCATTGATGCCGTCGTGCCAAGAAAAGCCTCTAAGTTTAGCTAATGTTGCCCGTACCGCAAACCGACACAGGTAGATGAGATGAGTATTCTAAGGCGCGTGAAAGAACTCTCTTTAAGGAACTCTGCAAACTAGCACCGTAAGTTCGCGATAAGGTGTGCCTAAGCAATTAGGTCTCAGCAAAGAGTCCCTCCCGACTGTTTACCAAAAACACAGCACTTTGCAAACTCGTAAGAGGAAGTATAAGGTGTGACGCCTGCCCGGTGCTCGAAGGTTAAGAGGATTAGTTAGACGTAAGTCGAAGCTTTGAATTGAAGCCCGAGTAAACGGCGGCCGTAACTATAACGGTCCTAAGGTAGCGAAATTCCTTGTCGGTTAAATACCGACCTGCATGAATGGCGTAACGAGATGGGAGCTGTCTCAAAGAGAGATTCAGTGAAATTGTAGTGGAGGTGAAAATTCCTCCTACCCGCGGCAAGACGGAAAGACCCCGTGGACCTTTACTACAGCTTGGCACTGCCGATGGGAGCATTATGCGCAGGATAGGTGGGAGGCTTTGAAGTCTTTACTCTGGTGAAGATGGAGCCACCCTTGAGATACCACCCTTAATGTTTCTGTCTGCTAACTAGCTTGAGTTATCCTCAAGTAGGACAATGCCTGGTGGGTAGTTTGACTGGGGCGGTCGCCTCCTAAAAAGTAACGGAGGCTTGCAAAGGTTGGCTCATTGCGGTTGGAAATCGCAAGTAGAGTGTAATGGCATAAGCCAGCCTGACTGCGAGACAAACAAGTCGAGCAGAGACGAAAGTCGGTCATAGTGATCCGGTGATTCTGTGTGGAAGGGTCATCGCTCAAAGGATAAAAGGTACCCCGGGGATAACAGGCTGATCTCCCCCAAGAGCTCACATCGACGGGGAGGTTTGGCACCTCGATGTCGGCTCATCGCATCCTGGGGCTGGAGCAGGTCCCAAGGGTATGGCTGTTCGCCATTTAAAGCGGTACGCGAGCTGGGTTCAGAACGTCGTGAGACAGTTCGGTCCCTATCTGCCGTGGGCGTAGGAGAGTTGAGGAGAGCTGTCCCTAGTACGAGAGGACCGGGATGGACATGCCACTGGTGTAAGAGTTGTTCTGCCAAGAGCATCGCTCTGTAGCTACGCATGGATGTGATAACCGCTGAAAGCATCTAAGCGGGAAGCCAACTCCAAGATAAACTCTCCCTGAAGGTCGCAGCAAGACTAGCTGCTTGATAGGGTAGATGTGTAAGCATAGTAATGTGTTCAGCTGACTACTACTAATAGACCGTTTGGCTTTTTATGAAGAGATACTGCCTTATTGAGTGTATCTATGAATGCTTGTATAAATCAAAGTGATTCAAAGGTATTCCTTTTAGAGATAAATTAGGGATATAAATGATATAAATAAGGTAAAAAAAGTAGTGTGCTAATTGTAGAATTACAAGGGCTTTAACAATAATAACTTTCTTCTTGAAGTTGAATTTATATTGTCATCTTCGTGCTTATAGAGAGAAGGCAACACCTAGCTCCATTCCGAACCTAGCAGTTAAGCTTCTCTTCGCCGATGATACTGCACTTTTCAAGTGTGGGAATGTAGGACAGCGCGGAGATGAGAATATAAATATACTTCCCTCCCCTCTTTTTATCAAAGTTAGTGTGAAATGAGCTCTAAAAACAATCTAAAAATTAGTCAAAAAGTCATTTAAAAGATGATTTAAATATCATTATGTATAGTAGTGCAATGTATGGTTGTATTGATATGTAGATTCTGTGTATGCTTGAATCCCTGAGTTTATGTGATTTAATAATGGTATTTAATGTGCTTAAGTTACAAGGATTCTAAGGCTTTATAGCCCCTTTTAGGAGGTGAATGCTTTGAAAGAATCACCGCCTGATTCCCTAATACATTTGCCACTTTGTCAGCCCTAGATGGGGTGACAAGGACTGAAGAAACTAAATTATCTACTAGAGAAAGGGAA
>NZ_NXLR01000031.1 GCF_003364255.1 Helicobacter marmotae
AATTAATGAAACCTAACCAAAAGAAGAAACCAGAAGCCCAATCAAATGGGAATGAAATATTACATATTTGAAGCTTAAATGGGGCTTAAGGGGTGTAAAGTTTTATATTTTATACTTAAGGTGTTTATTTGCACACTTTTATGATAAAATCGCACCTCAAACATCATCATAAAGAATTCTAAACTAAGGCACTCTCTATGCAATTTGAAATGCTCTATTCAAAGATTCACCGTGCTCATGTGAGCGATGCAAACCTAAATTATGTCGGCTCAATCACTATTGAAAAATCACTTGCCCTAAGTGCCAATCTTTTAGCAGGTATGAAAGTAGAAATCCTTAATATCAACAATGGCGAGCGATTTAATACCTATGTCATTTACGGGGATAAAGAAGGTGAAATTTGCCTTAATGGCGCAGCAGCACGTAAAGCCCAAATAGGCGATATTATCATCATAGTCGCCTACGCTTCATATACGCAAAATGAGCTTAAAGACTACAAGCCCACGATCGTGCAAGTCAATGAGCATAATCAAATCCTATCTATCACACACGAGGTATAGCTATGTTTGACCCAAACCAACTTGGAGCTATGTTCGGCTCAATGCAAGATTCCCTCAAAGAATTAGAAGAAAAAAATAAGCAAACCATTCTTACTGCCAAAAGTGGAGGCGGGCTTGTAAAAGCAAGCTGCAATGGTAAGGGAGAAATCATTGATATAAATATTGATGATAGCCTCCTTGAAGACAAAGAATCTTTACAGATTCTACTCATTAGCGCACTCAATGAGCTTCATAAAAACCTAGAAGATACTCGCCAATCAAGCGCGTTGAATCTCCTCAATGGATTTGGTGGGGGATTCAATATCTTTGGCGGAAAACCAAATGACTAAAAGCGCTCTGCTAAAAAGCTTTCTATTACTTTTTTATAGCACTCATTTATGGGCGTATGATTACTCACATTGTGTTCAATATTTCAAAGCCGCAAGCACCCCTGTGGGGCAGAGCCATGCCATTAGCCTTAAAGATGGCATTCAGCAACATCATCTCCTCTACTCCCCCACTAAACCCCAAAATGTGAAGATTCTCAAAGCCGATCCTTTTATCGGACTTTATCTTATCTCCCTCCCACGCACAAAGCAAAGTTACGACCTCCTCCCGCTTGATAAACGCACGCTTGAAGACAAAAACCTTGCTTTCATTGCCCCTGGCGGTAAAGTCCAAGTAGGGCATATCACCAAAAGGCAAAATGGCTTTATAGAATATGCAAGATTCTCCGCGCCTACACAAGCAAATGGAATCTTAGGCAATATTTGCTATCAAATCTATGGTATAGGTACAGGAGGAAATGGCTTTATAGAGCAAAAATATATCGATAGATTTTTAAAGCAAAAATCCCCATATTATGGCGATTTAGGCATTCGCTTCTCATCTTCGCATACCCAAGCTATCATTAGCATAATAGACCCTTTTGATTCAAACCACGCCTTTAGATTTAATGATGAGATTCTCGCCATTAATGGCATAAAAATAAAAAATCGAGGGGAGGCAGAATGGGTAATAAGCAATCTCAAAAAGGGCTCAAATGCGAAGATTCTTATCAAACGCAATGGCAAAACCCTCTCCATTAACGCCAAAGTAAGCCAACGATATGGAGGTTTTTTGCTTAAAGAGAGTTTTTTAGAACGTTTTGGAATAGAGCTTGATGATAATATGCGCATTCACGCGATTAATCCCGCCCTAGCGGGGAGATTTAGCGAGCTTAGAAAAGGAGATACTATCTTGTGGATTAATAAAGAGCCAATCATCACATCTAGCACACATAGCGCATTTGAGCGATTCCAAAGGTTAAAGACACTTCTCTCTCAAGCTCAATTTGACCAAAGATTCGGGGGGAAAATCCAGCTTCTTATCATGCGCGATAATCTTGAAATTTTTATTAAAGTATAGGAGGGGTAATGCAGCACAACATCACGGAGATTCTCAAAGATTTTGAAGTATTTTTAAATGAGAGTGCACCAAAGATTCCAAGCTTTCATACACATTATGAGCAAGCCCTGTGGGAGATGATGAAAAATGGAGGCAAACGTTTCCGCCCTGCCCTGCTTTTTTGCGTTCTTAATGCCCTCTCCCCGCAACTTCTTAAAAACGCATTTTTACCCGCGCTCGCCCTAGAATGTATCCACACATATTCGCTTATACATGATGATCTCCCTTGTATGGATAACGCCCCGCTAAGACGTAACCACCCCACTTTGCATACGAAATATAATCAAACACTAGCCCTCCTTGTAGGCGATGGGCTAAATACCTACGCATTCGCGCTCCTCTCACAAGCACGGCTAGATCCCAATATTCGCTTAAAGCTTATCTATGCACTTGCAAATGATGCAGGAATTAGCGGCATGGTACTAGGGCAAGTGCTTGATTGCGAGTTTGAGAATACTCCACTCTCACTAGAAAAGCTTAAAATTATCCATCTCAACAAAACCGCAAAACTCATCGCCACTTCTTTACAATTTGGCGCACTTATTGCCAATGCGTCCCCTAAACTCACTTTAGCGCTTTATGAGTTTGGCTTAGAGCTTGGGGTGTATTTCCAACTCCGTGATGATATTATAGATACCTGTTTGAACGCCAATCAAGCGGGGAAAACAACGCAAAATGACATAAACAAAAATAGCTATGTCAATCTCCTTGGGCTACAAGAAGCAAAAATAGAATTCGTGCGCCAAAAGAGGGAGCTAGAGAATAAAATCCTATCGTTTGATAATGCCATTGCGAGTAATCTCAATGCACTCTTAAAAGATTATTTTAAGGAGATTGAATGAAACATATCCTATTAACTAATGATGATGGCTTTGATTCTAGCGGATTACTAGCCCTTAAAGAGGCATTATGCGATCTCGCTCATATTATGGTAGTCGCCCCCGCACATGAAAAGTCCGCCTGTGCTCATGGGCTTACCCTCACGCGCCCGCTTCACTTTGTGCAAATTGATGATGATTTTTATAAACTTGAAGATGGTACGCCAAGTGATTGTGTGTATCTCGCCCTTAATGCCCTATATAAAGAGGGATATAAGCCAGATTTAGTGATTTCAGGTATTAATTTAGGCTCAAATATGGGGGAAGATGTTACCTATTCCGGGACGGCTGCTGGCGCTATGGAAGCGTGCATTCAAGGCATACCATCCATTGCCATATCTCAACTTATGAATGATGTAAATCGCACAAAGCATTTTGACTTCGCACTTGCAAAGTCCTGCATTGCTGATATTGTAAAAAACATTTTTCAAAAAGGCTTTCCCCTAGAAGAGCGCAAATTCCTTAATATCAATATCCCCCATATCCCACCGCAAGATTGCAAAGGCTATAAAATCACGCAAATGGGCTATAGAATCTACTCTAACCAAGCCCATATTCACCGCAACCCGCGAGGGCAGGAATACTATTGGCTAGGCTTGCACCCCTTACAATGGCAAGAACGTAGCGATACGTCATATTCTAATGGTTCAGACTTCCAAGCAGTACATGAAAAATACATATCCATTACTCCAATCAAGCTTGATATGACAAGCTATGAAGATAGCTCCAAACTCTCTCAATGGATATGCCCATGAATGAAATTATTGATAGATACACGCGCTCAAGGCTACTCTTTGGCGATACTTTTACACATATACAAAATACAAAGGTCATTCTCTTTGGCGTGGGAGGCGTGGGAGGATTTGCGCTTGATTGCCTCTACCGCAGTGGGGTAAAGCATATCACCATTGTAGATAAAGATTACTTTGATGTAACAAACCAAAACCGCCAAATCGGCGCAGAGCATATCAATGAAGCAAAAGTTCGCGTTCTTGCACAAATGTATCCGGGTATCATCCCTATGCAAGAAGCAGTAAATGCAGAGTTTCTTAAAACGTTTGATATTATGAAATTTGATTATATTATCGATGCCATTGATGATATTTATGCGAAAGTGGAGATTGCTAAAATCGCCCAAGATAAGCCAATGGGACACTATATCGTCTCTACAGGCAGTGCTAAAAAGCTAAGCCCCTTGCATATTCAAGTAGATAGCATTTGGAAAACCCATGGAGACAAATTTGCTCGCAAATTACGCGACCATTTAAAAAAAGCTGGTATTAAGAAAGCTTTCAAAGCGGTTTTTAGCCCTGAAAAGCCAAAGTGCAAACCTTTAGGGAGCTTTAGCGCGGTTACAGCGAGCTTTGGGCTAACTATCGCTAGCGAAGTGATACAACATATACTCAAGGAGAATGATTATGCCAAACAACTATGATGATTATGAAGATGAGGGATATACCCCAGAAGATGAAGATTTTGAATACTTTGATGAGCAAGATGAAGATATGGCATATAATAATTATGATGATGACGACTATGAGAATCCCGATAGCGAATATGATGAAGAGTAAGTAATGCAAAGCACTAAACCTATGCAGCGCCTAAAAGTCGCCCTTTTACAGCAAGCCTATAAAGGCAATAGAGAAGCGATGATGCAATCTAGTGCCCAAATGATCGCTAAAGCCGCTAGCTCGGGCGCACAACTCGTAGCCCTCCAAGAGCTCCACACGCGAGAATACTTCTGTCAGAGTGAAAATGTAACGTTTTTTGACTATGCTAACGATTTTGAAGCAGATGTGAAATATTTTGCCAATATCGCTAAGGCTCATCATATTGTGCTTATTACCTCACTTTTTGAGAAACGCACTGCAGGCTTATACCATAATACCGCTGTGGTATTTGATACAGATGGCTCAATTGCTGGTAAATACCGCAAAATGCACATTCCCGATGACCCGCAATTTTATGAGAAGTTTTATTTTACTCCCGGGGATTTGGGCTTTGAGCCTATTCAAACAAGCTTAGGCAAACTCGGTGTGCTTATCTGCTGGGATCAATGGTATCCCGAGGCTGCGCGCATTATGGCGCTTAAAGGGGCGCAAATGCTCATCTACCCCACTGCCATTGGTTGGTTTGATGAAGATAGCTTGGAAGAAAAGCAGCGTCAAAGAGAGGCTTGGATAGCCGTGCAAAGAGGGCATAGCATAGCAAATGGGATTCCCACAATGGCAATTAATCGCATAGGCTTTGAATCTGATAGTAGCGGCGTGGGCAATGGCATACGATTTTGGGGTTCAAGCTTTATTTACGGAGCGCAAGGTGAGCCCATAGCCCTAGCAAGCCAAGACAAAGAAGAGCTCATCTTAGCAGAAATAGATTTAGCACGAAGTGAGGAGGTACGGCGTATATGGCCCTTCTTACGTGATAGGAGAATAGAATCTTATGCCAATATCACGCAAAGATTCTGTGATTAATTTATGCCAACAAATGGGGGAACTTATGCAAGATAAACATAAACTTTTAGAAGATTTAGAGAAAAAGTTTGGGGATTTCCACACTTTGGCTAACCTCACTCTTAGCAATGATTTAAGCCTATTTACATTTCTTTTAGAAGATTCAACGCTCAAAGAGACGTATAAAAGCAGATTCTTTACTTGCTTAAACTCTACACTTATTTTCAATAAAGAGGCGTTTTTAACATTCTTAAACACGCATATTTTAGATAAAAGCTACACGACTTATAGTAATAAAATCGGCTTAAGCAATAAGAACAGAGAGCTTATACAAAGCAATACTGAAGTGGTGCTAAATTTTCCTTTTAAGGATTGTATCTTAAAAGGCGGGCAAATTAAGGATAAGGATAAGTCAGAGGAGATATTTTTCAATGAAATTTTGGCTAGCGATGAGATTGATGTGTTGTATGCTCCTAAGGCTTTACAAAACTTTGAGTTCATAGGGGAGCATTCAGCTTTGAGCGACTTTTCGGGGAGTGCTTCGGAGGCTTCATTGCGGAGTATGTCTAATACACCTCATTCGCCTTCCTCGCACAACCCCAAAAATTCATCTCAAAGCTTAGAATGCGAGAATTTAGAATCTGCAAATCTTACGCAAGATTTGACAATCGCAGATAGCTTCTCTAAAGGGGATTTAAAGCTTGCTCCAAGTGCAGATTCTTATCAAAATAAAGAAAGTGAAATATCTCCAAATCAAGTTAAAATGAAACCTATTCTTAAAAACTCCAATCAATCAATCAATCAATCAATCAATCAATCAATCAATCAATCAATCAATCAATCAATCAATCAATCAATCAATCAATCAATCAATCGGTCGGTCGGTCGGTATTAGAATCCCAAACCCCCACTTCTCATTCCAAACATTGCGAAAAGTCTCTTCACAAAGCCACTAGAGAATCCCTATCTTATTGTCATTCTGAGGGCTTTATGCCCGAAGAATCTCTAAAGGAATCACTAGTCGCTAAGAGAGATTCTTCACCCCTTGCAGGGGTTCAGAATGACAAGAGTGGCAGAGTTTCTAGCAATTCTAACAGCAATTCTTCGGTCATTACCACTCCCGCTAAACATGACAATGAATCCAATCCGCAAGATAAAATTACCTTGCAAGGGAAGTTAGTTTGTCATTCTGAGGGAGCACGAAGTGCGACCGAAGAATCTCTCTTATCTACTAAAAACTCCTTAAAGGAATCGCTAGAAAATCTGCCCTATTGTCATTCTGAGCGAAGCGAAGAATTCACAAACGAGTCACTAGTCGCCCACAGAGATTCTTCGGCTTTTACAAAGCCTCAGAATGACAAACTAACAGCATTTACTAAAAATCCAAACAGCAATTCTTCGCTTCTCTCTCAAGCTAGAGCTAAGAAACTTAACAGCATCAGAGTCA
>NZ_NXLR01000032.1 GCF_003364255.1 Helicobacter marmotae
TCTATATTGCTATAGCTTTGATGAATGCAAGATTCTAGGCAGTCCTGCAAATACTTCTCTACATTATAAAAAGGCACAATAATAGCGACTTTGGGGTTTGAAGTGATAGAATCTTTAGAAGTTGTGGAAGGTTTGTTGGAGGTTGTCATAAGGGAATCCTTTAAAGAAAATTATCATTAGGGATTATATCAGGTTTTATACTCTGCAAAGCCCTATCAATAGATATATTATAAGAAATCGCACGGCAGTTTTCACACGCACCTTTGGCAAATTTCTCATGCAAGCGTGCGATGACTTCATTATGTCTTGGGGAATTCCACAAATCTTTAAATCTCTTCTCATTGAGATTCCCTAAAGAGTAGAGCTTATCTCCAATGAGCGGTTGGCAGAGATAGACTTCTCCATCATAATTCACAAAAGCATTGCTACGCATCATAATGGCATTGCAAATCACGCTTTTTTTGAGTTTAGGGAGGTAGGAGGCGCCATAGTGGCTAATGCCATTGTTACGCACATTGAGCAGATTTGTCGTGGCGGGGTTGATTTGGCTTAAGCCCTTTTCTATTTGGTTTAATACATCTTCTTTTTGCTCTTGGCTTAAATCAATGCGTCTTTTCTCATAATCTACAGCGGGGATAAAGATAATATAATCAAAGCCCTTTTGCATCGCTTTTTGATAGGTATTAAAAATTTCTTTGTAATTAATGGAGTTAATCACGCAACGTGCGCCCACAATGAGCTTAGAATCTGCTACTTTGAGCTTGCTTGGGAGCTCAAACTGCCCTTGAAAGTGATTTGCCCCTACAATGGCTTTATACTGCTCTTCTTTGGTAGAATACACTGATACAGCAATATAATTAAATTGCCTTAAAAGTTCATAATGCTGGGGCTTTATGGCGACTGAATTGGTGATAAGGGCTACTTCAATTTGAGAATCTATAAGGCTTTGGGCATAGCTTTCCCATTTGCTTAGAGTGGTAGGCTCTCCTCCACCAGAGAGATACACCGCTTTTGTTCCTAATGTTTTTAAATCTTCTATCGTTTGGGTAATGACTTCATGGGAGAGGCGGGATTTGTTTTGTCTTCTTTGACCATAACTACAATGTATGCAGTTATAATTACAACTTGCACACCAATGGAATTCTAGGGCAATGGGTGGGAGAGAGTTTATCTCTATCCCCCCCCCCCGCAGCAATTTTTGCCCGGAGTGCCTCATAATGTGGGAGGATTTTATTAGAATCTAATAATCTTGCAAGATCGATTGTGTTTGAAAGCATGAAAACTCCTTAAATATTGTAAATATGACTTTTATATTTGGCGAGATTCTTTGGGTCGCTAAACCACGCAATCGTCTCGCTCAAGCCCTCCTTGAGGCTATAGCTTGGCTGAAAGTCTGTAAGGCTTTTGATTTTAGCATTATCACAACATAGGCGGAAAACCTCGCTATTTTTGGGGCGGATTCTCTCTTTATCTATGATGAATTCTACATCACTTTGCATAAGCTCTTTAATAAGATGAAGTGTATCAAGGATACTTATTTCGGTATTTGAGCCAATATTGACTATCTCGCCTATAGTATTTTCTGCTAGAGCGATTGCAATAAAACCCCTTGCCGTATCTTTGACATAATTAAAGTCTCGCGTGGGCGTGGTATCACCAAGTTTGATACTTTTTGCTCCATTGGCAATTTGAGTAATGATAGTGGGGATAACCGCCCGCGCACTTTGCCTTGGACCATAGGTATTAAAAGGACGAGCAATGCTAAGAGGGAGATTGAATGCGTTATAAAAACTCATAGCAATTGCGTCCGCTCCTATCTTGCTCGCTGAATAGGGGCTTTGAGGTTGCAAGGGGTGGGTTTCATCAATGGGGACGTATTGAGCTGTGCCATATACTTCGCTTGTGCTTGTATGGATAATGCGCCCTACATTGCATTCGAGTGCGGCTTGGCATATATTGAGCGTGCCCTTGATATTGGTATCTATATAGCTATCTGGGGCGATATAAGAATAAGGTATGGCAATGAGAGCTGCAAGGTGGAAAATCATATCTACCTCTTTGCAAATGGCTTTACAAAAATGCGGGTCGCGGACATCTCCGCTTAGCACTTCTATATCATTTATACACTCTATATCTTCAAGCCAACCCCATGAGTTAAATGAGTTATATATACTTAGAGCTTTGATATGGGCTTTATAAAGCGGGGATTGTGGGTTTTGGGTTTGATTATAAAGCTCTTGGGTAAGATGAGAGCCTATGAATCCATCAGCGCCTGTGATAAGAATACGCATATTATTCTCCTTGAAATAAATCTTCAACTTGTGAGATAAAGTCTAGGGCATCGACATTGGTGCCATTAATCACTATACCAAAGTGCAAATGCGCTCCGCTTACACGCCCTGTATCTCCACTTTTTGCGATAATCTGCCCGCGTTTAATGCGCTCTCCTTGCTTCACTTTAAATTCACTTAAATGAAAATATACACTCACAAGTCCCTCCCCATGGTCAATAGCAATACTTTTACCTGAAAGATAGCGATCTTGCACGAGGGCTACTCTCCCATCATTGCTTGCTTTTATATCTGTCCCAATGCTCGCACGAAAGTCTGTGCCTCCATGATAGCTTTTAATACTCTCATTAAAGACGCGTGCACTTCCATATGGGCTTGTAATAAGGGAATTAAGGGGCTTTATAAAGGGCTTATCCCACAAGCGTCCCTTTGTGATGGTGCGATATACTTTTAGCATATCTTCTCTCTCTTTTTCAATGCGATTGGCGACTTCTTGGGGGTAGCTCACTTTATCTGGTGCGACTTTAATTTGCTCTTTTTTATAATCTTTTTGCACAATATTCACTTGAGCGATGACTTCCGTGCCATTTTTAATGAATTTAGATGATTTATCATAATACCCTATGGGCATAAAGGCGATATAGCTATGTTTTTTAGCGGGGTTAGAGATGAAATGTAAGGGCTTATCATCATAAGTGAGTGATAAGGGTTTATCCGCGTGATATATGAAAGTGGTGCCATTGTATGCGTCTTTTAAGATGGGAGGATTCGCTCCATAGAGTGCTATGGAGAGCGATACAAGCATAAGAGAGATAAGCCAATGCCTCATAAAATACTCCTTAAAATGTATGAAAATATATACCTTAAGTGGATTGGCGATTATAGCAATTCAAAGCTTAGATTAAAGAATTATGCGTTAAAATCGGGCTTTTATTTATGCTTAAATAAAAACTTCAATTCACAAGGACATATCAATGTATGCAATTTTTAAGAATGGAGGCAAACAATACAAGGTCATGGAAGGGAGCGTGGTGCTTCTTGATAAAATGAGCCTTGAGCCAAAGTCAAAGGTTGAATTGAACGAAGTTTTAGCTATTATTGATGGAGATAATGCCAAAATCGGCACGCCATTATTGGCAGGTGCGAAGATTGAGGCAGAGGTCATCAACGAAGGTAGGGCTAAAAAGGTCGTTACATTCAAAAAACGTAGAAGAAAAGATAGCAAAACAAAGCGAGGCTTTAGACGTGATTTTACGCGTGTAAGGATTCTCAAAATTATAGCGAAGTAGTAAGGAGTAAATATGGCACATAAAAAAGGTCAAGGTAGCACACAAAATAATCGCGATTCTGCTGGTCGCCGCTTAGGTATAAAGAAATTTGGCTCGCAATTTGTACGTGCGGGGAATATCATCGTGCGTCAAAGGGGTACAAAGGTGCATCCTGGTGATAATGTAGGCTTGGGTAAGGATCATACCATTTATGCCCTTATTGATGGGATAGTGAAATTCCAGCAAAAAGACAAAAATCGTAAAAAGGTTTCTGTTATTTCTGCTTCTTAGAATGTAACACATAATGGGGGTTGCCTCATTATGTGCTAGCTTCTGCATTTTATATTCTAGTGGCTTTCTGTGGAGTGCCAATTTTCTGATTATCCACTTTTAATTTGCGTATTTCCATTTTCTATGCTTTGTTGTAGAGTATGCTAATACCTCTCATTCCTCTTTAAGCAAATCACAACAATAAAAATTTATCTACAGCTTCGATGGCACTTAATCTTAAAATTCTCACTTGTAGTATTTTGAGACTTCATTGCTCATTTTGGGAGTTTGGATTCTTAAAGTTCTTTTTGTCATCTCTAGGCAAAGTAAAGAATCTGTGCCTTTAAAATCTAAATTCTTTTCTCAGCTCTTAGTGGAGGGAAATGATTAAGATAAAAATTTTCTTGCCTTTTGCTGGGAATGAGCGGAGACAAAAAACTCTTAATGAATTACTGGAAAACCTGCCAACTTGTTATGTCTTTACCCCTGCTAGGGGGTGGAAAATCTCGGTTAGATTCACTAGAAAGGCAGCCATTTCGTTATTCCAAGTATTGCGAAGAATCGCTTCACAAAGCCACTAGACAATCCCAATCCTATTGTCATTCTGAGCGAAGCGAAGAATCTCTAAAGGAATCACTAGTCGCCAAGAGAGATTCTTCGGTCGTTTCACTCCCTCAGAATGACAACGGGATAAAATCTACTAGCATTCCAAAAAGCAATGCTTCACAGAAAGCCCACAGCAATTCTTCACCCCTTGCAGGGGTTCAGAATGACAATAAGTCCCAAACGTCTTTCAGCAGTGAGATATATTCTCACTGCGATAAAATTAAATCGCACGAAGTGCCACCTCTTAAAGCGTCGTCGGGGCGGGGGATATATAAGGGGGCAAGAATATTATTATGGGGTTGGAGCTTGCCTGCACGAGCGAAGCTCTTGCCCATACTTGCACATTCAAGCCCCTCCCCCTTATAGAAAAAGAAAAAAGAGAATCTGCTAGTGATTCCCACAGAGATTCTTCGCCTGCTATGCAGGCTCAGAATGACAAACTTAGCTACCCGCAAGGGAAACCCACACATAATAAACACCTGCAAGGGAAATTAGTTTGGCATCACGAGGGAGGGCAGAGCGGAGGCGAAGAATCTCTGTTGGATTGCCAGAAATTTTCCAAGTTTGTCATTCTGAGGGCTTTATGCCCGAAGAATCTCTCTTATCTACTAGAGACTTTCTTTCAAAAACACTAAAAAAGTTTGTCATTCTAAGCATTGCGAAGAATCTCTTAAAGAATCACTAGTGACTTTGCCTCTTGCCATGTCTTAGGGAGCGTAGGAGGCGAAGAATCTCTACCCGAATCACTAGTGATTCACACAGAGTTTCTTCGCTTGGACTGACGCTCGTCTGCAAGAGATGACAAACTAACTACCTTTTGTAGGAGAAATCCAAACCATCTAAAGGGTAGAAAAGTCAAAATAGTGCCCCCCAAAAAAGGCGCTTTAGGCGACAACTTAAAGCCCTTAGAAAACGACTTGATAAACGCGCAAAGCGCGGTTATAAGTCAAGCTTTAGGCGCGAAGTGTGGATTATTCCACACGAAGCAAGACTTTAAATCAATGACGGCAAAGACAAGCCCAAGACAATAAAAATAGAGGAATTATGAGTACTTGCTTTTTAAGGCTTAGCATAAACCCAAATATTTTAAACAAATCTAGCCTCTCCTTTTGAATATTGTTTTTATAAATTTTAAGATTCTATACAATCTTGGCATATAGTAGGCTAGTTTGATATTGAAACTTACCTTTTGCATATAAGGTTCTAAGGGCTTGAGTAAAGCTCGTATATTTTTAGGATCAGATTCAAAGCTCACTCCACCAAAGGCATACATTGCCCTTAATTGTAAAAAGGCTATGAGTTTGGATTTAAGGGGATTAGGAGTTGTGGAGGGTAAAGTGGAAATAAAGTCTAAAAGCCCAAGACAAACATATGTGCAAGAATAAGAGAAAAAATAATGTTTGACTTTGTAGTCATCAAATCCAAAGCCATCAAGTATATCATACATAAAAAGTGGATAGCTTTTACGATAAATGCCTTGAGCTTCCCCATGGGCAGATACAGAATCTGTATGCACTCTATAGATAAGCCCTTGAAAATTACCAAGCCTGATACTTTGGGCTTTAGCAAAAAGTATCATTCCAAAGAGGGCATCTTCATTAGCCAGTTGAGTAAAAAACCTTAGATTCTCTAAAATGGAGTATCTAAAGAGCCCTTGATGAACAAAGCTAAAACTATCCATTTGCTCCCATAATTCTAAAGTATGAAATGCCTTTGTTTGGGCTAAGTCTGGGGTTATATGAAGTGTTTCTAATAAGCTTACATACTCCCCCTTTGAGATATTATCTTCATAAATACAAGTATAATCATGCCAAAGAATATCACACTCCCCAATATGTTCTACACATTGCTCTATACAATCAAGACTTAGCATATCA
>NZ_NXLR01000033.1 GCF_003364255.1 Helicobacter marmotae
TCCCGCCACTATTATTGGTAAAATTAGTAATCGTCCCTGCAGGAGTGCCTCCTGTTCCTCCCGTTCCTGCTCCTCCTGTTTGCGTATTGCCATTATTAAAGGTTGTTATCATTCCGCCATTAGTGGCATTGGTAATCGTGCCGGTATTGGTGAGGGTAGTAAGCATAGAGTTCATTTTGTTATCTAGGGTTGTTATCGTCCCTCCAGTGTTACTGAGTGTGGTAAGGGTGCCGCTGTTATTTAGGCTAGCTATGCTAGCATTAGTGGCATTAGTAATGCTATCTATGGTAGCCCCGCTATTGTTAGTTAGGGTATTTATGTTTCCATTGGCATTATTTTGCAAATTAGTTATGGTAGAAGTATTGTTTAGGGTAGTAATGGTTTTTGCATTGGTAATGCTAAGTGTACCACTATTTTCCAACGTGGTTATCACTGCATTTGCTCCGGTATTAGTTACGCCATTGGTGATAGTCCCGGCATTTGTAAGCGTGGTTATTGTTCTGTTATTAGTGATTGAAGTAATCGTGGCACCGGCGTTGTTATTGAGTGCATTTATCGTGCCTGTGTTAGTGATTGGGACGATAGAACCATTGGTATTATTATTTATAGTCGTAATCGTACCAGTATTGTTAAAGGTAGCATTGGCATTGGTCGCTCTATCGCCTATGGAGCCGGTGTTGTTTATAGTGGTTATGGTGCCTTGTGCTACATTGCTAAAGCTGCCTTTGATTGTCCCAGAGTTATTTAAAGTCGTAATAACTCCGCCTTGCCCTCCACCTACAGCATTTTGGAAATTTTGCGTTATTTCTCCGGCGTTATTGAATGTAGTAATTTGTGCTGCAGAGACAAAGTTATTTATCACGCCTGTGTTTTGGTTATCTAGGGTTCCTATCTCCGTTCTGCGGGTAGCTACGCTGCCTAAAGTGATCGTGCCTGTGATATTCCCTGAATTTTCTAGCTTATCGCCAATGCTCGCTGCAGTCATACTGATAGCAGCCATATTCCCTGAGTTGATAATACTCTTGCCTTTGATGTATAAGACATTTGTAGTGGCGTTTATATTGCCTTTATTATCTAGTAAAATGCCATTATTTACTTGGCTTTCCACGGTGAAATTTGCCCCTGTGTTAAACCATATCATTTTATTAATGTTGCCTGTGGCTTCATTGACTATAGACATTTGCTCATTCACTGCTGAAATGGCTCTTTGAGCGTGGTTACTATCTATCGTGCCTTTGTTGATGATATGTGTTTTGGTGTGATTGGCGATAGCGCCATTGACTAGAGAGCCATTAAGGATAGCCCATGCATAGGCGTTACCCCCTTGTATCGTGGCATTTTCTTCTACATTTATGGTGAGTGTGTTTGCGGTATCTACGTTCATTACCACGCCAGACCAGGTTTGATTTACAGTGGTGGTGCGGGTTATGGTAACCCCGGAGCTTATAGTCAGCGTGCTATCAGCGGTGCCAGTGCTATTAGTAATATAGCCATTCATATCAGCGGTGATAGTCATATTGGTGTTGTTGCCGCTAGTAACGGTGGTGTTTGTCGAGCTAACTTGGGCAAAGCTAAGTTTAGGGGTAAGGACAAGGGCTAGGCAGCAAGCCTTTAGATGTACAAATCGCATAGGCATAAATCGCATGAGTTAAGAGCCTAGCGTAGCTTTGAATATGCGGGGGTTATAGAGGTTTTGTAATAGTGTTTTATACTTGTTTTGAATATCTTTGAGTATATGGAATATATGGCTTGTGTGCCGCGGGGGGGGGGGGCATATAGTATCCCCCTATATAGCTTATTATCATAATTTTATCCAACTTCCCATTTTTATAAATTTGTTTCCTTTTCCTTGGGGTGGAATTATAATGGGGAATTCTTAATGGGTAAAGATTTGTGTTCCTTTTAGGAGATGATAAGGCGCATTAATGGGTAGTTTTGTGCGTATTTTGTGATTGCGGGGGTTTAGGGGGAGTTTTGTGTTTAGTGGCTTTGGGAGAAGTGTGGGAGATTCTATAGGCTTGAATGCTATTGTTATGTTTTAACTTGCGTAGAGCATAAAGGGAGGGAATTTCTTTTGGCGATTGGTGAAGAATTGCTTTTTGGATTGCTAGTAGATTTTATCCCATTGTCATTCTGAGGGAGGGCGTAGCCTGACCGAAGAATCTCTTTTATATATTAGAGACTCTCTTAAGTTGTCATGTCTAGAGCTTGAGAATCAAGCAAAGAATCTCTCTTGGCTTTCTAGTGATTTCTTTAGAGATTCTTCGGTCGCACTTCGTGCTCCCTCAGAATGACAATAGGATAGGGATTGTCTAGTGGTTTTGTGAAGCGATTCTCCATAACGCTCAGAATGACAAAGTAATTTCCTTTGCGGGTAGCTAAGTTTGTCATTCTGAGGGAGTGAAACGACCGAAGAATCTCTGTTCGAATCACTAGTCGCACTTTTTGGTATTTTTGAAAGCAATTCTTTGCCCTTTATTGGGGGCTCTAGACGTGACAAAGTAACTGCCTTTCTGGTGATTCCTTTAAAGAGTCTCTAGTAGATAAGAGAGATTCTTCGGGCATAAAGCCCTCAGAATGACAAAATAACGGAGTCGCTGGTGATTCTCTTTTTTCTTTTTCTATAAGGGGGAGGGGCTTGAATTGCGAAGTCGCTCCCTCCCCCTTATATATCCCCCGCCCCGACGACGCTTTAAGAGGTGGCACTTCGTGCGATTTAATTTTATCGCAGTGAGAATATATCTCACTGCTGAAAGACATTTGGGACTTGTTGTCATTCTGAACCCCTGATAAGGGGTGAAGAATCTCTGTGGGCGACTAGCGATTCGTTTAGAGATTCTTCGCTTCGCTCAGAATGACGAAGTAATTTCCCTTGCGGGTGGCAAAGTTTGTCATTCTGAGGGAGTGAAACGACCGAAGAATCTCTGCAAGAATCACTAGTCGTGTCTTTAGTGTTTTTGAAAGCAATTCTTCAGGCTTTATAAGCCCATAAGGCATAACAAGGGGAATATGGCAAATGGGGTTAAGGCTTACTTAAGGCGTAAAGTCTCAAGTCAGCCTTTGTGTGATAGAGGGGTGTTATTTAGTACTTTCATAGATAAAAGGTACGCTTTTAATGCCCGCTTGGGTAACCTTTTGATTAATGTGCATAGTGTCTTTTACATCGATATTAGCATACTTTGCTGGGATTTTGGATTGAGGTGTATAGACTTCTCTTAGGACTTCAAGCTTTGTTTTGTCATCTTTAACATCAAATAGTCTATCGCGTATCATACTTGCTTTAGCGGGGGAGTCTTGCCCCACGAAGCCCACAATAAGCATATATACATCAGAATCAGCTAAATGTTTATCGATATTTTTAAGCTCCTTTTGGCAGGATGGGCAGTTTGGGTCAGAAACGATATAGGTGATTTTTTTAGCATTTTTATTATGAGAGCGTAAGATAATGTAATCTTCTTTTGCTATTTTTTTGAAAAGACTTTCAAGGGCTGCATTATCGGGCTTGTCATCATTGTGAGTTTGCTTGATAAGTGAGCCAACCGCCCCCATATCCTCGCTTTTTTGAGCAAAGAATACATTTGATACACCCATAATAAGCTTGCCGTCTTTGCTTGCAAAGATAGGCACTTGCATATCGCCAGCCTTGATAAGCACAAGCTTGACATCAGGGCTTGATTTGAAGTTTTCTACCTTGATGATTTCTATATCTTGTTTGGTGTTTTCTTTAATGGTGTTTTTTACATTCTCTTCAAAGCTTGCACCCAAGCAAGAGAGAGCCGCAAATGCTAAAATAGTGGGAAGCCAAAGTTTCATAATATCTCCTTAGGTTGTGCATTATGATGGGCGATTGTATAATGATATGATAAATACAAAGGTAGCGCATGGCTCAAGCAGAAATCTTAGATTCTAAACATTATCCTTATAGGGCGCATTCTTTAAAGCAGTGGCGCAATGTTTTTGTGCTCTCTTTAGGCTCTAATGTCGCTAAGCATTATAGCAGCAGCATAATGACTTTAGAATCGCTTTTTACTTGGCTTGGGGCTAAGCGTACTTTAGAAATCCTTGAGACTTCGCCTATTTGGCGTAACCCTCCTTTTGGCTTTGTGGAGCAAGATTACTTTTATAATGCCATTATGGTATGTGGGAGTAATATGGGATTAGCAGAGGTGTATAGGCTGATGTTTTATGCTGAGCGACGCTTTGGGCGAGGGCGCAAGAGAGCGTTTAAAAACGCCCCCCGTAGCCTTGATGTGGATTTGATATATTTTAATACCCTGCGGGTGAGGTTTGCGCATTTGCAAGTCCCACATAGATTCTATAAAGAGAGAGCATCAGTTATGCTCCCTCTAAGCTTTATTCGGGGCTTTTAGATTTCAGCCCTTAGGCTTATCCAGTAATTTCTGCTGGGTAAGATTCTTTGGTAATTATTTTCATAGGACGTGTTATTGTTATAGAGGAAAAAGTCTAAGAAATTCACGTTGAAAAGGTTATTTACCGCAAAACTTAATGTGTAATTTTTAAGAAATTTGTAATTTAGGGCTAAATCCACAAGCTGATAGTCTTTGTAATAATTACCTATAATCGTAGTAAGCGCAGCCTGCCCTCGTGCAGATGTAGTAAGCACAGGTGTTTTGAAGTTCCCACTCCAGCGGATATAGGCATCAAAGTTCTTGTAACGATATGTAGGCTTAATGGTAAATTTATGCTTAGGGACGGCACTTACGGGGTCTCCGGCTTGCACGCCATTGCTTAGGCTATTAGCAATTACTCGTGTGTAGGTAAAGCCATAGCTTGTATCAAGCCCAAAGCCATAAATAGGCTTTACCTTAAGGCTTGCTTCAGCCCCGCTTACCATACTTTTATCGACATTATCGTATGCAGTACACGTTCCGCTACTTGCCCCACCAAGGTTTGCACAGCCATTTGTGGAGTAAGTAAAGCCTTGAATTTTGTCTTTAAAATTCGTGTAGTAGCCTGTGAGTATGAGCATAGCAGGCTCAAAGTCCATAATCGCACTGAGTTCATAGCTATAGCTTTGCTCTGGTTTAAGGTTAGGATTACCTATGATAGAAGTAGTTGCTCCTCGTGCGGTGCTGATATTTACGCCATCAAAGGTATAGCTAAGCTGTGGTACAAGCACACCTGTGGCAATACCTGCTTTAAATGTCAGCCAATCTGTGGGGTTGTAATTCACAAAGAAGCGAGGATTTGGTATGGCATCAAAGCGATCGCTGTAGTTGTATCTTAGCCCTAGTGTTGTGCCAATGTATTCATTAATGAGGTATTCCCCCTCGGCAAAAATAGCTGCTTGGTGCATATGCTCATCAGTGCCATCTTGCTTGTTTTTAAGTCTCTCATAGAGGTAATACACTCCACCATTGAAGATAAGGCTTCCCGCCTTGCCAAAGTCAAAGTCATTGGTATAAGTGCTTTGGAATACAGCATCTGTGTTTTGAGAGCTTAAATCCCAATTTACGCCATCGCCGCTATTTCTCCCCGGGGTAAGCCCGCTTGTGTTATTCACAGGGTCTGCAGCTCTTCTTACATCATCATAATGCGGGGCTTGAGTGGTGTAGGAGTATTGGAGATATGTATTTACCCTCCCCCAATCATAGTCCATATCGTGATTAAGGATATTATTAAATTTATACCAATCTCTCACCGCTGTGTATTGGCTTGGTGAAGTATTCAAAGAGCCCGCACGTGTGAAGTAAGCCTCTGTGTCAAAATAAATATTGTGGTGCGTGCTAGGCGTGTAGTTGAGCCTACCTCCTGCATTCCACATAGTATAGCCCGTAGCACTCCATGTGGCATAGGGATTTGCATAGGGATCGCTAGCAGTGGTACCGCCACCACCTCCACCACCC
>NZ_NXLR01000034.1 GCF_003364255.1 Helicobacter marmotae
AGAGATTCTTCGCTTCGCTTAGAATGACAAATTGGCTGCCTTTCTGGTATTTCTGTTAGAGAGTCTTTAGCGGATAAGGGAGATTCTTCGGTTGGGCTACGCCCGCCCTCAGAATGACAAACTAATTTCCCTTGTGAGGTAATTTTATTTTGTGGGTTGGATTCATTGTCATTCTGAGGCTTTGTAAAAGCCGAAGAATCTCTGTGGGCGACTAGTGATTCGTTTAGAGATTCTTCGGTCGCACTTCGTGCTCCCTCAGAATGACAAACTTGGCTAACGTTCTAGTAAATCCCACAGAGATTCTTCGCTTCGCTCAGAATGACAAACTTGGCAGAGTCGCTAGTGATTCGGGCTGAATTTCCCCATAATTGGGGCTATTAATGCCCATTAGTTGGGTATGGACAAATCTATATAATTATCCATATTTACAGAATTGGTTTTTACTTGATTATCCCTTATAGTAAGCCTTGATTTTAGATTTGAGTGTGGAGGGGGGAGCTTTGCCTCTGCGGTGCGCACTTGGGGACCTAAATCAATAAAATTATCTCTTCTTTTTGTATCTTTTGTTTTGTTTTGGCTAGATGGCTCTATGGGTGTTAAGTCATTTTGAGTGATTAAGATATGATTTTGTTTTATCACATTATTTATATCTTGGGGTTTAATGATTACAGGCATAAGTCTAGGGGTGCTTGTCTTTATCACAGGGTTTTTAAGATAGGTAATATCTATACTGATTTTATTTTTATTGGCATTTGCCATATTTGAAGTAATGGAAGTAAGCTTTTGAGTGGGTTTGCCATTTTCTACCACAAAGAGTTCATTATGCTCATTAATATAGCGCACAATGGGCTTCATATCCTTTTGTATATGGGTGGCTTTAGTTAGGGCATTTATTTGAGCTCTATCTTTTTGCATACTTTGGGGGCTATCATAAATCCCTACAAGATAGCGATAGAGTGGCTTGCCATTACTGCTACTCTCATAGACAATATAATCATGCTCTCGCATTTGGGAGAGAATTTCTTTAGGGACTTCTCCATGATAGGCGGCTATTTGATAATAATACCCTCTTAAGTGATTTTGGGTTAAGTGATTTTGTGGAGTGTGGGCAATGGTTTGAGCAATTTGAGTATGTGGGGTTTGTGTTGTTTGGCTTGCTTGAATTATCTGTGGGGTTTCTCTAGCTAGAGTTGCTCTCTGTGGGCTTTGTGCATTATAAGCTTGTGTGCCTTGTATAACTTGGGTAGATTGCATAGCTTGGCTACCTTGTATTGGTGTTTGGGTGTGGATATTGCCTTGTGGAGTTGCCCCTTGAAGTTGCTCTGCTTGGGCTATATAATCTTGGCTTGTGGCTGCATTATGTGTGGGGGTTTGAGTATTTTGGGCTTGGGTGGCTAGGAATGCTGGGTTTTGCGGAGTGTGGGTGTATTGTGTGGTTTGAGTGTGTGTGGTTTGGGTGGCTTGTGCTAAATGTGTGCCTTGAGCCCCTTGTGTTTGAGTTTGCGTTGGGGGAATATGTGTGCCTTGTGAAGAAACTTGACTTGCTCCTTGAAGTTGCTCTCGCATTTGGGGCGTTTGTGCTTGTTGGGCTATTTGTGCATTCTCACCATATTGCTGTGGAATCTGGGTGGCTTGGGTGTTTTGGCTGTATTGTGGAGTTTGCTCTGCTTGGGCTATTAAAGGAGATTCACTAAAGTCTTGTTGGGGGGTGAGCTGGGCTATATCTGCATAATGATATGCCCCACTACTTCCACTACTTCCACTACTTCCACTACTTCCACTACTTCCACTACTTCCACTACTTGCATTGCTTGCATTGCTTGCATTGCTTGCATTGCTACTACTTGCTCCACTTTGTGCCATTTGTGCCATTTGGGTATTTTGGGCTTGCTCTGCGGGGGTGAGTTGATTTTGTGCTTGGGGAGTCTCTTGAGGTGTGCTTGCAAATTCAGCTTGTGAAGGTTGTGCCATAGCTTGCTCTCTAACTTGGGTGTATGGTTGCTGTGTTTGCTCTGTAGCTGCTAGTTGTTGCTCTGGGGGCTCTGGTGCATTTTGTGCTTGTGTAGCTTGAGCTAACTGCTCTGCTTGCATTTGTCCCTCTTCTTGCATTTGAGCTTGAGTTTGCATTTGTGCTTGGGCAAGTTGGGCTTGCTCTTCTGCCATTTTTTGAGCTTCAGCTTGGGCTAATGCCTCCTTTTGTGCTGCTTCTTGGGCGAGTCTTTGCATTTGATCCATTCTCTCGGCCTCTTCTTGTGCTAAACGTTCAGCCTCTGCTTGTCGTTCTGCCTCTGCTTGTCTCTCTGCTTCTGCTCTGGCTAGCTCTGCTTGTCGCTCTGCCTCTGCTCTGGCTAGCTCTGCTTGTCGCTCTTCTCCTTGTTTTAGGGCTTTGGCTATCTCTTGCTTTTCTTTCTCATCTAAAGGCTCTTTCTCTTCTTCGAGGCTATCGACATAAAAGGCTATATCTCGTAATTCCTCATCGCTAAATTTATGACGTAAAAGGGCTGCTGCCATAATCGCATTTGCCCCGCCATTATTAGCATAGCCTTGCCTATAGGTATTAAGCATTACTAGCAAAGTATAAGGATCTCTATTATTAATAGGCACTCTGGCATGAGAGCCCGGTGGGATTACATCTGCTCTTTTACCATGGCATACTGCACATGCCTTTTTATAGAGATTACCTCCATTTTTAAGGCTATAGACAATGGCTTGGTCATAATTGACTTTAGCTGTAATGCTTAATGTGCTAGCTAGCACCAGAGCAAGTATAAGCCAAATTTTAAGTTTGCTCATTACTAAAACCACATTGCCAATTTAAGAGAGAATATATGGCTTATTTGCTCGCTTGAATATGAGCCATTATATTGTGCGGAGATTTCAGCGCTTTTACCTATGCTGTGATTCCACCCAGCCCCTGCGGTGCCCATAAATACAGGGAGGTAGAAGTTAGAGCTCGCCGTATGGCTACCTATTTGTATGGTCGCTTTTTGCGCGATGTGAGGGGTATGACGTCCTCCAATAGAGAAGTTATATCGAGCCCTGCCACTAAAGGCTTTAAGATATTTCACACTATAAGAGAAGCTTGGAATGCCAAATATATGATCAGGATAGGTTTCATCTTGGGCGTATGTGGAGTTATATTTGAGTGTAAAGCCATTTAAGTAAAATACCCCATAGCCCATACCAAATTCAGGGGAGATATAGCTATTTCTAAAGATATTATAAAAAGTCGCGCCTAATCGAACCTCTGCGTCCATACCATATGAGCTAAGCTTTTGTTTAGCTTGTGTGTCTATAGCACTTAAAGTAAGGGTTAAGTCTGGGAGTTGGGTTTGCCCATGGGCATAGATTTAAGATAATACTCATTTACGCCCTTAGTGTAAAAAGGCTTATAATACTGCCCGCCAATAAGGAAAGAATCTGTTTTTACACTCGCACTCCCTGTATCGCTTCGCTTCCAAGTGCTATTAGCACTCTCATAGCCGGCATATACACCTAAAGTCCCCCATTTCTTTAAGTCCATAAAGCTCCCCATTATGCTGCCTCCTGCAGTCTCAGTGCCTTTAGTAATCTCTCCTTTGGTCTCTAGTGTAGAAGTGGTAAATCGACTAAAGGGCAGCACAAAGCTTTGGAATGAGCTATCTTTAGCATGAGGGGCAAAAATGGTATCAACTTGATGGAGTATTTCTATATCTGTATAAGCTAGGGGGACTAGCACATCATTATCTTTTACCCTTTTACCTTCTGTATCAAGGCTTTTGGATTTAACTTTATAAATAGAGCCCTTTTTATGCGCATAGCTATTATGGAAGTTTCTTCTGCTCATAGAATCTAAGAGATCCCCTATAAGCATATTTTTAGAAATCACACCATTTAAGAGTGCTTCAGAGAGTTGCTCTCCGGGGCTTCCCTCAGGGGATAATCCTAAGGCAAAGCCATCATTTAAGTCAATAATAGCCACAGAGCTTTGTGCGGTATAGAGATGTTTGCTAGCGACAATCTTTAAAGTCGTGCTTCCCCCTAAATTGCTGGCATCTTGTTCTGTTTGAGTGCCGTAAGTGTCTGTTTTTTTCTTAATGTTACCTTCTTCATCTTGTATATCTTTAATGAGAGTGGTGGTGGAAGTGCCATTTTGTTTTAAAAACATTGCCTTATATTCATATTTCTTACCCCATTTATCATCTGTGGCGGTAATGAGTATGCCCTTACCTGTATCTATAGTATGTCCCTCACTATCTTCTCTTGCGCCAAAGGTGATTTCAGAGAGATTGACATTAGCCCCTACGATAAAATGAGAGTTGGCATTAGATACAGAAGTGGTGGCATTATAAGTCTCTGCGCTATCTTTTAGCTCTATTGCCCAGTTATTGAGTGTGAGTTTAGTGCCTTGTGTGGCTCCATTACTTGTGCCATTATTGATTGTGCCATCAAGATGGACATTACTAGTGGTGGTTGTTTGAGCACCTCCTACTCCACCAGCTTGATTATTTTGCACGCCACCTTGTGTTTGATTATCATGCGGGATTGTGATATTTGAAGTTAAGATAATCTCCCCTGCAGTTATGGTGCCTGAAGTATTATTAATGCTCCCTCTTACTTCTATGGTTTTATCTTGAGCTGAAATGGTGGCATTATTAGTGAGTGTGCCCCAATTGTTGGCATTACCAATGACTAATCTATCTTGCACATTTATGGTGCCTGAAGTATTAGTGAGTGTTTTTATGGTGCCATAGTTTGAGCTTGCGCCATTTGCTCCAGTTGTTGTGTTTTGGCTTGAATAATTCGTGCTACTGCCGCTTTTATTATTTATCCACTCATCTATATGGGAAGTATTACTTAAGGTAGTAAGGGTGCCTTGATTATCAAGTTTGGCTAGAGTAGCTTGGTTATTTAAGGTAGTAAGGGTA
Organism: Helicobacter marmotae; assembly: GCF_003364255.1. Taxonomy (GTDB): domain Bacteria; phylum Campylobacterota; class Campylobacteria; order Campylobacterales; family Helicobacteraceae; genus Helicobacter_C; species Helicobacter_C marmotae. The sequence goes on from NZ_NXLR01000034.1 coordinate 4,908, forward strand.
GCGTTAGAGCTATTGGTGATACCTCCTGTTATGGTGCCGCTATTAGTAAAGGTGGTTATGCTAGAGCTATTGGTGATACCAGCAGCGAAGCTGCCACCTGCTTTATTATTGAAAGTTTCAATAGTGCCCTCATTAGTGAAAGCAGTAGTGACACTGCCGCTATTATTGAGTGTTTTAATGGTCGCATTAGCTTTATTCTCTAAGGTGGTTACACTGCCGCTATTTAAGTTTAGCTCATCTATGGTGCCGCTATTTTCTAGTTTAGATAAAGTGGTTGCTGCGTTATTTAAAGTGGTAATGGTCGCATTGGCTTGGTTAGTAATCCCTTGAGTGATAGAGCCATAATTACTTAAAGTGCTAATGGTTTTAGCATTAGTTAGCATATCCATCGTGGCATTAGCATAGTTATTTAAGGTGGTTATGGTGGAATTATTAGTGAGATTTTTCATCGTGGCATT
>NZ_NXLR01000035.1 GCF_003364255.1 Helicobacter marmotae
ATTCTTCGCCTGTTTCACAGGCTCAGAATGACAAACTTGGCTACCCGCAAGAGAAATTATTTTGTCATTCTGAACCCCTGCAAGGGGTGAAGAATCTCTGTTGGCGACTAGTGATTCCTTGAGAGATTCTTCGCCTCCACTTTGTGCTCCTAAGACAGCACAATTCGCCTTAAGCTTTAATATCTCCTCCACTAAGGCAATAATTTTATCTACGATATGTTGATTAGATGTTGTGATTTGTGGGATGGGGAGCTTTTCTATATAGATTTTAGCTCCATATACGCCATCGCCCAAAGTAGCAGCATTAGTTTTAATCCAATGCCTTGAGACACTCGCATTAAGCACTGCTAAAAAGTATTTTAGCAAGCTTTCATCATCACTTGTAATCATAAACATAGAATCTAAAATCACATACCCCCTATTGTCATAAGAAAAGCAAAGCTCATTTGAAATTCGATTCCACACAATTTTCCCCTGATATTGCCCTATATCGCGCCTAAAGGCAGCCATAAAGGCATTGAGATATATATCTCTATCCCCCCCCCCCGCGCTCAAAGCTAGATTCTATAAGCTCTATCTCACTTTGACTAAGCCCATAAAGCTCATAAATAGCACTATCAAGCCTAGCTTCTAGTTTGTCGGTATTTTTGCTTGTGCCTTTTTGGGTGATAATCTGCTTGCCTAAATCTTTAATGGCATTGATTTTTGCTTGATTTTGTGAGCTTTGCTTGATGATTGGAAGCTTCTCTATAAACTGCTTTATCCACCGAAACGCCCCATCGCCTAGACTTGAAGCGATTTGTTTCATATAAAAATATATAAGCTTTGAGTTGAGCACGCCTACCAAATACACATCATCTCTAGGGATAAAATAGCAAGTTTGGTTAATATAATATCCCCCCTCATCATAGATAAAGCACGGCGTATTGGTCATCTCTGCCCAAATGATTTTGCCCTCATATTTTTCCTTGCTTGTATTATAAGGCACTTTCAACCCCTCGCAGAATCTAAAAGCCTCTTTGAGTTCAGATTCAAAATTTTCACAGAGTAATTTAAGGAGAATGTGGGATTTAGATTCTATAATAGAGATGAGTAGAAGCCCGCGTACTAGGTTCTTATCCCCCCCCCCCGTTATAATATTTATCTCCTCATTGCTTAAATCATAAAGCGCGAAAACTTGAGAATCTAAGCATTTTTCTAATGTGCTTGTGTCTTTATTTGCTTTTTTAGATTCTATAATTTGGCACACAATTTCTACAAGCTCTGATTCTTGATTTTTGCTAATTTTAGGAATCGGGAGCTTTTCTAGCTTGTCTTTTGCCCCATAGGCGTATTTACCCTCATCGATTAAATTTGTCATTTGTGTAATAAGCCAACGATAAAGCGTAGAGTTCATACAGCCCAAAACATACAGCAAGAAATCCTCTTTATTTTGCTTGTGTGTTATCATAAAAAGTGAATTATTCATATACATTACTTCTTTAATATAAGCAAAGAAATATTCTCCACTCACGGGATTCCAAACGATTTTTGGTTTAGCAAATTCATCATAGTATGCAATATTATCTTGTGTTTCAAACCATTTATTACTTGTTTTCTTTCTAGCATTATTGCCTCTAATGCCATCAATATTCTTTTCACCACTTTGCTCAAGTCGTTTGCCAAAAGTTGCAAGATAGTTTTTTACTGCTGGATAGTCATCAATATCAAGCTTTAAGGCTGGGAAAGTCCCTATTAGCCACCACCCTGCCCACTCATAACTATACCGCTTAATATTTTCTCCTTTTAGCAAGGGCTTGATGAGTTGAGCAGTGCGCTCTCTTTCTGTCAATAAAATAATGTTGTTTTCAAGGTCAATTTTGGAGGATTCCAAGACACTTTTTGTTTTCTCAATCACTCGTGCAGTTTCTTTTTCTATAAGGGGGAGGGGCTTGAATGTGCAAGTATGGGCAAGAGCTTCGCTCGTGCGCGAAGTCCAACCCCATGATAATATTCTTGCCCCCTTATATATCCCCCACCCCGACGACGCTTTAAGAGGTGGCACTTCGTGCGATTTAATTTTATCGCAGCAGGGATATACCCTACTGCTAGTAGATTCTGAATCCCCTAGCGATTCTTCTCGCCCGCTTCGTGGTGTCTCAAAATCGGAAGCAAGCGAGGCAGTAGTGCCCTCGCTCCGATTTTGGACTAGAAGCGGATTAAGCGAGGCTTCCCCCTTGTTTGCCGAAAAAGCGGCGTCTTTTTCGGGGTTAAGGGGGACGGGAGGGGGATAAACCCCTTTTTGCGATAAAAAAGAAAAAGAAACTTCGCTATGCGATAAAGAGAGATTCTTATCATATTCACTCAAAGGATAAGGCAGCAGGGAGTCTTTACTATCATCACATTTGCTTAAAATCTCTTCGCGTTTATTTGTGCCAATAATAAAGGCATCATTGCATCCTGTTTTGATTCCATAATTGATATTAATATCCCAATCTTTTAGCGGCACTCCTTTTGCCTCTATCTTTGCTTTGAGGGCTAGCTCTTCTTCTGTGAGAAATAGAAAAGATTCTACACTTAGGGCATTTCTAGGGAGTGTAATGGCATTTTTTAACAAAATGGTTGGGTCTTTACTTTTATGGCTTTTAGCAAAGAGAGTGGGGCGATTATCATAAGGGGTATTTTGCAATGTGGTAATAGCAGTATCAACCGTGGCATTCTTAAAGACTTTATCTCCATTTAGGTCAATATGTGAATCTACGCACACATCGATGAGAAGCCTTCGTAGATTCTCCCCATATTCGCCTCTGCACCATTTATTAGAAGTGATGAAGCTAAGAAAGCCTTTAGGCTTGAGTAAGCTTAAGCCTTTTGCATAAAAGTAGGTATAAATATCCGCATTGCCCTTAAACAATGGATAGCCTTTAGCAGAATGTGTAAAGGTGCTAAATTCAGCTTCAAGCTTTGGCTTAAGCTCTTTGTCGATATTTTCACCCCTAATGTATGGTGGGTTACCCACACAGAGGTCAAAGCCCCCTTTAGCAAACACAGAGGCGAAGAAAAAGCGATATAAAAAGAGTTTATCAGAGTGAAAGTCTTTGTCTTTATAGTCTTTTAAAAGCGTTTTTAGCTCTTGTTTGAATTCCTCATATTGGAGGATTTGCTTTTGCTGGGCGGCGATTTCCCCTTTTTTTACTTTGGGATTATCTTTTTGGCTCTGAATGAGTGTGTCAATCTGTGCAATGCGCTCATTAAAGGTAGATTCCATAATATTTATAATCTCTTGCTTTAGGCTTTTCTTCTTTTGGGCGGTTTTTTCATTAAAAAAGTTAATAAAAAGCCTGCTTAACTGCTCACTTTGACTTTCATCAAATAAGCTTGCATTTAAGTCGCGATCTCCAAAGAGATCCCTCTCGCCCTCTTTAGCCCAAAAGGAGCTAGGGATAATCTCAATATTCCCTAAGCGCTCTAGGAGTGAATTGCCCTGCATAAAGTTAAAGTCAAGATTAGGCAAGGGTGTGGGGGTTTGCTCATCTACGGCAATGGATAAATAAAATCGAAGTTTAGCTATCTCTATAGCGTCTGAATCAATATCTATCCCATAGATTTGCTTTTGGATAATTGCTCTTTTAAGCGTGGCGATTTGTGCCTTTGTGGGAGTGGGGTGGGTGAGGAGGCTAAGGAGTTGGAGTATCTCGCTTAATAGCCCCATAGGGAATGCTCCTGAGCCAATGGCGGGGTCTAGGATCGTTAAGTTTTTAAGTGTATCAATAATATCTTGGCGTTTTTGGGTGATAAAATCATCAACTTCTAGGGTAAAAACTAAAGAATATATAGAATCTTTTTCTTGTGCGTTGTGGCAGAGCTTTTCTTGCAAGGTGCGCATAAGGGCGTTTTTACATATAAGATGCACAATGTGCTTAGGCGTGTAATACGCCCCAAGCACTTTATTTTTACTTTTAGACTTCCCACTTTCGTCTCGCTGCCTTTTTTGATTATCATCGATAAGATTTTCAAAGATTTGTCCTAACATTTCGGGGTCAATGCCGATTTCTTCATCACTCGGGGTGGATTCTTCAATGGTGAAGTTATAGTGCTCAAAGACATTAAAGATTTCTTCAAAATCGCTATTTTCTAGCACTTCACATAAAATTAAATGCGTTTCTATGCCAATCTCATTCTTTTGAGCATCTTTTAGCTTTTGCTCTTCAAAGAGCCCACCATTTAAAAATGGAATCTTGCAATCAAAAGGGGCGAAATAATCACCTTCGCGTTGTGTATTAAGACTATCAAAAAAGAGTGGGCAGAGGTAGTCTTTATAAAAGTTTTGATTGTGTGTTTTGGCTTTTTTAAATAAAGAGTAGAGAAACTCCCTATCCCCGCTGCCCCAATCGGCGGTTTTATCCACACCTAGCCAGCCTTTCTTTTGCAAAAAATATAAAAACACTATGCGCCCTAAAAGCTTTTTCACAAAGGCACGTACGGCTCTTTCCTCACTTAAACCCTCATAGCCTTGCAGGATATTAAGACTAGCGGGGTTATTTATAAGTTTCTCACAAAGGGATTGAAAAAGTTTGAAATATTCTCTATAAAACTCCTTGCTTAAAGGCTCGGTGCTGAAAGCTTTTTGCAAGGATTGTAAGTCTTTTTGCTTTGTGTCTATGAGTTCTTGGAGTTGGGTTTTAGCACTTTTAATTTTCTCATGCCCTAGCACGAAGCTT
>NZ_NXLR01000036.1 GCF_003364255.1 Helicobacter marmotae
ACCGAAGAATCTCTACCCGAATCACTAGTCGCACTTTTTGGTGTTTTTGAAAGCAATTCTTTGTCCTTTATTGGGAGTAAAGACATGACAAAGTGGTAAATTTTCTAGTGATTCCTTTAAAGAGTCCTTAGCAGATAAGGGAGATTCTTCGGTTGGGCTACGCCCGCCCTCAGAATGACAATGGGATGGAATCTGCTAGAAATCCAAGTAGAGATTCTTCGGTCGCACTTCGTGCTTCCTCAGAATGACAAAGTAATGGAGTTATTAGTGGCTATTGCAGAGATTCCTCGCCTCCTACGCTCCTTTAACATGACAAACTTAGCTACCCGCAGGGGAAATGAGTTGCTCATTCTAAAGGAGTTTCTCTACTCATATTTCATACTTAATGTAACTCTTTTAGTGTGCCATTGTGTATATGCACGGGGCGGGGTTTTTGGTTTTTCCCCTTATAGGTGTGGATAGAGCGCGTTAGGCTTAAAGCCTCTTTATAGCTTTGCATAAGCTCCTTTTCTCCCTTATAGCCGCCAATAACAATATGCACATACGAGCCCTTAGCATAAAGGATATAGTGCTGGTCTTTAAGTAAGGCTAGGGTATCTTGGGGTATGTCTTTGGCATACGTAGCAAGGATATAGTAATACCCATCTTTTAGGGCATAACTTAGCTTTTGTGTAGGGATAGAATCCCATAATTCCCCCATAGCTAGGCTATTATTCTCTATATTGCTCTCCATCCCATTCTCTGCTTCATTTTCTAATACACCATCTAGCGCATTTTTAGCCTCATTTTCTAATGCATTCTCATGCTTACTTGCTTGTGAATCTGCTTGTATAGCCTCATTGATAAACTCTCCTGTATGCTCTTCCATATTATCTTTTACATTAGATTTAAAAAGGGCTTTGATATTTTGTTTTTTCTTCTTAGAGAGTGGTTTTAGGCTATCACTGCTGATGGCATCTTCTGCTATAGATTCTTGGGGTGTATCTTGTATATCGCTAAAGAGTGCTCTTAGCTCTAAGGGCTGCTGGGGCGTCTCTTTATCATCTTGTGTTGCTTGTTGTATGTGAGCCCCATCTTGTATTTTCTCTTTTGTGTCAGTCTGTGTTGTATTTGCTTGTGAGGGGAGTGAATCTTGCATAAGCATTGGTATAAAATCTTGTGCTTGCATAATGGTATTTTCTAAAGTGAGCTCTATATGTGGAGATGTGAAATCTCCCTTTTTAGCATCTTTTTTAGCGTCTTTGTTAGATTCTGGGGCATTTTTAGATTCTGTGGTATCTAGAGTATCTATAGTATTAAAGTCTGTAAGAAGTGATTGTATAAAATCTTCTTTTAATTCCATAATACCTAGGGAATCACCGCTGGAGTAATGCTCATCTTGAGTTAGAGCATTTGCAAGTAAAGTATCTCTACTCTCTCCCTTAGATTCACTCTTATCCCCGAGCATTGGGGCTACTCCTTCCACTCCTTGCATTGCTTGCATAGCCTCATTTTTATGAAATACCAATTCATTGGTCGCTTCTCCGAGCATATCTTTAAGGCTAAAGTCTGCATTGAGAGAGTAAATCTCATGCCCTTGACTTACAAATCGCACAAGGGGCTTCATATTCTTTTGTACATGGGTGTGTTTGGTGAGTGCTGTAAGGAGGGCTTTGTCCTTTTGCATATCTTCTTTACTCTCATATGGTCCAATGAGATAGCGCGCGAGATTCGCATCTTCTCCCTCTTTACTGATATGCACAAGGTAGGTGTGTTTAGCAATTTGCTTAAGGATACGCTCGGGGATTTCTCCCTTATAGGCGGCTACTTGGTAGTAATATCCCTTTGTTTTAGGCTTTGGTGTGTAGTTAGGATTAAGGCTTGCGACATAATGGGCTATATCTTCTATATCTTGGTCGCTAAATTTATAGCGCATAAGGTTTGCTGCCATAGTCCCCTTCGCCCCGCCACTATCTGCCCCGCCATCGCGGTAGGTATTGAGTATGGCTATAAGCTCTATTTCATCTCTCTCTATAATAGGCATAGCAAAGTTTGCTCCGGGTGGGAGGCTTAAGCCCTTTTTCCCATGGCATGAGGCACATGCCTTTTTATAGAGTTTGCCTCCGTTTTTTAAGGATTTGGCTATGGCTTCATCATAGCTTTTGGCAGATAAAACAAGTATTGCACAAGCTAAGAGAAGCAAGTATTTCAAGTGTATCCTTTTTAAAACCAAATCCCATATCGCAAAGAGATAACATGATTTAGCTGATCTTTAGAGAAAGCGCCATCATATTGCAAGGCAAGCTCGCCACTACCCAAAGAGTAGAGGAGATTCCCTCCGCTGACTACTAAGAAATTAGGGAGGAAGAATGGAGCAGAGCCGCTATGGTTGCCTATTTGCACGCTCGTGCTTTGCTTGTCTTGTAATATATACTTCCCTCCAATTAAAAAGGAATATCGTAATTTTGGGCTTAAAGCTTTAAGGTAATGAATCTGGGCTGAAGTATAGGGGAGTTTAAAGATATGCTGGGGATAGAGCTCATCTAAGGCTTGAGGGGAGTTATATTCTAAAGTAAATGATTGGATAGCAAACATACTATAGCCTAGCCCAAATTCTGGAGATATGTAACTATTGGCATAAATATTATAGAGATTGGCACCAAATTTCATATCTACATCTACTCCATAGGCAGATAGGGTCTTTTGCGCTGAAGAATTAATGGTATTTAAATGCAAGGTTAAATCAGGGTTTGAGCTTTGGGCATTGATAAAGGTTTTTACATAAAATTCCTTTAATCCATGTGTGAAAAGCGTTTTGTAATAATGCCCCCCAAGGAGAATATTGGCATTTTTAATCTCTGCAGATCCAGTGGAGCGAGGCAGGCTAGAGCTCCCACTCTCATAGCCTCCATAAAGCCCAAGGCTACCCTTAGACTTTAAGTCTATAAAAGTCCCTAAGATAAGCCCGCTATTGCTCTCCACACCCTTATAGCCTGCTGCAAGATTGGTTGTCGTGTAGCGAGTAAAGGGTTGAATGAAGCTTTGAAATGAGCTATCTTTGGCATGTGGGGCATATATCATATCAGTTTCTTCTAAAAGTTCTATGTTATTGTATTTTGAGGGGATAATAATATCGCTATCATTTTTTACCCTTTTGCCATCTTCATTAATACTCTTAGAAGTAATGAAATATTCTGAAGACTTCCTGCCATTGAGGGTATTATGGAAGATTCTCCTACTCATAGAATCGATTAAGTTAGAGATAAGCATATTTTTAGAAATAATGCCATTTAGCATACCTTTAGAGATTGTCTCTATCGGTGAGCCCTCAGGCTCTAAGCCTACAGAGAAGCCATCTTTTAGGTCAAAGATTTTAACTGTGGATTGCGATGTATAAAGTGATCTAGCTGCCTCTAATTTAAGCGTTACACTCCCGCCTAGATTTTCTGCCTTATCTGTTTGGAGCTCTCCATATTCATTGGTTTTATTCACTACATTGCCACTGCTATCTTGTATTTCTTTGAGTAAAGTGCTAAGTGCGCCACTATCATTGGATAAAAAGAGCGCATCATAATTGTATTTCTTCCCCCATTTGTCAGTCCCTGCGCTTATGAGTATGCCTGCTTCAGTATTGGTAACATTGCCATTGCTATCAAAACGTTCTGTTATAGTGAGTGTATCTAGCGTTATGCCATTATTCAGTAATATATGCCCTTTGGTGTCATTAGAAGTGCTAAGCTTGGTATTATCATTATCTAGTCCATATTTTTGATTATTGGAGTTTGCCCCAGGGTTATCATTATAGTTTTGTGCTAATTGGGTGAGCTCTAAAGACCAGTTTGTGAGTGTAAGATTAGCGCCTTTAGTGGTAGAAGCTCCTCCTGTAGTTTGTGTGCCATTATTAATGGTGCCATTAATATGTGTGCCACTTTTGCTTGCCATTTGCGCACTCAAAGAGCTTTGAGTTAGAATTAAATGTTGCACATCAATGGTGCCAGAGTTATCTAAGCTACCATATATGCTAATAATCGCATTGGTGGCGGTAATGGTGCCAGAGTTGGTTAAGGAGCCAGTAGAGCCTGTTTTAGCTTGATTTCTGCCTATATAGAGGCTATCTGCAATACTGAGTGCTCCTGTGCCTGAGTGATTGAGGTTAGTGATATAGCCCGTGCCATTATTTGAGCTATAGGTCGTGGCGTTATTTGAGGTGGAGGTGTAAGTATGGATATGTTGATTATTATTTAAAGTAGTAAGTGTGCCACTATTGGTTAGGTTAGTGATATTGCCATTATTAGTTAAAGTAGTGAGTGT
>NZ_NXLR01000037.1 GCF_003364255.1 Helicobacter marmotae
TTTTTTCTTTTTTTATAAGGGGGAGGGGCTTGAATTGCGAAGTCGCTCCCTCCCCCTTATATATCCCCCACCCCGACGACGCTTTAAGAGGTGGCACTTCGTGCGATTTAATTTTATCGCAGTGAGAATATATCTCACTGCTGAAAGACGTTTGGGACTTGTTGTCATTCTGAGCCTGCATAGCAGGCGAAGAATCTCTTTTAGCGACTAGTGATTCGTTTAGAGATTCTTCGCTTTCTTGCGAAAGCTCAGAATGACAAACTAACTTCCCTTGCAAGGTAATTTTATCTTGCGGGTTGGACTCATTGTCATGTCTAGCGGGAGTGGAAACGACCGAAGAATCTCTGTAGGCGACTAGTGATTCGGGTAGAGATTCTTCGGGCATAAAGCCCTCAGAATGACAAAGGGGTTGAGTTGTGTGTGGATTTTGCAGAGATTCTTCGCCTAAAGGCTCAGAATGACAATAGGATTGGGATTGTCTAGTGGCTTTGCTCATCTATTACCCTTAGTTGGGATAGCGGTAATGCTTAGCTCTATCTGAGGTTTTTTACTTTTATGTTCTTTTTGTGAGTTTTCCTCTAAAGTGTGTAAGTTTAAAGATTCTAAGTATGCTCTTAAATCGCTGCCATTGCGTTTGTTTATCTCTTTAGCTAGATTTTGTCTCTCTCCATTTTTAATAGCATCAATCACTCGCTTTGTAATAGCAGGATCTAGTCCTTCTAAGTGCCTTATCTTAGCTATGGCGTTAATTTCAGCGTGTTTTAAATTTGAAGTCTTTTTAAGGCTTGAATGTGGTTTTTGGGATTCTTTAAAGCATTCTAGTGCTTTTTGCACATCGCTATAATGCAAGCCAAGCCATGAATTGAGTTTAGTGCCATTTAAGGGCTTATTTTCAAGCTCTTTACGTAAAAAATTTGCTAATGTAAAAAAATCACATTCCCTTGCTTCCCTCTCATCTTTTTGCAATAAGTTTCGCTCATTTGCAGGAATGGGAGCGATAACATAAGGGGAATAAAAACTTTGTTTGGCTTTTTTATATGCGATATATGCATAACTTATGGGGCTTTGGACTTGAGAAGTTTCTATAATGCTACGGCATTTATTAGGGAGGGCTTTAATGCGCGCTCTCTCATGTTCAGAGAGTGCCTTTAGGTCATTTATAAATGGTGTCTCGGGGCTTAGCTCATCTAGATTTTCCTTTACTTTGCTAAAGATCTCCCAACTTTGTGTTTTTTCATCATCATCATAAATAGCCGCATCTTCGCCTAAAGTGCTATGAAAGCTTCTAAGCTTCGATCTTGTTATGGCATTTATATTGGTGATTTTATCGCTTATATCATGGGGCTTGAAGTTATAGATATGAATAGATTTAGCACTTGTGCCTATGCGCTTAATGCGTCCGATTCTTTGCATAAGGATCGTTGCATTATATGGGGCGTCGTAATTAATTATAATATTTGCACGATGGAGATTTACCCCCTCACTTAGGGTATCTGTGGTAATGACAAGCTGGTGGTCATTGCTTTGGTGCTCTTTAGGATAATTGGCATCAAAGTTTGCTCTTAATGCCTCTTGGTTATTGTCTCTATTTGCTGCGTGAATACACAGAGGCGTAAAGTCTTTAAGATGTTTTTCAAGGTGTTCTACACTTGTTTTTGCCTCACTAAAGATAACAATTTTTTGCTCTTTATTTGCAAGTTTTTCCCTTAAAAACTTTTTTAACTCTTCTAGTTTTGGGTCAATCTCTATTTCCTCCCATTTTGCTAGTAAGCGCTCTAACGTGGCTTTATCTTCTTCTAGTTTTTTTAAATAGTCCTTTTGAAAATGCTTTGGGCTTAAGGAAATATATTTATCTTCTCTATCCTCTAAGAATGTTTGCAATGCCTCATCATCTTCATCTTGTATGGCTTCATAGAGCTTCTCTCTATCGCCTTGAGCTGTAGGGATAAGTACTTTAGATCTTTGAAGCATTTGTATTAAGGCTTGGTGGGATTGAATTTGATTATTTAGCGTGGCTTTGAGGGCGGCGATACTTGATTCAAATCGTTTGAAGAGGATAATCTGAATAAGCGTGCTTAGACGTTTAGCAGTGTCTGTGTGCCATTCATTTTCATTTTTACCCCCTTTAGCTTTTTCCCCATATTCTTGTATAAAATGCGCTTGCCCCTCTTGAGTAAGGTTAGGGAAGATGAGATAGCGCACATACTTAAAGCTCCCCATAGAGGTTGCCTCTCCATCTAATAGCGCAATGCTCTCACTGGCAAGATTGTGTGAAATGTCATCTAGGTTATAAGTTAGATCTTTGGGAACTTCTATTTTTGGGAAACTAAGCCCTTGCTTTTGCATATCCTCTTTATATAGTTTTGCTATATCCGCTCGTGTGCGACGTATCATAATGTGAGTTAAAAGCTTATCTCTCATATTTTTAGCATTTAACTCTAATTTTTCTTGGGCATTTTTTTGTATCTGTTGGCTTTTGTCCTTTGATTCTTCGATAGCCTCTTTGTAAATTTTTTGCTGCTTGCTAAAAAAATCTTGCAAATCATTGCAGCCTTCTATACCGCTATTGTGCTTAGGTAAAAAGAGATAGCATTGATTGGCAAGATCGCTTGGAACATTATTCTGCGGGGTGGCTGATATGAGGATACACTTCTTTTTCTTTTTTATACCATTGTGTTGATATGGGGTCTCACAAATACTCTTTAAATTCTCATAGCGATTACTGGAGCTACCTCTAAAATTATGGCTTTCATCAATGATAATAAGCTCTATTTTAGCTTTCTCGTGGGGTTCGATCTTGTGTAAGCTATCGGGGGTATATGTTTCATAATTATGTATTTCTATGCGGTCAAAATGTTCTTTCCAAGATGTTGTGAGTGCTGGTTTGGCAATTATGAGAATCTTCCCTGTGATAAAGCCCTCTTTTTGGCATTTTTTGGCAATGACGGAGGCGATAAGTGTTTTACCTAAACCCACAACATCGCTTAAGAAAAAGCCATTATATTTTTTAAGCTTGGTTATACCTTCTGTGACTGCATGGACTTGATAGGGGTAGGGCGTAAAGTCCTTAAAAAGATGTGGTATAGAATCATCTTCTTTGGAGTCCCCAAAGTGGGATAGCAGGAGCTTATAATAAAGATCTCTTAGCGGGAGGATTGCTAGGTAGGTATCTTCTTTAGCTTTTTCTACATGGGTGTAATCTATAGGAATGGCGTTTTGCCATAGATGATTAAATTCACTTAATGCAAAGGTAATGTCATCACTCCCCTTACTTAAGAGATTTACCTCATAGTTTTTCTCTAAGCCATTTTGACTTAAATTTGAGCTCCCTACGATAAGTGAGCCTTCATAGCGCTTTTGATTTGGATTTGTGTGGTTGTGTTGGGGGTTGGAATAGAAGAGATAAAACTTCGCATGCACATTTTTATCTCTAATCATTTTGATTTGTAGTTTTTTCTCTTTTAAGGCGTAGAGGAGGAATTCTATGGAGTTATCTATTTCTACATCATAGGTCTTTTCTTTATTGATAAATTTTCTTTGTGCCTTAATGAAGCATTCTATAAATCGCTCTTGTTCGTATTTAATATCAAGGTTGTTTTGTTCTAATTCATAAATTTCCCTATCGACATTCAGCCCCACAAGAATGCGAATACTCTTAAACTTATCGTACTTATCCTTAAGGAGGTTATGTAGGTGGATAAAGCCACTAATGCGGAAATAGCCGATAAGGAAAGCTAATTCTTCTATATTTTTATCATTAATTACATTTTTAAATTGATTTAGGAGGGTGTTTGGTTCTCGATTGGTGGTGAAGTTGGAGTGCTGAAGTAGAGGTGAAATAGGAGCAGAAGCGTGAGAAAGCGCGGAATTAGAAGAAAGCGTGTGGGAAAGAGTAGAATCTAAAGAAGAATGCGGGCTTGGAATATGGCTGGAATTCCCTAAATTAGGTTCTTTATCCCCCCCCCCCGTTAAAAATATTTCCTTTGTGTTTTGTGTTTATTTTCATG
>NZ_NXLR01000038.1 GCF_003364255.1 Helicobacter marmotae
GCTGACAAACTAACCAAGTGTGTTTCATTTCCCCATCCTTACTTACTCACCCCTAAAACCATATCGCATAACGTAAAGAGAGCATATGGCTTTGTTGGTCTATTGAGAATTGCCCATCATATTGAATAGAGAGTTCTGTATTTTTACCTATGGTATAGAGGAAGTTTGCTCCTCCCACAGCAGAAAATTGCGGGATATAAAATGCTGAAGAGCCACTATAGCTATCAATTTGCACACTGGTGGTGTGTTTAGACTTAAGATTATAAGTCGCCCCAAGGAGGAAAGAATAGCGTCCATTACGATTGAGGGCTTTAAAGTATTTCAAAGTCGCATTCACATAAGGATAGCTAAAGAAATGTGCAGGATAGTGCTCTTCAAGGGCATTTTCTGAATTATAATCGAGATTAAAGCTATTAAGATAGAGTAGTCCATAGCCTAGCCCAATCTCAGGGGAGAGATAGCTATTATTAAAAATATTATAGAAGTTTGCCCCTATTTTAGCCTGTGAATCTAGCCCATAAGAGAGCAACTTTTGCTTCGCACTTGCCATAATGGTATCAAGCTTTAGCTCTAAGTCGGGGTTTTGATGTTGGATATGGGTAAAGATTTTAAAATAATATTCCCCCATACCTTTGGTATAGAAAGTCTTATAATAATGGCTTCCTGCAAGCATAGTATTATGCTTTAAATCCGCAGAGCCACTGGTGCGGGGCAAGGTGGCATTACCGCTCTCATACCCTGCATAAAAGCCCCAAATCCCCCATTTTTTGAGATTAAGAAATGAGCCTAAAATCACGCCAAAGGTGCTCTCCCGCCCTGTGAGGGTAGCATCTAGCTTGGTGGTGGTATAGCGAGTAAAGGGCAGGATAAAGGCTTGGGTATTACTCTCTAGGGCGTGGGGAGCATATATCATATCGGTTTCAGCAAGGAGGTCAATATTGGTGTGAGAGAGCGTTACTTCTATATCATTATTATCTTTTACCCTTTTGCCCTCTTCATTAATGCTTTTAGATGTAATCGTATAAGCCCCTCCCTCTCTATGATCTAAGCTATGATGAAATATCCTTCGACTTAGAGAATCTAAAAAATTCCCAACAAGGATATTTTTAGAAATAATGCCATTAAGCATTGATTGAGAGACGGTTTCCACTGGAGAGCCCTTAGGCTGGAGTCCTAAAGAGAAGCCATCATTTAAGTCAATAATCTCTATTGTAGATTGAGGGGTATAGAGGGCTTTTGTGGCTTCAATCTTTAATTCCACACTTCCGCCTAGATTTTCTGCTTTATCAGTGGTGGGCTCTCCATATTGATTAGTTTTATCTACCACTTGATTATTGTAACCTTTTACAGAGCTAAGGGCTGTGCTTAGATTCCCCGCGCCATCATTTTTTAAAAACATTGCGGTGTAGTTATACTTTGCTCCCCATTTATCACTTGTAGCAATGATTAATATCCCCGCTTCATTATCAATGATTGCCCCTGTATCATCAAAGCGCTGCCCTGTCTCTAATGTATCTAAATGCACATTTAGACCTAGGATAATATGCCCAGCAGAAGAAGTGTTGCTGCTAAGTTGTGTATTATCTTTAGGTAAGCCAAAGTTGTTAGCGCTATCATTAAAGCTTTGAGCGCTTTGATTAAGGTGGCTTACCCAATTAGTGAGTGTGAGATTAGTTTTATTAGTAATGGTTGTTGGAGTGTTATTTAGGCTTTCATTATGAATGTTGCCATTAAAGTGTGCTCCATCAGTTGTTGGCATAATTTGGGCTTGACTTTGCGCTCTTGTGAGTATGAGTGTGCCAACAGAGATAGAAGCACTATTAGCATTACTTAGCTCTCCATAGATACTAATGGTGTTATTTTGTGCATTGATTTTATCTTGATTATCTAATTTGCCTAGTGTGCCTACTTTATTTTTATTCCTCCCAATGTAGAGCTCATCGGTTACTTCTATAGTCCCAGCGGTGTTAGTAAGGCTAATAATACGCGCATTTGCATCATTATTAGTAGTATAGGTGGTGGTTTGGTTGGCGCTATTATTAGTATAGGTAGATATAAGCATGGTATTAGTGAGTGTATTAAGTGTGCCATTATTAGTTAAAGTAGTAAGTGTGCCTGTGTTATTTAGGCTAGTGAGTGTAGCGTTATTAGCATTAGTAAGCGCGTTTAGCGTGCCAGCATTGCTTAGAGTGGTTAGGGTGGCATTGCTTTGATTAGTAAGTGTATTAAGTGTAGCGTTATTAGTGAGGTTTGTTAAAGAGCCCTCATTGTCTAACGTGCTTAAAGTCCCATTATTGGTGAGGGTATCAATATTGCCTGCTGTGCTATTGTTTAGGCTAGTAATACTCGCATTATTTTGATTAGTGAGTGTAGTAATGGAGCGAGTATTAGCCAAAGTGCCAATGGTTGCGCTATTTTCAAGTGTAGTGAGTGTGCCCATATTACTTAATGTGGTAATAGAGCCTGCATTATTTAAGGTATTAATACTCCCGCCATTGCCTCCTTGGGCAGTGGGGGCATTATTATTTAATGTGACTATGTTTCCTGTGTTTGATAGGGTATCTATTTGCCCGCTATTTCCTAAGGTTGTAATAGCAGCAGCGTTAGTTAGAGTAGTGAGGATAGCATTTTGCGTGTTGTTGAGATCATTAATGCTAGCATTTTGGGTGTTTTCTAAAGTGGTGATAGTCCCTGTATTACTTAGGCTTTGTATGCTAGAGCCTGCCCCAGTATTTCTTAGGTTAGCAATAGTCCCTGCTCTTTGATTATCGAGGTTGGTAAGTATGCCGCTATTAGTGAGGGTTTGAATTTGGGCATTGGTATTATTAGTTAAAGTAGCAATGCTAGAGCCAGCATTATTATTTAAGTCATTAATGGTGGCATTAGCGTTATTAGTAAGTGTGGTGATAGAGGCATTTTGCGTGGTGTTATTTAGGGTAGTAATGCTGCCAGCATTAGCAATAGAGCTTAGGGCAGCGGTGTTATTTAGGGTATTTATGCGTGAGGTGGCAGTGGTATTACTAATACCTTGAGTAATGGTGCCATTATTAGTGAGTGTGGTAATGGTATTAGCATTAGTTAGGATTTGGAGTGTGCCACTATTTTGATTGGTTAAAGTAGTGATAGTCCCAGCATTAGTGATACCTTGTGTGATAGAGCCGCTATTATCTAAAGTAGTGATAGTTGCGTTGTTAGCATTAGTGAGTGCTCCATTTATGGAGCCAGCGTTGGTTAAATTCCCTATAGTGTTAGTATTAGTGAGACTACTAGCAAAGCTCCCGCCATTATTATTTAAGGTATTGATTGTCCCAGAGTTAGTAAAGGCTGCAGCGAAGTTGCCATTAGCGTTATTATTTAAGGTAGTAATAGTGCCAGCATTATTGATACCTTGTGCATTATTAATACTTCCTGTGTTGTTAAGCGTAGCAATGGTGGCTGTAGCGGTATTAGCAAAGCTTGTTACACTTCCTGTGTTATTGAATTCATTAATGCTAGCGGCATTAGATAAGGTCGTAATGGTATTAGCATTAGTAAGTGTAGTGATGTTACCATTGGTGTTATTACGCAAGGCAGTAATAGTGCCAGCATTAGTAAATGTAGTAATGCGCCCTGTATTGGTAAGCCCGCTATTGGCATTGGTAGCAGAGCCTAAGCTGGCATTAGCATTATTAGTTAAGTCATTAATACTCCCAGAGTTAGTTAAGGTTACAAGTGTGCCATTATTAGTTAAAGTCGTAGTGGTGCCTTGGTTTGTTTGAGTGGTAATGGTGCCCTCATTGAGTAGGGTAGTAATTACCGCTCCTGTGCCATTATTTAGGGTAGTAATGGTGCCACTAGTTTGGTTATTTAGGGTGGTTATGCGAGATTTGGCGCCTTGGTT
>NZ_NXLR01000039.1 GCF_003364255.1 Helicobacter marmotae
TCCCGCCACTATTATTGGTAAAATTAGTAATCGTCCCTGCAGGAGTGCCTCCTGTTCCACCTACTCCACCTCCTCCTGTTTGCGTATTGCCATTATTAAAGGTTGTTATCATTCCGCCATTAGTGGCATTAGTAATCGTGCCGGTATTATTCAGGGTAGTTATAGTGGAAGTTGCATTATTAGCTAAAGTGCTAAGAATCGCATTGGTGTTATTATTGAGTGCATTTATAGTAGAGTTGTTGTTATTAGTTAAAGTGGTAATTTCTCCTGTATTATCTAAAGTAGTCATCGTGGCATTGGTATTAGTAATACTCGTAATTTCTCCACTTCTTTGATTGGTGAGGGTAGTAAATGTGCCATTGTTATTAAGCGTTTCTAGTTTTGCATTAGCCATATTGGTTAGAGTTGTTATCGTGCTCCCACTCTTATTCTCTAATGTATCTATAGAGGCATTAGCCATATTAGAAATAGCGCTAATGACCCCACTCTCAGTATTTTCTATGGTGGTTATATCTCCACTATTATTAATGCTACTTAGTGTTGCTTGGGCATTCTTTAAAGTAGTGATTTCTCCATTGGTGTTATTAGTAATACCATTAGTTATGGTGCCCCTATTTTCTAAAGTAGTGATTTTATAATCATTGTTAATATCTTGCATAGTGCCACTACTTTGGTTAGTAAGTTTAGTAATTACCCCTGTAGTGGCATTATTTAAAGAGGCAGTGAAACTGCCAGTGTTAGTTAAAGTATTGATATTTCCATTATTGCTAAAGGTAGTGGCTATAGTGCCAGAGTTAGTTAATGTGGTAATGGTAGCACTTGCCTGATTTTGCAAGGTGGTGAGTGTGCCTATATTTTCTAATGTGGTAATGGTGTGTTTATTCTCTAGGCTTGTAATGGTAGAGTTAGCTTGATTCTCTACTTTATTTATGCTGCCATTTGTTTCATTGGTGAGTGTAGTAATGGTAGCGCTATCTTTATTAATAAGGCTTTGTGTGATATTACCAGAATTAGTGATGGTAGAGAGATTTGCACTTGCACCAGTATTAGTAAGGGTAGTGATAGTCGCATTTGCTTGATTGGTTAGTCCTTGCGTGATAGAGCCTGAATTAGTAAGGGTAGTGATGTTGTGTTGATTCGTTAGGCTGGCTATAGAGCCAGCACTCTGATTGTCTAGCTTAGTAATAGTGCCCATATTACTTAGAGTTGTGGTTATGGTGCCATTATTAGTTAGGGTTTGGATAATGGCATTAGCATTACTATTATTTAATGTGGTTATGGTGGCGTTGCTTTCATTCTCTAAGGTGGTAATAGTCCCTGTGTTACTTAGGCTTGTAATGCTCCCGCTCGTTTTATTCTCTAACGTAGTAATGCTGCCATTATTAGTTAAGCTTGTAGTGATGTTTCCACTATTTTCTAGTGTAGTAATGGTGGCGTTTTGTTGGTTGGTAAGGGTGGTGAGTGTAGCGTTAGCTTGATTGTCTATTTTGCTAATACTTGCGCCATTTTGATTGGTTAGCCTACTTATGGTGGCATTAGCGCTATTAGTAATGTTTTGAATAGTGGCACTTGTTTCATTAGTTAAGGCGGTGAGTGTGCCAGCGTTATTAATAGTCTCAATTTGAGCATTGGTTTTATTATCAAGTGTAATTATGGTTGAATTGGCTTTATTTTCTATGGTGTCAATATTGCCATTGGCATTATTAGTGAGAGTAGTAAGTGTAGCACTATTATCATTATTTAAGGTAGTGATTTCTCCTGTGTTTTCTAAAGAAGTAAGATTGGCTTGATTATTTAAGGTAGTGATTTTTGCACTTGCTTCATTGGTAATGCCTTGAGTTATGGTGCCACTATTAGTTAAAGTAGTGATATTGCCAGAGGCTTTATTGGTTAGCTTTTGATTGATAGTGCCTTGGTTATTTAAATTTTCTATCATAGATTCATTATTTAAGTTAGCAAGAATCCCTCCTGTTTGGTTATTAAATGTAGTTATGCTGCCTTTATTAGTCAAGTCATTAGTAATGGTGCCTTGGTTATTCAGGCTAGTAATCATAGAGTTAGCTTGTGTGGTAAGGGTAGTAATGGTAGCGTTTTGTTGATTATTAAGGGTGGTAATAGAGCCTGTATTATCTAAAGTGCTAATGGTGCCACTATTATGGATGCTATTTAGGGTCTTTTGATTATTGAGGGTAGTTATGCTGCCTGCTTGTTGGTTATTTATTGTTGTGAGTGTACCTTTGTTTTCTAAGGTAGCAATACTTGCTTGGTTAGAGAGACTAGTAATACTTGTGCTTTCTTCTAGGGTGAGATTATTGAGATTAGCTGCAGTGTTGTTATTGAGGGTAGTAATACTCCCTGCAGAGCTTAGGGTGAGGGTAGTAATGGTGGAATTATTATCTAAGGTCTTAAGTGTGCCATTACTTTGCTTGAGTGTGGCGATAGTGCCAGAGTTAGTAATACTATCTAGGGCATTTTGATTATCTAAAGTGGTGATAGTGGCGTTTTGTTGATTAATAATGCCATTAGTGATAGTGCCTTGATTGGTTAAGTTGGTGATAGTCTTGCTATTAGTGAGTGCATCTAATGTGCCACTGCTATTATTACTAAAGGTATTTATCGTGCCCAGATTATCCATTAAGCTTGTAATGGTGCCACTATTACTAAAGCTTTGTATTGTAGCATCTGCTCGGTTATTGAGACTTGTAATGGTGCTACCTACTTTATTTTCTAATGTGGTAATGGTAGCATTAGCAGTATTATTAAGGGTAGTTATGGTGCTTTCATTACTTAAGCTACTTATCGTGCTTTGATTAGTTAGAGTAGCCACACTGCCTTTATTTTCTAAAGTCATTGTGCCCCCAGTGTTGTTATTTAAAGTATTTATGATAGCTCCACTCTCATTCTCTAATTTGCTTAAGGTAGCGGCATTATTTAAAGTAGTGATAGTATTACTATTTTTAATGCTCATACTGCCTCTAGTGTTATTACTTAGGGTAGTTATCGTGCCTTGGTTTTGAATAGTGTTTGTAATCGTGCCGCTATTAGTTAGGGTATTAATAGTGCCTCCAGTGTTGTTGTTAATAGAAGTAATCGTGCCGCCAAATTGATTAGTGATACTCATATTACCATTAGCGTTGTTATTTATCGTCTCTACTTTGGAGCTTGCTTGATTTTCTAAGAGGGCTATGTTTTTAGAATTTGATATAGATGTTATCGTAGCGGAATTTAGGATTTTATTTATCTGTTCAGAATTTTCGATTGAGGCGAGTTGTGTGGAATTGTTTAAGTCTCCTATGGTGGAGCTGGTGCCTGCTACATTCTTTATCCCACCAGTGATATTGCCATTTAAATAGAGTGTGCCAATGTAATTGCTATTGATAATATCCCCCATAATTGTGGCGGCATTAGAGCCGCCATTGTGAATCGCAACGATATACACCCCATAGTTATACCAATTGCCTTGAATTTGCCCATTATTGTGTGTGCTGGTATTAAACATCTGCACAAAAGAGGTAGATGGGTTGATTAAAGGAGTAGCTAAGGTAGGAGAGTAAAGCAAGGATGAGCATATAAAAGAGGGAAGTAATAAGCCTTTAGCCTTTAGCATACGCTCCTCCTTGTATTGGAGTGTGTGGGGTTATTATGCGGGGTAAGTTTCCCCTGCGTGTGGCTAAGTCTATTCCCCATAAGGACATAAAGTTTGTTATTCCTAGAGTTTGCAAAAGCCGAAGAATCTCTTTTGGAATTACTAGAAACTCTGCCACTATTGTCATTCTGAACCCCTGCAAGGGGTGAAGAATCTCTGTGGG
>NZ_NXLR01000003.1 GCF_003364255.1 Helicobacter marmotae
ATTCTTCGCCTGTTTCACAGGCTCAGAATGACAAACTTGGCTACCCGCAAGGGAAATTATTTTGGCATCACGAACCCCTGCAAGGGGTGAAGAATCTCTACCCGAATCACTAGTCGTGCTTTTTGGTGTTTTGAAAGAGAGTCCTTAGCGGATAAGAGAGATTCTTCGGTCGCTACGCTCCCTCAGAATGACAAAATAACGAAGTTGTTAGTGACTCTCTTTTTTTTCTATAAGGGGGAGGGGCTTAAATGTGCAAAGTTTTATAAAATAATGGGGGCAAGAGCTTCGCTCGTGCAGGCAAGCTCCAACCCCATAATAATATTCTTGCCCCCTTATATATCCCCCACAAGAGGGATGCTTTAAGAGGTGGCACTTCGTGCGATTTAATTTTATCCTGTGATGAGAATATATCTCACTGCTAAAAGACGTTTGGGACTTATTGTCATGTCTAGCGGGAGTGGTAACGACCGAAGAATCTCTGTGGGCGACTAGTGATTCGTTTAGAGATTCTTCGCCTCCTAAAGGAGGCTCAGAATGACAGACTTGGAGAATTTCTGGTGTATCAAATAGAGATTCTTCGGTCGGGCTCTGCCCTCCCTCAGAATGACAAGAGGATTGGGATTGTCTAGTGGCTTTGTGAAAAGATTCTTCGCTTCGCTCTAGAGCTGACAAAGTAACGGACTCGCTGGTAATTCGGGCTGAGTTTCTTCACAATGCTTGGAATGACAAACTTTGCTACCACTTGGGGTTTGAGATGGAGATTTTTCACTTGCTTCATTCTCTAAGGCATGACAATTTGCCTCCACTAAGGCAATAAGTTTATCTACGATATATTGATTGGATTTTGTGATTTGTGGGATAGGGACAATTTGGAGAAAAAATACTTCAATACCTAAACAAAGGTAAAAAAGTATATGTGCAAGGTGAATTAAGGCAAGAAGCATGGGAATATGAGGGTAAAAAATATGCAAGGATAAACATTATTTAAATCAAATAGACCAAGATATACCCTTTTAAGTGCTTTAAAGGGCTTGTGTCTTATAATCGCATTAAAGGAGATTGGGTGATGAAGATTAATAAAAGAATACTGCGACATTTTGCCCCTTATGTTTGGTGGGAAAAGCCAGAATATCTTATAGAATCTAATCCATTACGAATTATTGCTAATGCTATGCGTTATGCAAATAATGAAAAAGAGTTTGTAAAACTTTATAAGCTTGATAAAGATGTGCTTAAAAAAGCATTAGAAGTAGCACAAGCGGGCTGGTTTGATAAGAAAAGTTGGGCATATTGGCATTATATTCTTTATGGGAGCGATGTTAAGATTCCCCCATTACCACAAAGAAAGTTTAAAAATGAAGCCTAAGCTAGAGATACTTCCTCAAAGACAGAAAAAGAGTAAAATGACCGCAAGACTTAAGCCCAATACTTCTTATCCAGAAGTGCATAGCCTAGAAGGATCCTTAGCAATTTTAGAATCTTATAGAGACAATCTCACAGATGTGGAATATAAAAATATTCACTCTAATATTTGCAATTTTGCCATTGAGGATATGCATCTTAATGAATTAGATATTATTCATAATATTCAAATCATAACAAATAAAAGGACTGCTGATGAAATCATAGCCCATCATAAAAGCCAATGGGGGCTACTTTAACTTAATGTGGGATAGTGACGAACACCTTAATGAGTTTGATAGATTCTTACTTGAAACCAACCTTGTGGGTGCAACCTCACTTGATGAATTACATCACAGAGAAAGAATGCTCACAAACCTAAGAAGCTTAGAATGGTAACAAAAACAACACAAAAAAGATTTTAGCTACAAACACTTAAAAGCTATTCATAAATACATATTCCAAGATGTCTATTCATGGGCAGGGAAAGATAGGTATGAAATGGGATTATATGGATTTATGGCAAAAGGAGATTCTATCTTTTGTAAAGGAGGCTTTCTCCCCGAACAATCCAAAAGTATTTTTGGGAATCTAAAAGCACAGAAGTTCTATAAAGGCATAAAAGATAAAGATAAATTTGCGCAAAACCTTGCTTCTTTTGTAGCAGATTTAAATGCCTTACACCCATTTCGTGAGGGTAATGACAGAGTGCAAAGAATCTTTATCAATGAACTGGCACAAAATGCAGGATTTACACTCGATATAAATCTCACACCAAAAGAGCAAATGCTATCAGCTTCCATACAATCAGTTAATGGCGATACAAAAGGTTTATGTGAAATTATTAGGCGAGAGCTTAATAGGGAAGAGCTCCAAAACAAGCTTGATAGGAATCTAAGAAATTATGAAAAAGTCAGTGATGAGAAGCAAAAGCAAGCATTTTTAGATAAAGCAAATAATCTTGTTAAAGAGGCAAAGTCTTATGGTATAAATTTAGATTCTAAGTCTATACAAAAGCTTGAGAGGGCTAATAAGGAAAAAGACAGAGGAATGGAGAGATAGTATCGTCATATCATTTATAAGTCTATCCTATGAGATGGCTTATACCCCAACCCTTTTATAACATATCCTCTCGCCATATTCAATTCTCCCCAACAAATAAACGCTTTTAAGGGCTTACTAGGGCAAACAACGCCTTGCTTTTGTTTGATAATTTGTTTGTGTGCAAAGCACACTACTTCTTATAGCTCTGTCGCTTTTAGGTTTTGCTACGCAAAATCCTAGCTCCTCTATCTAGGGCTTAAGCTTCACCCATTGGGTTTGCTTTCGCCACTAGATTCTTTTTTGCTTGCCTCCTTGTTTTCCTAAAGATTATTGAAGTTTATGATTAATTTTGATTATTAAATATATAGATAATATATTAAAAATGGCGAAGTCATTATCATTACAAGAAAAGCAAATGGGCATTATCTCATTCTAAAGGAGATTCCTCTAGCTTTCAAGCCCTAAGACATAAGAATATGTCCGACATAAGCGAGCTAGAATCCCGCATTAATTCTTTAGTTTATAAACTCTACAATCTCACAGAAACAGAGGTTAAACTTCTGAAATCCAAACAATAGCCTGTCCTCATAAATTCCATAGCCTAAAAAGGATATTTGTAATCAGATGCAATAAGCCCTAGATTTTGAAGTCTATGAAATGCAGCTTGTTTGGAGACTTCAAATTTTGCAGCTATAAGGATAATAGCTTCTTTGGCTGTTAAATTAGTGTCTTCCTGCCTCTTTTCTTCTATAAAGTTTTCTAATGGCTGCAAAGGCATAAGAAGTTGAGCTGCAAATTTATTGGCTTTTGTCTCTATGCCACCATAAGCATTGCTACGATATAAAGTTTCATATTTATCAATAATGGGGTTATCAATTTGAGGTAAAACATCATTCGCCAAGTGCCCAATCTCATGAGCCAAGGTGAATCGTTGCCTTACCTCACTTTTGATAGGATTTATCCAAATTTCTGGTTCATTCTTCTCATCTACGCTAATTTGTCCCTCTGTATCAAGCTTACCATAATCAAGCGTTCTCTCAACATTAAGATTTAGCTTTCTTGCAATATCAAAGGGATTAAAAGGTGGCTCATTCATTTCAAGCATTTCTAAAATCTCATAAGGGGATTTGTTTTTTATCGCTGTCCAATTCATTTTAAACCTCCTATACTTGACTTCTCTTGACTCTCATCTGTAAGTCTGTCCATTTTATCACTAATGTGTATATCCACCATTCTTTCAAACTCTTGCTTGAAGTTTTCATTCTCTAAAATTTTCTCAATAAACGTATTCCTTACTTGCTCATTTTCGGCAATTTTATCTAAAATATTATAGGTGGCTTCATTAATTAGCTTTTTCTTATCTCTGTTGTAATAAATAGTCAAACCTATTGTAATACTAGCAATGATAAGGGCAGAAACAACAATAATAAGATTTGCATAAGACATATAAGAATTTGCTAAGGCAATAATATCCCCGTTATTTAAGCCATTTTGCATTTATCGCCACTACCTTATTTTGATATTGATGTATTGTATCAAAAAACTACTTTGGCTACAATGGTTATCTCTTTGTGTGGTGAGTTTATCGGCTCTGACAAGAATCAACACCAAGGCGAAGAATCCCCCTCATCTGCTAAAGACTCTTTAAAGGAATCGCTAGAAAGGCAGTTACTTTGTCATCACGAGGGCGGGCGTGAGAGCGACCGAAGAATCTCTTTCAAACCTACTAGAAAGCCCACAGAGATTCTTCGCTTTCTTGCGAAAGCTCAGAATGACAAACTAATTTCCCTTGTGAGGTAATTTTGTCTTGCGGATTGGATTCATTGTCATGTCTAGCGGGAGTGGAAACGACTGAAGAATCTCTGCAAAATCCACTAACGACTCTACCTCATTGTCATTCTGAGGGGAGCAAAGCGACCCGAAGAATCTCTGTTAGCGACTAGTGATTCCTTTAGAGATTCTTCGCCCTCTAAGGAGGGCTCAGAATGACAAACTAACGGAGTCGCTGGTATTTCCCTTGTGAATTCTTCCCTAAAGCTTCCCAAATAAACATAAATGAGCAGAAATAAGTAGTATCTACAATGAAAAATAATGGCTATATGAAAAGCTAGTGCGATATTAAAGGAAGTAAAATAAAAGAGGAAGAAAATAACTTTGGTGGAGTGTAGGGGGGTCGAACCCCTGACCTCAACGCTGCCAGCGTTGCGCTCTCCCAACTGAGCTAACACCCCTTTATGGGAATCCTAAGATTCTGCCTTATTGTTACTTAAAAGTGCCTGATTTAGCTCATTGTAATGCTTGAGATACACATCGTGCATAGTTTTTTGAAGTGTTTCATACCAGTTTTCATCTTCAAAATTAGGCGTAAAGGCGTCCATAAGCACGACTCTTGCCTTGTTTGTTTGTACCGCCATAGGAGAGCTATTATAAAGCTTGCGTGTATGGATAAGCACCGCAGGTTGAATCCTAAGATTAAGTTTAGAAGCAAGAATCTTCACACCGGGTTTAAAGGGCAAGAAATTCTCTTCCCCCTTGCTTCGAGTGCCCTCGGGGAAAATAGCTATAGGGCGATTCTCTGCTAATTTTTTCTTCGCTTCTTTTATCAAAAATACAATGCCATTTTTATCTTCTCTATCAATGAGTATCATATCTGGGGCTTTGAGTGCGTGCCCATATAGCGGTATCTCTCCTAATTGCTTTTTGGCTACCCAGCATAAATTAGCGGGGTGATAGGCTTCAAAATAAATAATATCTGTAACACTTTGGTGATTCATAACCAAAAGTTGCGCCTGTGTGTCATACTCACCAATACGTTCTATCTCTAAATGATTAAGGCTAAAAAACCAGCGGCACTGCTTACGTGCCCACCTGCCATTATTATGCTTGCGTGTGAGATATATTTGGACAATAATAATAGGCAAATATATCGCAATAGAGAGAGTAGCTAAAAGGGCTCTAATTTTTACTAACATGATCTTTCCTTATCCAACCAACTTTAGTATCTATAATGACTTTATAATAATCTCCATATTCGCCAATAATATCTACGCGCGTTGGCGTTTTTATAACTTCTGTAATCGTGGAATTATGCGTGGGGATAATGCTTATATTTGCCCCTATTTGGGCTATACCTGAATCTCTAGTGAAAAATACATTATAGAGTATAAGCGCCACAAGGATAGCTAATACTAGGAGGGCAATTTTACGTATCCTTTTAAACACAAGCCACACACATAAAGCAAAAATAATCAGCCCACCGATAAAAAGATTCTTAAAAATCAAAAATGTATTACGTGGCTTAATATCACCGCTCTGCGCATTAAGCGTATTTCTCACCAAATGAATAGGCAAAGTTAGAGTAACAAACTGATGTTGGGTAATATTAAAATAATCAAAAGACAAAGAACGTATAGATTTATCAAGCACTACATAATAAATCCCATATGTTATCCCATCCACGACTTTGCTATTTTCCAAGCCTTGCTTGGGGTATTGGGCGATTTTCATTGATTCTAAATACGCCCCCTTGCTTTCAAACTGAAAAATCACAATATTATTTGCCTCATCATATTCCCTCACGCGATAATCCACTACTTCTAGCATATCAGCGATGACATGAATGTAATTTGGGTTGCTTGAGAGCTCTATAGCTTGTATCTTCGCGCCTTGAGCGATTACCTCCTCTTCATAGCTCCCATCACTTGAGGCGACCCTAACGCGTAAAGCAGGAATAATCACATTTTGAGCAGTAATATTATATGTATAGGTATTTCGCAAAACGCCATTATTATCTGCTCGCCAATTTTTACCCCTACTTTTTAAAACTACATTATTTTTTGGGCTTAAATCAAGCACATCAGCACCGATAAGCTTAGCCCCTGATAATAAAGTAAGGGCATATTTCACCTCTATATTTTGCCCAACATAAAGGCTTGTATCTACCTTAGGAAATTCCACATTTAAATAAGCGATTTTAGATTGAGTTTGCCCAAATAAAGCCCCCACACAAAGCAATAAAGCCCATAATATATATCTAAACCCCTGCAACATAACTCACCCTGGAATCTGCAATAAATTATCAAGCATAGCTATACCATCACAACTACCAAGTATGCCCTCAATAGCCCTCTCAGGGTGCGGCATAAGACCAAAGACATTCTTTGCTTCATTACATACCCCTGCTATGCCATCTAGAGAGCCATTAGGATTATCTACATATTCAAGTAGAATCTGCCCATTTGCCTTAAGCTGTGCTAAAAGCTCACTGGAGGCAAAATAATTGCCATCAGCATGGGCTATGGGGAGTTTAATCTCTTGAGACCTTGCATAAGAGCGTAGAAATACATTATCATTATTGGCGATTTTTAAAGTTTGCATTTTGGATATAAAGTGTAAATTGATATTCCTTCTAAGCACGCCGGGAAGGAGCTTTGCCTCACATAGAATCTGAAAGCCATTGCAAATACCAAGCACATAACCGCCATCATTAGCAAATGCTTTAATAGCCTGCATAATAGGCGAGAACTGCGCTATTGCGCCACATCGCAAATAATCCCCATAGCTAAAGCCCCCGGGCACTACTACAAGATTCGTATGATCGGGCAAGTTTGTATCTTTGTGCCATACAATATGAATATTTGCATTGAGTTTAGAAAAGGCATATTGTGTGTCATATTCGCAATTTGTACCCGGAAATCGAATAATGGCTACATTCATTGCAATATCTCAATACAATAATCTTCAATGACAACATTTGCAAGCAATTGCTCGCACATATCCTCTGCGAGCTTATATGCCCTCTGTGGATCGCTCTCTTGCATATCTAAAATCATCTCCTTTGAGAGTTTAATATGTCTAAGAGTATCAAAACCATGCGCATACAAAGCGTGAGTAATAGCCTTGGCTTGAGGGTCAAGCACACCTTCTTTGAGAGAGACAAGTACCTTTACTTTCATCATTATCTCCTATACTTTAGCCCTTAAGATTCTGCGCAAGACTTCCTCATATGCCACTTTCACATTGCCTAAATCCTGTCTAAAGAGGTCTTTATCAAGCTTTTGATTACTCTCCTTATCCCAAAAACGACAGCTATCTGGGCTAATCTCATCTGCAAGGATAATTTGCCCCAAATGATCCCGCCCAAACTCAAGCTTAAAATCAACTAGTTTTAAATCTATCCTATCAAAAAATGTTCTCAGTATGTCATTGACTTTTCGCGCTTGGGCTTTGAGAATCTCTAGCTCATCTCTCTTGTGGATTAAGCCTAAAATCTCACAATGCTCATCATTAATAAGAGGGTCTCCGAGTGCATCATCTTTATAATAAAACTCCACTAAAGCATAAGGAAGCACACTCCCCTCTTTAATCCCCAAACGTTTTGTCAAAGAGCCTGTAGCGATATTACGTACAACTACTTCAATAGGGATAATAGAAACCTTTTTGCATAACATCTCATTGGGGCTTATTTGCTCTAAAAAATGCGTGCAAACCCCCTCTCTTTGCAGGAGTGTAAAAAGCAAAGTGCTAATTTGGCAATTCAGTGCTCCCTTGCCAGATTCTGTGCCTTTTTTCTCTGCATTAAATGCCGTTAGGTCATCTTTGAAAACAGCGATAACTACATTCTCATCACTTGAGGCAAAAAGCTTTTTGCCCTTTCCCTCATAAAGCATAGCTTGCTTTTGCATATCTCCTCCTTATTTACTCAAATTAAAAGCACCTATCACATTCCAAGCCCTAAGGACATCAATGGCACTCTTAAGCTGAATATCTTGATAAATCATATTTTGAGTAATGAGCTTTTTATCATCATTTTCTGGTTCGCTCTTCGCATTTTGCATATTGATTTTATCAAGCTCACCTTGCAAATGTCTTTTTAAATCAGATTCTTTAATGCTAAAGTTATTTTCATTCTCTGGGGCGGCTCCGGGATATACGATAATATCAGGGGTAACGCCCACTGCTTGGATTGTCCTTCCACTTGGGAGATAATATTTTGCCGTAGTGAGTTTAAGCCCCTCGTTTTGATCAAGTCGCATAACCGTTTGCACACTGCCTTTACCAAAAGTCTGCTCGCCTATTAAAACAGCGCGTTTATGGTCTTGCAAAGCACCTGCGACAATCTCACTCGCGCTCGCACTCCCGCCATTGATGAGCACGACTATAGGCACATTCGCATAAGGCGCACTTTTAGCCCTGTATTCGACATTCTCATCTTTTGTCCTCCCCTTTTGCGTAACGATAACACCGCTACCAATAAACAATCTACTCAAATCAACAGCCTGATCAAGGACGCCTCCGGGGTTATTGCGTAAATCAAGCACAATGCCACTAAATTTGCCAATCTTTTTTAGCTCGGTTGAAACATTTTTAGTGATATTTTTATCAAATGATGATACACGCACATATACAAAATCACTGCCCTCAATCTTGCGCACTTTAACAGAATCTATCTTAATCATCTCACGTATAATGCTAAAGATAAGGGGCTTTGGCTCGCCCTTGCGCACGATAGTAAGCTGCACTTTTGTGCGCGGAGCCCCACGCATAAGATTAACCGCTTCATCAATGCTTATATCAATAGTGCTTTTATCATTTACCTTTATAATCACATCACCGCTTTTAATACCTGCCTTATCTGCGGGTGTGTCATCAACTGGAGCGATAACCGTTAAAGCGCCATCTTTAAGCCCCACGGTGATACCAATACCACCAAACTCACCATCTGTATTTGCCCTCAAATCTTCAAATTTCTTTTTATTGAGATAATTTGAATGCGCATCAAGATTGCTTAATAAACCATCAATAGCCTTATCGACAATCTCATCAAAGCTCAATTCATCAACATAATTTTCCTCTACTATGCTCATAATACGACGTAATTTTTTAAAAGATTCAAGCTTATTGACTTCTTGAACTTTTGGTTTGCTTTTTTGACTATCATCAGCTGATAAACCAACAAATAATGTTGAACTTGCTAATAATGAGATAATAACACCTGCTAAGAGTATCCGTGATTTATTCATCATTTGCCTACCTTTGTGAAGTGATAAAAATATTTGCTATGTAACTTTTAAGGGGTTATTCTACCTAGAAAATGTATATAAACTCGATAAAGTTTCTCAAATCCAAAATATTTCAAATATGGATGGCAAATCTAAAAAAAGCTTGCCTTTGTATCGGTAAAAAAGCGCATTCTTTGTGTGCCAAGCTTTAAGCAAGCCTTACCTATCAATTCATCATTAATCACCCTCTTATCCTGCATATCGCATAAAAAATCTTGAATCACATGGCGATTAAGCACTACGGGTAAATACCCTGTGCCTATTCTGCTCATAATGCCCAAAAAAACGCCATTATGGTCATAAAATGCCCTGCCATAAGTAAATTCCTCATAAGAATCTCGCCCTATTTCAAAGCCATAAATACGCTCTTGTCTTCGTGTGAAGTCATAATATGCAGCAAATCTATTGAGAATCATACTTTGAGGTTGAAACACATAAGAACTATTTAAATACGGGTAGTAAGCCTCCGTATTTGGGCTTATAGAATCACTTGAAGAAAAAACATCTACGCCAAATCGCTTTGAGATTCTATCTTGATAATAGCTTTTTTTACGCACTTGGCAATAACTATCCACATATTGAGCAATCTTTAAAAGCGCTAATCCCGAATCTAAATCAACCGCCTTAATCTCTAAAAGCGCCACACACATAATATTGGCATTTAAATCATCTTGCATTTTTGCATATATCTTTTTGGGGGCGATTTTACCATTATAGATAATTTCGGTAGAAGTGATATAAAAATTATTTTGTAGCAATGTCCCAAGCCCTTTTCTAAATGAGCCATCGTGGAATAATGTCTCCACAATAGCAGTGCTATAGAGCCATTTAGGCGGAGTGGAAACTTCTTTATAATGTGTATAGGCTATATCTTTTTGTGCATTTGTTTGAGAAGTTTTATCCTTGGTGGGCTCTTCTTTTAAAAAGAGCTTTTGAGGGCTTTCATACCCCTCCATAACCTCATCTACAGAATCTTCAGAAGCACTCAATATACTTACAAATCCTATACTTAATACACTCCATATACAAATACAAATCGCACTTTGCCTAAACACTTCTATACCTTTGCATTGAAAAATGATTAAATTATTATCGGTAGAATTTCCGCACTTTTTTATTACCACAAATCACATCAGCTATTCAGAGGATTAAGGAGGATGTAATGCAAAGAGGAGAATTAAAGATCTATGAAATCAAGCAAAAAGAATTAGCAAAACTCAATTACGCGCTTATTGAAGTATGCAAGCCCGATGGAACTCCCATTGGGACGATGAAATTAAAGCTTTTTTTAGACGCTCCACAGAGTGTTACAAATTTTGCAACACTCGCACAAGATGGATTCTATAACGGGCTTACCTTTCACCGCGTGATACCGCATTTTGTCGCACAAGGAGGCTGCCCTATAGGTAATGGCGTGGGAGGACCGGGCTATCGCATTAAATGTGAGACAAGTGTA
Source organism: Helicobacter marmotae (assembly GCF_003364255.1). Lineage (GTDB taxonomy): Bacteria > Campylobacterota > Campylobacteria > Campylobacterales > Helicobacteraceae > Helicobacter_C > Helicobacter_C marmotae. The sequence goes on from NZ_NXLR01000003.1 coordinate 10,963, forward strand.
AGCAAACATAAACACATAAGAGGGGCGCTCTCTATGGCACATGCGGGCAAAGACACAGGCGGAAGTCAGTTTTTTATTTGTTTTGATCCTCAACCTCATCTTGACGGAGCTCACACGGTTTTTGGTGGAATTGAGCGAGATGATAGTGCAAGTTTTGCCACACTTGATCAAATCAAAGAAGGTGATATTATTAAATCTATCACCATTTGCGAGCAAGTTTAACCCCATAGGCAGGACATTTATGAAATATCTCTTGCCCCTTACGCTTATTTCAAGCTTGCGTTTTTTTGGGCTTTTTATTGTTTTACCTATCATTGGGCTTTATACAGATGAATTCCATACAAGTGCATTTCTTGCCGGGCTAGCTGCCGGAGGCTATGCCATTACGCAAATCATCTTTCAAACGCCCTTTGGAATCTTAAGTGATAAATATAATCGCAAACATATCATTGGCATTGGTTTATTGATTTTTTTACTTGGTTCTCTTGTGTGTGCCTTTTCTTCAAATATCACTTGGCTTATTATTGGGAGATTCTTACAAGGGGTGGGGGCTATTGGCGGTGTAGTGAGTGCGCAAATTGCAGATTTAGTACGTGAAGAAGAACGTAATAAAGCTATGGCTATTATGGGAGCGGGGATTTTTGCAAGTTTTGTGCTTGCTATGTTTCTTAGCCCGCTCATTGCAAGCCACCTTGGATTAAATACCTTATTTTTGCTCACAAGCGCTCTATGTGTGCTTTCTCTTATCATACTTTATTGGAAAGTGCCTAACACCCCGCATGTTGAATATAACTTTAATAACAAAAATAACAAAACGTGTGAAAATACCCTAAGCGATAAAAATATGCTTATTATGTATCTCAGCGCATTTTTGCAAAAGTTTTTGATGATTTTTGCCTTTGTGTGCATAAGCATTACACTCACTCATCACTTTAATATCAAGCAAGAAGAGCTTTGGTATATCTACACTCCTGCCGCCATTGCAGGCATTATAGCTATGGGTCCTGCTTCAGTCTTTGCACAAAAAAGGGGGCAATTCAAGGCAGTTATGCTCTTTGGCATTGGGGCATTTGTGCTTTCATATTTCCTTATGGCTTATGCTTTTAAAAACCATATACTTTTTTGCTTTTGCTTTGCTGCACTGGTATTTTTCATTGGTTTTGCTATTCATGAGCCTATTATGCAATCCCTTGCTAGCCGCTATCCTAAGGCTCATCAAAAAGGAGCGGCACTTGGCATATTTACCACAATGGGCTACGTGGGCAGCGCACTTGGTGGGGCATTTGGCGGGTGGCTTTATGAGCAAATAGGGCTTTTTACACTCTCTCTTCTTATCGCACTCGCTTGTCTATTTTGGGCTGTGCTTTTAATTATCTTCCTAAGTAATCCCAAAAATCATAAAAATATTTATCTTAAACAAACAGACACATCAAAACTACATCAACTCGACACACAAGAGGGTATTATTGAATACTATCTTAATAAAAGTGAGGGTGTTCTTATCATTAAATATGATGATACGCTTATTCACAAAGAACAGATTCTTGCTTTAATCGCCTAAGGAAGCATATGGAACTTTATGAAAAAATCATTATCGCTAGTGCTATGGGGATATATTTATGCTTTTTAATCTATCAAAACAGAGGTTATTTCACAAAACATAAAAAGCAAAACCCTGAAAGCAAAGATAAGAAAAATGACAGCAAATAATCCACACAATCAAGCAAGCACGCCCACTATAAGCAAAAAAATCCTGCGTCTTGTGGGTAAATGCAATGCGCAGTATGGGCTTATTAATGAGGGAGATAAAGTGCTGCTTGGTTTAAGTGGGGGGAAAGATTCTATACTTTTAGCCACACTTCTTGCCTATATGAAGAGACACGCACCTTTTAAGTTTGACTTTAAAGCCATTACGATTGATTATGGCAGGGGTGGAGAATATGAATATATCTTTGAATACTGCGAGAGGCTCAATATCCCTTATGAACTCTATCGCACAGATATTTATGAGATATTAGAGCAAAACAAGCGCGAGGGGACTATTTATTGTAGTTTTTGCTCTCGTATGAGGCGGGGAGCACTCTATAGCAAAGCATTAGAGGGAGGCTATAATAAACTTGCCCTAGCCCATCATTTAGATGATGCAGCTGAGAGCTTTTTTATGAATCTTACCTATAATGGTACTATGCGCTCCATGCCGCCTATTTATCGCGCAGAAAATGGAATCAAAGTGATACGTCCATTGATTTTTGTGCGAGAGAGGCAGATTATTGATTTTATTGCTTCAAATCATATCTACATTGCCCCTGATTGCAACTGCCCTATAAATTGGCTGGATTCTGATAAAAGACCCTATGCTCGTGCTGCAACAAAGGAGTTTTTAAAAAACATGGAAGAGCAAAATCCTAACTTTTTTAAATCACTTAAAAATGCCTTTAGCAACATACATGCAAGTAGCTTTTGTGATATGAACTATATCCAAGACTAAATATTAATGAACTTGCAAACAAAAACATTATACAATTAGCCTATTCACTCAAAACATTCACCCAAAGGCTCTCATATGGCAGATAGTATTAAAACGCTCACCCTCGCACAAATCTATGAAATGCAAGGTCTCAAAGAAGATGCCCTAAAGATTTATCGCGAGATTCTCTTAGAGCACCCAGATAATAAAAAAGCCCAAACAGCCATAAAACGTCTTATGCTTGAGCCTAAATATGCACATCTTGTGAATGAAGAGCAAAAGGAATTTTTCTCCACGCTTAGCTCACAAGAAGATATACTTCAATTTCAAAGGTGGTTACTCAAATGGAACTCAAAGATTTAATTTTACAAACACTCAATGAAATTTCAGAAGTAAATGAAGATTCTCCAAAGCCATACCAAAGTAATGGAGCACAAAATACTTTTGATAGCATTCACGCAAATACCATACTTCGCAATGAATGTGAATTTTTAGAAATGCTCCAAGAGCGTCTATTAGTGCTTTTTGAGGGTTTAAATGCACCGCATAATAAGAACTTAGAGACCAAACTAAATATCACTATTAACTTCTTAGAATACCAACTCAGCATCATAAATGAACGATTAAATGATATAAAAAGATAGCTTTGTTAAATTTACATTAATCAAGTGCTTTTACAATGCCTCTCAACCTTGACCCGAATGAGATAAGGCAAGGTGATGGATTAACCCATTGCGAGCATCATCTCAAAAAAAAGGAGGTTATCCCCCTCCAACTTCCTCCTTGTTTCCTTAAAGATGCTCGCGTTAAATAACCAAACCTTTATTGAAACCACTCAAGACCCCCACTTGAGTGGGATCTTTCAATCAATCCCTTTATTTTCTTTTCTCCATATATAAAATAAGATATTCACTACTTAAGCTATCTAAAAAGTGTTTTGTTATAAAATCCCGCACTTTTACTTGTAATGAAGGGTTTGGACATGCTAGAAGTTTTAATGATAGAAGATGATGTAGAATTAGCAGAAATTATCACAGGTTATCTTAAGCAATATGATATGAATGTTACTAATTATGATGAACCTTACACAGGCATGAGTGCGGTAAATGCAAGGCATTTTGATATTTTGTTACTTGATTTAACTCTGCCTAATCTCGATGGATTAGAGGTGTGTAAAAGGGTAGCCAAACAAAATAGCATTCCTATTATAGTCTCTTCTGCAAGAAGCGATGTAGATGACAAAGTAGAGGCTCTTAAATCTGGAGCTGATGATTATATCTCAAAGCCATATGACCCTAAAGAGCTTGTCGCTAGAATCCAATCTCTCCTTAGACGTTACAATAAAAAGAATATCAAAGAGCAAGATAAAGAAAAAGATAGCGTGTTTAAAATTGACAAATATAGCCGACAAGTGTTTTTTAAAGATAAAAAGCTTGAATTAACCCGTGCGGAGTATGAGATACTTACACTCCTTATTAGCAAAAAGGGGCATGTCTTTTCACGCGAAGCCATTGCTATAGAATCTGAATCCATTAACCCTGAGAGTTCAAACAAAAGTATTGATGTTATCATCGGGCGCTTGCGTTCAAAGATAGAAGAAAACCCCAAACAACCTCAATATATCATTTCTGTACGTGGTGTGGGCTATAAACTTGAGGCATAAATATGCTTCAATTCCGCCATTCTATATTTTTTAAAATTATCGTTTTATTCCTATGTGCCTTGCTTGGGTTTTTTGCCATATCGTATTATTTTATCCAAGACCATATACAGAATGAAAATCTCCGCTCTGAGCTAAGATATAAACAATTCACCGCCACTATTAATGAAATTATGCAATATGGAGGCAATCTCCTAGCCATTAAACAATATTTAGAAAATATACAATTTATTCCCGTGGAGGAGGAAGAAATCAAACGTGTCTTACAAGAAATTAATAGAATCCCCTATGGCTTTGATGGCATTTTTGCTAAAGCTATCAATACACAAAATGGTATTTATATACTCCTAGAAACCAATAATGAAACCATACTTTATAAAGACAATTCACGCAAATCTTATGAGGATTTTTATATTATCACACTCATTGGCATTGTGTTTCTTACCTTTGTATTTTGCATTGTTTTAAAAAGTCTCATGCCCCTTAAAATGCTTAAAGGACAAATCAAACAATTTGCAGAAGGTAACTTCAACACACGATATGAACCAAATACAAAAGATGAAATTGGAGAGCTTTATCGTGAGTTTCATAAGGCATCAAACAAGATTAAATCCTTAAATGAATCCCGTAGCCTCCTTTTGCGCTCTATTATGCATGAGCTTAAAACTCCTATCACAAAAGGTCGCATCATCGCCGAAATGGTAGATAACCCCACCCAAAGAGGGCAGCTTTGCTCAAGCTTCACACGACTAAACGAACTCATTAATGAATTTGCAAAACTCGAGCAAATCAACTCCCAAAATTATCATATCAACAAACAAGAATTTCTTCTCACAGATTTAATAAGCCACACTAAGGATATGCTCCTTATTGATGATGAAAATGATCCCATTACCCTTTTATCTCCCGATGCACTCATCAAAGCAGATTTTGATTTATTTGCCATAGCCCTTAAGAATCTCCTTGATAATGCCATTAAATACAGCAAAGACGGCAAGGTTAAGGTATATACCAAAGATGACCGCCTCTATACGAGCTCTCAAGGTGAGCCCCTGGCCTATCCTTTAGAAGATTACTTCAAGCCTTATTTTAAAAACGCCAAAAACCCTTCATCACAAGGCTTTGGGCTTGGTATGTATATCATTAAAAACACACTTGATAATCAAGGCTTTGACTTTAGCTACAAACATAAAGATGGTTGCAATATTTTCATCATTCATCATTGCGTGGTAGAAAGCTATTGCCTCATTGATAAAAAACCAAAACTCTAAAAAAGAGAAGGAGAAATGATGTTTAGGAGATTTAAGCGCACTCGCCTCAAAGCCCCCATGCGAGCTTTAGTAAGAGAAACACGATTATGCAAAGAAGATTTTATCTATCCGCTTTTTGTGCTTGAGGGTAACAATATCAAAAATGCAATTCCCTCTATGCCAGATGTCTATCAGCTTAGCATTGATAATGTCCTTAAAGAATGTGAAAGCCTCCTTAAACTTGGCATATATCATATTATCCTCTTTGGCTTACCAAGCCATAAAGATGAGCACGGAAGCGTAGCTTTAAGCGATAAAAGCATTATCCCCCAAGCAATAAAAGCCATTAAAAAGCATTTCCCACAAATGATTCTCACACTTGATTTATGCTTTTGCGAATACACTAGCCACGGGCATTGCGGCATACTTGATGAGAAGATTCAAAGTGTTGATAATGATGCGACATTAGCAATATTAGGCAAGCAAGCCCTGCTACTTGCAGAATGTGGCGGGGATATGATAGCCCCAAGCGCGATGATGGATGGTATGGTCTCTACAATCCGCGCTTATTTAGACAAAGGCGGCTTTAGCCATATTCCCATTATGAGCTATTCTACAAAATTTGCAAGTGCATATTATGGACCATTCCGCGATGCTGCTAATTCCACCCCAAGCTTTGGCGATAGAAACGCTTACCAGCAAGATTATGCCAACCGCAGAGAAGCCATTTTAGAAAGCTTAACTGATGAGGCAGAGGGAGCAGATATACTTATGGTCAAGCCTGCCCTTGCATATTTGGATATTGTGCGCGATATACGCGAGCGCACTTTGCTACCATTAGCTATCTATAATGTAAGTGGCGAATATAGTATGTTAAAGCTTGCCCAAAAAGCAGGGATTATTGATTATGAGCGCATACTCTTTGAGACACTCACAAGCTTTAAGCGCGCAGGGGCAGATATTATCATTAGCTACCATACTAAAGAAATCGCCGCTCTTTTATAGAATCTCCTCATCTAAGCCACCAAAACACCTTGAGGAATGAAGGTATGTTATAATGCTTTTATACATCAAGCAATAAAGGAGTATTATGGGACGAGCATTTGAATATCGCCGCGCAGCTAAAGAAAAGCGGTGGGATAAAATGAGTAAAGTATTTCCCAAACTTGCAAAAGCTATCACCGTTGCAGCTAAAGCCGGCGGGGGAGACCCAGCAATGAATGCAAAGCTTCGCACTGCCATTGCCAATGCTAAAGCGCAAAATATGCCAAAAGATAATATCGATGCAGCTATCAAGCGCGCAAGTGGGAAAGATGGCACTTTTAGCGAAATCACATATGAGGGTAAAGCCGCGTATGGTGTGCTTATTTTTATTGAATGCACTACAGACAACCCCACACGCACTATTGCAAATATCAAAAGCTATTTTAATAAAACGCCCAATGCAAGTATTTTGACAAATGGTTCTATTGATTTTATGTTTGAGCGCAAAAGCGTCTTTGAGTTTCGCACACAAGAGAATATTGCTGATTTAGAGCTCGCATTAATTGATTACGGATTAGAAGAGCTAGAAAGCATAGAAGATGAAGAAGGGGTGCATTATATCGCATATGGAGATTATAAGGACTTTGGCACGCTTAATGAGGGCTTTGAATCCTTGCAGATTCCCATTCTTAAAGCCACATTACAGAGAATCCCAACTTCACCCATCACGCTCAATGAAGAGCAAATGCAAGAAATTGAAAAGCTTTTAGACAAAATCGAAGAAGATGATGATGTCCAAGCCCTCTATACGAATATCCAATAGCACAAACCCCCTATTCTCCCCCCTTAGAGTGGTAAAAAAGTAACTTATTTTTTCAATTTGTAAATTATTTTTTTACCAAATAGACTCATTATTTGGAATCTATACATTAAAATCAACACATTCAAACAACTAAAAAGGTAAAACATGAGTCATTCTGTATTTGAATACCCATATTTTGGCGTATTTGTATTATTTGTGCTTACTTGTGTTGCTTTCACTCTCACACTCCGCTTGCAACGTATCCTCTCAAGAAAACTCGCAAAAAAAGAAAGAGAGAAACTCAAACTTTCCACTTATGAATGCGGTCCTACACCCGCAAGACAACAAAATAAGATCTCTACACATTTTTTTATCCTAGCGCTCCTTTTTATTCTTTTTGATATTGAAATTATTTTTATGCTGCCTTGGGCGATTGATTTTAAATATTTTGCGCATATTGGACTTGGTAGTTTTATTTTTGTTGAAATGCTAAGCTTTATTGCTTTTTTAGTGATAGGCTTTATCTATGCGTGGAAAAAAGGAGCTCTCTCATGGCAAAACATCAAATAAACTATACACAAGCTGCAGGCTTACCTATCGCCCTAAGTAGCGTAGATAAACTCCTCAATTGGGGGAGAAGTAATTCACTATGGGGGCTTACATACGGCTTAGCATGTTGTGCAATTGAAATGATGGCAACAGGTGGCAGTCGCTTTGACCTTGATAGATTTGGCACGATATTTCGTGCTTCTCCTAGACAGGCGGATTTGATGATTGTATCAGGCACGGTTACCAAAAAGCATGCCGAGTTTGTCCGCAGACTTTATGACCAAATGCCAGAGCCTAAATGGGTTATCTCTATGGGGAGTTGTGCGAATACAGGAGGTATGTTTAATACCTATTCCACCGTTCAAGGCGTGGATAGAATTATCCCTGTAGATATTTATCTCCCCGGATGCGCTCCACGCCCAGAGACATTACAATATGCCATTATGGTCTTACAGCAAAAAATCCGCAAACAAAAAGCCCTACCCCAAGATATGAGAAAACGACTTATATAAGGATAAATCATGGTAAGACAAAATCCCCCCAAAGCCAACGCCCAAAAGAGCGCATATTACACTCATCGCTTTGATGTCCCCCCTACTTCGCCCAAACTCCCTCTAAGTGGCTTTGATGAATTACAATCGCTTCAAACGCCTCTTTTAGAAAGCTATATCCAAAACGACCTTGCCACTCTATGGGTAGAATCTACCCAACTTTTTGCACTTATCTCAGAGCTCCATGCATTGGGCTATGCTACACTCACAGAAATGAGTGCGATTGATAATTTAGAACTCAATAATGAATTTGAATTATTCTACCTGCTTTTAAAGCTTGAAGAAACCAGCTCAAAACGACTAAACATTAAAACAAAAATCAAAAAAACCCAGCACATTACTTCACTCACTCCGCTTTTTAAAAGTGCAAATTGGAGCGAGCGGGAATGTTATGATATGTTTGGCATTATTTTTGATGGACACCCTTATTTGCACCGATTGCTTATGCCAAGAGATTGGGTAGGACACCCATTGCTTAAATCCTACCCCCTACAAGGTGATGAATACGCCGCTTGGTATGAAGTAGATAGAATCTTTGGCAAAGAATACCGCGACATCATCGGCAAGGAGCAAAGAGATAGCGCGAGAATTGATAAAAATGATGAGAGAAACTTTTCATCTCTTAGCTTCACACCCACTTATCAAGAAGAGCATAAACCCGCACTTTTAAAATCATTCAAACACAGCACAAAACTAAAGGCTCGAAGATGAAACAAAACTACACAAGGCTTAAGCCTAATTTTGAAAATATCTTTTTTGAGCAAGAAAATGACAAAATGGTACTGAATTTTGGACCACAACACCCCTCAGCACATGGGCAGCTTCGCCTTATTTTAGAGCTTGAGCAAGAAAAAATCATCAAAGCCACCCCCGATATTGGCTATCTTCATCGTGGTATTGAAAAAATGGCAGAAAATATGATTTATAATGAATTTATGCCCACTACCGATAGGCTTGATTATATCGCTGCTACAAGTAATAACTACGCCTTTGCAGTGGGGGTAGAGAAACTCATTGGCGTAGAAATCCCCCTAAGGGCGCAAGTCATACGCACTATGCTTTTAGAGATTAATCGCATTATTTCTCATATTTTTTTCCTTGGCGTGCATGGCATGGACGTGGGGGCTTTGTCTATATTTCTTTATTGCTTTATTGAGCGTGAATATGGACTGGATTTAATGGAAGATTATTGCGGGGCTAGACTTACGCATAATGCCATTCGCATAGGAGGCGTGCCCCTTGATTTACCCAATGGCTTCCTAGAAAATGTGCAAAAATGGACACAAAGTGTGCCTAAAACACTTGATTTAGTGCGAGGCTTGCTAGATAAAAATAGAATCTGGCGTATCCGCCTTGAAAATGTAGGCTATGTCTCCCAAGATTTTGTCAAGCAATGGAATCTAAGTGGGATTATGGCAAGGGGAAGTGGTATCAAATGGGATATTCGCAAGCATAATCCATATGAACTCTATAGTGAGCTTGACTTTGAAGTGCCTATTGCCACTGAGGGAGACTGCTATGCGCGCTATCAGCTTTATATTGAAGAGATTTATCAATCACTCAAGATTCTAAAACAACTTATCAATATGTATCCCCTCACACCACCACAAACTATGGCAAAAGATGCACGTTATATCTCCGCACCTAAAGAAGATATTATGACTCAAAACTACTCTCTTATGCAGCATTTTGTGCTTGTAACACAAGGTATGCGCCCTCCCAAAGGTGAAGTATATGTCCCTACAGAATCTCCCAAAGGCGAGCTTGGATTCTTTATCCATTCTTTGGGGGGCACTTCACCTCATCGCCTCAAAATCCGCACTCCTAGCTTCCACCACACTGGAGCATTGCAAGAGCTTCTCTTAGGACATGATCTTGCAGATATTCCCACCATTATTGGCTCTACAAATATTGTGTTTGGTGAAGTAGATAGGTAAAGGATATAAATATGAAAAGATATGATTTACGACACTTAGCAAATGATTTTGAGCAAAGAATGAGTGAAATATGTGATGGCTTACATAATGGAGAGGTTGCTATTTTTCTTTTTGAAGTGCGAGATTTTGCCAATGTCCAAAAAGCTATTGATTGTATTTTAAAACGAGGCGATGAGCTCTTAAATAGTCTGCGTTTTAATGAAGTAGATTGGAGCATTGTAGTGAGGAGAAAACTCTTATGAGAGCATTTGCACAAAGTATTGCTAACATTTCACAAAAACCCATACATACACAAGATACACAACTTAGCTCTTATGATATGCTTCTTAGCTTTGGCTACTTTTGGCAAGAGATTCCTGCGTATAGGCAGCTTTTTGTGCTTCATCCACTTTTTATGCAAAGCTCATCACACGCACAAAGTTTGCGTTATGAAATTGGCACAGAATTTGGGCTATCATGGCTTTTAGCTCAAAGTCTATCCCCTCTGCTTGATACCTCACTTCCCCTAAGCCAAGAGCTAAATTTAAAGCTAGCAAAAATCGACATAGGTTATCTCGCTTCAGAAACTAATATCGCAGAAGAAGAATGCGCAGAAATTACTGCCAAAGCTTTGAATGCAAAAAGTATTGGCATTATACTTGGTAAAGAGCTAGCCCTCCACCCGCATGCTAAAGATATTGCCCTTATATGTGGCATACTTGGGACAAGCAAGAAAATACATATCATTATGCCCGAGCTTAAAGAAATACTTACACCGCTTCAAATGCCTGATGTCAAACTTCAAATATGCGAAGAATTACCAGAATCAAATGGGCATTTTGTCTATACATTACCCCTTACTCCCCCCTGTAGTTCCAATATCCTCAAAGTCCCGCCGCTTTTTTACCCAGCACTTGGGCTGAAAGATAATCAACACATCACACTTACATTTGAAGATAAAAGTATCTCTGCCATCTGCAAATGTAAAAAAGACCAAAAAGGCACTATCGCCCTGCTCTATCTCCCTGAAACAATGGCGGTAGGCTATCCCTATAAAAAAGTCGAGGTGATATTATGAGTAAAGTTACTATCACAATTAATGGACAATCTATCCCTTGCAATGAAGGAGATAGTATCTTACAAGTAGCACGTAAAGAGGGTATTGAAATCCCTGCAATTTGCTATCTCTCAGGCTGCTCGCCAACCGTGGCGTGCAAGCTCTGCATGGTAGAGATTGATGGCAAACGCAACTACTCCTGTAATGCCAAAGTCAAAGAGGGTATGAATATCCTCACACACACACCAGAAATCCTAAAAGAGCGCAATGCTATCATGCAAAGCTATGATATAAACCACCCCTTGCAATGTGGCGTATGCGATAAAAGTGGCGAATGCGAATTACAAAACTACACATTGAAAATGAATGTTACCGCACAAGAATATCATATTAAAGAGAGCGACAAACCCCATAAAAGCTGGGCAAAAGCAGTATATGACCCAAATTTGTGCATTATGTGTGAGCGATGTGCCACAACATGTAAAGACAATATAGGTGAAGCAAAGCTTAAAGCCCAAAAAGCTGAGCTTGAAGTGCTTGATATGGCATTATGGAAAGAGAGTATGCCTAAAGACGCCCTAAGCGTATGGGCAAGGAAGCAAAAGGCGTTAATTGATTTTGTGAGTGATACACCTTGCTTTGATTGTGGGGAGTGCATTAGCGTATGCCCTGTGGGAGCATTAAGCACAAATGACTTTAAATACAAGGCAAATGCGTGGGAGCTTAAAAAGATAGAATCTACTTGCACTCACTGCCCTATGGGTTGCAAAATCACTTATGAAGTGCGCCACAATGACACACTAGGCACACCCCATATTTATCGCATAAAAAATGACTTCTACTTTAACCCCATTTGCGGAGCGGGACGTTATGGCTATGATGTAAGCTCAAGTGTAAATCCAGCACAAAACCTACAGGCAGCTATAGAAGCCTTTAAAAAGGCTTCACATATCAATATAGGCAATCAAGTGACTAACGAAGAGGCTTTTGTGCTTAATCACCTTGCCAAAATACTAAATTGCTCCTTGCATAATGAAGAGGCTCTAAGCTTTAAGCAATTTATTAATACATTCCTTACATATGCCAATAAAACGATGCTAAACCATCTTGAATCTTTCAAAGAAGCACAAAATGTGATTTTTATAGGAAGTGCCATTAATTATGAAGTGCCAAATTTCCGCTATATGCTTAATAACAAGCTTAAAATGCTGAAAAACTCACAAGCCATATATATGCACCCCCTCCATGATACGCTCTTGCCAAGTTTGAGCAAAAGCCTTGCTACCATCACCTACCGCCCAGAAGCACTCAGTGTAGCTATAGCTGCCCTAGCCCTTGCCTATGTGCTATCAAACCCAGCTGATACACAAGCTATACAAAGCATTACAACGATCATTCAACCCATACTTGAGAGTAGGCAAATAAAACACACGCCCATTACTAAAGAGATAAAGGAAACCATTACAACCACCAATGAAGCAGGAGAAGAAGTACAAACTGAGGTCTCAAAAAGTATTGAAGAAATACAAGAAGAGATAGTATATCAAGCCCTTATAGATGCTAATATCACTATGGAGGATTTCCAATCTCTCTCTTCTATGCTTACTTCAAAGCCCACTTTAATACTTGGAGCTGATGCCTATATGGACACAAACACACAACTTTTAGCGCAACTTTTAGGTATTTTAGAAGATAAGGGATTTGTGCAAGTTATCCTTGTGCCGCCATTTGCAAACGCATTGGGCTTAGCGATGATTTGTGATTTAAGCCCTAAGGAAGCAAATATGGGCTTTAGCATTGGCTTTAGAGAGAAGGGGGATTTTATTTGCGATTCTGATTTTATTAATACAGATTCAAACCTACAACCAACCGCCCCTGCCCCTGACTTTATCCTCCCAGCACTAAATCAACTTGAGGGCACTTACACAAGCATAGATTGCAGAATCTTGCCTATCAAGGCAGCCCTGCCATTTAATGGCTATGACTTAAGCGATATTGCTAAAGCCTTTGGTATGAAAGGCGAATATTTAATTGATTACACCAGCCTTATTTGCGGATGTGAATTTGATGATTTTGATAATAGATTCTTAAATGATGGCACAGATGTACGTGGCTACCGCTTCAAAAGCCTTGCTCTCACGCCTTTAATCCCTCTAGATTCCCTATCTCTCACACTCCCTACATATACAGATAGCCTTAATGCCTGTATGCTAAACTCCCCCTCACAATTTAATGCCTATACCGCAGGGAGCATTCACCTACAAAATAAAGTAGGGATTTATGTAAGCAGAGATTTATTTAAAGAGCTAAATATTAAAGAAGGGGAATATATCACACTTACAGATTCTATGCATTCTGTAAGAGGTGCGGTATTTATTGACCACTATCTTGCTCAATCATATTTCCTCATTAGCCCTATGCTTAGCGGAGCGCAACATATCTTTGCCTCAAAGCCTTGGGCGAATGTAGCAATCTCACATAAGGAAGAAGCATGAGTGATATTACCGGTGGCATTATTGAAACACTCTTAAAGATTATTGTTGTTTTACTTGTCTTCTCTGCGCTTGCGGGCTTTGGCACTTATTTAGAACGCAAAGTCTTAGGCTTTTTTCAAAAACGTATAGGTCCAAACTATGTGGGTCCTTATGGGCTTTTGCAAGTTTTAGCCGATGGCATTAAACTCTTCACAAAAGAAGATATTATCCCCCAGCACGCCATTAGACCCATTTTTATTCTAGCACCTTCAATTGCTGCTATTACTGCATTTATCGCTATGGCGCCTATACCATTTTTCCCCGAGTTTGAGCTCTTTGGGCATACCATCCAGCCTATTATCTCTGATATTAATGTAGGCATTCTCTTTGTTTTAGCGGTGGGCTCTTGCGGTATTTACGCCCCACTGCTTGCGGGGCTAAGCTCGGGGAATAAATGGTCTTTAATTGGGGGAGCAAGGGCTGCGTTGCAGTTTTTGAGCTTTGAAGTGATTACCTTTCTCTCACTTTTAGCCCCGCTTATGCTTGTAGGCTCTCTCTCGCTAATAGATATTAATAACTATCAGCAAGGGGGTATTTTTGAATGGCTTATCTTTAAGCAACCTCTAGCATTTGTGCTCTTTATCATCGCTGCTTATGTTGAGCTTAACCGCACGCCTTTTGACTTACTAGAACATGAAGCCGAGCTTACTGCGGGCTTTGCAAGTGAATATAGTGGCTTAAAATGGGGTATGTTTTTTATCGGTGAGTATGCCAATATGTTTTCTACCGCATTTATTTTAAGCCTTATGTTTTGCGGTGGATTCAATGACTGGGGCTTTATCCCCGGGGGACTTGCTATTTTACTCAAAGTGGCGTTTTTTATCTTTTTATTTATGTGGGTAAGGGCGTCATTCCCACATGTTCGCCCTGATCAACTGATGCGTATGTGCTGGAAGATTATGCTTCCTCTTGGGCTACTTAATGTCCTGCTTACGGGCTGCATTTTATTATTTTAGGAGTGCAAATGAAAAGAGATTATTATGTTTTACCCCCTAGACTCAATCGGCAAGAGGAGCCTTTTGTAAGCCGCGTGATGATAAGCTTAAAAACAACCTTTGGGCTTGATTTATTTAGCGGGCTCAAAAAGGCTCTTGGAGCATTCTTTGCACCAAAGGTAACTATCCCCTATCCGCTTGAAGTAATCCCTCTAAGCTCCAGATATAGAGCCATACATAAACTTCAAAGGCTTTTAGAATCTGATAATGAACGTTGCATTGGTTGTGGATTATGCGAGAAAATTTGCACAAGTAACTGCATACGCATTATCACCGATAGGGGAGAAGATGGACGTAAAAAGATACTTGATTACAGCATTAATTTTGGACGTTGCATTTATTGTGGATTATGCGCTGAAGTTTGCCCAGAACTTGCTATCGTGCATGGGAATATGTTTGAAAATGCAAGTGTGCAAAGGGCGCATGTGGGATTTAAATCTACACTCTTACAACCTAAGGCTTCTTTGATAGAATTTAGCGGATATGGCTCTATATCACCCAATGCTGATGAACGTATGATTAAAACCCCTCTAAGCTACACATTACAAGATTCACAAAAAGCAGCAGAACATACGCAAGCAAAAGAGGAGAATGAGAATGTTTGAAAGTATTGCTTTTTATTGCTTTAGTGTTTTGTGCATTGTGAGCTTTTTAATCGTAGTAACCTCCCAGCAGATTCTCTACTCGATGACCGCTCTTGCAAGCGGGACAATCTTTATTTCTGGGATATTTTTTGTGCTCAATGCAGAATTTTTAGGTGTGGTGCAAATTGTCGTATATGGGGGCTCTGTTGTCGCGCTCTATGCCTTTGCAATGATGTTTTTTGACACTTCTAAGCTTATTGTGGAATCTTCTAAAGACAAACTCACTATTTGCACATTAACTCTAGGTATAGCCATAATCCTTGTAGGTATATTTGGTATGCCTGTGATAAGCAATCACCTTGAGCTCGTTGCCCAAGAGCAAAACTTGCTAAATATTGCAGAGATGAATAATATCCAAATGATTGGCTATGTGCTTTTTACAAAATATCTCATTCCCTTTGAAATCGCCGCGCTTATGCTACTTGTAGCTATGGTAGCAGGCATTGTATTAAGCGTTAAAAGGAGCTTGCATGATTAGCCTTAATCATTATCTTATTCTCTCTGCACTCTGTTTTTGCATAGGGCTTTTTGGTATTTTAAAACGACGCAATATTCTTATGCTCTTTTTCTCCACAGAGATTCTCTTAAATAGCATAAATATTGGCTTTGTGGCTATTGCTTCTTATCTCAATGACCTACAAGGGCAGATTTTTGCACTTTTTATCATCGCTATTGCTGCAGCAGAAATCGCACTCGGTTTAGGACTCGTAGTGATTTGGTATAGGAAGCATCGCACGCTTGATATAAGCTCATTAGAGAATCTAAAAGGATAATTATGATAGATGCACATGAAACACTCATTCAAATGGTATATGTCGCACTTTTTGCCCCACTGCTTGGGGCAGTCTTTGCCGCCTTTTTTGGGCACAAGCAAAAGCACATACTCATAGGTATTATCCCCACTACCTTGCTTTTTATCTCCTTTCTTGCTGCTTTTGTGCTTTTTTTAGACATATACAAAACGCATAAAATCATTCATGTTGAGTTTCTCCCATGGATAGAAGCTGGAGATTTTTATAGCTCATTTGGCTTTATGGTTGATAGCATTAGTGCAAGTATGATGCTTGTAGTAAGCTTTATTTCTACTATCGTGCATATATATTCTATAGGATATATGAAGCATGATAAAGGCTTTAATCGCTATTTTAGCTATTTAAGCGCCTTTGTCTTCTCTATGATGTTGCTTGTTATGAGTGATAATTTTTTAGGTCTCTTTGCAGGCTGGGAGGGCGTAGGGCTATGCTCTTATCTTTTAATAGGCTTTTGGTATCAAAAAGAAAGTGCCAATTTCGCCTCAATAGAAGCCTTTGTAATGAATAGAATCGCCGATCTTGCATTAATCATAGGCATATTTTTGATTGTCTATCATTGTGAAAGCCTCAAATATGAATGGGTGTTTTTATCACTCCAAACAAATAACTTTGATACAAGCTTGCTTATATGGATTGGGGCATTGCTCTTTATAGGAGCTATGGGTAAATCCGCACAATTCCCTTTCCACACATGGCTAGCTGATGCTATGGAAGGACCAACCCCCGTATCAGCCCTCATACACGCTGCTACTATGGTAACAGCGGGAGTATATCTGCTTATCCGCACTCATCCACTCTATGAAATGATACCTGATGTGGGGTATTTTATCGCTTCACTTGGGGCATTTGTAGCTATTTTTGGGGCAAGTATGGCACTTGTCAATAGAGACTTAAAACGTATCATTGCTTACTCTACACTCTCTCAACTCGGCTATATGTTTGTCGCTGCTGGGCTTGGGGCTTACTATATAGCACTCTTTCACTTAATCACCCATGCGTTTTTCAAATCTCTGCTTTTCTTAGGAGCAGGCAATGTAATGCATGCTATGAATGATAAACTTGATATTACCAAAATGGGCGGGCTCTATAAGAGTTTAGGCTATACTATGATTATGATGTCTATTGCTTCTGTAGCACTTGCGGGTATTTATCCATTTGCTGGATTCTTTTCTAAAGACCTGATTTTAGAAGTTGCATTTTCTCACTCATTTATACTTTGGCTTGTGCTTTTTATCTCTGCCCTTTTTACAGCATTTTATAGTTTCCGCTTGCTTATGCTTGTGTTTTTTGCACCTAAATCCTATGAGCACACTCCTCACGAGGCGTATCCCTATATGCTTTTTGCTATGCTCCCTTTAGCAATTTTATCCATTATCGCCGGACTTGGCGAAGTGCTTGAAGACTTCCTTAAAGCCTATCTCCCCTATGCTCTGCCCGAAATATCTCATCAGACCCATATACTCCTTATCGCCCTTACACTCACATCTGTATGCCTTGTAGCACTCTTTAGCATTATCAAATACACTAAAGGAGGCTTTGGGAGCTTCTGGGAGCATACCTTTATATATAAAATACTCTTCCACAACTACTATATTCCTAAGCTCTACACATGGCTTTTTATCAAGCCCTATCAAAAATGCGCTGCATTTTTATATCAAAAGATAGAGTTAGACTGCATTGATAAATATGTAGATACATTTGCATATACCCTAAAGGCTCTAGGAGGCAAGCTTTCATCTATACAGAATGGCTCACTCTCGCGTATGCTTATGCTTATGGTAGCGGGATTATTTATCTTATTAGTGGCATTTGTGTCTTATTCTTTGTGGAGGTAGTTATGAATTATCTTTTAAGCATTATTATATTTTTTCCAGCATTTGGAGGGCTTATTCTGTATGCGCTCAAAGGGAACAATGGACGCATATTTGCCATTATTACTGCTGGAGTAGAGTTGCTTTTTTGCATACTTTTATGGAGTGAGTTTAATGTCAATTATGGGGGGATTCAGTTTTTTAGCCATGCGAATCTTATCCGCTCTTATGGCGTAGGCTACTCTATAGGTATTGATGGTATTTCACTCTTTCTTATCTTGCTAAATGCCCTTTTAACATTCCTTGCACTCTATTTATTTAAAAATATCAATACCATGCTAATAGTCGCTATTTTATTCCTTGAGAGTATCATAATGGGTGTGTTTAGCGCACTTGATGTTATGCTTTTTTATATCTTTTGGGAACTCTCACTCCTACCCATATTGTATATACTTGGTGTATGCGGAGGGGAAAAGCGCATTTATGCTTCTATTAAATACTTCCTCTATGCCTTTGGGGGCTCTATGATTATGCTACTAGGGATTTTGTATTTTGCTTATCAATACAAGCTTATTATGGGCGCATGGAGCTTTAATCTCCTTGATTGGTATCAAATCTCCTTTGACACAGGCGTGCAAAAATGGCTTTTTATCGCGCTATTTATTGGGATGGCAATCAAGATTCCTATCTTCCCACTTCATTCATGGCAGCCACATACTTATACACAAGCACCACTCATAGGTTCTGCTCTGCTTGCGGGAGTGGTGAGCAAAATGGGCACATATGGGCTTGTGCGCTTTGTGCTGCCACTTTTTCCGGATATAAGCAGCCTAGCAAGTACCACCATAAGTATTATATGCGTTGTGATGATTATCTATGGGGCATTCCTCTGCCTTGTGCAAAAATCCCTTAAAACCCTCCTTGCATACGCTTCACTCTCGCATATGGGTATTATTGTGCTAGGGATATTCTCACTCAATACAGAGGGCTTAAGCGGGGCTGTATTTTTTATGGTATCGCATGGTTTTGTCGTTGGTGCGCTCTTTTTCTTAATCTATGCCCTCAATGAACGCACAGAATGTGAGAAAATCGAGCAAATGCAGGGATTAGCTCATACGCTCCCTAACCTTAGCAGTGTCTTTGGTATAGTGATGATGTGCTCTTTAGGCTTGCCCCTTACTATGGGCTTTGTGGGGGAAGTGCTTTGTTTGTATGGTTTCTTTCAAGTCAATCCCATTATCGCCTTTTTAGCAGGAAGCAGCTTTTTTGTAGGGGCAATTTATATGCTTGTTGTGTTTAAGAGAGTGTTTTTAGGCACAGAGCTTGTGCAATATGCCTTTTTAAAAGACTTAGGTTTAAGAGAAAAGCTTGTATTTATACCCATAATAGCCATTATTATAGGCTTTGGCATATACCCTAAACCTTTGCTTAACCCGATCAATACAAGTATGCAAACGCTCTCTTATATGATAGAGCTCAAAGCAAGTAATAGCATAAACCACATACAAGAGTGGCAAACTCACTACCCTTATGAATCCTTACCTCATGATTTTGATGATGAAGGGGTGATTCTTATCCCCAATATAGGAGATTAAAATGCCAGAATCTATGAATTTTTCATTTACCCAACTGCATGTAGAGCTTCTTATTCCAATGTGTATTTCACTCCTTGGTGGCATTATCTTACTCGGTGTGGGTGTGTTTAATAAGACAAAATCACGCGAGCTCTATGTGAGTATCAGCATACTTTTTGTCTTACTTAATCTTGGATTTTTACTCATAGAGGGCAATCTCACTCCACAAGTGGGCTTTTTTAATCTCTTGCTTGTAGATCATATTTCATATTTTGCCCAGATACTCATCTTGCTCTGTGCTTTTATTATTTTGCTCTTTTTTATGCACAATAATACATTGCCTGAGACCCAAAAAGCAGAATTCTACGCACTTTTTCTATTTGCCATTGCAGGCTTTGCCTTTATGGTATCAAGTGAGAATCTTATCCTTATGCTTTTAGGCTTAGAATGTGCCTCTTTAAGCATTTATGCACTGATTGCACTCCATGATGACATTCACGCATTTGAATCTTCGATTAAATACTTTGTAATGGGTTCAGTGGCAAGTGCGCTTTTATGCTTTGGGGCATTGCTTTTATATGCAGCTACGGGAAGTATAGAAATGGGGCATATTGGAGCATTTATGCAAGAGCATGCCAACTCATCTTGGCTTGCCATCCTTGGCTTTATCTTTTTACTTTGTGCTTTGGGGTTTAAAACTTCTCTCGTGCCTTTTCACACATGGACTCCTGATGTATATCAAGGCTCTAATGCCCTCATAGCCGGCTTTATCGCCATAGCGCCTAAAATCGCCGCACTTGCTGTGATGATTCGTATATTTGAGCCATTCATTCAGTCCCATAATACATTTGTACAATGCACCCTCTTTGCGCTTATTGTCCTTAGCATAAGCATACCAAACCTCATAGCCCTAGTGCAAAAAGATGTAAAACGTATGCTCGCTTATAGCTCCATCTCACATTCAGGCTTTGTGCTGAGTGCGATTTTACTAGGCTTGCCAGATATGGTATTTTTATATTGGTTTTTCTTTCTCTTTGCTAATCTTGGTGCATTTGGTATTTTATGGCTTTGCAAGAAAGAGGGAAGTAATGATATTTCCTTTGATACACTCAAATCCCTAATCACCACAAACCCAACATTAGCCATTTTACTTACATTTTTTATGTTTGCCCTTGCGGGTATCCCGCCTTTTTGCGTATTTTGGGGGAAGATTTACCTTATACAAAATGCACTAGGCTCTCATTATATTATCCTTGCGCTGCTTATGGCACTTAATAGTATTATAAACGCATTTTATTACCTGAAAGTAGTGATTTATATCTTTAATACCCAATCGGCACGTCCCATCCCTCATATCTCACTCTCACTGCCTAGTATCTTTGCTCTTGCTATCACTGCTATTGTGAGTATAGGCGCTATCTTTATGGTACAAAATTTGCTTGAGCTTCTTGCAAAATATGGAAATAGTGGCTTCTAGGGCTAAAAGCCACTTTAGGAGTATATGTGCAAATATTCAAAGTGGCTTTTGTCTTATTTCTGCCTTTTTATGTCTTTGGACTCGATGTTACTATTAATTATGGAAAAGAGCTAAAAGAGCATTTCTCTGTACTGAATATCTCTCATAGCGAGCCACTTGAATGCAGAGCAAACCGCAACACTCAAAATGAAATAACATATGTCGTCTGCACGATCCCTCGCACACCTGTTGCAAGCTTTTCTCCCACGCAAACACTTTTCTTTCATTTTTGGAGTCGCGTAGTTGATGGGATATTCTATCTCTATGTCGAGCCAAAGTATAAAATGGCGCTTTTTGCTACACCTAAAGACCTAAAAGACACTCTACCTATCACTAAAGAGCAGCCCAAAAAGAGTGCCTCATGGCAGATTATTGGCTATAAAAGTGAAATGCCCTTTCTCAATGACTACACGCACCAAAGAAAGCCAAAGGGGTTAAACTTCCCTATTAAAATTATTAAAAATGCTGAACTTTATTTTGATGACCTTGATATTGATAGAGGACCGCTTCGTTATGATGATGGCGAAGACTTCAACGCATATAGCCAAATCAAAACCTTAATGACAAATCAAGCCTATATCGATGCAGTTAAGCTCATTGATGAAACGCTTATTAGCTACCCTAAGACTATCTTTGCTAAAGATTTACTGCTGTTTCGCTTGCGGGCTTTAGAGCATTTTGATTCTGTAGAAAATAGCGATATGATTGTCGATATGGGCACAAAATGGATAAAAAAATACCCCACAGACGCCAATGTCCCCGAAGTGCTCTATTACTTAGGCAATGCCTATGCTGATATGAAAATCCCCGAAGAGGCGAAATACTATCTTGATCGCACAATTAGCGAATACCCCAACTCGCGTTATATGCCGCTTGCCAAAATGTCTCTAGCAAAGCACTTTAATAGCGGAAGTGATGCTAATGTCGCCACAAAGCTCTTCTCCCAAGCTTATCAAGAAGCAAAAGATTTAGATAGTGCAAGTGAGGTGGCTATTGAATGGAGCAAATTCCGCCTAGCCAATAAAGACAAAGAGCAAGCCCAAAAACTACTCCAAGCCATGCTTAAGGCTAACCCTAGCTATATTGCAAAATATCCTATCAAAAATTATGAGTTTTTAAATACCCTTGCAGAAGAGGGGCTTTATCTTATCGCCGCACAACTAGGCGAATACCTCTATGAATACCTCCTTAGCAATGACGTAAACAAAGAAGAGCTCCTCAATAATGTAAGCATATGGTATGAAGCTGCTAATGCCATAGAAGACGCACATAGAATCAACAAAATTTTCTTGCAAGAATTTGAGCACCGCCCTTTAACAGAAGTAGTCAAAGACAGAGATGATAAATTGCTTTTTAATCTTGCTAAAGATGATAGCCCAGATTCTAAAATAGAGACATACGATTACATTATAGAAAAATATGCCAATTCACCAGAGCAAGAAAAAGCTTTTATGCTGAAAGCACAAACACTCTTTGATGAGGGTAAATATGAAGAAGTCATAGAGCTTAAGGATAAGCTTAAAGACAAAGCCCTTGTAGCAAATGCACATGAGATTTTACTCCATAGAGCACTAGAACATCACAACTGCAGAGAAGCAAGCACGCATTACCTTGCCTTTAGCCCTCTTCAGATTCAATCAAATGATAAAATGCCGCTTTTTGACTGCCTCTATGCCCAAGCACTAAATAAAGAGGCAGCAGAGGTCTCACAAGGCATGGCAGCAGATTCTACAGATTTAGCAAGCAAGCTCCAATGGCTCTACCGCGATAGCCTAAACTTTGCCAAACTTGGTGAGAATAAAAATGCCGCGCTTGCAGGCAGAGATGCCCTAACCCTTGCCAAAAATCTCAAAAGCACCAAACATTATGATGTAGGCTTTGTGCTTTTTTTTGCCCTAAGGGCGCTCAATGACAAAGAAGGCGCCTTGCAAGCCTATAGCTTTCTAAAAGAATATCAAGCCAATAACCCCCAAATGCTAGCGGTGAATCTCGAGCTCCTTAAAGACGCCCAAGCCCAAAATGATGAGCTTGGTATTGAAATTTATGCAAAGGATATATTAGCACTCCAAGAGCTCACAAAAGAGAGTAAAGATTCCCCGTATGTGGATTTTGCCCTTGCACAAAGCTATATCCGCACTCAACGCTCAAATGAAGCCATAAATATACTTGATAATTTGCTTCAAAAAACACTAAAAGATGATGATAGACAAAAGGCACTCTACCTTAAAGGCTCTTTACTTAAAACACTCGGGCAAAATGCACAAGAGAGCTTCACTCAATGCACGGCTATTGCCCATGAAGGCGCGTGGAAAATGCTTTGCGCACAGGCTTTAGAGATTCTAAAGGATAATCCATGATATATAACTTCAACGATTCGCAATTGCGCCGTTATGATAGGCATTTTCGCTTAAGAGAATGCGGCTTTAAGGGGCAGGGCAAGATTTTAGAATCAAGTGTGCTTATCGTAGGAGCTGGCGGGCTAGGCTCTCCTGTGGGGTTATATTTAGCTGCTGCTGGAGTGGGACATATAGGGATAATTGATGAAGATAAGATCGAGCTAAGCAATCTCCAAAGACAGATTATACACACAAGTGCTGAAATTGGCACGCTCAAGGTAGAATCTGCACACAAAAAGCTAAATGCCCTAAACCCCGATATTCAAATCACCACTTATCCTACTATGTTAAATGCAAGCAATGCGCTTGAAATTTTTAAATCTTATGATGTGATTGTTGATGGAAGTGATAATTTTGCTACAAAATTCCTCATTAATGACGCTTGTATGCTGCTTAATAAGCCATATTGCTATGGGGGAATCTTACGCTTTAGCGGGCAATGCATGAGCATTAAGCCAAGGCAAAGTGCCTGCTATGCCTGTGTGTTTGATACGCCTCCAAGTGAGGGGAGTGTGCCAAATTGTGCAAGTGCGGGGGTGTTTGGCTCTGTTGCGGGAATCTTAGGGAGCATTCAAGCTACAGAGGTGCTAAAAATCATCACAGACATAGGAGAACCTCTCTATAATCAGCTTCTAAGCTTTAATGCGCTGGATATGAACTTTCGCAAAATTAAGCTAAAAAGGTCTCCAACCTGCCGCGTATGCGGAGAAAACGGCATAACAACACTAAAAGATTACGCCAATCCCCAATGCAACCTCTAGGCCTTCTTATGGGCTTTCTTTATTTGTCTCTCTCATTTTTCTTGCAATACTTGAGTTAAAGAACCTCTTATCAAATTCTCAGCTCTAGCGTGAAAGCAAAGCCTGAGCGAAGAAACTCTCTCATCTACTAGAGACTTTCTTAATTTGTCATATCTAGAGTGTGAGCGAAGAATCTCTGCGGGAGTTTTTTATGATTCTTATAGAGAGTCTGTAGTAGATGAGGGAGATTCTTCACCCTCTTGCGAGGGTTCAGAATGACAATCTAATTTCCCTTATAAAGCAGTTTTGCTTTGCGGATTGGACTTATTATCATATCTTGCGGGGTTTTTACGCGCGAAGAATCTCTGTGTGTGATTGGTAATTCCTTTAGAGATTTTTCGCCTCCACTTTGTGCTCCCTCTAGGGCTGAGAAAACAACTTCCTTTTATAGAACTCCCAAAAAGCTGCTCTTGCGTCTTTTGAATAACCAACCCCAAAATATTTGCCAAACTTTGCCCATCCCACAAAAAGCCTTAAAAGATGCCCTACGCTTTATGGGCTTTTAGCAAAATTGGGGGTGAGCGAGAGTCTGCAATATCCCCCGATTTTGCTAAACCGCTTAAATGAAGTGTCAAAACTCTCAAGATTCCCTAAAAAAAGGGGAGGGGGGCGAGATTTAACAATTTAACGCCCCTTATGTGTATAAAAATACTCTACAAAGTTTCAAATAGCTCCAATGCCCTAGCTACGACTTTATCCATATCATAATACCTATACTCCCCAAGCCTGCCTATAAAATACACATTCCTCAAGGCTTGTGCCTTTTGCCTATAGGCTTCATAGAGGGCTTGAGAGGGGGCGGTTGGCAAGGGATAGTATCGCTCATCGCCCCTACTCCAAGATTTTGGGTATTCAAAGCTCACGACACTATGAGGGGTTTTATAAGGGAGGAAATACTTATACTCCCCTATGCGCGTGTAGTCATAATTATTTGGGTAATTAATAACCGCATACTTTTGGAAGTATTCCCTCTCAAATTCCATAAATTCAAATGCCAAACTCCTATAGGGCAACTCGCCTAATTCGTAGTTAAAAAACTCATCAATCGCCCCGCTAAAAAAGAGCCGCTCATACTCAAGAGAATGCTCAATATCCTTATAATCACACTCTAGCCTTAGCTCAATAAGCTTACTTTTACACATATTTTCACACATTTTGCTATAGCCTTGCATGGGGATTCCCTGATAGGTATCACTAAAATAGCGATTATCCACTCCCACGACCACAGGCACGCGCTCAAACACACTTTTATCTAGCTCCTCTAGGCTGCATTGCCACTGCTTCAAGCTATAGTTTAAAAAGATTTTTTCATAAATAAATTGACTTAAAAATGCTAATTCTGGGAGCTTTTGTAGCTCTAAAATACTCACTCTGCTCCCAAAGGGGAAATGCGCTAAAAGGGTAGATTCTAAATTATTTGCCAAGCTTTTAGGGAAAAGCTCATAGAGTGTGTTTAAATTAAAAGGCACACTTGCTAAATGCCCATCGACAAAGGCTTTCACCTCGTGCATATAAGGATAGAATCTACTAAAATTATTGAGATAATCCCACACTTTTTTATTATTCGTATGGAAAATATGCGTGCCATATTTATGCACCAGTACCCCACCCCAAAGATAATCATACACATTCCCGCCAATATGCGCCCTCCTATCTATCAAAAGCACACTCTCACCCTTTATGTTTGCTAATCGTTCAGCCAATGTAAGTCCTGCTAACCCCGCGCCTACGATGCAATTTTTGACCTTCATTTTTGCCATTACCCACTCCTTGTGATATATTTACAAATGCCCCTAAAAACATTCATCATAATTTTTCTTATACAAAGTCTTGCCAAAAAGCCTTATAATGCCCCCTTTTGTGCTAAGCCTTATCCTAAAAATCCCTTTTATATTGCATATCCTAAAGACATTCAAACGATGTAAAAAAAGCGGGACATAAAGAATATAGCACATTTGTGCATAATGGCTTTGATTATAAAAATCTGCCCTTTTTGCTTTGGCTATACCAAGCTCATATAATGCCCCTTTAAGCGCATAAAAGAGCCTATAATGCGCCTTATCACTTAACGTATTTAAATGCCATAAACAAAAATGCAAAGTCCAATTTAGATATGATTTCTCCACTTCTTTAAATACCCCTTTTTGCACCAACGCACTCTGCCAAAGCCTAAGTGAGTTAAGAAATAAGCAAGGATTCACATCACGCATACTCTCTTGAGAGGCGCTATGCTTACGATGAGTAAAAAGCACCTTATCACACACACTTATAGCCTCCGCCACAACCAAAGATGTAAAGACAAAGAGCAAATCATCACTAGGGGATTTGACATCTTCAAACCTCAAACCAAAAGATTCTATAAAGCTTCTTTTATAGAGTTTATCCCATGCCCAACCTACGCAAAATCCAAACACATTATCCCCTAAATCTTTATAATTAAAGCTTACCTTTGCAGGTAGCATATCTAAGCGCAAAGCCCAAGTCATAGGAAACACCTCATTATCTCTTAACTCTCTACTTTTAGCTATCACTATCTCCGCCCTACTCTCTTTTGCCCGAGCTACAAGGCTCTCTATCGCGTTTTTACTCATATAATCATCTGCATCAAAGCACAGCACAAACTCGCCCTTTGCCACCTCTAGCCCTACATTTCTCGCCGCACCTCCGCCTTTGTTCTCTTGCTGAATATAGCAGATTCTACTATCATTTTTAGCATACTCTTTAGCTATTTCTGCGCTTTTATCTGTGCTGCCATCGTTTATGCAGATAATCTCTAAATGTTCATAACTTTGAGCGATGATAGAATCTAAGCATTGCCTCAAATACAACTCTGCATTATAAATAGGCACGATTATAGAAACAAGTGCCGGGCTCATTGCCACCACCACTATCTCATAAACCAAGCTATCACTCTAAAACCCCTAAAACCTATGCCCCAAAAAGATAAAATTGGAGCTAAAAGAAAGGTAAAAGAGATAAAAGCGAATTTAAGCCTTGATTGAAAAATTAGAGCTAAAAACACATAAAAAACTACATTTTTACCCCCCCCCCGCGTTTTCATAGAGTGTTATGCCAAAGAGGCGAATAACGCTATATGGTTTAAAAAGACGGATTCTAAAATATGTCTTAAATACGCTTTTATAATGAGCAGAAATAAATTTCAAATATGCCAAAGGAGCAAGCACATTATGAAGATTTTTTATCCTATCAGTTATTATTTGGCATTGCAAGGCTATGGTATTTTCTTCCCCTGCTTGGTGATATTTCTCTAATATCACACCTAAGGCAAAAAGTGAGCCTACATTAGCCCTCCCAGCACAAATCATAGCTCCCAAAGCCTTTGCCGTTTCATTAGCACGATGATAAGTGAGATGATAAAGCCCCCAAAGCTTATATTTTTTGCTCAATAACAGCACATCTTCAAGGCCCTTGTTTTGGTCATTCCAAGTGCTATCACTCCATGAAGTGATACTTCGATGCCCTATGCGATACCTATAAGTAACCTCACTTAAAGCATAAAATTGCCCTGCTTTAATCATTGCTTTAACAAAAAACACAGGGTCTTCATAGCGCGTATAAAGAGGGTAGAAAATATGATTTTCAAGTAAAAATGTGCGTTTATATATAAAGCGGTGAAACCCAAAGTCAAACTGATAGTCTTTGTATTGCATAAAACCATTTATCTTAAAAATGTAGCCCTGCAAGCTCTCTTCTTTAAAATCGGTAATAATCTCTCCATTGGCATAATAGCTAAAGCTACCTCCGCATATAAGTGCATTATGCTTTTTAGCCGCATTATAAAGCAAGCTCAAAGTGTGCTTGTTGGGGTAAAAATCATCAGGGTCAATAAAGCAAACAAACTCCCCTAAAGCCATAGCTAGCGCCTCATTTCTTGCCTTAGCCACACCCTCATTTTGCTTATGCACCACGGATATAGCGCTATGCTTTTTAGCATAAGATTCTAAAATATCTTTGCAGCCATCGCTACTGCCATCATTTATGCAAATAATCTCTATATCATTCAAATCTTGGCTAAGCACAGAATCTAAGCACTCTCTCAAATAAGGCTCTACATTATAAATAGGCATAATCACAGAAACTTTAAATGGCATTTTTGCCCCTTATATCTACGCCTAAAAATACTCCTAAAAGCATAAATAGCACTAATTGCCCATCGCGTATAGGGATACAATCAAACATATTTGCTACCATTAAGCCCACTAGCCCTATACCAACACTTGCCAAAAATATCTCATAAATATCGCCATTACTTGTAAGGCTAATCTTTGCCCCAAAAGTCCTTAGCACAAAATACAAACTAAAAGCACAAAACCCCACAAAGCCAAATAAACCTAACTCAAAAAACACTGAAGAGGGGTAGTTATGATTATGGGCATTACTGGAAATAAAGCTATCTTTATAGGGCGTGAGTGAAAAGGGGTGATTAAGAGAATCTAGGGCAAAAATATGCTGGATATTAAAGGGAAATTGCTGGAAATGGTAGCCATTAGGGCGCAGAGGATTATCAGCTATGGCTAAAAGTGTGCTTTTTAGTTTTGAGATTCTATCCAAACTTGAGAATTCCCACACAATGGGCGAAGTTTTATCCTTAGAATGCACAGAACACTTCGCCCAACTCTGACAACCACCGCCTAGATACTGCCCCATTGCTGCAGGCGGGGTATGCCACACTTCCTTGAAAGAATTAAGGGCATTATGCAAATTATAGCGGGAATCCCACTTAGCACTTGCATAATACACTCCCACAGCCCCACCTATAAGTAACAAGCCTATCAAGCAAAGCATATATCGCTTATATGTATAGCTAAAGCACACAAAAGGCGCACATAGCACCACCACGCACGCCAAAAGCCCAAATCTCCCGCCATTAGCAATAAACGCATATATACCCAGCAGCATAAAAAGTGCGAATATCACCTTCAAAACTCCTCTTGTTTTTAAGAATCCCACATACGCAAAGCTAAAGGCAAAAATCAGGTAAAACACATATACCGTAGCGGGCGCATAATATCGAGGAAGCATAGCCCTATAGCCTAGCTTCCCGCTGCCATTAGCATAGAAATCATAAAGAGTAATAACAGGGTGATAAAACAAAACCACACAAACAAGCCCAAAGCATATCTCTAGCTGCCATTTTGACAATCTCGTAGTAAGCAAAAAGCATAAAAGCATAAATAAACTCGGTTCTAACAGATAATGTCTTATCAAAGCTTTGCTCTCACTTACTTGCTCTGCATTTAAAAGAGAAATATAAGCCAAAGCCACCACCAGCCCCATACAAATAAGCACAAACCAAATATGCTTAATGCGCACTATATCTTTATAAAAGCATACAAGAAACACAGCTAAAGCCCCATACAAGCAATTTATGGGGATTTTTATATTAATATATCGATATGAAAGGGGCAAAAGCATTAAGCTTAAGGCAATAAGCACGATACAAAGCCAAAGGGCGGAGCTTTCATACACCTTTGTGTCTTTGTGCGCTTTTATGTGCTTTTGCCAAAAAATCATAGATATTGCTTTAATACTCGTAATTTTGCGACATAAAACCGCCTTACATTCCCCTCCTGCACCCAGCCTAGCCACCTTTTATGTGCTTTAGGATTTAAAAGCACGAGTGGTAACTCTTTGATTCTTAACTTAGGATTTGTCTGCTTTTGATACTCAAGCCATATATTAAAGAGTCGCTCAGCTAAAAAGCCAAAAACCCGCGCTTGATACACATCATAACTTTTATAAGGAATGCGCTCCTGCAATGCAAACAAAATATCAAACACCCACTCACAATAAGCAAAATAAAGCTCTCTTTTCATCACAAACATATTAGCGATATACCACAACATAGGCTTTTTATGTAAAGTTTGCAGGGCACTCTGGTGCATATGTGGATATTTGGAGCTAATATATGCTAAAGCCATATCCATATCTTTAGCATAATGCACCTTCTCATAAAGCCCATAAAGCGATAAATGCTGCGCCCTCTCCTTTTGGTCATGGTCGATTACTTTTGTAGGTAAGATAATGTCATATCCATGGCATACTTGCTCGATATTTTGGGCTAAAAGTGCATAAGATTCATAAAATGCATTATCCATAATTCCACAAAGTGAGCTATATCTGACCTTTTCTTTTCTAGGCATATCAAAGCGCACACCATCGCTAAAATCTAGCACCCTGCGATAATGAAAGAATCCATAATAATCGCAATCTAAATTCTTCCACGCCCAATACATCGCGGTAAGCTCGCAAAAGTAAGGATTAAGCCCGCTGATATGCTCTCCGCTATTATCATAATAAAGTGAAGTATTTGCCCTTTTGCAAGCAGATTCTAAAGCATTTTTTACATCCACGCTTGCATACTCTGCCCCTACCAAAATGGGTTGTAAAACTTCATTGGCAATAATGGGGCTTATTTTGTGATAACACACTAAAATTGTAACTTTCATATTTCCCCCTCCATGCTACTTCTGTACATATTCATTCTCTCCATTTCAAATTGCTACTTAATAGGACGTTTCCACACACGGATAAAGAAAAAATAGTAGCGCTCATAATCTTTTGATACCCTCTTGCCAAAGAATTTGCTTTGATTGGTGTATAAAAGCCGCACTTTGCGCTCGCTTATCCTTAAGCGCCCCCTCATAGAATCTAGCCATACATTAAACAACCGCTCAGCTAAAAACCCAAAAACCCGCCCTTGCGTGCTATCATAGTGCATATAATCAATCTCAATATGCAAAAGCACATCAAAAAGCCACTGCGCATATTCAAAAAACACTTCCCTGCGATAAATGGCAAGATTCCAATGATACATCTTCGCCCCTTTGGTAAAAAGCGCCCTTTGTATGCAATCTTGCATATGAGGATAAGTCTTGGTGATATAAGCAATTGCCTTATCTAAATCTTCTACTATGTGATCAAGTTTAAAATCTTCATACGCACTTAGCTCCGGGCGTAATTTTAACGCCTTAGGCAGCACTATATCAGCTTGGCTTTCTTGCAAAAATTGGTAAATATTATGAGGTTGTAAATGATATTTTAAAATCACTTGAGTTTGCGGGATAAAAGCCCTTAAGAGCCTAGCTTTTAAGGTATGAGGAGTGAAGTCTAGCACCCTGCGATAATGAAAGAATCCATAATAATCGCAATCTAAATTCTTCCACGCCCAATACATCGCGGTAAGCTCGCAAAAGTAAGGATTGAGTTGGGAAATTTCCTTTTTTAAGCTATGAGGTTGCCCCCCCCCCCCGCAACATAATCATCTCTAGCAAGTGCGATACCTTGCTCTAAAGCCGCAGATTCTAAGGCTTGTTGTGTGTCTTTAGTAGCACAAGCCGCCCCTACCAAAATGGGTTGCAAGACTTCATTGGCAATAATGGGGCTTATTTTGTGATAACACACTAAAATTGTAACCTGCGGGGAAGCCATTATCATCCTTGTAATATATAGAGTGAAACAAAAGCAAGAATCTTTAAATTTTTATCCTTAATTTACGCTTATACCTCTATCTTTTCAACCAAATGCAAGTTAAAGCCACTAAGGGCATGGTATTGGCTTTTATTCGCCCCACAGCTGCTTAGCAACGCAAAATCCTCTACATTAAGCCTTTTAAGAATCTGTGCTCCCACGCCAAAATCTTTCATCTCCGCACAGCTTTTATTGGGCTCCTCGCCATTGAGAAACACCAAATACCCGCCCTGCTCTTTTAGGTATTGTATGCTTTTGGTTAATGCGCTAAATTCTTCATCATTTTGCAAAAGCTCCAAATCACTTCTGATATTATGGAAGCGAATAAGTGGTTTTGAAGCACTAGATGGGCTGCTATCTGCTGGCTTTTTATCCGCTATGAAGCCAAATGCCACATGAGTACGCCCCAAATGGTCTATAAAGGTATATTTCTCTACATTCACACCCATAAACACCACCCTCTCTCTACTGCTTTCTTGCAAGAGATTCTCAAAATTAAGGCGGTATTGAATAATATCAGATACATAGAGAATCTTAAGGCTATGCTCTTTTGCAAAATCAAGCAAAAATTTATCGCCCCGCCCTGCCATAGTGCCATCTTTTTTCATAATTTCACAAATCACACTAATAGGTGCTAAGCCCGCTAATTTGCAAATATCCACACTCGCTTCTGTATGCCCTGTACGCACAAGCACTCCGCCCTCTTTAGCAATAAGTGGGAAAATATGCCCCGGACGCACAAAGTCGCTAGGCTTGGCATTATTATCACACATAAGGCGGATAGTCATATCCCGCTCATAAGCAGAAATACCCGTTTTTGCCTCTTTAGCGTCAATGGAGATAGTAAAAGCCGTTTCGTGGTTGCTATCGTTTTTTTGCACCATAGGGGGTAAATCTAGCTTTTTAGCAATATCTTGGGTAATAGATACGCATATAAGCCCTCTAGCTTCTTGTGCCATGAAGTTAATTTTCTGCGGGGTGGAGAAAATCCCCGCCATGACCAAATCACCCTCATTTTCCCTATCTTCATCATCCATAATAATAATCATCTCACCCTTTTTAATCGCCTCTATGGCATCTTTGACACGTTCTTTATACATTGCAAACCTTTTTATTATTTCATTTCTATGTAATTCCATCCCCCACACACTCACAAAAGTACATTTGCGAAAGCACACCTACAAAAGGAGGCATTATATAGAAATAAGATAAATTTTATCACTAGCTTAAAGTAGCACTTGCAAGGCTTGTATCGCCATAGCTTAAAGCCCTGCATATATTACATTATATTAATATAGCGTGCTAGTCTCGCTTGATTGAAAGTAAGCCCTATGCGAGTTGAGCTCTAATCATCCAAAGAGCCTTTTGCAATGCAGCTACTTGCTCATCAGCATATCCTGCACTCACTTTGTCATCTGCCTTATCTGCCTCACTTGATAGCTCTTCAAAGAGTTTAAGGAAATACTCATAATCCGCCAAAATAGCCTTTAATACATCTTTAGAATTAAAGCTTGTTTTGCTCTCTTCTTTGATTTTAGCCTTTTTAAGCATATCACTAAGCGTTACATAAGGCACTTCACCAAGTTGCAAGATACGTTCTGCTACATCATCAAAAATATCTGCGAAGTTTTCATAAATTTCCTCTGTAGCCTTATGTATAGGGTGGAAATCTGCTCCCTTCACATTCCAGTGAAAATTATGTACTTTCACATAAAAAACTGAGGCATCAGCCTGAATTTGCTTTAAAATTTCTACAACTTTACTCATTGTCTATCCTTTTGTTAAGTTTCCTTGAAGTCTTTACTATAAGCATTCTCAAATACTTAAGTACCCTATATTCAAGGCAATAAGATTCTAAGATATACAAGTAATTTCTAAGCAAACATCTTCACCTATCACACTCCCCCTTTTGCAGAGAAGACTTCAACACACCTTAGTATCTCCATTCTTGACAAACTCACCTAAACTCACTATAATTTGCGCTTTTAATTATTGGGGTATCGCCAAGCGGTAAGGCACCTGGTTTTGGTCCAGGCATTCAGAGGTTCGAATCCTTTTACCCCAGCCACTTCTTCAACTTAAAATTTAAGGTCTTTATCTAGCATTTCTTAATAACATATCGCGGGGTAGAGCAGTCCGGTAGCTCGTTGGGCTCATAACCCAGAGGTCGGGGGTTCAAATCCCTCTCCCGCAACCAATTCCAATAAGCCTCTTAAGTAATCAAGTTTGCGCTCATAGCTCAGCTGGATAGAGCAACGGCCTTCTAAGCCGTAGGTCAGAGGTTCGAATCCTCTTGGGCGTACCATAATAAACAAAACAAATAACACAAAAAGAAGCTCTAAATAGCCCTAAGGATTATCGATTGAAAATAGTGCATATTGTTACCCAAGACAATGGCGGAGCGGGACGCGCTTGTGTCAGGCTGCACAAGGCATTACTCAATGCTGGCGTAGATTCTATAATCCTAACACAAAATAAAACCACAGACCTAGCAAGCATTCAGCAAATCGCCAAAAGCAAGCTCCAAAAAGCCTTTGCTAAGATTCGCCCCTTTATCTCTCAACTCCCGCTTCAAATCTACCCTAAACGACAAAAAGACATATTCTCCCCCAATCTCCCTATATTCACACCCACTAATCGCGCTCTCTTAAAAACCATAGAAAAGCTAAAGCCCGATGTCGTGCATTTGCATTGGATAGAAAATGGCTTTTTTAGCATTAAAGATTTAGCCTATATTAAAGCTCCGCTGCTGTGGAGCTTACATGATGCCAACCCCTATACAGGCGGCTGCCACTATGTGGCAGCCGCCTGTATAGGGGTTGGCACTCATTGTAAATCCTGCCCCTTATTACAAAGCAAATTTACTTATGATGTGAGTTTTTGGACATTTAGACGCAAGCAAAAGACCTATAATAAACTCAATAATCTCACCATTAATGGCTTATCGCATTGGATCGCCACTTGTGCGAAGCAATCCGCGCTTTTAGGCAATAAACCCATAATCAACCTCCCCAACCCTATTGATACGCGCATATACCGCCCACTTAATAAGCATTTTGCTAGAGAATGCCTACAAATAGCACAAAATAAAAGGCTTATTTGCTTTGGTGCCATAGGGGCAACCCAACTCCCGCGTAAAGGCTTTAGCGCACTCTCAAATGCACTTAAAGCCTTAAACCCCGCCCTTAAAGCCAAGTGCGAGCTCCTTATCTTTGGTGCTAGCGCCCCTAGCGAAGATGAAAGCCTTGATATGCCCACGCATTATCTAGGCACACTCAGCGATGATACCACCCTAGCCCTTGTATATAGCGCAAGCGATGTGTTTATTATGCCAAGCTTTGTGGAATCTTTTGGGCAAACTGCCTTAGAATCGCTCTCTTGTGGCACGCCTGTAGTGTGCTTTGAAACAAGCGGGCTAAAAGATATTATCACCCACCGCACAAATGGCTATCTCGCACGTTGTTTTGAATCCTCTGATCTTAAAAATGGCATCGAGTGGGTCTTAAACCAAAGCGCGCAAGAATATGCCGCCCTCTCACTGAATGCCCGGAAAAGTGCGGTTGCAAAATTTGATACTCAAGTGATCGCTCCAGCCTATATTGATATATATAGACAATTAGCTGGGGGGGGGGCAGTAGATAAGTTAAGGGTAGCAAATGCCGCCAAAGCTATGCTACACGCGCTATTTCCGGATATTTTCAAACCTGCTGTGTTCTATGTGGGCTTTGGTGCTATTGGTGGCTCATCTACTCCGCGTAAGGGCTTTAATGAGCTAGCATATGCGCTCTCTCACCTTAGCCCTGAGCTCAAATCTCGCACTGAAGTGCTAGTCTTTGGAGGGAGTGCGTTTGAAATTGAGGGTATTAAGCAAACGCACTTGCTAGGCTTTGTGCATGATGATAGCGCTCTTAGCCTTGCCTTTAATGCGTGCGATGTGTTTGTCGCGCCATCTTTGGCTGAAAATCTAAGTAATGTCATTATGGAATCGCTCTCTTGTGGCACGCCTGTAGTGTGCTTTGACATAGGGGGCAATAGTGATTTAATCACCCATAAAAGTAATGGCTATTTGGCAAAAGCTGGAGATAGAGATGATCTCAAAAATGGCATAGAATGGATAGCGAATTTAAATAGAGAATCCTATGAGCACCTTGCCTTTAATGCCTATAGGCATGTCTCCTTGCATTTTCACGCTCCCCTTGTTGCTAAAGCCTATATAGAGGCTTATAAGCAATTAACGGGGGGGGGGGCATAAACACTCTTCTTTCACCCTAAGCCCCGTATTTACGCCCCTTAAAGCCCATAATATCACTTTGGGGGCGGCATGAAGTATGCCCCTTTAAGGCTATACAAAGCCCTAAAAGCCCTCTTAAGTACAAGCTATCAATGCGCGCTCAAGTGTTTAAGCTACCTTTTTAAGCCCGCTCCCTCCCCTCAAAGCATAGCCATTTTACGCAATGATGCCATTGGCGATTATTTGCTATTTCGTAACTTCCTAGCCCAAATCAAACAATCCTACCCCAACTATCATCTTACATTTATAGCCAATATAAGCTATGCCGACCTTAGCTATGCCCTTGATAGCAAGGTCGTAGATGAATTTATCTTCCTTAGCCCTGCAAAATTTATGGGAAATATCTTGTATGCCCTAAAAATGCTAAAAATATTGCGCTCTAAGGAATATGCAATGTTACTTAACCCCATTCACTCCAGAGATAAATGTAATATCTTGCTCTCTTGCCTTATATGTGCAAAACAAAAGTTCGCCCCGCAAGGCGATAGCATTAATCTCCCCTTAAAGCTTAAAATCAAAAATGATAGCATCTACACCCGCCTTTTCCCCTCTAGCAAGCGTGTGATGTTTGAATTTTATAGAAATGAAGAGTTTTTTAGCCAATTTTTAGCTAAAAAGCTGCACACAAAGCTTTATATTGACCCCACCCTTTTAGACTATAGCCTAACAGAATCTATCAAGCCCCCATATATAGTGCTTTTCATAGGAGCGAGTGCGGAATATAGAAAGTGGAGCATAGAGCATTTTGCTAAAGTGGGCATATACGTAGCCAAGCACTATCAATATAATATTGCACTTTGTGGCGGGAGTGAAGACAAAGAAGCGGGTTTGAAGTTGCAGACTTTACTTGAATCTGCCCTCACACACAATGAGCCAAAAATCCATAATTTCATAGGCTTAAGTAGCCTTAATCAACTTGGGGGAATCGTGTATAATGGCAACTTGCTTGTCTCAAATGAGACAAGCGCTGCACATCTTGGGAGCATATTAGACACGGCGATAACTATCGCCGTGTCTAATGGCAACCACCTAGGGCGGTTTATCCCTTATCCTAAAAGTCTAAGGGATAAGCCCCGCCCGGTGCTTCACCACTTCATACGCGACAATCCCGACCTTTATGAAGAGCTAAGCAACACCTTTGCCTATAAAAGTGAGCTTGATATAAACCAAATCACTCCACAAGAAGTGATAGATACGATAGCAAAGGCGCTTTTATGAGCTCTTATCAAACTGCATTGGCAAATACCATATCTTGCTTGAGTTGGCATATCTTTACCTCACAAGTGAGGCTCACTAGAAAATCCGCCACTTTGTCATGTCTAGAGCGTAGCGAAGAATCTCTAAAGGAATCACCAGTGACTCCGTTATTTTGTCATTCTGAGGGAGCACGAAGTGCGACCGAAGAATCTCTTTCAAACCTACTAGAAAGCCCACAGAGATTCTTCGGGGCTGAAGCCCCTCAGAATGACAACAAGTCCAACCCGCAAGATAAAATTACCTTGCAAAGGAAGTTAGTTTGTCATTCTGAGGAAAGGCGTAGCCTGACCGAAGAATTGCTATTATCTACTAAAGACTCCTTAAACGAATCACTAGAAAGGCAGTTACTTTGCCATTCTAAGCATTGCGAAGAAACTCCACCCGAATCACCAGTGACTCCGTTATTTTGTCATTCTGAGGGCGGGCGTAGCCCAACCGAAGAATCTCTAAAGGAATCACTAGAGACTCAAAAAGAGATTCTTCACCCCCTAGCGGGGGTTCAGAATGACAAAATAATTTCCCTTGCGGGTAGCCAAGTTTGTCATTCTAAGCATTGCGAAGAATCTCTACCCGAATCACTAGTCGCTAAAAGAGATTCTTCGCTTGATTCTCAAGCTCAGAATGACAAACTAACGACATTTACTAGAAATCCAAAAAGCAATGATTCACAAAAAGCCCGCAGAGATTCTTCGGTCGTTTCACTCCCTCAGAATGACAAACTTGGCTACCCGCAAGGGAAACCCACACATAATAAACACCTACAAGAGAAATGAGTTTGTCATTCCAAAGGGGCAAGCCCCACAAGGGCAAAAATTACAACACAAAAGGAGCATTCCATGATAAAAGCAAAAATAAAGGCAAAACTTGCACACTACCCTAAAAAGTTTCTTTCTCAATTAAAGTCGTATTTCACAAATGAGCTAAACACAAAGCTTGATAGCCTCATTATGATTCACGCTCAAACCCTAAGTCTTCAGCATTTAGAGCACTATAAGCAAAGAGTAACGGGGGGGGGGGCAGAATGAAAGTTATTCCCATAAATACACTACAGATCAAGTTTCCACAAATCAAAAGGTGGATATAAATATGTTTGAATTTTCTGCATATTCACAAAATGGCGAAGATGGAATTATTGACTTTTTGATTGAAGTCTTAGGGCTAGATACTCATAAAAGTGGCTATCCGCGGGCTTTTATTGAATTTGGCGTGCAAGATTATAGGGAATCTAACACCCGCTATTTGCTAAAAAGGAGGCATTTTCAAGGTTTGGTGCTTGACTCTTCGCCAAAGTATATTCAGGCAATACGTGATGATTCTCTCTTTTGGCAATATGACCTAGAGGCAAAGCAAGCCTTTATCACTAAAGAGAATATAAATCCCCTTATACAAGAATGGCTAGATTCACGAGGTTTAGAGAATGTCGCGCTTTTGAGTATCGATATTGATGGGGTTGATTATTATGTATGGGAGGCGATTACTTGCATTAGCCCAGCTATTGTGGTTATCGAATATAACGCCCTTTTAGAGGGAGCTACAAGCGTGCCTTATGATGAAAAGTTTGAGAGATTTAAGGCTCATTTTAGTGGTTTGTATTTTGGAGCAAGTTTAAACGCTCTAAGAGCGCTTGGGCATAAAAAGGGCTATTGCTTTGTGGGGGTAGATAGAAGCGGGAGTAATGCGTTTTTTGTCTCTTCTTCCTTGCAAGAAAAGCTCTCACACATACACAGCTTTGCCCCAAATGACCCATATAGCCCGCCTGTGCATCATACCCGCCAAGCAAGGGATAAAAATGGGAATCTTAGCTTTACACATGGGGTAAATCGCTCAAAGCTTATTGCACATCTCCCTTTGTGCAAAGTATAATCTCACCCAAATATCACACTAAAGGAGTACAATGAAATTACTAGCACTTTTAATTTATAAGGCTTACCTTCAGTCCCATTCGAAGCTTCTCTGCAAAATGCTTCTTTTCATACGCAAGATAATGCTTAAAATAAGCGACCCTATTATTGATATAGCTTATCGGGGGTTTTACTTTGCTATGCCCTTTTCGCATAGTATTTTTATAAACCAAAAGCTCTACCCTAGCTATGATATGCAATTAAAGGGCATTGCAAGCTATATTTCAAGCAAATATCCAAAGCCCGGAATCATTGATGTAGGTGCTAATATTGGCGATACAATGGCATTTTGCGCTTGTGGGAATGCAACATATTGGCTATTTGAGGGCGAAAAAAGTTATGCAAAGCTTATCCCGCTAAATATCAAGCGCAATTTTGCTAAAAAAGCAACGGGGGGGGGGGCAGAGTATGAATATGCGCAGCCTATCCGCACAGAGCTTATCTGAGCAGGGCTTAAGCACACACGCAGATTTGCCACAATATAAGCTCTATGAGTGTTTCTTGGGCGATAGTGAGAATGAAACAAATTTGTATATAGAAAAGCAAGATGGCAGCTCGAAATTAAAACATAGCAACAATGCTAACAATACTCATAAAATTTGCACGCTTGATAGCCTTATGCAAAATTCTCACTTTATCCCACATTTTATTAAAATTGACACAGATGGCTTTGATTTTAAAGTGCTTCGGGGAGCTAAAGAGACCCTAAAGGCACATAAAAGCGCGCTTTTTTTTGAATGGGATCAATTCCATTTACGCCCCCTTGGGGAAGACCCACTCTCTATTTTTAGCTATCTTTATGAGCTTGGTTACAAAGAATGCCTTATTTTTGATAATTTTGGCAGGATTTTATGCCAGATTCAAAGCAATGATCGCACAAACCTAGCCCTGCTTATGGACTATACGCTTATCTCAAAGCAACATATTTGTTATTATGATGTGCTTACTTTCCATAGTCTTAGCGGGCTTTGTGTGAAAGAATATTTAGCCTTTATCCAAAGGAGTGAAAATGCTATGTAAAATTTGTAATGCAAAGACAGAATTTGCCTTTGAAGGAGGAGTACTGAAAAGCTTTAAAGTGAAGTTTTTTAAATGTTTTGCTTGCGGGTTTTTAAGCCCCAGTGAAGTACATTGGCTACATCTTGCCTATAGTGAAGCCATAAATAGAAGTGATACGGGCATTGTAGCGCGTAATTTGTATTTGTATAAAATCGTGCTAAATATCGCATACCTGCTTTTTGACTTTGGCAAACGCCCTTTAATTGCGCCTCTAAACACCCCATCTAACACATCTCTAAAGGGATTCTTAAATACCTTCAAAGCCCCCAAAACTAAGAAATTAGGCAAAGAGCAAACAGGGGGGGGGGCAGAACAAAGATTATGATAAAAGCTTGCTTGATTTTGGTGGCGGAAGTGGGCTGCTTGTGCGCTTGCTTCGCGATAATGGTATAGATGCCTATTGGAGTGATAGATATTGCCAAAATCTCTTTGCAAGGGGATTTGAATATGAAAATGCTTTGAATCTTAACTTAGGGCTTGCTACTTGTTTTGAAGTCTTTGAGCATTTGCTAGAGCCTAAAGCGAGCATTAATGAAATGCTACAAATCTGCCCGAACTTACTCTTCTCTACCGAGCTACTCCCCTCCCCTATCCCAAAGCATAGCGGGAAAGATCTTTGGTGGTATTATGGTTTCTCCCATGGGCAGCATATTAGCTTTTATGAGCGAAAAACCTTAGCATACATCGCTAAAGTGCATAATCTGCATTTTAACTCTTATGCCAATTTACATCTTTTCTCCCAAAAGCCTATAAATCCTTTTGTTTTTAAGTGGATTATCAAACTTAGCCACAAAGGCTTATACACGTTGTGCAAAAGGCAATTTAGGAGCAAAACACAAAGTGATAATCAAGCTTTGCAATGAGTTATGCTACAATGCCACCCATAACTCTAAAGGTGGCACATTGGAATATCTACTTTATATACTCAAATTATGTTACAGAATCTTAAGGGCACTTAAAAGAAAAATAAGCCAGATATTTAAGCGCACATTCAACCCGCCCAAATGGCATAATATGCGCACCCTTAAGCCTATCTCAAATGTATTTGGCTTTGATAGAGGCACGCCTATAGATAGAATCTACACCGATGACTTTTTAAATAAAAATGCGCATTTTATACGTGGCAGAGTGTGTGAAATCGCTGAAAACACCTACACAAAGAGATTTGGCACACAAGTAGAAAAAAGCGAAATTTTGCATTTTAATGCTGATAACCCAAATGCTACGATCATTGGAGACTTGACACAGCACGCTAACTTGCCTCACAATATCTTAGATTGCTTTATTTGCACGGTTACACTCAATTTTATTTATGATTACAAGGCTGCCATTAAGGGAATCTACCTTATGCTAAAAGAGAATGCAATTAACGGGGGGGGGGGATATGAAAACCCTAGCGTGGCTTTAGTGAGTGTGGCGGGCTTAGTGCAGGTTTCACAATATGATTATGAACGTTGGGGAGATTATTGGCGTTTTACAGATATGGGGATTAAAAGGGATTTTGAAGAGGTATTTGGAGTGGGTAATGTGGAAGTAATAACCTATGGGAATGTCTTGAGTGCGATAGCTGAACTCCAAGGCATAGCCGCAGAGGAGTTAAGTGAAAAAGAGCTTTTTACCCATGATAAAGCCTATCCTGTGCTCATCTGCATAGTTGCCAAAAAATTTGCTAAAAAATGTGAGGACTAATATGCGCCCTGCTTTTATCTCTACATATATTCATAAACTCTCTGCCCTAAAATGTGTGCAGAATTTCTTTAAAGGCAGCGGTGTAATCCTTATGCTTCATCGTATAGCACCTTTTGAAGCAAAGCTCTCCCCGAATGAGAATATGAAAGTTAGCCCTGAATTTTTAGAAAATTTTATAGTGGATTGCTTGGATGGGGGCTATCACTTCATTAGCCTTGATGAGCTTATTTTCGGGCTTTTGCATAAAAATTTGCCTAAATATTTTATCTGTATAAGTATTGATGATGGCTATAAAGATAATCTCACTTATGGCTATCCCATTTTTGCTAAATATGACATTCCATTTTGTATTTATGTCTGCACCTCTTTTCCAGAATCTAGCCATAATATGTGGTGGTTTGCCCTTGAGGACTATCTCTTAGCCCATGATAGCATTACCTTGGATGGGCAAACTTATAATATCGCTACGCGCGCACTTAAAGAAAATATGTTTCTCACCTTGCGCAATGAAATTATCCAAAAAGCCCAAAGCTATCAAAGTGGCACTGACATTTTAGAAAGTTTTGGCATTACTTATGATACAAGCACTTATAATCACCTAGCCCTAAGTTGGGAGGATATTTGCTTTTTAGATAATGTGCTGGGGGGGGGGCAGAAGAAGCTTTGCACAATCGGAGCTCACACCCATTCCCACCCTATTTTTAACCACCTAAGCCCTGAAGATATTGCCAAAGATATACACATATCTCAAGAGCTTTTTGTCAAACACTTGGGCTATGCGCCTAAACACTTTGCCTATCCCTTTGGTGGGAGGGTTGAAGTGGATGCCTCATATTTTGCATTAATAAAAGAGCTTGGATTCCTTAGTGCGACAACCACGCGACATGGCTGCATTTACCCCGCTCATAAAAAAGCCTTGCACGCATTGCCTCGTGTGTTTTTTGGGCAAGATTTTATGCTAGAATCTGCCTTTAGAGTCCGCAAAAAGCGCATAGTAACCGCTTGAAATACATAAGACTACTTAAAAAAGGGAGCAATATGAATATTGACTTAACAGGCTTGCAAGAAGATGAGAGAAAAGCCCTTGAAGACTTACTTGCAAAGCAAAATCCACATATACAAGATGATTTAGAGCAGATATGGTATTTGCTTGATTTAGTTTGGGATGAGCTTGGCTGTGATAATAAAACACTCAATTGGGATAAAATAGCTACATTTTATGCCCACCCTGTGTGGGCTCTTAATGGCTTATTTATAGAATCTCACGCCCTCTCCCTCTTCATACGCAAAGCCATAGCTCACTACATAGCAGCACAAGGCTTTAAGAAGATCTGCGATTATGGCGGAGGATTTGGAAGTTTAGCTAAAGAAATAGCCAAACTCTGCCCAGAGGCACAAATTGATATTTATGAGCCTTTCCCCAGCGAATATGGGAAGCAATGCATAGAACACTATAGTAACATTACCTTTGTCTCAAGCCTCAAAGCAGAGCACTATGACTGCCTGCTATCAACTGATGTATTAGAGCATGTAGATTCTGTCCTTGATACTTTTGAATCTATGCTATCTGCCCTTAAAGTCGGCGGATGTGCCCTCATAGGCAATTGCTTCTATCCTGTGATTAAATGCCACTTGCCTAAGCATTTCCACTACCGCTATAGCTTTAAGTATATCGCTCAAATGATGGGTGTGAGATATAAGGGAGTGATAGAGGGCACAGAATATGTACAAATCTATAGTAAATATAAAAACGCCCGGGTGAATCTTGGGCTACAATTAGCGGGGGGGGGGGAGCAGATGTATATATGTGGCTCTATGCTTCCTAAAACCTCTAATCAAACCTCTATACAAAGCGCTTAAATCACTCAAATCCCAAATAAAGGAACACACATGAATTGCATACTTTGCCATAGTCCTAACACCACCATCACTCAAAAATGTAAAAAAGAAGACCTCCAAGCCCTATATAAGCGCTCCTTTGGAGTTGATATAAGCCATATTGTGCAAAGCGATATAATCTATCACACTTGCTTAGATTGTGATTTAAAATTTTTCACCTGCGAAGATGGCTCTATTCCCACAGGAGACAATAATTTCTATAATGCCCTAAATACGCTTGATTGGTATTACTTCGCACAAAAGCATGAATATGCCTATGCGCAAAATTTCATCGCCCCCAATGCACGCGTGCTTGAAGTGGGCTGTGGGAGGGCTGC
The DNA here is from genome assembly GCF_003364255.1 of Helicobacter marmotae. Classification (GTDB taxonomy): domain Bacteria; phylum Campylobacterota; class Campylobacteria; order Campylobacterales; family Helicobacteraceae; genus Helicobacter_C; species Helicobacter_C marmotae. Next base: position 55,185 of record NZ_NXLR01000003.1, read on the forward strand.
ATTTGCACAATATTTACCAGAGGGCGCAAAGGAGCATTATGTAGGGCTAGAGCTTAGCACAGGAGCAAAAGATATGGCGCAAAAGGCGGGCATTTGCATTGAAAATGTAACCATAGAATCTTATGCCAAAGCCCTAAAAGACCCTAAAAATAATGGGTTTGACGTCGCCTGTAGCTTCCAAGTCTTAGAGCACGTAAATAACCCCCATAGCTTTATCCAATCCCAGATTCACTGCTTAAGATGGCAAAATTTTAACGGGGGGGGGGAAGAACATAATCCCTTGCTAATCATCGCTGTACCGAGTGAAGATAGCTTTATTCAATATTGTGTCAATGGTATTTTAAATATGCCCCCACATCATATATCTCGCTTTAGTGATACTACATTGCGACACATCGCTAGAATTTTTAATCTCAAACTTCTCTCTATCTACCACGAACCTATCCAAAAAGAGCATATTGACTTCTATAAAGCCACTATGTGGGCAAAAGCCCTCCACCCACATCTCCGCCAAACCCCACTTGTAGATAGAGGAATTATGCGAAAGGTTATTAATAAACTCGGCATATTAGGCAAGCATTTTGTGAAGATTCCACCAAATGCTTATGGACACACAGCGGTAGCTATCTATACGCTTAAAGAATCGCTATAGCCTTTATGTTTTGCAACATAAAGTAAGGAGTTATAAACAACCCCATTAGAATTGCTAAGGACTCCGCCATTTTGTCATATCTTAACCGCAGGCGAAGCATTGCTTTTGAGCCCTAGTGATTCTTGCAGAGATGTTTCGGGCTGTGTCCTCAAGAATGACAAACCTAGCCACCTGCAAGGAAAACCCACACACAATAAACACTTACAAGGGAAATTGGTTTGTCAGCTCTTAGGGAACTTTTACAAAAGCATAGCAAGTAGCCCAAAACGTCCTGTGTGTTTCTCCCTCCTATATGAGTATAATCGCTCATCACAGCATGAACAATATGGACTTATCTCCATTTGCTCCAAACCTAATGCCTTGCATTGCTCTTGCAAGCAATAAATTAAATCAAGCTTATTGCCCTTCATACCCTCTGCCCCAAAGCCAAGTTTTACAAATTCTTCCCTCACTTCCTCTCCCACTTCATAGCAACATGAACGAATAGAAGCCCCTATATAAAGCAGGCAATCTTTAGCTTGTGTGCCATAAAGCATGTGCATTTTTTCAAACACTTTTGCCACTATGCCATTAAATACCCCCCTGCGCCCGGCATGTATAAGTGCCATGGCAGCATTTTTAGAATCATAAAGCAAGATAGGATTACAATCTGCCACGACAACAAGGCAGATTCTATAGGGAAGATGAGTGATAATCACATCACCTTTACCCAAATATCCCGGATTTTGCGGCAGATTTGGCAGTTTGTGCTGAGATTCCAAAACCTCATCAAGAAGGAGACTTTGCGTGCTATGGGTTTGATGAAGATAATAAAGTGGTGTGTGCAATGCTTGTGTTATACCAAATGTATTATAGAATCTCTGCCTTACTTGCTTGTGATTATGCTCTACAGACTTTTTATCATCACCTATATGAAAGCTAAGATTCAATGTAGCAAACGCCTCTTGACTTACCCCACCAAAACGATGAGTAAGCCCAAAGCATATTTTATGCCCCCTAAATAGCGGACTTTCACAACTTGTATGTAAAAACATAATTTTCCTTTTTATAAGTATTTTTGATAGAAGTTAAATCATTTTCATAGTGATAATAGTAACATTCTAGGGAGTGTTTTTAGGAATTTCACTCGCCAAACACAAATGAAGGAGGGCTTATTGAGAAAGGGTATCAAGCAAAAGTCATTCTCTCTCATATCAAGCATTTTTCTCATTCTTCTACTGGTTATCATCATTCTAGCATGTTATACATTCTACAATGCAAAGGGGGTATCCTACCTCAGTAATAACCCAGAAGCATGTAATAATTGCCATATTATGAATGAGGTTTTTAATGACTACCTTAGTGCTCCGCACTCGCATAAAACCGCAGGAGAGCCAAGAGCTACTTGTAATGACTGCCATTTACCGCATGATTTTGTCTCTAAATGGATTGCCAAAGCCCAAACAGGCGTAGGACATGCCTATGCCTTTACTTTTAAGCTTGATAGCTTGCCTGTAAATCTCAGCGCGAATGAAACAAGCAAAAAATGGGTACAAAACAATTGTGTGCGTTGCCATGCTGAATATGCTCAAAATGCTATCAATCCCACAACCACACCCGGTCATAACAATGCTTTAAGCTGTGTCTCATGCCATGAAAGCGTAGGACATAAAAGAGGATTTTAATTACCAATTACTTTAAGGAGGAAAAGAAATGCAGAAAAAAAGAGGAATGCTGCCTATATTAATCGTTGTGGCTATTGTGGTAATTATTGGGCTTTTGTGGCTTAATAAAGATATTTCAGACAAACAAGCAGGCAATACAGGAGTGATTTCAAAACAACTTGTAGAGCTCACTGATGAAAATCCAACTTTTGACTTTTGGGGTAAAAACTTCCCAGAATACCTTGATATGTATCTTAAGGTAGAAACAGAGACACCAAGATATACAAATTTTGGGGGGAATCTCGCCTACTCAAAGCTTATCCGCTACCCGCAACTCACCATTCTCTGGGCTGGCTATCCATTTAGCCTTGATGCAAATGAAGAGAGGGGGCATTTTTGGATACAAGTAGATCAAATGGAAACCGCGCGCAATAACAAGGACTTCCTTAATGCACATGGATTTGCTAAATTTGGCGGGCAGCCCGCAGCGTGTATGAATTGCCATAGTGGCTGGACGCCTTGGCTTATCAAAAATGTAGCAAATGGGGATTTTGCAGTATTTAATAGCACAAAATATTGGACTATGATTAAAAATGTCCCCACACGCAATGGCATACAAGAAGGTTCAGAAGAACATGGCGGACCTCATGGGGGCAAAAGAATGGGCGTAACCTGTGCGGACTGCCATAATCCAGATGATATGAGTCTTAGAATAGTCCGTCCCGCACTTATTAATGCTCTTGTAGATAGAGGCTATCAAAAAGATGCAACACAAGGCATTAAAGCCGATAGAAAAGAAATGCGAACTCTTGTGTGCGCACAATGCCATGTGGAATACTACTTCAAGCCCACAGGGGAGAAAGTGAAAGTCATGGGGGAATCAATTGCCACTGATACAAGCAAAAAATGGTGGAATGGCACACAAAAAACTTATGATGAATATGAGCATTGGAGAGATGGCAATAAGGCTACTGAAATTGAAGTTGATGGCATTAATCTCACATTCCCATGGAGTGCGTGGGGAAAAGATGAGCCATTTAGAATTGAAATGTTTGATGCTCACTATGACGCAGTGCGCCCGATATTCAAAGAAGACTGGACTCATAAAGAAACCAAAGCCCCTATGATTAAGATTCAACACCCTGAATATGAAATGTTTAGCGGGGGCGTGCATGCAGCAAATGGTGTAAGCTGTGCGGACTGCCATATGCCTTATATCAAAGGCGCAGGTGGGAAGAAAATTACACAACACAATATCACTTCACCGCTTTTTGATATAAATGCGGCGTGTAAAACATGCCATACGCAATCAGAAGAATATCTCAAAAACCAAATTGCAGATATTCAAAAATCCGTAGCATTTGATTTAAGAAGTGCAGAATATGCGACTGTTAGCCTTATTTTTGACATTAAAAAGCTAAGAGAAGAGCTTGGCAAACTCCCAAAATATCAAAGCAATGGCAAGCCAGATGATGCAAAAATCTCACTTGCCCTAGAAGAGCCCTTAGAGCTTCATCGCCGCGGGCAAATGAGAGGGGATTTCGTAGGGGCGGAGAATTCAACAGGATTCCATAATCCACGCGAAGCAAGCCGTATGCTCCTACAAGCTGTAGAAATGGCAAGAATGGGGCAAACAAAGCTTGTAGAAATGGCAAGAATGGGGCAAACAAAGCTTGTAGAAATTGCCAATGCAAATGGCATAAAAAACTTTAAAACCTCTAATCTTGGATTTGAAGAAATTCAAAAGTTCAATCCGGGTGAAATTGTGTATAAAATTGATCTCAATGGACATACCGCTGGTGAGCGCTACTACAAAGATAGAAATGTAAATGGCGAAGCACCAAAAGAGCTTTTAGAGCTTGATAAACACACTAAACCTTATAATTTCAATGTCATTGATAAGGTTTCCACAAAGGCTACAAGTATAAAATAGCCCTCCACCCCTTTAAGGGGTGCCTCTTTACGATACTATGCTATAATCTCCCGCTTTTATCATATTTCAAAGGAACACTATGGGTAAAAAACTAGTCAGCATTATATTAGGGGTTGGGGCAATTATTGCTATAGCTTTAGCGATTATGTATGCTATTAAAATCTCAAAGGTCAAAATGCAAATGGAGCAAACGCTCAATCAAAAAATGGAACAATTTGCCAAAGATTTTACTTTTATCCAATCATTTGAGCCATTTACATGTAGCGGTTTAATGAGTGTAGGATGCTATAGCAAGAGTATGCTTATAGGCGATGAGCTAACGCAATTTAACTTGCATGATGTGGGCATAGATATTAACTCCATCACTCAACACTCACTTAAAATAGCCCTTAATGTTCATAAAATAGAGCCAGAGGTGAATGAGCAAACACAAGAAGAATTGGATAAAGTTACCCTCTCATTTCTCCCTAGCAAAGTTCAATGCAAAGTCGCACTCCACACGCAAGGAGAAAAGCTTGATGAAAACATCGCATGCAATATCCTAGCCCATAATGCCAAATATGAAATAAGTGGCGGGAGTGCTTTCTTGCATGAAAAGTTCAAAGAGCAAAATATTAAAGAAATTTTAGAAGATTTCTATCTCAAAATGCTTTTAGATGATGAGCTAGATAATGGCTATTTGGGCTACAAAGATGTGAAATATTCACTCAAGGACTTTAAGCTTACCACGCAAGATAAAGGCTTTAGCAAGGATATATATACATATTATAAATTACAAAACTACCCTGATGATATACCCGCTGCGACCATCAAAGAGGGCTTTGAACAATTTGCTACCAATACAAAGCAATTATTCCTTATCGGTGCGCAACTCACACTAGGAGATGTGTATAAAGATGAGCTTATGCAATTTGGGAATGCTTTAGAATCTTTTCTCTTAGGTAAAACTCATAATTTGGGCTTAAATATAAAACGCAAAAATGATAAAGAAATATTCATAGTCCTTGATGATTTTTTAACTAACCCCGAGCTTAAGACTTTTGCCCAAAATTATGACCTTGAAGTGCTCTCCCACTAAGACATACACTAGGAGATACTATGCAAAATAACAGAGCCTCACAACCAGAACGTAATGACAAAAAGGGTAAAAAAGGTTTTAAAAGGGTCTATAATGCGTTTTTCTTCTCTCTAAGTGGCATTAAGGCAGCATGGCAAGAGGAGGAAGCATTTAGGCAGATTCTGATTATTGGCACTCTGCTTAGTTTTCTTGCATTCTTTATCGCGCAAAGTTGGCAGGAGCTTGTCTTGCTTATTTTGCCTTGCGTGATATGCACTCTTGCAGAGCTTATTAACTCCGCGATTGAAAATGCCATTGATTTTACTAGCCTTGAAATCCACCCGCTTGCTAAAAAAGCAAAAGATATGGGAAGTGCAGTGCAGCTTATATCTTGTATTTTTGCAGTTTTTGTATGGGGAAGTTATCTTATTACACGTTTTGTTTTGAATGCTTAATGAAACTGCCATATATTTTTAGCATAGCAGATAATCTCTGGGCGGTATTCAAAGTGCATCGTATCATAATGCCACCACCGCCCACCCCATATAAAGCCCTCTTCTTCAAAAGCATGGACAATCTCTAGGGGGATTTGATTCTCATACTGATATTGGCTATGCTCCTTTTTATCCCATAACCAATATTTTGAAAATTGCGTATTAATATCAAGGGCTATGCCAAAGCTATGAGGGCTAAGATTTGGTGAATCTGCGATATTACGCCAATAAAAGGCATCTTGATTACTCAAAAATTGCGAATATAGCTCAGCAGAGGCAGAGAGCTTTTGCATAACGCGCTCAAATGCTTTATCTGCATTATTTGCACTTGTTACTACAATAAAACTCTCATCAAAAAATTGTTTAAACCATGGAATCTTCACCAAATGCTCTTTTACTGCATTTTCATCACTTCCATAAATTGCCTTATAAAACCCCAAATGTCGTATCCGTGATGTATCTTCATCGCGATTAAGGACTTTCCCACTTAAAGGATAAGGGTAGCTAAAGGCATCTTTCATATCTGGGTGAAGTAACATCTCATCATAATCTTTATTTAAACCATCATCCCAAATAAAACTATGCCCATCTTGGAGTATAACCTGATTATCAACTATTTTTTCCACTTGTGGATAGTAACGCTTGAGGCATTCTTGGGCTAGGGTGTCAAAAATCTCATGAGAGTAAAGATATATACACAGCACATATAAACATATTAATACTTTTTTCATTTCTCTGCCTCAAAGTTGTTTTGGGCAGCATTATAACGCGTTTTAATATATGTTTAATCACTCTTGTATTATCAAAATTTATCCCCAGCCTTAGGCTTATAGAACTTCTGCAACCAGTCATCAAGAGGGGAAAGCAAGCGATAAATAGCAGGCACGATCAAAAGACTTAAAAACATTGAAAAAAGCAATCCGCCAATAATACAAATCCCCATAGGAGACTTCATACCTGCTCCAGAGCCCACAGATATAGCCAAAGGTATCATTCCAAACACCATAGCAATAGTAGTCATAAGGATAGGTCGCAAACGCGATTCTCCAGCAAGTATTAATGCCTGCTCAATGCTATACCCCTCTTTACGTTTTTCATTTGCCACATCAATAAGCAAAGTAGCATTTTTCCCCACTAAGCCCATAAGTATCATAAGCCCCATGAGTGAAAACATACTAAAAGGCTGCTGGGCAATAAATAGAGCAATAAAAGCCCCAGAGAAGCTAAAAGGCAAGGTCATCATAATCACTATAGGTTGCAAAAAGCTCTCATAAAGCGCGGCTAAAATGAGATAAATTAACACAATGGCAGTAAGCACCGCCACAAGAAAAGCCATTTGCATCTCTTGGGCATACTCTGCCTCACCCTGCAAGCGATAGCTTGTGCCGGGCTCTAGCCATTTATCCTTTTCTTGTGCAGTTACAGCCATCATATCTCCTAATGAAATACCCGAATCTTTGAGTGGATACGCATAAATCGTAACACTTCTTTGCCTATCAAAGCGCGAGATAATCGAAGGGGCAGTAGTAGTTTCTATCTCCACAAGCCCTTCTACAAACATCAATTCCCCCTTGGCATTCTTCACTTGGAGTTTTTTAATATCATTAAGCGAGATTCTATCACTATCTGGGGCACGAATCGTAATATCATACTCTTTCCCCCTATCTTTAAAATACCCCACAATCGCCTCACCTGAAAATGCCCCACGAACGACATTCCCAATATCTTGCGCACTCACACCATATTTATCCGCATTGCGGCGGATAATCTTTAGTCGGTATTCTGGTAAATCATCAGAGGTATTGAGATGAATATTAGTAACCTTACCGGCTAAAAGCGGGTGGGTATTAAGCAAATTAATGAGATTATCCTTTGTCTTATGGAGTACTTCTGAATTAGGCGCGAGGATTGCTACCTGATAGGGCGAGTCATCTCCCCCTCCAAAATCTGAAACTTCAGAAGTAGAAATCACAAATTCCCTCCCTACTTCACTCTTTTTCAGCACTTCTCCCACATCTGCCATAATTTTAAATTGTGAATCCCCGCTTGTGCGGCTATTAATGGGCTTTAGCTTCACATAAATAGCAGCCTTAAAAATCGTTTTTTGCGCATCATAGCCAATCTGCAATGTCGTAAATTCCACATCTTTATGTGCTGCTACCATATCTTGGAGTTTATTTGTCTTCTCTTTCATCGCCTGCATACTTGTGCCCGGCGCAGTCTCCATAAATACCTGAAACTCGCTCTTATCATCGGGTATAATAAACTCCATACCGAGCTTAGCAATGAGTGTAATAGAGCCAAAAAATATCGCTACAATGGCAATAACAACCTTAAACTTATGGCGCAATACAACCGCCAAAGTCTTCACATAAGCCAAATCAAGCATTTTAAAAAATGGCTCACTCCAATAGTAAAAGCGCGAATGTTTAGGATTAACCACAATAGATGAAATCATAGGAATAATGCTTATCACAACAATATAAGAAATCCCAATAGCAGCTGCCACCGTAATACCAAAACTTTGAAAAAACCTCCCCACAATCCCGCTCATACTCCCCACAGGGATAAATACAGATAACAACATAGCAGAAATAGCAATAAGGGCAAAGCCAATTTCACGCACGCCCTCATAAGCCGCCTCTCTTTTAGCCATACCCGCTTCAAGCTTTTTGTGGATATTTTCAATCACCACAATAGCATCATCAATGATAATCCCAATAGCCAAAGCCACAGCAAGGAGTGTGAGCATATTAAGAGAAAAGCCAAAAAAGTTCATTAAAGCAAAAGTACCAAAAATAGAGATAGGGATACTCATAGCAGAGACAAGTGTAATCGTAAAACTACGCAAAAATACAAATACAACAAATACAGCTAAAAATACGCCTAAAAGCACATCAAACTCCACTGAAGCAATAGCAGAGCGGACATTTTGTGTCGTATCCTTAAAGGGGATAATCTCATAATCTTGGCTAATGGCTTGAATTTGTGGCAGCACTTTATTTACAGAATCTACGATAGAAATCTCATTTGCTCCCGCAATTTTCAATACTTCAAAAATCACGCCCGGGGTTTTATCAAAAGAAGCAAAAGTCTTATCCTCTTCAATTCCATCTTCGATGGTAGCAATGTCACTTAGCTTAATACCCTTAGCAATGCGAATATCTCCTATATCGCTTGCTTTGAGGCTTTGAGCGTCTGCGGTAAGCGCCCATTCTTTTAAAGAGCCAATTAACTTACCCCCGTCTATTTCAAGATTCTCTAATCCTATTTTGCTAGAAATATCTGCATAAGTGATACCATATTTATTTAATAAAGATGGCGGAGCGTAGATTCTAATTTGTCGCTCTCTATGCCCCCGCAATTCCACCCCACCAACACCTGAAATTTTTTGCAAAAGGGGTTTAACCTCATCTTTTGCATGCCTCATCATCTCACTGGGACTAACCTTATCACTTGTAAGAAAAAGTGAGATAATAGGTGATGAAGAGCTATCAAACTTATATACAGAAGGATTCTTCACACCAGAATCAAGCTGCACTGTGCCTACTTTATCGCGCACATCATTGACTGCCTCATTGAGTGGCTTCTCTAGCTCAAACTGCACAATCACAACGCTTGAATTACGTGCCGAACTTGAAGTAACCTTTTTTAGCCCATCAATGCCCATTACTACTTCTTCTATCTTGTCTGTTACCTTTGTCTCTACAATCTCCGCACTTGCACCCGGATAGCTTGTAATAACTGCAACTATAGGAAAGTCAATATCGGGGAAAAGCGAAGTAGGCATTTTCTTCACACCCAAAAAGCCAAAAAACAAAATGGCACAAGCAAACATAAGGGTAGTAACAGGGCGAGTGATGGCAAATTTATACATTATTTTGTCCTTATATAGCCATCACCAAAGGTGCCCACAATAACATTATCTACCATTGCCTCAGCTTTCATCTTACGTGTATTGGTATCAGCTGTGGGATAAATTTTGCTAATAGTGGTGCGAAATGTCTCCTTACGTCCGTCGATAGAAAACTCAAAGCTATCGCCTACATTGACTTTAAGGGCATGCTTAAAGTCAAACTCAAGTACTAATTTAACATCTTTGCTAATGATTCTAAAAAGGCTTGTGCTATTAGCACTCACACCATCGCCAAGCTCTATGTCCTTAGAAGCGATAATGCCATCAAAGGGGGCTTTGAGCTCTGTTTTATTAAGAATAGCTCTCTGGTAGGCATAATCTGCCTCAAGCTTTTTATATTCTGATAAATACCGATCAAGCGTATTTTTATCTACTGCCCCAGCCGATTTTAAATAACGTTCATATTGCTTTTTGGCAAATATATATTGCTGCTCGATAGAAGCCACTTGGGATTGTAAATCTTTATTATAGAGGGTAAGCAATAAATCACCCTTTTTCACCACAGAATCTACATCAACAAAAATATCTTGCACAATGCCACTTGCTGCGAGCTTAAGATTCGCATCTTTAATCGCTTCTGCATTAAAAATGGCATAGACATCTTCCCCATAAAGATTCATACACAACATCAACATACTAGAGATGAAAAACTTCTTCATAATGCCCTCCTCTTTATGGGTTTAGATTATTGGATATGCTCTTGCAAATCCTGCCCACTATAATAGATATAATATGCCTTTTGTATTTCATAATTATTTAAGGCTTGGTTATAGGTTGCTTCTGCTTCAAACTTTTTGGCAAGAGATTGCAAATAATCTGTGAAGTTGAGAATCTGCGCGTCATACTTCTTAGCTACATTTTCAAAGGCGATATTTGCTGAGCGCAAAGCTGCTTCAGAAGCCTTGATTTTCACTACAGCAATCTCCAAAGCTTTGCGATAAAGCTTTTCATCTTTTTTTTGCTCTTCTTTTTTATAAGCAAGCTCTTTTAGAGATTTTAAATACCCCAAACGCGCCGCCTCATATTGCCTATAGGTGCTAAGCGCATCAAGGTGAATAGTGGCATTTAGCATTACTTGATTTTGATGTGCTGGATATTGGCGGGAGATAATACTTTGATATTGCGCTGCATCAACCCCCATAAGTCCCTTAAAATTAAAATCAACCCCGCTATTTTTCACATATGTATCACTCACGCTTATTGTAGGGAGATATGTAAATTGCCTTGCCTGATATTTTGCACTATTTGCTTGAAAGCTCAGCATATTAAGATCATGACGATTTTCCTCAAGCTTAAAAAGTGGCGGCTTAATGCTTTTGCGCTCCAAACCATCTACTTCAGTATTTGCTAGAAGTGAAAGCATAAGTTTATTTCGCTCAATCTCCATTTTAATATTGGCAATCTCATGCTCTGTGGCAAGCACTTCTGCACGTAAAGATTCTACATCATCAATAGTCGTTAATCCCGCACCAAAAAGTCGCTCTATACGTTTGATATTAGACTGCAGCTGCAAACGCTTTTGATCTAAGCTTAAAAGCTGGGCTTGGTTGGTAAAATACCCATAATACTGCTCTATCACGCTTAAGAAAAGCTGGTCTTTTGTAGATTCTTTATCTTCAATACTTGCACGATACAGAGAGCTCTTTTCACGCACTTTGTTATAGGTCTTAAATCCGCTAAAGACTTCCCAATTCCCCTTCACACTCCCTGTGTGTGCCTGCAAACGCATATACGGACTATCTGTATCTTGATATTGATATGCCCCATCAATGGTAGGTAAAAACTCTCCAATTGCTGCCCTATTTGTGGCTTTAGCTTGTAAAATGGCTAAATCTTTCGCCTCAAGGTTATAATTTCGTTTTGCCCCCTCAAGCAATTCCGCTAGAGAAAATACCCTCCCGCTAGATTGAACGCCATCACCGCCATTTTGTTGGCTTTGAGCATAATCTGCTATTAATTCCTCTTGTGCTATGAGTAAAGAGCAAAGTCCTAGTAAAAGAATGATACCTCTCATACCTAACTCCTTATCACTATAAAAATCATTAAAAAGTTCGTTATTGTAACTTAGTTTTGTAAATAGTTGCCTATGCAACTATTTAATGGATAATACGAGCTGGATGTGTATAAATATTAAATGTATCTCCCCGTGCAAAGCCCACAAGGGTAATGCCCAAAAGCTGTGCGGATTGGATTCCCAAATGTGTTGTAGCAGAGCGAGAAATCACTATGGGTATATCACTCATAGCCGCTTTAATGACCATTTCCATAGAAAGTCGCCCACTTACAAGCAAAATCGCTTCGCTTAAATTCATAGCCTTAAGCCTTGCTTGCCCTATGACTTTATCAATCGCATTATGTCGCCCCACATCTTCACTGATAAAAATCTCATCGCACACAAGCATTGCTTTATGCACGCAACCTGTTTGCCTAAAAAGCTCACTTGGGGCTTCAAATGCACTCAAAAGAGTGAAAATATGACTAGAGCTAACGCGTATAGATGAAGTAATAAACTTTTGAGTAATCTCGCCATCAAAATTAGCACTTACCCCTACACAGCAGCCAGTTGTGAGGGTTTTTTCTTTATGGAGATTGGCAAGTTTATCTTCTTGTATATGAGCGTGCATATATACACTTAAGCCATCAGGTGCAACTTCAAGTGAGATAATATCATCAACTGAATTTAGCACCCCCTCATTCATCAAAAACCCAACCAAATGTGCATCTTGGGCATAAGGGAGGCTCATTACAGATAGGAGTTTTGCACCATTGAGATAGAAAGCTATGCGCTGCTCTTCGATGATATTATCTTGAAGTGATTCTAATGCACCATTTTTATGCACCTTTACCATGCGCATTTGATGAACAAAATCGCTCAAAAACCACTCCTTGTATAAAACGAATAAAACTAATGATGTTTTAAACGCATAGAATCTAACTTCCCTTGAGCTTTCAAATCTTTATAATACAAGCTATGCAGCATAGAAAGCTCTTCTTCTCCCATTTTGCCATTAAGGATTGATTCTAAAGCCCCCTCAATAGCAAAAACAGCCATATAAATATGCGTAATCAAAAGGGCGATGACTGCAAAGCCCATGACATTATGCACAATAGCCATAAGACGCAGGGTATTAATATCTGTATTTTGAAAATACATCACCCCACCAGTAAAAACCATTACACCACCTCCAAGTGTAGCGACCCAAAACCACATTTTTTGCCCGGCATTAAATTTATGTGCGGGTATCTCACGATTGATTTTATCAAGGTAGCCACCAAGGATTATCATCCACTTAATATCATAAGCCTTAAAAAGACAATCCTTTACCCACATGCAAAACATCAAAACACCAAAAATAGCAAAAAATATCGTAGCAAAGCCATGCACATCACGTACAAAACGGACAAGCCAGCCACCTCCAAGCTTATCACCAAAAACCATCATAAGCCCTGTAAGGCATAAAATCACAAAGGGCACTGCCGCACACCAATGCACGATAATGTTATATTTACTAAAAACAAGCAAAAAGCTATTGTGTGCATAATGCCGTTGCCCCACGATTTTATAATGCCCATAAAATGCCATAGGGACAAAGATAATAATCAGCAAAAAAATAAGGGCAAAATACTTTTCTTGTAAAATCGTAAAAAGCTCTCCTAAGCCATTCCAGCCCCTTATACCACTAATCTCCTCTCCATATGTGAGGGGATTAATACTTCCGCCCTTACCCATAAGCACACTTCCCTCTATAACGCCCGCACTCTTTGTCCCCATCCCCCAATTTTTAATGGCTTCAATTTGGGCTGTGCCATAAATATTGCTATTTGTCTTAAACTCGATTGCTCCTTTTGGCTCCTCTATGCCATAAAGAGACGCAAGACTTAAGAAAAGAAACAGAAATAACTTTTTCATACTTGCCCCTTTTTAGCTGCCATATGCTTTTTGCCATGTTCTAGGAATAGCTGGGCTTATGCCTTTAGTTAATGCCCTTTGGCGGATAATCGCACTCACATCATCACTGCCACCAGCTAGAAGTGCCTTTGTAGAGCACATCGCAGCACATGCGGGGACTTTCCCCTCCGCGATACGATTTTGCCCATAGAGGCGGTATTCCTCATCGCTATGTGTCTCTTCTGGTCCTCCCGCACAAAAGGTGCATTTATCCATAGAGCCCCTTGAGCCAAATACATCAGATTTAGGGAATTGTGGCGCACCAAAAGGACAAGCATAGAGACAATACCCACAACCTATGCAAGTTTTTTTATCATGGAGTACGATTCCATCTGCGCGGATATAGAAGCAATCCACAGGACACACCTTTGCACAAGGAGCATCAACACAATGCATACAGGCAATAGAGATAGACTTTTCAGCCCCCTCTATGCCCTCATTAAGCGTTACTACCCTCCTGCGATTTATCCCTACTGGGAGATGATGAGCCTCTTTGCATGCCACGTCACAACCATGACAATCAATACAGCGATTATCATCGCAATAAAACTTAATTCTCACATGCCCGGGGTCATTAAGCCCGGTTTTTAATATACTCTCACTCATTTCGTACTCCCTTATGCTTTTTCAATACGACATAAGCCACATTTTGTCTCCGGACAAGCGGTGTTGTAATCAAATCCATAGCTACTAATCATATTGGCTGATTCCCCTATAGCATATGCGGCTGTTCCTTCTGGGTATTTACTCAAAAGATTCTCCCCTTGGTCTAAGCCTGAGAAATTTTGAGGCACCCATACACTATTAACATCAACACGATAAGAAAGTTTGGCTTTAATCAATGCGCGTGTATCCATTGTCCCATATACCCATACCATATCACCATCTTTAATGCCTAGTTCAAAAGCCTTATCAGGGTGAATTTCCACAAACATCTCACTATGTACTTCAGCTAAGTATTTTGCACTGCGCGTTTCTGTGCCCGTCCCCATATGAGAAACTAAGCGTCCGCTAAGCATATTAATAGGAAAGTCTTTGACCCAATCTTTCTCTATTTGCCGCGAGCGGTATTTAATATTCGCCCGATAGTGATTAGGCTTATCTGGGAATTGAGGGTATTTATGAATCAAATCTTGTCGTATAGAATGGATAGGCTCTCTATGTAAGGGAATCTTGTCATACCAATTCCACACAAGCGCACGTGCCTTACCATTACCATATGGGCAAAGCCCCGCTTCAAGGGCTTTTTCAACCAAAATATTATTACCAAAGCCAAGAGCGTATGTACTGCCATCAACTATTTTCTTCTCCTCTTGAGTAAGCTTTAATCCCAAACTTTGAGCATTAGCAGCACTAATAGGCGGGTGCCCTTTAATTTGAGAATTGGGCAATTGGCGCAAGGAGAGCATACTTTGCCCATCAGGTGAAGTCTCTCCCCAATTCACTCTAAAGCCCATGCCTCCACGCATAACAGGAATGCTATCATTATAAAACACTGGCGTGCCCGGGTGCTTATCGCTCCAGCAGGGCCAAGGCAAGCCATAATATTCTCCCTTAAATGGACCCTTTCCTTCTAAAGTAACCTTATCAAACATATGCCAATTTTCTTGATGAGCCTTCAAACGTTTGGGGCTCATACCTTGCAAGCCTATGCTACGAATACTTTGCGTAAGCTCTGTGGTCGCATCTTCTGGCCATATAAATTCAGCTCTCCCATCTTTTTTAGCAATCTCATACAAACTTCTTTGATACTCTTCTAAGAATCCAAAACGTTTGGCAAAATCAAAAAGTATATCTTGGTCTTCACGACATTCAAAGAGAGGTTCCATAACTTTAGAGCGCCATTGATAGCTACGATTTGTAGCAGCCACTGAGCCAGAACTCTCCATTTGACTCGCAGCAGGAAGCAAGAAGAGATTATCTTCTCTGTTGCTATAAATGGCTAAATCATTCACATAAGGGTCGATAAACACTACAAGCTCTAGCTTATCCATAGCCTTTTTTTGCAAATCAAGCAACGATACAGAAGTCATACCTGTGCCAATCACAACCAACGCACGAAGCATTGTCCCACCATTGTTTGCAGCATTTTCCTCATCAAGCACGCCAAATTTCCAAGTAGAATGCGCATAGCCACTAGATTCCATCATTTTTTTGTCTTTAAAACGCGAGAGAAGCCAATCATACTCTACATACCAATGCTTTGCAAAATGCTTCCAAGAGGCTTCATTGAGGGGATAATACCCGGGGAGGACATCAGGATTAGCTGCCATATCTGAACTCCCTTGCACATTATCATGCCCTCTTAAGATATTCACACCACCGCCATTTTTACCCATATTGCCTAAAAACATTTGCAAAATGGGCATGATTCGGGTATTACTTGTGCCCACGGTGTGCTGCGTTAAGCCTTGATTCCATATAAGGCTAGCGGGTTTTGCTGCTGCCATTTCTTCAGCGATATGGATAATATCCTTTGCCGGTATGCCGGTAATATCACTTGCCTCTTCTGGCGTATATTTCATCGCCTCTTTAATGACTTCCTCATAGCCATATACACGCTCTTTGAGGAATTGTTTATCATATAAGTTATTTTTAATAATATGATGAAGCATACCATATACAAGGGCTATATCTGTCCCACTGCGGATTCTATGATATTCATCTGCTTTAGCTGCTGTTTTACTAAAATGCGGATCAACCACGACAATTTTTGCCCCCGCTTCCTTAGCGCGTAAAATATGCACCATAGATACAGGGTGATTTACCGCAGGGTTTGCGCCAATAATGAAAATGTATTTTGAAAACATCATATCAGCAATGTGATTTGACATTCCACCAAATCCAAATGTATTTGCCACACCGGCAACTGTTGGGGAGTGTCAAACGCGATTACAATGGTCTAAGTTATTTGTGCCAAAAAATGCAGAAAACTTGCGTAAATAATACGCCTGCTCATTTGATAACTTCGCACTTCCTATCCACATAACCGCATCTGGTCCGCTCTCTTCTCTAATTTTACTTAACTTTGAAGTAATTTTCTCCATAGCATCATCCCAGCTTGTGCGCTGCCATGAGCCATTCTTTTTTTCTAAGGGATAGCGCAAACGCGTTTCGCTTCTCGCCCTATCTATCAAGTCCGCTCCCTTGCAGCAATGCCCGCCTAATGAAATAGGATGATCTTGTGCTACTTCTTGACGCACCCATACGCCATCTTGCACTTCAGCGATAATCCCACAGCCCACAGAGCAATGCGTGCAAATGGTTTTAATACGTTTTGCGTGAGGGTAGCGCTCTTTTAGCTCCGCTTCACTTGCCTTTTTGATAATACGTTCTCCTTCATTCCCAAAAGCATTACCCACACCAGCCAAAGAAGCCAATGCAGAAAGCTTAAGGAATGACCGGCGAGCATTACGTCTAGTTTCAACTTCGCTCATTTTCACTCCTTTTTATTTACTTCGCAACCGAAAAATAAGTTTGCCAATATTGTGTATCACTGCGATATAAGACCTCTTGCTTTTTGCTCTTACCTTTAATGACTTCTTTTTGTGTGTGTTCTCCAGAACAGCTATTCAAACTAAGGGAGCCTATTGCAACCACAGCACCGCCAACCCCCGCCGTCTTTAAAAACTTGCGTCTAGATGGATTGTTTTCTTGCGTTTTTGACATGCAATCTCCTTTATGTGATTTGGGATAAACCCATTTCAACCCTAGCATAAGGGCTCAAATGGGCTTACTTCAAACTCTGCTCTAGATTCAAAAAATGTTGCAACAAGCTTGCTATATGTCCATAGCAAGGCAAATCCTCTCTTTGCATAAGGGCTTTTATAACAAAATCTCCAAGAGGCAAGACAAGCTCATGGGCAACTTCCACACTTAAGGCTCTATCACTTGCCTCTTCTGATAGCAACAAATAGCGCATAAGAAGCAGTAAAAAACCTAAATGCTCTTCGCTCTCTTTAAATTCTTTGGTATTTAGTCTAAAGGTACTTTGTTTTGTCAAAGTCCTTGCTTTTAACAAAGCCTTGCCATTCAGCCCTCCCTCAATATAATGCGAGAGATAAAGCATAATTTGCACACCTTTTTCACTCCTCCGCCCTTTCTTTTTAGGCAATGGGGCATTGCTTTTAGGGACATTAAATGGCAGGATAAACGCATGTGTGTATTCAGCTAATATCCCATCCACACCCCTCTCTTTTAGCTCATTTTCTAAATATTCAAAATGCAATATATCATCTTCGCACAGGGGATTTGACTTCAATATTTCTACTTGCTTTAACAATACACTCAAACGTTGCTTAAGTAATTCATATAAAAATAATCCAGCGAAAAAATCATAATACAATGCCCTTGCATTTGCTACACTTGTGAGATTCTCTCTCATGAGTATGCTCCCTCAAACATTACTTTTACCTTGCAATTTGCACAGCACTCTAGGGTTTTTAGCTTTAAATTATCATCTTTAAAAGCAGGGGATAGAATCGTTTTAATCTTTGCAATACTCTTAGAAGTAGCAAAAATTTCACCACATTCTATACATTTAAATGGCTCATCACTTGCCATTGGAGTATATTCAAAACTTTGTGGCTTAAGGTCTAAAGCATGTGAGTGCAAGCTTATGCAAGACTCTGGGCAGCTTGCAACACAATATCCACAATCTGTGCATAATGAGGGCTTATAGAGAAGCTCAAAACGAGCTTGATTATTCATAAGGGCTTTTGTATTACAGGCTTCTACGCATGAGAGGCATAAAGTGCATTGCTCTGGCTTGATATTTAAGATTCCAAAATGCTTGATTGAAAGCCTACCATAATCCTCTTGTTTGACCCAAAAGCGCATACGTTCAGCAAAAATATCTTTAGCACATTCAGAATCTTTTGGCGTGTAAATATAATGCGTATGAGGGAGCGACGCAAGCTGGCTAAGCTCTGTATAATGCAAGATAGCCTTTTTACCAAAAATACGCCTATAGGTTTCATTCAAAGATTCTATATCCGCTAAGATATGCTCCCCCAATGGTGTATAAAGCACCACCTGCGCGCCTGATTCTTGCAAAAGTGTAAGCAAATATGTAGCATTTAGCATATCAGGCACTTCTAAAATAAATGGCAAAAGAGCTGGATTTTGAGCCTTAAGCGATTTAAACATATCTTCCAATTCTTGCACTTGCCCTCTTGCCACGATAAGCGGGATATAGCCCTTATAAAGTCTCGCCCTATAAGTAAAAGATTCTAACCCATCGCCCTCTCGCTGCACACTTCCAGTAGGGCATACACTCACGCATTTACCACAAGCAATACAATCTATGCTTGATAGCTCTAAAAGCATTACACTATCATCTTTTGTAATACCTATAGTTGGGCATATATCAGCACAAGCATGGCATATCCCGCTTCCATTAGCTAATGGACGCCTGCCTTGATATTGACAATGCGTAGGGTCAAAAACAATATTACGCACACATTCAATCTCGCCACAAAAGGAAAGTATGCGACCAAGCATTTCATCTGCGCTGCAATACATATCTGCCCTATGCACACCCTTGCAAGTAGGGAGATTTTCAAGCGGGGCAAATGAGATAACTTGTGATACAACAATGCTTTGAATGCTTTTATCCCCATTGAGAAAAGAAAGTCTAAAATTCCCAAGACTCCCCTTAAGGCTTACAAAATCTTGCGGCAGAAGATGTGAGACCTGCAGCTTTTGCCCATGCTCTGTATGGATAAGCAAATTTAAAAATTCATCACATAATTGCCCATAACCTATCACTACGCAATCTGGAGCGACTGATAAGACAGAATCTCTACCAAAAGAAGTAAAATCAAGTGTGATTTCATCACACTCCAATAGAATATCTTTTTCCTGCTGGTTTAAAGAACTCCATGTGTCTATATTCATCTTGTTTTTGCCTTGAATGATTTGTTGTTATATATTGATTTTGAGAAAATCATACAACATATCACCAAAAATAAAAGGATTTTTTAACTATATGCACCATTATATAAATTTAAACATATCCTTTTTGGTAACACCACTTGAGGGCAGATTTGTCTAGTTCTTAAGGTTTAAAATCAAGTAAAACTGCGATTAGTGATTCCTTTAGAGATTCTTCACCCCCTTGCAGAGGGTTCAGAATAATAAACTAACGGAGTTGTTGGTAAATCGGGTAGAGATTCTTCAGTAGCTCTTCACGCTCACCCACACGAGGAAGCCAATTCCCATAAAAATAGAAATTCTAAAAATCCCAAACCCCTACTTGTTATCTCTTAGGCTTTGCAAAAGCCCAAATTTCTTTATTGAAATCACAAAGCAAGGAAGTTTTGCATAATTTTTTTACCTTGCTCTTGGAGGATTGATTCTGGGTGAAACTGCACGCCATAGGTATCATAACCCTTTGCCTTTAATACCATAAGCACACCCAAATCACTATAGCCTAATGCCTCGCACTCACCTAGCTTACTCACATGTAAGGAATGATACAAAGCCACTTGTATCCCCTGCCTTACACCTTTAAATAAAGGATTTGCCCGAAAGTGTAAAGCCGCACTTTTAGCATGGCAGGGTTGCTTAAGGGGCACAACCTCTCCTCCAAAAGCTTGGGCTATACATTGATGACCTAAGCATATACCTAAAATCTTCTTTGTGCGCACAAAATATCTAATCGCCTCTAAACACACGCCAGATTCTAAAGGGTGGCTAGGACCCGGAGAGATGATAAGATGAGAGAAGTAAAGAGTGCTTATATGAGCTAATGGTGTGTCATTTGGTATGATTGTGGGCTTTATATTTAATGCTTCAAGCAAATACACGATGTTGTAAGTAAAAGAATCATAATTATCGATAATTAATACTTTTTGGCTTTTCATCGATTCTCCCATTATTCTTTTTGTTAATACTCTTTGGGCTTATCTAGGGAGTAATGCACTTGCACAATCCCGCGCACAGAATTTATGCAAAAGATTCTTTGAGACGTTTGTAAATCTTTGATTCCTAAATGCTTTTCTTTAATAATTCCATTATGCAAAAGCCATGCACGCAATGTCCCATTCAGCAGCGCACTTTTGAGCTTAGGTGTATAGAATCGCCCATCTATCTCACAAATGATATTGCTTCTAGAGCCCTCTGTTATATGACCCTTTTGATTATAATAAATCACATCAAAGACTTCATTATGCCTAATCAATCTCTGCGCATGGGCAAAGTGAGAACGTTGCGATGTTTTATGATAAGCTAGGGGATTATGGCGGGGGAGTGGCTTGGGTGAGAGAATCACTAAAGATGATTGCTGAGGCTTGAAATCTACAATACTTAGCCTTAAATCACCACTATGTGATAAGCTAAGCTTGATAATGCAAGTCTCTAATGGCTTAGGGATTTGAGAGAGCATAAATATATCATCAGCACGTTGCCATAGTGGATCACCCTCTTTAAAGGCAAGGGAACTATAGTGCATTAATGCCTCTTCAAAGTGACTAATATGAGTATCCATAACGTGAGTGCAAGTATGATATTGCTCAAGCCAACCTTTAGCAAAGCCCAAATCACAGGCACTTTTATACATACGTTCTAAATGCTGGGCAAGAAGAAATATATGCCCTTTATCATAAAGCATAGTTTCAAAAATCTCATAATCCCTAGCTTTGGCATGCAAAAATTGCGTTTTTAACTCTAACTCTTTAAATTCATCTTCACACACAGAATCCCACACTACGCCACTCCCTACTCCATAGCGATAAAAGGGTTCATTGGCATATCTAAAAAGTGTTCGTATAGGCACACACAAAGAAATATGACTGCTAGAAATGACCCCCAATGCCCCGCAATATACGCCTCTTAAGCGAGATTCTAAAGTGTAAATAAGCTCCATTGTTTTAAGCTTAGGTGCCCCAGTGATAGAACCACAAGGGAAGAGGGCTTGCAAAATTTCTTTTAAGGCGATATGTTTTAACTTGCCTTGTATGGTGGAGATCATTTGATGTAAGGTAGGGTAAGAGTGTATCGCGCAAAGCTCTTTTATCCGCAGGGATTTGGCTTTGATAATCTTGCTTAAATCATTACGCAAAAGATCTACTATCATAATATTTTCACTTCTATTTTTAGAATCATTTTGCAGCATTAATTTGAGTTTTTTATCGCTCTTTGTATTGGGTGTTTTGGCTCTTTTGATAGTGCCTTTCATGGGTTGGACTCTAATGCTGCGGTGCTTTAGCTCAAAAAATAGCTCGGGAGAAAAACACATAATCTCCATAAAAGGATTTTTCATATAAGCACGATAGCTTGTATTCTGCCTTGAGGAGAGATATTTAAAAAAGGCTTTTGGTTTTGGCGGTATAAGAAGCTGCATTTCTTGCGTGAAATTAATCTGATAACTCTCGCCATGAGCGATATAATGCTTTATGGCTTGGAATCCTTTTTGGTAGCTTTGAAAGTCTAAACCCTTAAGTATGTATGAATGAAACTCATCTTTAGGCTTTTTTAGTGTGTCTTTTATTTTGTAGCGTTTGGTGAAGAGTGTAAAATAAGCAAGTGGAGTGTGAGAATTGCTAGAAGCGGTAGCTAGGGCTTTATGTAAATCTTTATAGGCATTTAGCTTATAAGTGCTAAGCAGAACCCCCGCCTCATAAGTCATATAGCCGACAAAATAACCCCTACTTTTAGAGGAACGAAAGTTATCAATCTCTTCTAATAAACTTAAAAGCCCTTTTATATCAAAGGCTATGAGCTTTCTTAATGGATTTTTATATATAAATGAACCATAAATAACCATGCAGGCAAAAGAGGAAAGCTCCTCTTGCTATACAAATTCAATAATAGCCATTTGCGAGGCATCACCTCTTCGAAGACGTGTACGCTGAATCCTTGTATATCCGCCATTACGACCATTATATCTTAAAGCTATTTCTGTTACCAATTTCTTTGTCGCTGCTTTATCCTGCAAGTACATAAACACATAACGATGTGCATTTAAATCAGCATTACGTGCAGTGCTAACAAGCTTTTCAATATAGCTTTGGAGTTCTTTTGCCTTAAATACACTTGTTTCAATCTTATTATGCTCAATGAGGGCAATAGCTAAGTTTTTAAGCAATGCCTTACGATGAGCTGAGGTGCGCCCCAATTTTCTATAACCATGTCTGTGTCTCATTTCACTCTCTCCGTCTAATTATTTTTAATCTTGCTTAGCTTGCGATTAAGAAGTTGCTTAATATCATCTGCAAGCTCTTCGCCTACAGGGTAACCGAGTTCTTCTAATTTTTCTGCAATCTCATCATAAGATTTTTTACCCATATTTTTGATATTTTTGAGATCATTTTCGGTCATTAACGCAAGCTCACCTACATATTTCAAACCTGACCTATCAAGGCAATTAAAACAACGCGCACTAAGATTCAAAGTGTCAATTTTAATCATTAATGTTTTGAGCTCTCCAGAATCTTCTGCGATATTCTTGGCACCATTAGTATCCATACTCAAATCAACGCCAAAAATACTCATTTGTTTATGCATAATCGCAATAGCCTCATTAAATGCCACGAGAGGCTCAACCTGCCCATCTGTCTCTATGTCAAACACAATCTTCTCATAATTTGGATTATCTTCAACAAGCACATTTTCAATCTCATACACAACCCTCTTTACAGGTGTGAAATACGCATCAAGCGGAATATAATCTTCTGCAATTTTCCCACGAATACTCTCACTTGGCACATATCCTATCCCTTTTTGTACGATAAGTGAAAAGCTTATAGAAGCATTCTCATTAATCGTAGCTAAATACGCATCGGGATTAACAACATCTACCATATCATTAATAAGCTCACTGGCATTTAACACCATAGGACCCTTAAAATCATAATGCAACTG
The DNA here is from genome assembly GCF_003364255.1 of Helicobacter marmotae. Lineage (GTDB taxonomy): Bacteria > Campylobacterota > Campylobacteria > Campylobacterales > Helicobacteraceae > Helicobacter_C > Helicobacter_C marmotae. Next base: position 78,693 of record NZ_NXLR01000003.1, read on the forward strand.
CACATTATCACAAGCCTTATCCTTGATAAAAAAACGAATATTTTTGAGGTTACCAATAAAGTGCGATACATCTTCTACAATGCCCCGAATGGAATCAAACTCGTGCGAAACACCTTGAATTTTCAACGCAGTAGGCGCATAACCTACAGAGCTTGAAAGCAATAGACGACGAATGGGATGAGCTAATGTGATAGCATAACCATTCTCAAATGGATATGCACTAATTTTAATTCTATGAGTTGAAATTTCTTCGACTTTTATATCTGTAGGAATATAAGGTTCAATTTTAATCATATTCATTTGCAACCATCCTTGTCTTACTTAGAGTAAAGCTCAACTATGAGTCTTTCCTCAACAGGTATAACCACCTCTTCTCTTTCTGGGAAACGTGTAAAAATACCAAATTTCTTATCTTTATCTACATCTACCCAAGGAACAATACCTGTCTGTGCTGTTAAATCAATAGCACGTAACACTTGAGGATTATTTTTGCTCTTTTCTTTGATTTCAATTTTTTGACCAGGTTTGACTACATATGAGGGAATATCTACACGTTTGCCATTTACAAGAATATGTCCATGTGTAACAAGCTGTCTAGCAAATCTCCTCGTTGTCGCAAACCCCATACGATATACCACATTATCTAAACGTTGCTCAATAATACGCACAAGATTTTCACCTGTATTCCCTTCTTGGCGACTTGCTTCTTTAAAAAGTGCGCGAAATTGCTTTTCGCTCACACCATACATAATTTTAGCTTTTTGTTTCTCACGGAGCTGCAATCCATACTCGGAAATCTTACCGCGCTTTTGCCCATGCTGCCCCGGTCCATATGGTCGCTTATCAAGCGCACTTTTACCCGCTAGTCTTCTCTCTCCCTTCAGCGCAAGAGATACGCCAAATCGTCTTTCTAACTTTTCAACTGGTCCTCTATATCGTGCCATACATCAACTCCCTTACACTCTTCTTCTTTTTGGTGGTCTACATCCATTATGTGGCAATGGTGTAATATCCTTTAACCATAAAACTTTAATACCATCAATAGCACCTACACTTTTTACGGCTGTTTCTCGACCACTGCCAGGTCCTTGCACTTTAATACCAACCTCTTTTATGCCATGTTCTTTAGCTTTTTCCATTGCAGATTCTACAGCTTGTTGTGCTGCATAAGGAGTGGATTTTTTACTTCCTTTAAAGCCTAATCCACCAGCAGTAGCCCAGCAAAGCACATTGCCCATTTCATCAGTAACAGTTACATTTGTATTGTTAAATGATGCAGAAATGCATACTATGCCTCGTGCTATATTTTTTTTAATATTTTTCTTTTTAGCGACGCTTTTTTTTGCCATTGCTCACTCCTTATTTGCTACCAACGGTTTTTTTCTTGCCCTTACGTGTGCGAGCATTATTTTTCGTGGTCTGTCCTCTAACGGGCAGTCCTTTTCTATGTCGCAAGCCTCGATAACTCCCCAAATCCATTAACGCCTTAATATCCATTGTTACTTTTTTTCGAAGATCACCTTCGACCATATAGCTTTCTTGAATCTTTTTTGCAATAGATGAGACTTCATCTTCGCTGAGATCAAAAACTCGCTTATCAAAAGAAATATTTACAGCTTTAAGAATATCTCTTGAGCTTTTAAGCCCTATACCATAGATGTAAGTTAGAGCATATTCTACTCTTTTCTTTTTTGGCAAATCTACACCAGCAATTCTAGCCATCTTTTATCCTTGTCTTTGTTTATGTTTAGGAGTTGAGCAAATCACCCGAACTACACCCTTACGCTTAATAACCTTGCATTTGTCGCACATTTTTTTGACCGAAGGTCGAACTTTCATACTTAACTCCTTTGAATTGTCTAACTTCTACAAGTTAAAACCGCTAATTATACAAGAAAAAAATTAAAAACTACTTACAGAGTAAGGTTTCTTACCATATACTCACTTATTTGTGTCTATATGTAATCCTTCCTTTATCAAGGCTATAAGGTGTAAGTTCAATCTTTACCATATCACCCGGTAGTATTTTAATATAATGCATACGCATTTTGCCCGCAATATGGCAAAGCACTATATGCCCATTTTCAAGTTGTACGCGAAAAGTTGCATTTGGCAAAGCCTCTATGACCTTACCATCAACTTCAATCACATCATCTTTTGCCATTGTTATACCTCCGTTAAAATCTCTGCCTTGCCATTAACAATAGCAATTGTGTGCTCATAATGACTGCCATTTAAAGAATCTTGAGCAACAACCGACCACTTATCACTCAATATAACAGGCTCTCCATTATTTTGAGCAATCATTGGCTCCAAACAAAAAACCATACCCTCTTTAATTTTTGGTCCTTGCTTGGGATTTGAAGTTTCTAAGTAATTGGGAATCTCTGGCTCTTCATGTGGTGCCCTCCCTATCCCATGACCACAAAATCCACGTAATGGGACAAATCCACGTCTCAAAATTGCATTTTCTAAAATCGAGCTTAATTCCTTAAAACGCATACCAACTGATATTTGAGAAATTGCCTCATACAAAGTACTTTTAGCACAATCAATCAAATCTTCATCTTTTTTATCTATTTGCCCAATACCAATTGTAACTGCGGCATCGCCGTACCAACCACCATACTCAACACCAATATCAATACCCAAAATATCACCATTTTTAAGGGTGTATTCTGTTGGAATACCATGTATGATAACCTCATTGACGGAAGTACAAATAGATTTTGGAAAGCCATAAAGCTGATAAAAAGCTGCTCTTCCACCTTGTGAAACAATAAAATCTTTAGCTATTTTATCAAGCTCAAGGAGAGAAACCCCCTCTTTTGCGTGTGAAGACAAAAGCTGCAGAGTTTGGGCAACTATTTTATTGGGTATGCGCAGAGATTCTATATCCTTTTTGCTTTTAATGCTAATGCCCATTAAAGACCTACTGCACTCAAAGTTTGGTATTTACCCATATAAATTTGGGCTTCAATGCGCCTCATGGTATCAATAGCCACCTGCACCACAATCAACACTGCTGTTCCACCAAAATAAAAAGGCACACCTGTAAATTTTACAAGCACCCATGGTAATGTAGAAACAAGCGCCAAATAAAGCGCACCCCAAAATGTCAAATTACTCGCAACATTATTAAGAAAATTTGACGTGCCTTCTCCGGGGCGCAAGCCGGGTATAAAACCACCCTGCCTTTTGAGATTATCAGCAATATCTTTAGCATTAAAAACAATAGAGGCATAAAAATAAGCAAAAAAGACCACCAAAACAAACATAAGAGCATTATAGGTATAACCATCAGGTCTTAAAATGTCGGCAACAGCTTGAATGATACTATTAGATGAAGCCTGCAAAATAGTTGATGGAAATACAAGAAGTGCAGAAGCAAAAATAGGCGGAATTACACCACTTAAATTAAGTTTTACGGGAATATAGTTCATTATACGTTTATTCTGATTTTGCATAACAACTTTTCTTGCATAAGATACGGGTATGCGCCTTTCAGCAAGCTCAACATATATAATAACCCCAACGGTTAGAATAATCACCGCAAGGAGGATAAGAAGCATAAATACATTAATCTGCCCTGTATTAACAAGATTGAATGTTTTGCCTATGCTTGATGGAATGCCTGAAACAATACCTGCAAAAATAATAAGACTAATGCCATTGCCTACACCACGTTGTGTAATTTGCTCACCAATCCACATAAGCAACATTGTGCCCGTAAGCATTGAAAACACCGATACCGCAATAAAAAGATTCAAGTCTATCTTAATAGCTCCTGTGCTCATTGTATTAAGTCCAATGCTGACACTTACAGCTTGAATAATAGTAATCGCAATGGTGGCGTAACGTACAATCTGCATATATTTTTGCATACCATCGCGCTCTTTTTTCATTTTAGCCAAAGTAGGAAAAGTGGCTGCAAGAAGTTCCATAATAATGGACGCTGTGATATATGGCATAATACCTAATGAAATAATGCTGAAACGCTCAACGGCATTGCCACTAAACATATTAAATAACCCCAAAGCATTATTTGCATTATCGTCAATAAATGTTTTAATCAAGCTTACATCCACACCCGGAACAGGCACATACGCCAAAATCCTATATGCGAATAAAAAAGCAAGAGTAATAAGAATCTTATTGATGATACTTCTAGTCATTCTTTGCTTCCACTTGTTGTAACGCGATCATCTTTAATCTTAGATCTCAATCCTTTTGCACCACTCCCAATGAGTTTCACCTGATTTGCATTCTTAGGAATACTAAAATGAACACGCAATATATCCATATTGATTTCAGTAAATGTTTCAAAAATTTTTGCTTTATCTACATTGATTACAATAGGCTTAAGAACGCGTGAAGTAAAACCTACTTTAGGCAAACGTCTTTGAAGTGGTTGCTGCCCACCTTCAAAACCTCTTTTTGCCTTGTAGCCACTACGAGCAGTTTGCCCTTTACCACCGCGAGTAGAAGTTTTACCCATACCACTACCTTGCCCTCTTCCTACACGTTTAATATCTTTTATGCTCCCATTTGCTGGCTTGATTTTTTCTAGCATAAATTCTCCTTAAGCTTTAATTCGTGCAAGAGCATTAATCGTTGCACGTACGACATTATATGGATTATTGGAACCGAGTGATTTTGTCAAAATATCCTTAATACCTGCTAATTCTATAACAGGGCGGGTAGAACCGCCGGCAATTACACCTGTCCCCTCACTTGCAGGTTTAAGTAAGATTCTACTTGCATTATATTTATGCTCAATATCATGGGCAATCGTTGTGCCCTTAATATTCACCTCAATGATATTTTTAAATGCATCATCAATGGCTTTTTTAATCGCATCTGGAACTTCTTTTGCCTTGCCCAATCCAAAGCCAACAAGTCCATTTTTATTCCCCACAACCACAAGTGCATTAAAACGAAATCTACGCCCGCCTTTAACGACCTTTGTAACTCTACCAATATTGACAACCACTTCACTAAATTCTTCTCGATTAATTTCCATACCAATGTCCTTTAATTATAACTTTATGCCATTTTCACGCAAGGTATCAACAAACGCTGCCACAACACCATGATAGAGGTATCCATTTCTGTCAAAAACAACCTCTACAAGATTGGCTTTCTTTAATACTGCAGCAAACTCCTGGGCAATCTTTTTTGCATCTTCTTTATTATTGCCCAAACCAAGCTTTTTACCATCAATGCTTGCAAGCGTTACGCCTAATTCATCATTAATAGCCTGTGCATAAAAATATTTATTAGACTTAAACACACTAATACGAGGCTTATTTGCCACACCATGAATTCTACCTCTTGAGATTTTACCTCTTGTGCGCAACTTTCTTTTATTTCTAAGAAGTTGCTTACGCTTTAATACTTTCTCTGTCATAGTTTGCACCTCATGTTATTTTTTAGAAGTCTTACCTGCTTTACGCACAATCACTTCATCAGCATATTTAATGCCCTTACCCTTATAAGGTTCTGGGGGTCTAAATTCGCGAATCTCAGCTGCAATCTGCCCAACTTGTTGTTTATCCGTACCCTTAATGGTAATAGTATTTTTATCCACACTCATTTCAATACCAGCAGGAATGGGATATATCACTGGGTGAGAAAAGCCCAATGCCATTTCAAGATTCTTACCACTAATACTCGCTTTATAACCAACGCCATTAATCTCTAATGTTTTACTAAATCCTTGAGACAAGCCTATCACTATATTATTTGCTAATGCACGATAAGTCCCCCAATACGCACGAGACTGAGCTTGGGAATCTATGCACGCAAAACTCAAAACACTATCTTTTAGCTCAATTTGGACACGTCCATGAGTTTCAAGCTCTTTTTGCTCTTTTGCACCTTTGAAGAGAATCTTGCTCCCTTGCACAGATACTTCCACACCCTTTGGAACACTAATAGGTTTTTTACCAACTCTTGACATATTCTTCTCCTACCATATACTACAAAGTGCTTCGCCACCGACATTTGCTCGATAAGCCTCATCATTGGCAATAACACCCTTGCTTGTGCTTACCACTATTGTGCCATACCCATTTTTAAAACGTTTGAGCTCATTGCGTGCTTTATATACACGTCTTCCAGGCTTGCTAATACGTTTAATTTCATTAATGACACTCTTGCCACGTTCATCATATGCAAGCTGAACCATAATAGACTGCTTGCCATCTTTGTCATTGATCTTATAATCTTTAATAAAGCCCTTCATCTTAAAGACTTCCAAAACTGATACAACAATTTTTGCATAATACAAAGTAGTAACCTCTAATCTTCTCATAGAAGCATTACGAATTCTTGTCAAAGAATCTGCAATAATATCATTCACCATTTTCTCTCCTTACCAACTTGCCTTGCGAAGTCCGGGTATCAATCCCTCATTACCCATTTTCCGTAAGCACACTCTACACAAACCAAAATCACGATACACAGAATGAGGTCTGCCACAAACCTGACATCTCGTATATGCCCGTGAAGTAAATTTCGCTTTTCTTTTTGACTTTGCAATAATTGATTTTTTTGCCATTTTATCGTCCTTTCGCAAAAGGTATGCCAAGAAGCTCAAGTAGTCTAAACGCCTCTTTATCGCTATTGGTAGAAGTTACAAGTGTAATATTCATACCATGAGTTACCATAATATCATCATATACAACCTCAGGGAACATAAGCTGTTCATTCAAGCCAAAGCTGTAATTTCCTCTGCCATCAAAGCCATTACGTTTTACACCTCTAAAATCTTTCACACGAGGTAATGCAATAACAATAAGTTTTTCCAAAAAGTTATACATCATCTTGCCGCGAAGAGTAACTTTTACGCCCATAGGCATACCTTCACGCATCTTAAAGCCTGCAACAGACTTTTTAGCTAAAGTTATCACCGCTTTTTGCCCGGCAATTAAGGAAATAGTATCTGCGATATTTTGCATAATCTTAGAATCTTTTGCATAATCTCCCGCACCAACGCTAATAACAATTTTTTCTAATTTAGGTAGCAACATGGGATTTTTGATACCTAAGTCATTTTTGAGTTGAGGAATAATTTCACTTTTATACTTTTCTCTTAAAGCAAACATCAGTTATCTCCTTCAACTTTTTTTACATTTGAAATATCTATTGGCATTTCCTTAGATAAAAATCCTCCTTTTGGATTCTTATCACTCACCTTAATTGCTTTCTTCACAAGCTTACAACCTTCGACAATAACCTGTTGCTTTTTGGGCAATACTTGCAATATTTTGGCTTTTTTACCTTTATCATCACCTGCAATCACTTGCACCAAATCACCTTTTTTAATTTTAAACTTTGCCACTATAACACCTCCGGAGCTAACGATACTATTTTCATAAAATTTGCATATCGCACTTCTCTACTTACTGGTCCAAAAATTCTCGTGCCGATGGGTTCTCTTTTAGCATCAAGAATAACTGCTGCATTATCATCAAAACGTACCAAAGAACCATTCTCGCGATGAATTTCTTTCTTTGTTCTCACGACTACTGCCTTGACAACCTGCCCTTTTTTAACCTTTCCATTAGGAATGGCTTTCTTTACTGATGCGACAATCACATCACCTACATGTGCGTATCTCCTATGACTACCGCCTAAAATTTTGATACACATAATTTCTTTAGCACCACTATTATCTGCAACATTTAGTCTTGTAAAACTCTGTATCATAGCTCTACTCCTGCGGTAATAATTTCTTTAAGCGTGAAAGCCTTTGTTTTAGAAATTGGTCTGCATTCAATTGCGCTCACCACATCACCAATCTTAGCACTATGATTTTCATCATGAATGGTGTATTTTTTAAAACGTTTAACAATCTTGCGATACTTTGCATGAACGACTTTACGTTCTACTAATATCACCACACTTTTATCGCCTGCTTTACTGACGACCTTACCCTGAATTACTCTCTTATGTGCTTGTTTCTCACTCATTCTCTAATCCTTCTTTGCACTTAAGGCTGTGTTAATTCGTGCAATATCCTTACGAATACTTTTAATTTCACTTGGATTGGTAAGTTGCATCGTTTTGAGTTGCAGCTTTTTTTCAAATAGCAACGACTTTTTTTCCTTCAACATTTTTTGCAATTCTGCAATATCCTTATCTTTTAATTCAATAAATTTCATTTTCACTCTCACTGGTTATGATTTTAGTCTTAAAAGGAAGCTTGCTTTGAGCTAAAGCCAACGCTTCTCTTGCTAAAGCTTCATCAATGCCTGCCATTTCATAAATCATACGACCGGGTTTAATGTTCATCACCCATTTTTCTACGCCTCCCTTACCTTTACCCATTCTAGTTTCAAGAGGTTTTGCAGTTAATGGCTTATCAGGGAATACGCGAATCCACACTTTCCCTGCTCTTTTAATATGTCTTGTCATGGCAATACGAGCAGATTCTATTTGACGAGAATCAATTCGACCATGTTCAACTGCCTTGATTCCAATCTCCCCGAAAGCCAAAGCCGCACCACGAAAAGATTTTCCCCTATTGCGACCTTTCATTTGCTTTCTATATTTTGTTCTTTTTGGCATCAACATAATTATTGCCTCCCTCTTCTTAGTTTTGAACGCTCTTTATCATTGGCTTTACCCTCTTCTTTTTTCTCAGGTAAAATACCTTTATGTAATACCTCACCTCTAAAAATCCAAACTTTGACACCGATGATTCCATATGTGGTCATTGCTTCTGCAAAACCATAATCGATTTTCGCACGAAGTGTATGAAGCGGTACACGACCTTCCATATACCATTCTGTCCTTGCCATTTCAGCACCAGCCAAACGACCAGAAACCTTTACCTTAATGCCTTTTGCTCCAGCTTTCATTGCCCCTTGCATAATTTTCTTCATCGCACGTCTAAAGGCTACACGTTTTTCAAGCTGAGTTGCAACATTTTCTGCCGCAAGCTGTGCATTCGCTTGAGGACGTTTGGCTTCTTTAATGTTAATAAAGACCTCTTTATGAAGTATTTTTCTTAAAGCATCTTTATGTTTATCAATATCCACACCTTTTTTGCCAATGATAAGACCTGGGCGAGATGCAACAACGGTTACACGAATCTTATTAGCTGCACGTTCGATGATAATTTCACTCACTCCAGCATAATACATCTCATGCTTTAAAAATTTACGAATCTTATGATCTTCTAAAATATTTGAGGGAGTCGCTTGTGATACTGAAAACCATCGAGAAGACCAATTGCGATTAATGCCTAATCTCAAACCTATTGGATTAACTTTTTGACCCATTGTTATTTTTCCTCACCTTCAGTTTTTTTCTTTGATTGTGCTTGCTTTGCAGGAGCAGCCTTAGTTGTTTTTGTCGTTTTTGGCTTGCTTGGCTTCTCTGTAGGAGTAGCTACACTTTTAGCAGTTTGAGCAGCTGTTTGTTTCTTTTGAGTATTTTTGTTTTGTTCATTAAGCTCTTTACTACTCTCTTTGTCTTTAGATACTTTTTTCACTTTCTTTTGCGTATCTACCTCTACCAAAATATGTGCTGTTGGCTTACGAATAGGAGTAGCTCTTCCTTTAGCGCGAGGCATAAAACGTCTCAAAACAGGTCCAGCATCAACACGACATGAAGTAATGAACACATTTTGTGCATCATAACCGCCATTTGCGACCGCTGAAGCAATGACTTTTGAAATGATACGTGCAGCCTTATTGGGGGTAAATTCCAAGCTTGCTATGGCGATTTCTGCATTCATACCCTGCACTTCCCTAGCAATAAGCCTCGCTTTAGTTGGAGATAATCGAATATATTTTAATAATGCTTTACTCATTGCCCTACCCCTTACTTACCAATTTTCTTTTGGACACTTCCCTTATGTCCTTTAAAGGTACGTGTAGGAGCAAACTCACCAAGTTTATACCCCACATGATTTTCAGTGATATAAACAGGAATAAAAGCCCTACCATTATGTACATTAAACGTAAGTCCTATCATATCTGGTAAAACCGTGCTTCGTCTAGACCATGTTTTAATGGGCTTATTATCTTTACCCTCCCTTGCTTTTTCAACTTTTTTGATAAGATATTTATCAACAAATGGACCCTTTTTAATTGACCTTGCCATAGTTCCCTACCTTATTTTTTCTTTCTTGAAATAATTAATCTATCACTCGATTTTTTCTTACGAGTTTTAAAACCTTTTGCCGGTGTTCCCCATGGAGAAACAGGATGTCCGCTTGAACCTGTTTTACCTTCACCACCACCATGTGGGTGATCAACAGGATTCATTGCACTTCCTCGTGTTTGCGGACGTATGCCACGATGACGATTGCGTCCTGCTTTACCAATAGAGATATTGATAAAATCTTCATTGCCCACAACACCAATGGTCGCCATACACTCCTCAAGAATATATCTCATTTCTCCACTTGGCATTCTAAGAATAATATACTTACCTTCGCGTCCCATAATTTGGGCACTCGCTCCTGCACTTCTAGCGAGCTGCCCACCAGCACCTGGATGCATTTCGATATTATGCACAATTGTCCCAATGGGGATACTTTTAAGCTTCATAGCAAAACCTATCTTTATATCTAGTCCAGATTCTGCTGCAAATATACTATCGCCTACTTTTAAGCCACTGGGCTGAATGATATAACGTTTTTCGCCATCAACATAGTGGATTAAAGCGATACGACAATTTCTGTATGGGTCATATTCTATTGCCGCTACTTTACCCTGCACATTAAATTTATTACGTTTGAAGTCAATAATTCTATAAAGTCTCTTAGCACCACCTTCTTTATGACGGCTTGTAATACGACCATTATTGTTCCGCCCTGCACTTACAGGTAGCTTCATAAGCAAGCTTCTCACACTCGCCTTGCCCGTAATGTCATTTGAGCTTAAATTGCTCATAAATCTACGGCTTGGGGTATAAGGTTTATAAGTCTTGATTGCCATATTCACTCCTTACACTGATAGCGCATCAAGCTTTGCGCCCTCTGGTATCTTTACATAAAATTTTTTAAATGATGCCCTTTGACCAATCTTCCCCCTAAAACGTTTTACCTTTCCTTCTTGACGTAAAGAATTTACTTTCAAGGGTGTAATGCCAAAATACTCTTTGAAAATCTCTTTAAGCTGATTTTTGCTCACATGTGTCGCTGTTTGCACAACCAATACACCACTTTCTTGAAGTGAAAGAGACTTTTCAGTGTAGAGAATTGACTTAATATCTGTAATATCTGCCATTTTACTCCCCTTTCTTCTCAGCTATGATTTCATCAAATACAGCTTTTTCAATCACAACAGAACGAAACGTTGCTACAAGATAAGCATTAAGTTCATTTGCATCAGCCAAATAGCAATGCTGTAAATTTCTAAAAGCTAAGAAAGTTTGCTCATCACTCAATTGTGTAACAAACAAAGTATTACGCTGTTTTAGGGCATTAAACATCGCATAGGCATCTTTTGTCTTACCACTAGGAATAGCTAGAGAATCTACCACAAAGAGAGCTTTCTCTTGTGCCTTTTGATACAAAGCACACTCTAGGGCTAAACGTTTTTGTTTCTTATTTACCTTAAGCTGATAGTTCCTATTATTGCTTGGTCCATGAGAGATACCCCCACCTACAAACACAGGCGATGTGATACTTCCTGCACGCGCACGACCGCCACCTTTTTGATTCCATGGCTTTTTACCACCACCGCTTACTTCGCCTCGCTTTTTTACCTTAGCATTATTTGCCCTTAGTGATGCGTGATAAGACTTCACATATAAATATAAATTATGCTCTTTTATTTGCGAATATCTATCAGGCAATGTAAGCTCACCGCTCTGTGCAAACTTCTCATTTAATACAATTGCTTTACTCATGCCACCTTACCTTACTTTATAATTTGTATTCTGCCAAATGCACCATTATGCCCAGCGACTGAACCCTTAAGCACTAAAATAGCACTTTCTTTATCAAAAGATAGGACATCATTTTTCACGCTAACCATTTCATGTCCATAATGTCCAGCCATTTTCTTACCGGGTTGGACACGTCCAGGCCATTCACGATTTCCAATAGAACCCACCCGTCTATGGAATCTACTTCCATGAGCGGCAGGACCACCTTGAAAGTTCCAACGTTTCATTACCCCACTAAAACCACGTCCCTTTGTTTTTAGCCTTACTTGCACACGTTTGACATCATTTAAGATAGCCATATCAATATCACCCGCTTCTTTATTACCTACCTTGAGAGTAGCAAAGCGATTAAATTCTTTACTTAAATTGTATTTTTTTTGCTGTCCGGCAATGGCTTTATTGAATGTTTTTCCCTGTGGGTAAGCTACTAAGGCTTTGCCATTAGCATATACTTCGCACACTTTCATTCCAAGAATGCGAAGAAGTGTTACTGCCTCACTCTTGGTGCCTATTGTGCGGCTCATACCAATTTTTTCAACTATAAATTCCATATCCCAAATCCTCAATCTCTAAATATTTCCTACTTGCTCATAGACATTACTTCAACATCTACTTCTGGTGCTAAGTCAAGCTTCATGAGGCTATCTACAGTATCCGGAGTAGCAGATATAATGTCAATAATACGATGATGCACTCTGATTTCAAATTGCTCCCGAGAATCCTTATTTATATGAGGGGAACGAAGAACAGTGTATCGCTTTTTCTTTGTAGGAAGCGGCACTGGACCCCTTATCTCTGAACCTGTCCTTTTTACTGCCTCTATGATAGACGCAACTGACCTATCAAGAACTCTGTGGTCATAAGCTTTAAGCCTAAGTCGTATTCTTTCCATAATTTTTCCTTACTTTAAAGAACTCACCATTTGATGTTTTTGGTGCAAGATTATAATCATTTTTCACAAAATAAGTCAAGCTATTTGCCTATTTTTGGACATTTTTTACTATTTTACTTTCCTTTATATAAGGATAAATATGAGCTTAAAGTCATTCATAATACTTCTTGCATTTTCTCTCACAAATATAAAACCTTAAATGCAATATCATTCTTTTTTATCACTCTCTTACACAAACCCATTCAAACACAATAGCATATACCCTTTGCCATTCCATTACAAATATGCTTTAGGGCAAATATAAAAAGAAGCAAAAGTAAAATAAAAAGAAGAAGTAGAAACACCGCTTACAAACAAACTGACCTATTATAAAACTTTGTATAAATCTTGCATAAATCTTAAAATATGTTGAAATAATTTTACGTCCCACATTGCATTCATTGCATTTATGTGTCAGAAAGAGAGGGCAGGAGCTGAAATTTCTATAATGTATGATGCGAAGCTCTTCTCTATCTCTCGCTTAGAATCTTCATTTTGCCATTTTCTAACACAACATACATATCTTTCCTACCCACAGAGCTAAAGCTAGGTTTGCCATTGAGTGTAGCCTTATAATCTTGAGTAAAGCTTATGCGATACATATTGCGGTGTGCCTCATTAGGATATATAGATACATTGATATTTGAAACCCGTATATTTTTACTCTCATTTTTGGCAAAAACACTTTTTTTATGTGCTTTGAATGATTCAAAACTCATACCATCTGGACGATAGAAATCTTTCTCATCATAAAAACTCAAATAACTTGCTAAATCACTCTTTTGCCATACATGCTTCCATTGATAAAAGCTAGAGAGAATAAGTGCTAGCTCATCTACGCTTGCCGGCTTAAATACCCCCTCATAAGTAATGAGCATAGTTTTTTTCCAGTCAATCAAACTATCATACTTTTTAAGCAAATCATTATCAATGGCAATACAACCGCGCGTATTAAGCTCTTCTCTATTCCCATTAAGGGGCAGTCCATGTATCCAAATACCTCCGCCTGTTTTTTTCAAAGACCTATCATACACATTAGGATAGCTTGTTGAAAATGCAAGTGGTCCATAATACTGATCTAAACCCGTTAATCGCGCATTTAAATCATAACTCCCTATAGGCGTTGTAAGATCACCCTCCTTATATTTATTACCCTTACCCTTTGCGACAAGCGCACTTGATGTGCCAAGCTCTTTAAGCGAAGAGCCTACCAGCTCATAAAGCGTGAGAGTGGGAGCAGATTTATCTGAAACAAACAAAAATTGTAAATCTTCAAAATAGCCATATTCTGTAGCATTATCCTTTAAATACTCAATCCAATATTCTTTATCTAGCAAATAACCTTCAAGTTTAGTCTCTATGGCTCCTATACCATTTTTCTTATATTCACTTACAAGATTCATAAGCTGCACATCAAAGGCGTAAAGATGCCCCATAAATCCTGTAATCACCACATATATAAGGTATTTTTTGAGGCGATTGCTCATCTTTGCTCCTTTTGTAATCTTTTAGACAAAATCATATCCTATTTTTTTCAACATATCTTTTTGCTTACTCCAGCCTCTATGCACTTCAACATCAAGTCTTAAAAAAACCTGCTTTGTGCTAAAAAGAGCTATTTTTTGCCGTGCGAGTTTGCCTATACGTTTAATGCTACTCCCTCCCTTGCCGACCACCATAGCTTTCTGACTTTCTTTCTCCACAATCACACGTGCATAGATTCTATCCATTTTGACATCTTCTTTGCATGTATCCACAATCACATCTGCCTCGTATGGAATCTCATCGCTAAGATTCTCAAACAAACTCTCACGTATCATTTCTTTATAGATTTCTTTTAGCGCCGTTGGTGAGAGTATATTATCCTCATAAAAAAATGGAGCATAAGGCAAATGCGTAGCAATATTTTTAAGTATCAATTCTCTATCAAATCCCTTTTTCACACTTATGGGCAAAAGTGCTAAAAAATCTTTAGCATACGCTTGATATTGTGCTATCTTTGCCAAAAGCTGCTCTTTGGAGCAAGTATCAATTTTGCTTAAAACTAAAAGATGAGGCAAACCCCCGCTTAAAGATAAAAAATGCTCATAATAGCTTAGCTCATCACTAATAGGTGCGAGATAAAGTGCTAAATCACAATCACTTATAGCCTTAAGCGATTGAGCAAGCATATATTGATTAAGCAACCTTTCTTTATGGTGAATGCCCGGCGTATCCACAAACACAATTTGAGCCTTCATAGGAGCATAAGGCACAATCACTTGCAATTGTTTGCGCGTGGCATTTGCCTTATGTGAGACTAAAGCTATCCTTTCACCCAAGAGATGATTAAGCAAGGTAGATTTACCTGCATTTGGTCTGCCAAGTATAGCTACAAAGCCTGAGCGAGTGCTAAGGGCATTATCTTGTGTTGTATTATCCATACAGAGGCTTTAGAGAATATAACGTGCTAAATCAACATTTTCTACCAAATCCACCAACGCCTCTCTCACCATTTCTGCGGTTATTTCAACCACTTTACCCTTATAAGTATCTACATCAAAGCTAATATCCTCTAGCACATGCTCAATAGTCGTATGCAAACGTCTTGCTCCAATATCTTCGGTGCGCAAATTGGCATTGTGAGAGAGTCGCGCTAATTCCCTAATAGCCTCATCGCTAAACTCAAGCCTAATATCCTCTGTATCAAGCAAGAGCTGGTATTGCCTTAAAAGAGAACTTTTAGTTTGAGTGAGAATCTGGTACAAACTCTCCTCATTGAGATTATTTAACTCTACACGTAAAGGGAATCTCCCCTGTAATTCAGGGATCAAATCGCTTGGTTTGCTCACATGAAATGCCCCCGCAGCTATAAATAAAATATAATCTGTTTTAATCTGCCCATATTTTGTATTGACCACACTCCCCTCTACAATGGGTAACAAATCCCTTTGCACACCCTCCTTGCTTGGATCTTGCCTTGAGCTATCTTTACCCCCTATGGCTACTTTATCAATCTCATCAATAAAAATCACCCCATTTTGTTCTGCCCTTCTTAAGCCCTCTGCTTTAATGCTCTCTGTATCAAGCACAGATTCTGTCGCTTCACTCATTAGCACTTCTTTGGCTTCTTTTACACTAATTTCCTTTTTTACTTTATCTTGCGTTACATTTAATACCTTGAAAAGCGATTCTTGCATTTTTACCATATCGGGCGGGAGATTCTCATCGCTAAGTTGGACTTTTTTACTGATTTCTACCTCAATCATCAAATCATCAACTTCCCCCTTTATCACACGTTGCTTCATTTTAGCAAAGCTCATCTCATATTCACTCTTTTTTGCCTCACTCGCACCGCCCGGCAATGGCGGGAGCAACTTTTTAGTGATTTTTTCAATAATATAATCATTAATTTGGGCTTGAGCCTTTTGTCTATGCTCATGCTCGACTAAATTCACACTTGCTAGCACCAAATCTCTTACCATAGATTCTACATCTCTCCCCACAAAGCCCACTTCAGTATATTTGCTTGCCTCAACTTTCACAAAAGGTAAGCCCATCATTTTTGCCATACGTCTTGCGATTTCTGTTTTCCCCACACCTGTTGAGCCAATCATTAAGATATTTTTAGGGGTAATTTCCTCTTGCACCTCTTTATCAAGCTTCATGCGTCTGTAACGATTCCTTAAAGCAATGGCAACTGCCTTTTTCGCTTCATGCTGCCCAATGATATAACCATCAAGATATTGCACAATTTCCTTGGGTGTCATATTTTCTTTCATCTTTGCTCCATTTATAGTTCTAGAATCTTTATCTGCGTATTGGTATAAATGCACAATTCTCCAGCAATATGTAAGGAATGCTCCACAATGTCCCTAGGTGATAAAGCACTATATGCTGCAAGCGCACGCGCCGCACTCAAAGCATAATTACCCCCGCTCCCAATAGCAGCTATTTTGCCATCTTCTGGCTCTACTACATCACCACTCCCGCTTAAAATATAAATATGGCTAGCATTTAAGACAATCATCATCGCCTCTAACTTGCGCAAATATTTATCCTTTCTCCATTCTTTGCTAAACTCAAGCACACTGCGTACTAAATCACCCTTTCGCCCCTCTAAAATGCGCTCAAAAATATCAAAAAGACTAAAGGCATCAGCTGTACTCCCAGCAAATCCACTTAGAATCTGCCCATTATAGAGTGTGCGAATTTTTGTCGCATTGCTCTTTAGCACACAATTACCAAAGGTAACCTGCCCATCTCCACCAATAATCGCACACTGCTTTCCATTATATTCGCCACGATAGCCAAGTATAGTTGTTGCCTCAAACATCATTCACCCTTTAGGGCTTCTACAATAATTTTAAAATTCGCATTTATGCCATGCCCTAATTTTGCCAATATATCAAACTCTCCTGTGTGTTTAATAGCTTGAGGGATTTCAATATGCTTTTTGTCAATATGTATCTTATGCTCATCTAATGCAAGCACAATCTCATCTTTGGTAATAGAGCCAAAAAGCGTATTATTTGCCCCTACTTTTTTATGAAGTGTCAGTTTAAGTCCCTCTAAAGTTTGCTTTATCTGCTGCATTTGTGCTATCTCTAAAGCTTCTAATTCTTGCTGTTTTCTAAGCTGGGCTTTGTATTTGTTTATCACTTCATTTGTGGCGTGCTGGGCTTTGCCTTTAGCGATAAGAAAATTTTGTCCATATCCGTCTTTGACTTCAACAACCTCACCCTTTTTGCCAAGCCCCTGTATGTTTTCTAAAAGTAGAACTTTCATCTTGTCTCCATTTTTAGGTTATAATTGCGAAAAATTATAGCTAAAAGTGGCAATTTTATGTTAAAAGCAATGCAAAATCTTTACCCCCACGCTTCTAAGATATATATTGAGCGTAAAAGGATTACTTACCCACGTATTGTAATTAAGGCTGATACATCACTTTTCATACGCGTTCCCCTGCATTTCTCAAACTCGCAAATACAGGACTTTATCACCCAATATCACACATGGATAGAATCCACCCTGCAAAAATCTAGTGCATCTTATATGGCATTGCAAGCTACACTCAATGCCCACCCTAATGAAATCCTCCTTTTTGGTTCTTGGCAGGATATAAGCCATTTCTCAAACCCACTTAAACCCCAACTCCTCTCCATGCTTCAAGACTATATTTATCCGCGTGTGAATGAGTATGCCACACTCATGGGGCTTACATACCAATCAATCAAAATCACCAATGCCCTCTCACGCTTTGGAAGCTGCACCCATGACAATCGCCTCTTCTTTTCTTTTATGCTAATTTTTGCAAAAAAGCATTTCATAGACTATGTGATTATCCATGAGCTTGCTCATATTTGCTATAAAAATCACTCGCACGAGTTTTGGAATCTTGTCATCAAATATTGCCCAAATGCAAAGGCTTTACGTCTTGCCTTAAGGCAAGAAGCAAGGCTTTACCCCGCACTTTTGCAAAGAATCAACCAATGCAAGGAATAGTATGAAAACAACTTTAGGTATTATATGCTTATGTGTAAGCCTATGGGCTGGAGAGTGGGTTATGTTCTCTGATGGCAAAGATACTTATATTTATTCCACCCAAACAGGTGAAATTTATATCCGCCACCACTTAGGGAAGAAAAATTATGAAGATATTTTTGTCAAAATGCCTCGTGGTATGCAGCCAAAAGAATTACAAAATACATCACAAGCTCAATCCTTTGCACCGCTAAGCCCCAATAATGAGCAGCTCAAAAAAATGCAGCTTGATGCACTCAAAAAATCACAAGAAATACTTAATGCTACCCTTGATTGAGTATCTCTTTTAGCTTATCATAAAGGGCTAGGATAAACTCCTTTTTTTCATAAAAGCTATTTCTATTGGCGATAAGATAAGCACTTGATTCCATAATGACTTCATCAATTTTAAGATTATTTTGCGCCATAGTATTGCCCGTCTCTACAATATCTACAATCCCATCGCTTAAGCCCACAAGCGGGGCTAGCTCAATAGAACCATAAAGCTTTAGAGATTCAATAGAGACGGCTTTATTGGCAAAATATTTGCGTGTAATATGTGGCATTTTTGTGGCTATTTTGAGTTGGGGCTTTTGATAATCAAGAATCTTGCCCTTAGGAGAGCCTACTACTACCTTGCACTTGCCAATGCCAAGATTCAAAAGTCGCACCACATTTACCTGCTGCTCTTCTATCACATCTAACCCCACAATCCCCACATCTGCAGCCTGATGCACCACATAAGTGGGCACATCTTGGCTACGTACAAGCATAAAAGTAAAGTCCTTATGCTCTAAAATTAATTTCCTATCATCAAAGACAAAATTCCCCTCATAAAGTCGCTCAAATAACGCTAGGCTTTCTTGGGCTATGCGCCCCTTGGGTAAAGCTATCTTAATCATCATATCTCCTTATAACAACCTCACAAATGCCCTATATATGCTTTTGTAAGGCTTTTTGCATACCCTTAAATACAAGCGTATTGTCATAAATGGCATTTTCAAAAAAACGTGCAAAAAACTTGCCATCGCCCCCTGTGAAGTAAAGCTTTTTTGTCTGGGAGGTATGTTTAATCATCAATATAATGCTTTTTATCGCTCCAAAGCTCAACGCATCAGTGGTATTATGCGGGAGGGCAGATAAATTTACCCCCGTTTCTATGTTTTTATCAAGTGTGGGGGAAATCTCTGCACACATTTTCTTATAGGCATTTAAGCCGGGCATAATATACCCGCCTAAATGAATCCCCTCTTGCATAACATCTATAGTAATGGCACTTCCTGCATCAATAATCACCCCCTCATCAATGGCATTACACGCCGCCTTCCTATCTACACCCAAGCCCTTATACTCGCTCTTAATTTCAATATATTCACCCACATTTACACAATATGTATGAGAGGCTAGCAAACAACGTTCGCTCCTCTCATTCACGCTAATATAATATATGGGCACATTTTCCTTTTTCTTACTCAAAATCGATGGCTTTTCTTTCCATATTTTTCCATCATGATAAAAATGCAAAAAGGTATTACCCACATCACACAAAAGCATTACTCAAACCTTTTATAAACCTTGTCGTAAAAAAATGTATCACGATTATAAAAAAGACTTTTCTTCTTGCTGAGATGATTTTTATACACCATGGGAGCAAACTCCCCTAAATCAAGCGCAATCAAATATCCGCCCTTCTCAAGTGTATAGAGTGTGTTATTGGCAATCACCATCCCGCTTAAGACCGCAAAGGGCAATCTCACTTTACGTAAAAGCTTCAAGGTATGATCAAGCTCTAAAATCTCCCCCTCAATGCTTAGCACATACACTTTATTATTAAAAAAGAGCACATCACGCAAATCTACATCATATTTAAAACTTTTATCATCAATAATCGCACTTATACGTTTTGCAGTCGCCGCAAGCAAGTAATGCTCTTGTGAATACATATAAATCACATTATTAAAAAATTTATCACTGCTAATGAGTATGTCTTTAATGATTTTATTTTGTGCTATATCATAGATGAGTATCTTCCCCTCAAGGTCTGGGAAAATAATATATTTATCAGTGATATGCGGTGAGGCAAGATAAGCATTAATCGCTAATGCCGCAGGATATTTCTGTGAAAAAATCTCTGCTCTAGCCTTTAGGTCATAATACACAAGCGTATTATCATTTAATATCATCGCTAGCTTGCTATCTTTAGCACTTGCAGAGAGAATGCAAGTATCAAAGGGGATAGTTTGCAATGTATCAGATTTCATAATCACAATATCCTTACATGCTTTTTGAAAAATATACTTTGCTTTATCTTGTGTTAAAAACTTGTATTGAGATTCTAAAACAATAGGTGTGCGCCCTTGCTCAAAGGTAAGAAGTGTATTATCTTTAAGCACAGCGCCTAAGCGATTAGCGTTCTTTATGGGTGATGGGAGCTTGTTTTCAAACGTCACTTCCCCATTGATGACTTTTGGTTCAAAATGCTTTTTAGAGCTACAACCTACTAAAGCACATACACAAATGCAAAAAACAACTCTATGTATCATTTATGATTTATCCTTTTTTGGTGTTTGAAGCTCTAAACCAAAATGCCTAAGATTCAGTGCTGCCTCATAAAATACACTATTTTCAGGGATAAGCATAAGCTTTTGATATGCCTCATCATTCTTCTTTGCCTTAAAAAGCAAATATGCCTCTTGCAAAAGGGCAAATTCCTTCAAACTCCCCGCCCTTGTGCGCTCCAAAAATGCAAGACTCTCATCTAAAGATAAGCCACTATCTTGTAAGGATTCACTTGCACGTATGGAGGCAATCTCATATTGGGCTAAAGATCGCACAAGGGCATTTTTAGAATCTGCCAACCCCTCATAGAGATGAATATCCCCATCATGGGCATTAAAATACACATACATATCATAAAGCTCCGGACTTGCCTTTTGTAATGCTTGCAGGGCTTGTGTATCTGTAGCATTTTCAAAGAGTTTTGCATACGCTGTGCTTGCCTCTTTGGCACGTTGAGAGTGAATATAGGCATTCACAGACCACCAAACCCCCACTATCGCAACGCACACAATCCCCGCAATAATATATTTGCGATAACGTTTGTATAAAATCTCTAATGTGAAGGCACTCTCTAAAATCTTTTTATCACTATCAAATGAAGCTTTCACGTCATGTAAATTAGATTGCAAACTCATAAAACCTCCTATCTCAAAATTGCATATTTTATGGTGCTACACCAGAAGAGCCAAAGCCCTTTTCACCACGCACACTCTCTTGGAGCTCCTCTACCTCACTAAATTGTGCATGAGTGATTTCATTCACTACTGCTTGGGCGATTCTATCCCCTTTATGGATATGAAAATCAAGTGAAGAATGATTGATTAAAAGCACTTTAATCTCCCCACGATAATCGCTATCAATAGTCCCCGGGGTATTGAGCACGCTAATGCCATGTTTAAGTGCTAAGCCACTTCTTGGTCTTATTTGAATCTCAAAATGAGATTCTATCTCAAAGGCTAAGCCTGTGCCTATGAGAGCACTTTTGTGTGCCTCTAATACATAATCACTAATAGCATGCAAGTCAAAGCCTGCTGCCTGCGGAGTTTGATACATAGGTATAATGGCACTGGGATCTAGCTTTTTTACCCGAATTTGAATATGCTTCACACTCACTCCTCAAAGACAATTGCTTTATAAAACACATCAAGGATTTCAAATTCATTCTCTCCGCTAGGGAGTGTAATACTCACCTCATCGCCCTTTTTCTTACCTAAAAGTGCCTTAGCAATAGGCGAAGACACAGAAATAAGCCCCTTAGAGGGATTACTCTCCATAGAGCCAACAAATGTATAGACAAATTCCTTGTCAGTATCAAGGTTGAGTATCTTCACACTCGAGCCAAAGCTTACTTTATCATGCGGCAAACTCGCAGGGTCAATGATTTGCGCAGCACTTAGCATAAGCCCTAACTCATTAATGCGTGCCTCTATAAAGGCTTGTTTCTCCCTTGCGGCATGATATTCTGCATTCTCTTTCAAATCCCCATGTGAGCGTGCTATATCAATTTCCACCACAATAGCAGGACGTTGTACTTCTTTGAGATTCTTTAATTCCGCACAAAGTTTTTCATAACCATAATTTGTCATCGGTTCTACTGCCATTTCTCTCCCCATAATTTTTAGATATTGAATAAATCTATAATGATAGCCAAAGTAAAACAAACAAGCTTAAATGCTATGCTTTTGGGCGATATAATCCACCGCTTGCAATATATTATCACACAATGGAATCTCTACATGCACATCATGCAAGCCAAATCCACACAGCACTCCCACAGAGCAAATCCCTGCATTTTGTGCTGCCTCTATATCAAGCATAGTATCACCTATCATATAAATATGCTTTTTGCCTATAGCCTTTTGACTTGCCCTTAATAGCTCTAAAGCCTTTAGAATAGGCTCTGCATGCGGCTTTGGATAAGTAGTAGATTCTATCCCTACAATGCAGTCAAAATACCCACCCACACCAAGCCTCTCCAATAAAATCTTTGAGAAATCCCCTCGTTTCGTGGTTACCACACCCAAATATGCAAATGCACTTGCCCTATGCAAGGCTTCTTTCACATAAGGTAGCAAATGTGTGCCCTCTTCCATAAGATAATGATATGCCTCTCTATAATGCCCCACATATATGGGCGCTTCCTTAGGGGGAATCCCTTGAGTAATAAACATATCCTCCAAAGTGTAGCCAATAGTGCGCTTGATTTCATCAAATAATGGAGGAGTGCGCCCCATAAGCCTATATGCTTGGCAAAAACTCGCATAAATAGCTTGTGTAGAATCTATCAAAGTGCCATCTAAATCAAAAAGCACAATATATTTTTTACCCATATTACTCCTCCCTTATTGCTTGTTATTGTCTCTTTGCCCCGATAAACTAAGAGGCATTATGCCCAAGATATGCAAAACGTATAAAGACTACCCCCATACACTAAGCAAAGTAAATATTTAGCATACACAAAGCGATAGATATTTTTATATACAAAGACAAATTAACAAAAAATAATTTTTTCTTAACCATAATTGATTTTTATCAATGTTTAAAAATGAGAATCATAGATAGAATCCGCTTTCAGTATTTGGTATCAAATGCGAAGTGAGATTGACAAAGGAGGTTTTATGACACAACAAATACAAGAAAATAAACCCAAGCTTTCACGAAGAAATTTTTTAAAAAGCGCAGCGGCAGCTTCAGCAGCGGCAAGCGTGGGTTTAAGCGTCCCAAGTATTATGCAAGCAGAATCAGATAATGCCCAAAAGCTTTGGAAATGGGATAAATCTGTATGTAGATTCTGCGGGACAGGCTGTGGCATTATGGTAGCTACGCAACAAGATAGTAATGGGGAGCGCAAAATCGTAGCTATCAAAGGCGACCCCCAAGCCCCTGTAAATCGAGGATTAAACTGCATTAAGGGGTATTTTTGCGCCAAAATTATGTACGGAGCAGATAGACTTACAAAGCCACTTTTGCGTATGAATGAAAAGGGAGAATTTGACAAAAAGGGCAAATTTGCCCCCATCAGTTGGGAGAGGGCTTTTGATGAAATGGCAAAACATTTCAAAAAAGCTTATAATGAATTAGGACCTACAGGTATAGCCGTATTTGGCTCTGGGCAATATACCATTCAAGAGGGCTATGCAGCAGTAAAATTAGTCAAAGGTGGTTTTAGAAGTAATAATATTGACCCCAATGCGCGGCATTGTATGGCAAGTGCTGTCGTGGGATTTATCGAAACTTTTGGCATTGATGAGCCTGCTGGCTGCTATGATGATATTGAACTTACAGATACGATTGTTACTTGGGGAGCGAATATGGCAGAAATGCACCCTGTGCTTTGGAGCCGCGTAACAGATAGAAAGCTAAGTAATGATAATGTCAAGGTGATTAATCTCTCAACATACACAAACCGCACTTCAGATTTAGCAGATATTGAAATTATTTTTAAACCCCATACAGATTTAGCAATTTGGAACTTCCTTGCAAGGGAGATTCTCAATCGTAATGCTATGGATAAAACTTTTGTCCAAGAAAACTGCGTCTTTAGCACAGGTTTTGTCAATATCGGTTATGGTATGAGAAATAACCCCAATCACCCAAAATTCTCCGATAAAGAAAAAGACATTGTGGCTAAAGAAGTCTCAAAAGTCGTAAGCGAAGATGAGGGCGTTACTTTGCAATATCTTGGCATTAAAGCAGGAGATGTTATGCAAATGGACAAAGCAGGCGCTGCTGGGAATCATTGGGGGATTAGCTTTGAAGATTTCAAAAAGGGCTTAGAGCCCTATAATTTAGATTTTGTAGCCCAGCTTGCTAAAGGCAATCCCGATGAAAGCATAGAATCTTTCAAGCAAAAACTTCAAGCCTTAGCGGATTATTACATAGATAAAAATCGTAAAGTCGTTAGCTTTTGGACTATGGGAATGAATCAACATCAAAGAGGCACATGGGTAAATGAGCAAAGCTACATGGTGCATATGCTTCTTGGCAAACAAGCTAAACCCGGTAGCGGGGCATTCTCACTCACAGGGCAGCCAAGTGCTTGCGGCACTGCTCGCGAGGTAGGGACATTCTCTCATAGATTACCCGCAGATATGCTCGTAGCTAACCCCAAACATCGCGAAATGACAGAAAAAATATGGAATCTCCCCGCAGGCACACTCAATGGCAAAATCGGTGCTCCATATCTTAAAATTATGCGTGATTTAGAAGATGGGCTGATTAAATGGGCGTGGGTGCAGGTTAATAATCCTTGGCAAAATACCGCCAATGCAAACCACTGGATCGCCGCAGCAAGAGAGCAGGATAATTTCATCGTAGTGAGTGAATGCTACCCCGGAGTGAGTGCCAAAGTCGCAGATTTAATCTTACCTACAGCAATGATTTATGAAAAATGGGGCGCTTATGGTAATGCAGAGCGCCGCACTCAACACTGGAAACAACAAGTAATAGCCCCCGGGGAAGCGATGAGTGATATTTGGCAAATGGCAGAATTTGCTAAACGTTTCACAATCAATGAAGTATGGGGCAAAGCTTATGATAAGCTTGACTTAAAGCCCGTGCTAGAATCTGCTCTTGCTATGGGATATAAGGAAAGTGATACACTTTTTGATGTACTCTATGCAAACAAAAATGCAAAAGCCTTTAGCACGCAAGATTCTATGCTTAAAGATGAGCTTAATAGCGAAGTCTTTGGGGATTCTCGTGAGGTAAAAGATGGACAGAATCAAATATTTAAAGGCTATGGATTCTTTATCCAAAAATACCTTTGGGAAGAGTATCGCCAATTTGGCTTAGGGCATGCACATGATTTAGCAGACTTTGATACTTATCATCGTGTGAGGGGCTTGCGCTGGCCCGTTGTGAATGGGAAAGAAACACAATGGCGCTTTAATGCAAAATATGACTTTTATGCCCAAAAGTTTGGTAATGGCAAAGCCTTTGCATTCTATGGACATCAGGGCAAAAGCTTGCAAACAGGCTCATTGCACGCACCAAATGATGGGCAAATGAGTATTGATAATAAAGCAAAAATTTTCCTCCGCCCCTATATGGACCCATGTGAGATGCCCGATAAACAATACCCCATGTGGCTTTGCACAGGACGTGTATTAGAGCATTGGCATAGTGGGACTATGACTATGCGTGTGCCTGAACTCTATCGTGCCGTGCCTGAAGCACTCTGCTATATGCACCCCGAAGATGCACAAGCGCAAAACTTAGCACAAAATGAAGTGGTATGGGTAGAATCACGAAGAGGCAAGGTAAAAGCAAGGCTTGATTTACGCGGTAGAAATCGCCCGCCAAAAGGGCTTGTGTATGTGCCTTGGTTTGATGAAAATGTTTTTATTAACAAAGTCTGCCTTGATGCGACCTGCCCCATTTCAAAGCAAACAGACTTTAAAAAATGTGCTGTTAAAGTCTATAAGGCATAAGGATAAAAAGTGAAAATACAAAAGCCACCAAATCCACAGAGACGGCAAGCCTTGCTAAAAATAGGGCAAAATACAGGCTTTGCTCTCTTTGGCGCGCTTCTTTGGGGAGCATATATTAATGTAGCTAAAGCCGGAAGTACTCATATCTTGCGTCCGCCCGGGGCAAGTGAGGAAGATTCTAAATTTATTGCAAGCTGCATTAAATGCGGGCTTTGTGTAGAATCTTGCCCATTTTACACACTCAAACTTGCTACACCAAATGACAACACAACACTTGGCACGCCATTTTTTGAGCCACGCAAAGTCCCTTGCTATATGTGCGAGGATATTCCATGTGCTAGTGCATGCCCTACTGATGCCCTTGATTTAAAGCGACTTTATCAACCTAAAAAAATGGAAGAAAATGCACAATACACACAGCCAAGCATTAATAATGCAACTATGGGCGTAGCGGTGGTGGATGCTAAACATTGTGTTGCATATGCGGGGATTCAATGCGATGCGTGCTATCGCGCATGTCCCTTGATTGATAAGGCAATAGTCTTAGAATACAAGCGTAATGAACGCACAGGCAAGCATGGCTTTTTGCTGCCCGTTGTTGATAGTGATTATTGCACAGGTTGTGGAATGTGTGAGAGGGCATGTGTAACCGAACTCCCCACGATTATTGTATTTCCTCGTAATGTCGCATTGGGCAAAATGGGCACAAACTACATTAAAGGTTGGGATAAACTCGATGAAAACCGCCTTTTTGAACAAAAAGAACCAAAGCCTAAGGCACAAAAGCCCGATAAAAAACTCGATGAGAGTTTAGAATATCTCAATAATTCACTAGGAGAGCTATGATGAAGACTTCAAAAGTGCGATTCTTGCTTCTTAGGCGATGCGTTCAATTGCTTATTATTGTGTGTTTTGTATTGGGTAATTGCTCTATAGCTACGTTTAAAAATATTCAAAACAAAGAGGAAAAGCTTATCTTAGGTGGTGATATTTCATCGCTTATGGGAGATTCTAGCTCGGTTATTGCCAAGCAAAATAGCGGCTTTAGCTTCATCGCACAGGGGAATTTAAGCTATGCAGAATGGTTTGGCGGGGCGATTAAACTCGCCGACCCTTTAAGTGCTTTGCAAATCTTCCTTGCTGGTGGGGGCTTAGCCCTTGATGTTTGGCTTGGCGTTATGCTTGTGGTGGTGCTTTATGGTGTATTTTTAGGGAGAGCCTTTTGTAGCTTTGTATGCCCTATCAATCTCATTACTGATTTTGCAAGCTTTTTACGTACGAAGCTAAAGCTAAATAACTCTCCATATAAGCTTACCCTCCCGCGTTCAACGCGCTTTGTGATACTCTCTCTCACACTTGTACTCAGCGCACTTTTTGGCGTAGCAGCTTTTGAGCTTATTAGCCCCATTGCGATGTTTCATCGTGGCATTGTCTTTGGGATGGGCTTTGGAGTGTTTGCCATTATGGCTGTATTTTTATTTGACCTTTTTATCTTAAAACATGGCTTTTGCGGACATATTTGCCCACTTGGGGCACTTTATAGTCTCATTGGGAGATTCTCACTTTTGCGCGTATCACATAAAGTGGCACATTGCACAAAATGTATGCAATGTGTGCGGATCTGCCCCGAGCCGGAAGTCCTTAAGGGCATTGGTAAAGAAGATGGTGCATTCAAAACAATGACTTGCTTGCGTTGTGGAAGATGTATCGAGGCGTGCGATGATAATGCACTCACATTTAGTCTTATAAACTTCACACATAAGGAAAGAAAATGAAAAAATACATACTACTCATTGGATTACTTGGCTTTTTTGGCTGTAATGATAATACACAAAGTCAAGCCCTCAAGGATACTGACATTGGTATTAGGAAAGTAGATTTACAAGATGAAAAAGATGTAAAACTCCTTGAATATACATATTCTGATGCCATAGCAGGGGAAAGCACAAGGATTGAGCGATCCTTTGAAAATGCCCCGCCTATGATTCCACATAGCACTGAAGATATGCTCCCTATCACGCAAGATAATAACCAATGTCTTGCGTGCCACGACCCCGCCATTGCTGCAGACCTAGGAGCGATACCTATCCCCGCTTCGCACACTTATGACTTACGTGCCAATAAAGAATTAGGCGAAGTGGCTCATGCACGATTTAACTGCGTGCTTTGCCATACACCACAAGCAAATATAACCCCAAGTATCGCCAACACCTTTACTCCCACTTTCCGCACACAAGAAGCAAAAAGCCAATCAAATCTGCTTGAAGTGCTAAATGAGGGCGTGAAATAACTGCCAATGAATGCGTTTTTTAAGCTTATATGCGCCCTTTGTGCCACGTGCTCTCTTGTGATTGCAAAAGATGGCATTCTCTTAGAGAGTAAAAATGCTCAAAATATACAAGTAGAGGGCATTATTACGCATATTAGCACTTTTGCTAACCAAATCTTTGTGGGCAATGCTGGTGGGGGAATTGATATTTTCACCATCGATACAAACAAGATGGCACATAAAACCTCTAGCCTCACTCTAGCCCCCATTGAAGATTACTTTGGCAATACCTTTGCCCCTCGCGTATTTGATATAACCACCTTTGATGGCAAAACATTATTTGTCTTAAGCGAAGCCTCTCACGGGGGCAAGCAGATTCTCAAACTCTCACCCAAGCAAAAGCCCGAAGTGATTTTTCACACCCCTAGCTCGCCTAAACGTATTATCGCTTTGAATGAGGATAAGCTTGTCGTTGGATTTTTGAGCAATGAAGTAGGCATTTTTGACATCACACATGGAAAGTTTGAGTTTATCACACACCCAAGCCAAGCTGGATTCTCTGATTTATGCTTAAATGCTCCTTTTATATTTAGCACTGATGAATCAGGCATTGTACATGTCATTAGTCTAGCAAATGGGGAGATTCTAAAGAGACTTGATAAAATCAACAAAGACAATAACTACCAAATTGTCTCTCAAAAGAGCACGATTCTTACCGCAAGTGTAGATAGGCAAATGGGCATTTACACCTTTGAAGTAAGCCAAGATTCTAACTTTGAGCTTAAAAGTGCTACAAGCATTAAAAGTGAGTTTCTTATCTATGCGGTAGGTATATCCCCCCAAACCAAACTCGCCGCATTTAGCAAAAATGAGCAAAATGATATAAGTATTATCGATCTGCAGACATTACAAGAAAAATACACACTTCAAGGCTCAACATCACTCATTAATAGTATTATTTTCTATGATGAAACAACGCTTATTTCAGGAAGCGATGATAAAAATTTCATTATCTGGCAACTTAAGGAGTAAATATGAATATCTCAAGCATTGTCGTAAAAACCACACAAGAAGACTACCTATCTGTAAGAGCGCAGATCGAGCAAATAGAGGGCTGTGAAATCTATATTGAAGATAACCAAAGCCAACAAATCATCGTAGTGCTTGAAGCCCCTAGCACACAAGAAGAGATAGCTATTAATAAACATTTGGAATCCCTTAAAGGAGTAGTAAGTGCGAATATGCACTACACCTACCAAGAAGATGAGCTCAATGCAGAGCTTAAAACAAATGAGCAAGGTATATGTGAGTTTCTTAATGATACCTCTATCCCCGCAGAGCAAATGAACTATGCTGGCTCTGTGGCATATCTTATGGGGAAAAAGCGGGCAAAATAGGCAATATGTGGCTCTTTAAATAAGGGGTGGTGTATGTTTATAGCAGCGAGAGTATGCTTCACTACGACTAGATAGGGAATTATTGTGTGGAGTTAGTAATTTTGTCATACCTTTACCCCTAAAGGGAGTGGAGAATTGCTTTTAGATTCACTAAAGAATCCTTACCTTATCATGTCTTGTGGGAGCACGAGGTACGACCAAAGAATCTCTTTTGTCGTCTAGTGATTCCTTTAGCGATTCTTCAGTCGTTTCACTCCTAAAGACATGACAAATTAACGGAGTTGTTAGCAAATCTAATAGAGATTCTTCGCTCAAGCTCTGTCCGTCCACAAGAGGCTGCAAAGAGACAGGGTCGCTAGTGATTCTAAGAAAGCTTCTTTAGACTTGCAAGCCACCCCCAACATATAACAAACATCAAATCTAAGCACTACTCTTCATTCATAAAATGCTCCAACCCCAACATCATTGCCAAAGGCAAGGAACTGCCATGTGTTTGGTTTGCAAACTCTTTAAATATCACATTTGGACTTTTGGCATTAAAAAATGTAACAAGCTCTTCGAGTTTAGGATATTCCCTATTTTGCTTACTTTGTAAGAGACTTTTAGAGAGATGATTTTGCTGCCCTTGGACCTCTAAATCTCCACGCGTGAAGATAATATGAGCCTTGCTCAAATCTTCCTTTAAGGCTTGCTGCTTATACGCCTCTACAAAACTGCCAAACCCCCACCATAGTGATGGCGAAGCACACACATAATGGCTAAAGCTCCCTCCACTATAACTCAAAGCATAGAGCACAAAAAGCCCGCCAAAAGAATGCCCAAAAAGCATTTCTCGCTTAGGGCTACCAAATCGCTCTTTTATCAAAGGCTTTAACGTAGTGAGAATAAAGTCTAAAAATTCACTCTGCCCTCCTCCACCGCCAAACTCATCTTGCAAATCTTTAGCCAATAAAGGCGTATAGTCATACGTCCTTAATGCCCTATCAAAGGCTAAAGGACTATCATGCCCTATCCCCACAATTATGGGCAATCTATCCACGTGAGTATTCGCAATCTCATTAAGCAAAATAGGAAAAAAGGCATTACCATCGAGCAAATAAAAGATACTTTTCTCATCTTTAGTATCTTTTGGCAAGGCAATATGAATCTTATAGGATTTCCCCTGCTTGTTTTGCAAAGAGAGGAATTCTATATCAAATAAGGCTTTTGCAGCCTCTGTGATAGGGGCTATCTCTTGTGTAGGTGCACCAACAACATAAGCCCAAAAACTTAAAATAATGACAATAGCCCTATACATACGCTTCCTCCATAGGATATTGGGAATAAATCGCTTCATTATAATATAAAATCCCACTCTTGGCTTTAATGGTGCTTCGTGCGATTGATTTTTATCCTAGACGAAGCGTGACTCACAGGTGGGAGACATTTAGGACTTTTTGTCATGTCTAGAGCAAAGCCGAAGAATCTCTCTTAGACACTACTAAAGAATCGCTAGAGACTCCAGCAGCAATTCTTCACCCTAAAGGGTAAAAAGGCAAATTTAGTGCCCCCAGCACAGGCACTTTAAGCGGACAACTTAAGCCCTTAGAAAACGACTTGATAGAGCCCAAAGTGCGCTTACTAGTCAAACTTTAACCAACCACCCAAAAGGGTAAAAAAGTCAAAACTAGCGCCCCCCCCCCCGCAGGGCTTTAGGCGGTTTGTGTAATTTACTTACACAAACCAAGATTTTAAATCAATGATACAAGTCTGATTCAATGCACCATACCACTTTCATATATAATATATTGGAATCTTTGGGCTATCATCTGGGCACGGGATAAAATATGTGTAATATCCTCTTCTCTCACATACACCGCCCTTAAACTCTCCTCAAAAAGTGCTAGCCACACATTAAAAAGCTCTCGTGGAAATGGAGGCAAGTCTAAATGTGCCTTTAATGGCTGCCCGTGATAATCCCCAACTCCTAGCAACATACCCTGCCAAAAGCTGCCAATCTTTGCTTTATGCGCTTGCCACTGCTCATCACTTGTGCCAATTTTGGCATTAAAAATCTTGCCTAAACCATTGCCATCAACGCGAATCTTCCCATAAAATATATCCATAAGCTTCATAATGGAATCTGCATTTATTGCTTCATATTTCATTTTTACTCCTTTTATATGATAAACGCCACTTTTGCAAGGACTACAATCATAAAGCCAAGTATTAACACAATGGGGTGTATCACATTGGCAAGAGGGTTTTTAAAACCTAAAAACTTACAACTAAGCGAGATAACCACCATAAGCAAGATACATAGAGCCAAACACATTTTCACTATAAGTAATATTTGCAAAGGTGTATCAAAATAGCCATGTCCGCCTCCGATATAACGGCTTATCATCGCCCCACCGCTTAAGATAAGCAAAAGTAAGCAAAAAGGCATTATCTTCACACCCCTTTGGGTGATTATTGAAAACACGCGATTAGCTATTTCATTCCCTAGTATCTTTCTTAGTGGGCTTAAAAGCACGACATCGGTAAAAATATAGCCTAAAAATATAATTGCACAGCATATATGCACGATAAGCAAATACGGATAAAGCGCTTCCATATATTCTCCTTTTTGAAATAAAAGGGAATGCTATAGCAAAACTCATAGAAAAAAATTAATTTGTGTTAAGATTTCTCAAATTTTACCCTTAAGGAGAAGCGATGGAAGAACTTATCCGAGCGCTACGTAGCATTAGTCGCACTCATCAATATACAAAAGACGAGATTATATTTTTTGAAGGGCAAAAGGCAGAGCATTTACTCTTACTCATAAGCGGCAAGGTGCGGCTCTATAAGGCAAGCTCCAATATAAACCACACTTTAGAGCATACATTGCACACTTTATGCGCCCCACAATTTATCGCTGAAATGCCCTTTTTTATGAATCTTGCCTATCCTGCCAATGCCGAGTGTGTGGAGGATTGTGAGATTATGAGCATAAGTGCTAGAGCATTTTATAAAGACTGCTTAGCAGATAAGCAGATATGCCTTTTGTTTATCACTTCACTTTGCCAAAAAGTGCAGATTCTAGAAACTCATATTGCTACATATAATCAAAGCATACAAGAGCGCCTTCTCTCCTACCTCAAGGCACATCATAACCAACTCCCCTCCTTAAGTCAAAAGCATATCGCCCAAAGTCTCAATATCAGCCCTCAATCTCTCTCACGCACATTAAAAATACTCAAAAAGCAAGGGATTCTCAACACCTCTAAGGGCAAAATTACCCTTTTATAAAAACCCTATCCCTTATGGGCAAGCACGCCATAGCGCCACTCCCACACTACCACACCCAATGCGACAAAGCTAGAGCATATCATAGCAAGGGGATAAGAAAGCCACACACCAAAAACTCCATAATAATGAGAGAGGACAAATAATAAAAGCAGCACAAAAATGAGATTATAAGAGAGCGTGATAATAAAAGAACTTTTAGGAGCTCTAATAGCTTGAAAGAAAATCGCGCTTACGATATTAAAGCCCAAAAAGATATAAGCCACAAAATACACCCGCGCAGCTATGAGGGTAGATTCTAAAATATTCTCTTGCTTGAGAAATAAACCTACCATAAAAGTATCTATAAACAAGAATAGCCCATACATCGCTATGCCTAGCAAAGTAGCAAAAAGCGCACCAAAGATATAAATACCCCTTACGCGTTGCATATTCCCTGCACCATAGTTATAGCTCGCTATGGGCTGCACACCTTGCGCACAGGAGAGGAGTATCGTCCAATACACCACCCCTATATACATCACAATGCTATAAATAGCCAGATATTCCACTCTCGTAGATTCTGTATCTGCTAGAGATTTAAGCGTGTGATTAAACATAATCATCACAAATGCCACGCTAAGCTCGGCGATACTTTGAGGGATACCATTTTTTGCTGAAGCAAGCACGGCGTTAAAGGAAAATCGTTTGATAAAATAGATTTTGCCCCTTTTGCTTATAAAATGGCTTAAAAGTATGCCTAGCCCTAAGGCATGCCCTAATATCGTAGCCAAAGCAGAGCCAAATATACCCCACTCTAAAATAAAAAGGAAAAGATAGTTAAGCACAATATTTGAGGCGGAGCCTATAATCATCGCCACCATAGCCAAAATGGGACGTTTGTCATTAATAGCAAATACATCAAGCAAAGGCTGTAGTACAATAATCACAGACCCTAGAAAAATCACCCTTAAATATTCTACCACATAGCCTAGCACACTCTGGCTTGCACCTAAGGCAAGAGCAATCTCTTCCACATATACAAAAAGCAGCACACTTAAAAACGTTGAGGAAAAAAACGCAAAATAAAACACAGAGCTAAACATTAATCTCGCACGCTCTTCTTCTCCCTTGCCTAAAAAATAAGAGGCAATAGAAGCCGCCCCCAAACCAAAAAGCAGCTCAAAAGCGATGATTACAGGAAACACGGGCCAGCAGAGCCCAATAGCGGCTAATGCCTCCTCGCCTAATTTCTTACCCACAAAAATGCCATCAAAAGTCGAGTATGTAGAGAGAGCGAGCATAGCGCATAAATTGGGGATAAAAAAGTAAAAAAAGAGGCGAGGGAGTGAATCTGTATGTAAATTCACTTTCTCATTATCTGCAGCTACACTCATTGCAAGCGCTCTAAGGCTAGCTGATAATCTTCTTTGGTATCAATACCCATACTTTGAGTTTGCACAATCTCTAAAGCTATAGACTTCCCATAATAAAGTGCCCTTAGCTGCTCTAGCTTCTCTATATCTTCAAGCGGGCTTTGAGGCAGGGCACAAAATGCCCTAAGATGCTTTGCATAATATCCATAAACCCCCAAATGCCCTAAATATGGGGTAGATTCTAAAGACTTACAGGCTTTATCACGGCAAAAGGGAATAGGAGCGCGTGAAAAATAAAGTGCCTCATTCTTAGCATTAAGCACCACTTTCACAAGATTAGAATCTATAATATCTGCTTGAGAAATCACTTTTGCTAAAGTCCCCATAAATGGGGCTTTCTCTCTCATAAGATTCCCTAAAGTTTGTATCACTTCATGCTCTAAAAATGGCTCATCAGCTTGGATATTTAGCACAATCTCATCATCGCCTAAGCCCAAAATTTCGCTTGCTTGAGCACATCTATCTGTGCCGCTATTATGGCTTGTATCTGTCATCACGCAATCAATCTTATATGCCTTGCAGACAGATTCTATCCTTATATCATCACAAGCCACCACGACATCATCGACTTCTTTTGCATTAAGAGCCGTACGCACAACCATAGGCATACCGCCCAAATCGCAAAGTACTTTCTGTGGAAATCGTGTAGAAGCCAAGCGCGCAGGGATAATAATCATATTTCACTCCTTTAGATATATTTCTCTTTTATGACCTAAAAGCATAATATCTGCTCATCACAAACCCAATGCACACATACACCGCTCCACCAACAATCTGCGCGATATAGGCGTTTAAGCCAAAGATTCTATATGAGCAGCTCATAGTGATAAATTGCGCGATATATGCCACACCCATAGCAAGCAAAAATCGAGGCAAATCGCGTTTATGTGATGAAGGAGAGGCAAAAGTGAAAGTTTTGTTTAATATATAAGAGATGATAAAACCCACGCCATAGCCTATGATATTTGCCACTTCAGGCATAAAACCACACCATAAAGCGAGGAAAATCACGCCATAGCCTACGCATGTATTAATAATACCAATGCCAAGATACATAAGCCCTGATTTTGCCACTGAATGCTTGCTCATACACGCTCCAAGCTATGATTTAAGCTATTGTACTATAAAGGACTTAACTCCAAAATAATGGGCATAAGAGGTATTGGGCCACTCATTGGGGTTAGCTCCCGGATTCCCCCAGTCGCCATATTGATGATAAAATGACTTAAAAGTAGAGGCTTTCACTATCACTTCTTGCTTGCCTGCAAGCTTTTGCTCCTCAATACTATCAAGCATTGCATTCCATTTTATTCGCCCATGTATATAGCTACTTAGCACAAAGATTCCATAAGCTATGCAAAGAGCAAGGATAATATTTTGAACCCTTCTTGCTTTTTGCCCCCCTAGCATAACACACCATTGCCTATATACAAATATCACCATCACAGCACCAATTAATACATACACAAGCCTTGCACGTGAGGGGATACCCACTTGTATTGTGCTGCCCACAAAGAGGCAAAAAAGCAAAAATGCTATTAAAAGTTTTGCAAAGAGTTTAGCTAAATCTTCCCTTTTTTGCCTATGATAAAAGCGCATCATAAAAGCAAAAAATCCAATAGCTAAGACAAAATGCAAAAGAGGCACTACATACACGAGATAAGAGTGAATCTTCCCACAATGACGGACAAAAACAAACCACAACACCAATGCGATAATACAAGGAAAGAGATATATTGGTTTCATACCTGCTTTTATGCGCTCATAACACACAAATAAAATAGGAATAACAATCATAAAAGCACTTAAAGGGACAAATTTTTGATATACAATATTTAAATGCTTGATTTGCGCTAAAAGGCTCATATGCCAAATATCTGAAAGCAAATAAAAAGATTCCCTCCCCATAAGCTCCCACCATACAGCCGCTCTCTCCATATGACCGGGGCTAAAATACAAGGCAAGCCAACCAAGCAATAAACCAACAATGCCACTATAATACCACAGAGGCAGCCTTAGATGAGCCCTAAGGGCATATATCAAAAAGCCTATATGCACAAGAAGTGCGACAATCCCTATCATCTCGCTACTCATACCACCAATAAAGCATAGCACAAATAAACCTATCGCCTGAAGCAATGCTAAGCCTATGCTACAAGATGCTACAAGGCTTTGTGAGTGGCTGCTTTTATCAAACACCCTCCCCCAATATAAGCGATAAGGGATAAAGCAATAAATTAAAGCACAATACGCCCATAGATAATTTAAGCTTCCCGCTGCCCAAAGGAAAATCGCTCCAAAAGCAGAGCGAAACATAATAATTAGCATTAAAATGCTTAGAATCATCATATCATCAAAGCCCCGTGGCAAGCGACCAAAGATAAACACAAAAAAGCCTAAAATAAAGGCAAGGGCTATAAGGGTATTAAGCAGGGCAAAATAAATACTTGGGGCAATGCTTGCTACATAGGCAACCCGTAGCATTTCAAAGATTCTGCCATTCCAGTGCATATAACTTCTCCATGCGCCCTTTAATCCCTCAGCACTAGCACCCAAATCATCACTCTGTGTGGGAAGAAGACAATTTAAAAGCAATAAAAATACTCCTAAGACACAAAAAAAGTAAATTATACTTTTACTATTGCCCCCCCCCCCGCTAACATACTTTTCATAACACTCCTTTATGCCAATGTAAATGCGTATTGTAAAGCAAAATTCCTTAATAGGTTTATTTAAGATTTTAAAACAATGCTTTTTAAAGTGGCAATACTATAGAGATGTCTTTGCTGATAGATTTGCAAAGGGCAGGGGTTTTCATCGCTAATATATTCTATTTCTCCATATAAAGCCACAAGCGCGCTTAAATCCTTACAATCATTGATAAAGATTACTTTATTTTGAGGGGGAAGATAGGGCAGTATGAGTGAGGCATAATATACATAATCTTGGACAAAAACAACCGATGGCAAAGACATAGCTTGATATGTTGGGCTAATAAGAAAATTGCTATTGTTGATTGAGGCGATATTATGCTTTTGCGTGGGTATAACGCTCCATGTGCAGCATAAAGCGATGATACAAGCCCCTACTTTAAGGAATCTTGCATAAGTTCTTCCATAAAGGGATATAAGCACCAATACACTCTCAAAAGTACCAGCACACATAAGCATTATAAGCCCAAAGGCTGACATCACATAACGTAAATCTTTAAAAGGAGCAATGTAAATAACCATATAAGCCCAGAGTAATGCACAGATTCCCAAAATAAATGCCACAATAGGCAAGGGAAAAAATGAAAAATCTCTAAAATATGCCTTTAGGGTAGAAAAATGCCTTATGCTATATATCACACAAAGGCATATACCACAAATACTTACAATAATCACACTCCAAGAAGTAGCATTTAATACTATATCAAAAAAAGACCTTGTATTTTCCCCAAAATGTGAAAGGAGGTATTCTATGCTTAGCTTATCGCCTGCTTCTTGTGCTCTATAGCCACTAAAGGCAAAGAGATATTTAGGATATAAAAGCGTGCATAAAAGCAAGGAATACACAAGGCTTGTTAGGAAAAACAATCGATTGTGCGGGAGTTTCCACCTCCATAAAGTCGCTAAAGCAAACACTCCTATAACAAAAATAGCAGCAAAATAGCCACTTAAAAGCAATATAGAGCTAGAGAGAGCTAAAAGGGCTACTTGAGTTGAGATTAAAGGTATGCAAAGTATCAACACACAGCCCAATACATAGCATATAGCAAGCAGCACAAAGAAGGAGGGTTGCACATAAATCTTATAGGGCATAACCCCAAGGCTTTCACCTTGAGAAAGCATCTGCCTAGTATGTATCTCCAAATAACGAGCCCTCTCTTTTGTAGAAAAGCTCATAGGGGCAAACGTTTTAGCAAATATCATCGAATCTACCAAAGGTTCTAAAGTAATATAAGGCTTATGCTCCCTAAAAATAGGATTTGTAAAAATCATCTTCCCCTCATAGCCTTCTTGTGTAACTTCGCTCACTACGACTTCAGCATACCTCACTTCATGGCTTAAATGCACAAATATCGCACACACCCCTAGAAATAAAGCAAAACCCACACTCCATAACTTGATATATCTTTTTGATTTATTTACACATTTCAAATACCTATCCAAGGCAGCTTGCGTTGGATTCTTTAAATATGCTAGGTACTTAAATAGCACAAAGCAAAAGCCAAAAAACGCAGCCTCTTGCAAGGCGTATGGTCGCAAGAATAAAGTATTGCTGATACCTGCGGGATTCAAAAAGCCTAAAGCCAAAAAGCAGAGCACAACATACCCATGCCTAAAAAGTTGCAGAGCAAGCATAAAGGCAAAGCTAAAAGCGCAGAGCAAAAACACAAAATTCAAACCCAAGGCTCGGTAAAAGATATGCTTTAAATGCGTATCACTAAAGCCAATATGCCATAAACGCAATAGAGAATAATATAAATTGGTATGCGGACTATCGCGATTATCAAGCCATAAACGTCCTACATCAGCCAATGCCCCACTCAATGTAGAATCATTCCATAATATCGCCTCTTGCATTTGCCCAGCCTCATAGAGCTTATTGCCCTCAAATGGCTTTATCCAACCATATTCATTATATTCAGCAAGGGTGATGGAGAGAATCTCATCCATATGGAAGACGTCTTTAAACTGCGCATAATGCAATCTCAACACACACGCAAAAGCCAAAATCAACAATGCGGCATAGAGGATAATTTTTGATTGGCTACTTTGACGAGTTAGGTTCATTTTGCTTTTTCTCTATATAGAGAGGTCTATGCTTTACTTGCTCATAAATCCTTGCTATATACTCCCCAATAACTCCTAGTATAATCAACTGCACACCGCCCAAAAAGGCTATCCACGCCACGAGCGAAGTCCAACCCATAACAGCATTATTAAAAATAAGTGTGCTGATAATGGCATAGCAACCATAGCCAACACTTAGCACGCTCATCATAAGCCCCAGCACAAATGCCACACGCAAAGGCAAAATGCTAAAGCTAATAAATCCCTCTATGGCATATTTAAAGAGTTTCCAAAAACTCCAGCCACTCGTGCCTTGCACACGAGGAATATACTCATACTCTAAACCTAATCTTTTAAATCCCACCCATTCAAACATCGCTTTTGAAAAACGATGATATTCACTCATACTTAAAAGTGCATCAACTACTTGCCTATCCATAAGGCGGAAGTCTCTCACGCCTGATTCTAAATGCACTTGAGAGATGAGATTACTTAAGAGATAAAAACCTTGAGAAAGCTTGGCTCTGAAAAAACTCTCTCCTTTGCGAGAAATACGTTTAGCATAAATAACATCTGCAGCTTTAGCCTGCCATTTAGCAAACATCTCAAGGAGCATTGATGGCGGGTCTTGCAAATCTGCGTCAATAATAGCAACGCAATCTCCGGTGCTTGCTTGCAAGCCGGCATACATCGCACTTTCTTTTCCAAAATTACGAGAAAAGTCAATAACCTTTATTTGGCTTTTAGCTGGGGGGGGGGATAGATTAAATGAAGATGGGGTAGATTGCATGTTTTTTAAAGAATGAAGCATTTGTAATGTGCAATCACTGCTTCCGTCATTGACAAAAATTAATTCAAACTCACTATTTGGATATGCTTTAGCAATATCCTCAAGCACTCCAAAAGTTGTTTTTGTAAAAATAGACAAATTGGCTGATTCATTATAGCAAGGAACCACAAGAGAAAGTTTAGCCATAAGTTTCCTTTATGCCCATAGTGTTCAATTTCTACAAAGAATCAATATAGCTTGCTAATGCCTCAATATCCTCATCACTTAAATTTTTAGTCTGCATATACATAATCACAGAATTACCGCCCTTGCTTAGCGTTCTGGCACGAAAACCTTTGAGAGATTCTATAACTTGGGCTTTATGAAGTGAAGCGAGAAGCACATTACCCACACTACCGGGAGCAACGCTTTTGCCATCTTTGCCATGGCAAGGTGCGCATTTAGCATAAAGGGCTAAAGCATCAGACTTAGTCTTTTTAGCCTGAGGCTGCGTAGAAGTAGATTGCGATGTGCTAGATTCTGTAGAAATGGTGCTAG
The DNA here is from genome assembly GCF_003364255.1 of Helicobacter marmotae. GTDB lineage: Bacteria > Campylobacterota > Campylobacteria > Campylobacterales > Helicobacteraceae > Helicobacter_C > Helicobacter_C marmotae. Next base: position 119,483 of record NZ_NXLR01000003.1, read on the forward strand.
GAGATGAAGTTTGTGGGTTTTTCTCTATTGATTGGCTATTGTCTTTACTCTCTAAGGGGTCAGTAGCACGGGGAGTATCGATTTTATTTGTATTTTGCTTTACATTTGACTTCTCTATGCCTTGCTGGCTTTGGCTCTCCTTTTCATCTGTAGAACAAGCAACAATAAACAACGCCAACACACAAGGCAAAAGATATTTCCACATAATAACCCCTTATTCTAAGCTCAACCTTTGCGTTTTTCTACAATTTCTTTCGCTACATTACTTGGGACTTCACCATAATGGTCAAATTCCATTGTATATGTCCCTCGCCCTTGCGTAGCAGAACGTAAATCAGTGGAATATCCAAACATTTCAGCCAAAGGCACAAAGGCATTAACAATTTTTAAGCCCATACGATCATCCATAGCATTGATTTGCCCTCTCCGTCTATTCAAATCTCCTATCACATCGCCCATATACTCTTCTGGCACTTCTACTTCAACTTTCATCAAAGGCTCTAGTAATACCGCATTTGCCTTACGACAAGCATCTTTAAACGCCATAGAACCAGCAATTTTAAACGCCATTTCAGAAGAATCCACGTCATGATAGCTTCCATCATAAAGCGTTACCTTAAAATCAACAACAGGATAGCCAGCAAGCACACCATTTTGCATTGCTTCTTGGATACCTTTATCAACTGCGGGGATATATTCTTTTGGAATCACCCCACCGCTAATATTATTTACAAACTCATATCCCTCACCGGGCTCTTTTGGCTCAAGTCTAATATGTACATGACCATATTGACCGCGCCCGCCTGATTGCTTGGCATACTTGCACTCCTGCTCTACAGCCATGCGGATAGTCTCTCTAAAGGCAACTTGTGGCTCACCTACTTCAGCTTCAACCTTAAATTCGCGCTTCAATCTATCAACGATAATCTCTAAGTGTAGCTCACCCATACCACCAATAAGTGTCTGCCCTGTCTCTTCATGTGTGCTTACTCTAAAGCTTGGATCTTCTTCAGCAAGCTTGCCAAGAGCTATAGACATTTTCTCTTGGTCTGCCTTTGTCTTTGGCTCTACAGCGATTTGTATCACAGGCTCTGGGAAATCCATACGTTCTAAAATAACAGGTTGCTTCTCATCACAAAGTGTATCACCCGTAACAGTGTCCTTCAAGCCCACAAATGCACAAATTTCTCCCGCATAAATTTCTTTAATATCCTCACGTTTATTGGAGTGCATTTTTAAGAGGCGCCCTACACGTTCCTTTTTCCCTTTAGTGGAGTTTAAAACATAGCTACCAGATTCTAATCTACCACGATAAGCACGGACGAAAGTTAATTGCCCAACAAATGGGTCTGTCATAATTTTAAATGCTAATCCAGCAAATGCTCCATTATCACTTGACTCTACGCTAAGCTCACTCTCATCTTTTGGGTCAATACCTTTAATCTCAGCCACTTCTGTAGGAGCAGGGAGAAAATCTACTACCGCATCTAAGAGTGTTTGCACACCTTTATTTTTAAAGCTTGAGCCACAAAGCATAGGGATAAGGCTCATATTTAAACAGCCAATTTTCACACCCTTTTTAATATCTTCAATACTTAAATCTTCGCCACCAAGATATTTTTCCATTAATGCTTCATCTTGCTCTGCAGCAGCCTCTACAAGCTTTTCACGATATTCATTTGCTTTATCCACAAGCTCTGCGGGAATATCCTCAATATCATACTTTGCGCCCATAGACTCATCATTCCACACTATGGCTTTCATTTGCACAAGGTCAATCACACCCTTAAAGCCTTCTTCTGCGCCAATGGGGATATTAATAGGCACAGGATTAGCCTTAAGACGTTGCTTGATTTGGCTCTCTACATTGTAGAAATTCGCCCCTATTCTATCCATTTTATTAACAAACACCATACGAGGAACGCCATATTTATTGGCTTGTCTCCAAACCGTTTCACTTTGTGGTTGCACACCACCTACAGAGCAAAACACAGCCACAGCACCATCAAGCACACGCATTGAACGTTCAACCTCAATGGTAAAATCAACGTGTCCGGGCGTATCAATAAGATTAATTTGATAGTCTTTCCAAAAGCAAGTTGTTGTCGCAGAAGTAATGGTGATACCCCTTTCCTTTTCTTGCTCCATCCAGTCCATAGTCGCAGCACCATCATGGACTTCACCAATCTTATGACTTACACCTGTGTAGAATAAAATTCGCTCTGAAGTGGTAGTCTTACCCGCATCAATATGTGCAGCAATTCCAATATTTCTAATTCTTGCTAAAGGGGTTTTTCTTGCCATTACCAATCCTTCTTTTACCAACGATAATGTGCAAAAGCTTTATTTGCTTCAGCCATTTTATGAACATCTTCTTTTTTCTTAAAAGCCGCTCCCCTATCATTAGCCGCATCAACAAGCTCACTTGCCAAACGTTCCACCATTGTGCGTTCATTTCTCTTACGCGTTGCCTCAAGTAACCAACGAATAGAAAGAGATTGCTGGCGAGCTGGTCGTACTTCCACAGGCACTTGATAAGTAGCCCCACCTACGCGACGACTTCTTACTTCCACAAGAGGTTTTACACGTTCAAGGGCTTTTTCAAACACTTCTATACCCTTTTCACCACTTTTTTCTTCAATCCTATCAAATGCCGCATAAATAATTTTTTCACTCACACTTTTTTTACCATCAAACATCATTTTATTAATAAATTTTGTAACTACCTTGCTTCCATAGATTGGGTCTCCTAGAATCTCTCGCACGGGAGCTTTTCGTCTTCTCATTCTCTCCTCCTTATTTATTTTTTATCGCCGCTGGCTTTTGCCTTTTTGGCACCATACTTACTACGTGATACACTTCGTTTAGCTACACCAGCAGTATCTAGCGCACCGCGTATAATATGATACTTCACACCGGGCAAGTCTTTCACACGACCACCGCGGACAAGCACAATGGAGTGCTCTTGAAGATTATGACCTTCTCCGGGGATATAGCTAATCACCTCTACTTTTGAAGTTAATTTCACTTTCGCTACTTTTCTCAAAGCCGAGTTTGGTTTTTTTGGTGTTGTGGTATAAACACGTGTGCAAACGCCCCTTCTTTGTGGGCATTCCAATAACGCAGGAGACTTTGTTTTGCGGATAACCTTTTTTCGTTCTTTCCTAATTAACTGATTTATGGTTGGCACTGATGTTTCCTTTATGTGAAATTACAATAAAAAATGCAGGATTTTACCTGATAAAAACTTTTATTTCTCTTAGAAAAATAGGCACTTGCCTATTTTTCCTCCTCGTCTGTGGAGCATTTCTGCTTGCCATATTTATAAGCAAATTTCTTATTCTTATATAAACCTGTCCCAACAGGTATCATACGTCCAAGCACGACATTTTCTTTCAAGTCATCAAGCGTATCTCTCTTAGCTGCAATGCTAGCCTCTGTAAGTACTTTTGTGGTTTCTTGGAATGAAGCTGCAGAGATAATAGAATCACTCCCAATGGCTGCACGAGTAATACCAAGTAACACAGGTTCAGCTATGGCTGGCTCGCCTCCAATTTTGAGTATCCTCTCATTCTCTTCCTTGAAATGTCGCTTACTTACTAAATCACCCTCAATAAACTTTGTATTCCCACTATCAACGATTTTCACTTGTCGAAGCATTTGTGAGACAATAATCTCAATATGCTTATCGGCGATACTCACGCCTTGTCGTCGATATACCTGCTGCACTTCACTCACAATATACTTATGGAGCTCTTTTTCTCCGCTAATGCGTAAAATATCATGGCTTGATACCACTCCATCTGTCATTGCTTCACCAGCGTGGATAAACTCCTGCTCATGGACAAGAATCTTCTTATTTTTATCTACAGCATATTCTGCCACTCTTCCATCTGCTGATGTAATAATAATACGTTCTTTACCGCGTATGGGCTTCCCAAAGCTCACCGTCCCATCAAGCTCAGAGAGTATAGCTGTATCTTTTGGCTTTCTTGCTTCAAAAAGCTCTGTTACACGTGGAAGACCACCTGTAATATCCTTTGATTTTGCTAATGCCTTAGGAATCTTAGCGATAATATCAGCCACTTCTACCTTATCTCCGTCATTTACGGCAATGGAAGTGCGAGATTCTAAACGATATGCTATTTCTTTGCCATCTTTTGTAGTAAGCACAATCATAGGCTTATAGCCCGCAGGCACATACTCATTGATGACAAAATTCTTTTGATGTGTATTTTCATCTTCTTGCTCACTCACTGTTAGCCCTGCTATCACATCTCTAAATGACACTACCCCAGCTTGGTCTGCAATAATTGGCTCACTATACGCATCCCATTCTGCAACCACAATTTGCTCATTTGATGTAGGTTCAGAAATAATAGTGTTCATATCTACTTCGCTATTATCATCAACAAGAATCTTAGAAGTGCGCGCAATATAATGACGAATAGCCTCTCTGTCATTTTTATCAGCGATTACGGCAAACATACCTTTCTCATTAACAATCATTCCAGCCTTAACATCATGATTACGTTCTAAAGTATCCGAACGAAGGGTATAAAACTTCACTACACCTTTTTCTTTAGCGATGATTCTTTGAGAAATAGGTGCATTATCTTCCACCTTTAATTCACTTCCGTATGGAATCCGTGCAGGCACATTCCAGCTATCCATAATCGTATCCACAACGCTACCGCCAGCTTTTACCTTATATCCGCTCTCATGAGGCACAAGTAATTTACCCTCAATCTTCCCAGATACACCAGCAAGCTCATTTTGCTTGGCTACATCATCTTTTCTTAAGCGATATGTTGCAGAACGTCTCTTATCCCCTATGATAGTAATATGCACCTCATCATGGACATTCTCTACGCGAATCTCTCCATCAAACTCCGCTTTAATACGTGGCTCAACAACCAAAATCGCTGCATTCCTACGATTAGCCACAATCTTTTGCCCTTTGCTATTATTGTAGGTGCGAATATTGTGATAGCGTATAAAGCCCTCTTTCTTAGCCACAATCTGCTTCTCTTCTGTGCTTCTACTCGCAGTTCCACCTACGTGGAATGTTCTCAATGTAAGCTGAGTGCCCGGCTCTCCAATACTTTGCGCAGCAAGTACCCCAACAGCCTCTCCGGGTTTGACCATTTTAGATTCACCAAGATTGAGACCATAGCATTTTGAGCAAACACCCTTACTTGCCTTACAGGTTACAGGAGTGCGTATCATTACAGACTTCACATTTGCTTCTTTAATACGTTTTGCCATCGCGCTATCAACCAACACTCCCTCGCTTAAGAGAATCTCATTTGCAATAGGATCGATAATATCACGTGCCAACACACGTCCAACAACGCGCTCTTCAAGTGGCTCAATCATATCACTTCCAATGGTAATATCAGTAATCTCAACCCCTTCATGCGTGCCACAATCCTCTATTGTGACTTTCATATTCTGGCTTACATCAATAAGTTTTCTTGTAAGATACCCGGCATTAGCGGTTTTAAGGGCAGTATCTGCCAAGCCCTTTCTCGCACCATGCGTAGAGTTAAAATACTCTAATACATTTAAGCCCTCTTTAAAGTTTGATGTAATAGGTGTCTCAATAATCGTGCCATCGGGCTTTGCCATAAGCCCTCTCATAGCTGAAAGCTGACGTATTTGCGCCTCACTTCCTCTCGCACCAGAATCTGCCATCATATAGATAGAATTAAAGCCTTCTTTGTCATTTTTGACTTTTTCCATCATGAGTTTGCCCATTCTTTCACTTGTTTCTGTCCAAATGTCAATACTCTTATTATATCGCTCTTGGGCGGTAAGTAGCCCTTGCTCAAACTCACCCTGGATTCTCTTAATTTCCTTTTTTGCCTCATCAATCATTTTCACTTTATCATGAGGGATAATAATATCTGCCGCAGAAATAGAAATACCTGCTTTTGTAGCATATTTGAAGCCAAGATTTTTGAGATTATCCAAGAAAGTTGCTGTAATGCCTAAACCACCCTCCTTATAAACATAATCAATCAATGTCCCTATATCTTTTTTCTTCATCGTTTGATTCCACAAATTCATAGGAACAAAGTTAGGCAAAATTGAGCTTAAAATCATACGTCCTGCGGTTGTATCTATAACGCGATTGGCATATACCGTTTTAATGCGCGCATTAATATCGAGTTCGCCCATTTCAACTGCCATTACAATCTCATCAATACTTGCAAAAATTTTATGCTCTCCTTTAACTCCCTTTTTCTCAAGTGAAAGATAATACAAGCCTAAAACCATATCTTGGCTTGGCACAGCTACTGCCTTTCCACTTGCGGGAAGTAATATATTCATAGAGCTAAGCATAAGCACTTTACATTCTGCAATCGCTTCTTGTGAAAGCGGCACATGAACTGCCATTTGGTCGCCATCAAAATCCGCATTAAATGCAGAACATACAAGCGGGTGCAATTGAATCGCCTTGCCATCAATGAGTTTGGGGTGGAATGCCTGAATAGACTGCTTATGCAAGGTTGGCGCACGATTGAGTAAAACAGGATAACCATCAACAATTTCCTGCAAGCATTCCCATACTTCATTGGTTTTTTGACTTACCATTTTCACAGCTTGTTTTAATGTAGTCGCATAACCCTTTTCTTCAAGCTTGGCAAACAAATGCGGTTTGAATAATTCGAGTGCCATATTTTTGGGCAATCCACATTGATCCATTTTAAGATTCGGACCAACAACGATCACACTTCGTCCAGAGAAATCCACACGTTTGCCAAGCAAGTTTTGTCTAAAGCGTCCCTGCTTGCCCTTAATAATTTCAGAAAGAGATTTGAGTGGACGTTTGTTTGCGCCTTTAACGGCATTAGCATTTCTCCCATTATCAAAAAGCGCATCAACCGCCTCTTGGAGCATTCGCTTTTCATTACGTACAATGATCTCTGGAGAATCAAGCTCAATAAGGCGCTTTAAGCGTTGATTACGATTAATCACTCGTCTATACAAGTCATTCACATCACTTACAGCAAACTTCCCGCCATCAAGTGCTACCAAAGGACGCAGGTCTGGTGGAAGCACGGGCAAGATAGTAAGCATCATCCATTCTGGGCGATTCCCTGAATTAATAAAGCTTTCAACCACCTTAAGACGTTTTACAATAGTCTTTTTCTTCGCTTCAGAATTGGTTAGCCCAATTTCTTCACGCAATGTGTTTAAAAGCACCATTAAATCAAGCTCTTCAAGGAGCTCCTTAATGGCTTCCCCACCCATTTGCGCTATAAACCCGGTGTGTTCAAAACGTTGATTAATGCTCTGAAACTGCTCTTCGTTTAAAACATCATATTTCAAAATAGGCTTTGTGCCCTCATTGTCATAAAATGCCTCACCCGGTGATTTTACAATATATGCCTCATAATAAAGCACGCGCTCTAAATCTTTCATTTTCACGCCAAGTAACGTACCAATACGGCTTGGCAATGAGCTTACATACCAAATATGCGCCACAGGTGCGACAAGCTCAATATGCCCCATTCTTGAGCGGCGCACTTTGGCTTTGGTAACTTCCACACCGCATTTTTCACACACAATGCCCTTATAGCGCATTTTTTTATACTTACCGCATAAACATTCATAATCGCGCACAGGACCAAAGATTTTGGTACAAAATAAGCCATCTCTTTCAGGCTTTAATGTGCGGTAATTGATTGTTTCTGGTTTTTTAACTTCGCCATGACTCCAAGAGAGAATCTTCTCCGGACTTGCTAACACAAGCTGGAATGAACTAAAATCTTTAGGACGTTCATCTTCTTTAATCACAATAGGCACATTGGCGTCATTTTCATCTTTTTCTTCACCATAGATATTCACATCAAGGGCAAGGGATTGCAGCTCTTTTGTTAAAACATAAAATGTCTCTGGGATTTCAGATTCACCAACATATTCGCCTTTGGTAATAGCTTTATACGCTCCTCTTCTGCCCTCTGTATCATCAGATTTAATGGTAAGCATTTCTTTAAGCGTATGTGCTGCACCATAAGCCTCTAACGCCCATACTTCCATTTCTCCAAATCGTTGCCCCCCAAAGAGTGCTTTCCCACCAACAGGCTGCTGTGTAACCAAAGAATAAGGTCCGGTACTTCTGGCATGCACTTTTTCATCAACTAAATGATGAAGTTTAAGCATATACATATAGCCTACATTCACACGTTCGCGCATTTTTTCACCTGTTTTGCCATCATAAAGCTCTGTTTTGCCATCGGTATCAATTTTAGCTAACGCAAAAAGTTTATCAAACTGCTTTTGTTCGATGCCCTCAAATACAGGAATGGCAAATTTCACACCCTTACTCCAATCTCGCGCATAGGTAATCAACGCCTCATCACTCATGGATTCTAAAAATTTAATCATTGATTTATCATCAGCATTAACCACTTGAGCGATTTCAATCATTTTAGCTCGCAAGTTGCTTAGCCATTGCTTTGTTTGTGAGGCAAATATATCTCCAATTTGTGCCCCAAGATTCTTGCCTACAAGCCCTAAATGCACTTCTAGAATCTGCCCAATATTCATACGACTTGGCACACCAAGAGGATTAAGCACAATATCTACTGGCTCTCCATCGGCAGTATAGGGCATATCCACAATGGGGACGATATTGGAGACAATACCTTTATTTCCATGTCTTCCTGCCATTTTATCGCCCACTTTAAGTTTGCGCTTAGTAGCGATATAAATCTTCACGAGTTTCACAACTCCACTTGGCAAAATATCATCTTTTTCTAAGATAGAAAGCTTTTCTTCATGCTCTTCACCTAAGGTTTTCTTCTGCTCCAAGAAGTTTGTTTTAATCTGCTCATAGCATGCCTGCACTTCTTTAGAGTAGCTTTTAAGCAAAATGCTTAAGGTAAAGGGATTAAAAGTACCAAGCTCTTCTTTAGAAATCTGGGTGCCTTTTTTGAAAACCTTATCAGCCACTTTCGCATCACTTGCAAGTTTCTCTTTGGAGAGCATAAGTGAAATACGCAATGCCTCTTCTTGCTGAATCATCGTTAGTCTATCATGGTGTTCAATATCAAGCACACGTTTTTCTTCATCATGGGCACTCATTGCACGTGCGTCTTTTTCATAACCTTTTTTTGTAAAGATTTTCACATCTACCACAGTTCCCTCAAGAGAAGGTGGGCAGTAAAGTGATTTATTGACCACATGCCCCGCTTTTTCCCCAAAAATAGCGCGCAAGAGACGTTCTTCAGGCGTTGGCTTCACTTCACCTTTTGGAGAAACTTTCCCCACTAAAATCATACCCGCACTTACATATGTACCAATGCGGACAATCCCGCTCTCATCAAGATGTGCGGTTTCTGCTTCTTTTGTGCCCGGAATATCTGCTGTAATCTCTTCAAGTCCATGCTTCAACTCACGTGCTTCAATTTCTTTCTCATAAATATGAATAGATGTAAAAGCATCTTCTTTAATAAGCTTCTCGCTTACAACAATCGCATCTTCAAAGTTATAACCATTCCATGGCATAAAGGCTACGCGGACATTTTTACCTAATGCCAATTCTCCATTATCCATACTTGGACCATCAGCAATAATCTGCCCTTGCTCTACTTTATCACCTACACGTACAATGGGTTGTTGAGAAAAGCATGTATTTTGATTGGTGCGGAGATTCTTGCAAAGATGGTAGTGGTCAATATATGCCCCATTATCATCTTCACCAAGTATATAAATATTTTTAGAATCCACCCTTTCCACAATACCACCACGATTTGCTTTGATAGCCTCCCACGAATCACGAGCAATAATTTGCTCTATGCCCGTCCCCACAACTGGAGCATCAGGCTTTAATAAAGGCACGGCTTGACGTTGCATATTTGAACCCATAAGCGCGCGATTGGCATCATCATGTTCAAGGAAAGGGATCAGTGAGGCTGCCACACCTACAAGCATACGAGGGCTTAAATCTATAAGCTGAACACGCGATCTTTCACTTAAGATAATTTCACCATCCTTGCGCGTTTCGATTAAATCTTCAACAATATGCCCATTTTTATCTACTATTGTACTCGCTGGGGCTATTACTATGCCCTCTTCTTGGGCAGCAGTGAGATAAATAATTTCATCAGATACAACGCCATTTTCTACCTTTTTATATGGAGCTTCAATAAAGCCTAAGTCATTCACGCGTGTGTATGTAGAGAGCGTATTAATAAGCCCGATATTTTGACCTTCTGGCGTTTCAATAGGACAAATTCTCCCATAATGTGTAGGATGCACATCTCTTGCCTCAAAGCCTACTCTATCTTTCACAAGTCCGCCTTCACCAAGGGCAGAGAGCCTACGTTTATGCGTTACTTCTGAGAGGGGATTAGTTTGATCCATAAATTGAGAGAGTTGCCCACCGGTAAAAAACTCCATAATCGTACTTGTAATCATCTTGCCATTGACTAAATCATGCGGCATAATAGTATCAAATGCCCCGCTTAATGAAGTAAGCTTATCTCGAATGGCTTTTTGCATTTTCACAAGCCCTGCGTGCAATTCATTGGCAAGCAATTCTCCAATAGAGCGGATTCTACGATTACCCAAGTGATCTCTATCGTCGATTTTTCCTAAACCATTTTTCACTTTTAAAAGATATTGAATCGTCTTAATAATATCCTCATGTGTAAGCACGGTTACATAATCAGGGACATTAATTTGGAGTTTATGATTCATCTTCATACGACCCACACGTGTTAAATCATAACGTTCTGAATCAAAGAAAAGTTGTCTTACAAAACTCTTAGCCACTTCTTTTGTTACAGGCTCACCCGGTCGCATAACCTTATAGATTCTAATAGCAGCAAGCTCATTTTCATCATCAATTTTTTCGCTTTGTCGAAGCATTTTGAGCGATTCTGCATCAGCAAGAAATGAATTAATAATAGAGCTATCTACACCCATAGCACTATCATTGGCTATCACAAACTCATTAATTTTAAGCTCAAGGAGTTTTTTGAGTTTGCCCTCATCAAGTTGTGTAAGCGTATCAAATAACAATTCGCCTTGTGCATTATAAATAGGCTGGACAAGAAATTTATTCACAAGCCCCTCAATTGGGTATTCAATCAAATCAATCTTTGCCTCTTTAAGTTCTTTGATTTTTTTGGTAGAGAGACGCTTGCCTGAAGCAACTAAAAGGTTACCCTTTGAATCTTTAATATCAAAATCAGCTCGATTACCAATACTATCAATATCAAAAGGAATCAGATATTTGCCTTTTTGGTATTTCACCTTTTGTAATGGGTAAAAAATCTTAAGAATATCTTGCTTGCTATATCCCATAGCGCGCAAGATAATCGTTACTGGCACCTTGCGTCGCTTATTAATACGCGCATACAACACATCTTTAGAATCGTATTCAAAATATAGCCAAGAACCCCTATCAGGAATAATTTGTCCTGTATAAATAAGTTTATTTGATGAAGTGCTAGACTCCTCTTCCTTAAAAATAACGCCGGGACTGCGATGAAGCTGATTAACCACAACGCGTTCAACACCATTGATAATAAAGCTTGTCCTATCTGTCATAAGAGGAATATCACGGATAAAAATATTTTGCTCCTTGACATCTTTTACGCCTAGTCGCTCACCTGTTTTTTCATCTTTCTCCCAAAGCACAAGACGAATTTTAATCTGCAATGATATTGCATAAGTTACGCCACGCACCATCGCTTCATTAATTGTATATTTAGGCTTACCAAATTTACACCCTGCATATTCAAGTGTAATGCGATTTTGGTTATCTTGAATAGGAAAAACAGACTTAAATACGCGCTCAATACCAGATTCCTTATCGCCCTCAACACAAAGAAAATCATTATAGCTATTTCTTTGAAGGAGTAAAAGATTAGGAACATCGATACTTTGAGGATTTTTAGTAAAATCAGCACGGAGTCTATTTTTAAGTTTTTTGAAGTTTGTCATGTGCGTATCCTTACTTTTCATAAATTAAAAAGAGTGAAATACTCTAAAAAAACCTAAATTTCAGTTTTAAAGTATTTTTACAATATTTTATAAGTGCAAAAAGCCAAATCTTAAAAAGCTAAGATTTGGCGGTAAAAGAATTGAGAAAGAATGTCAAAAATTACTTGATTTCAACTTTTGCCCCTGCTTCTTCTAATTTCTTCTTAAAGTTTTGAGCATCTTCTTTATTAACGCCCTCTTTAAGGGTGCTTGGTGTTTGCTCTGTGGCATCTTTAGCTTCTTTCAAGCCTAAGCCTGTAATTTCACGCACAGCCTTAATAACATTAATCTTATTTGCACCTGCATCAACAAGAATGATGTCAAACTCTGTTTTTTCTTCTGCTGCCGCCCCTGCCGCTGCACCAGCTGCTGCACCAGCAACAACCGTTGGAGCAGCACTTACTCCAAATTTTTCTTCAAAAGCCTTCACAAGCTCTGAAAGCTCCAAAACAGAAAGATTACCTATATACTCTAATACTTCTTCTTTAGAAATTGCCATTTTACACTCCTTGATTTTAGTTTTCTTCTTTTTGTTTTCTTAAATTATCAAGCCCCGTAACAAAGTAACGAGTAGGCGCTGTCCATACGGATAGCAACATACCAATCAACTCTTCTTTGCTTGGTAGCTTCGATACAGATATGATATGCTTAGCATCAACTACCTGACCATCAAATACACCAACTTTAAGACTAAAATGTTCGCTATGAGCATCTGCGAATTTGCAGATAATTTTAGACAAAACAATTTGGTCATCTGCCCAAAGAAAAATATTTGTATCTTTAAGCTCTAAGGCTGGATATTCTGCATTTTTAACCGCAATGCTTGCTAAAGTATTTTTAATTACGTGAACTTTAACATTTGCTGCTTTTGCGGCACGTCTTAGCTCTTCAAGGTAACTTACTTTCAAGCCTTTATAATCACATACAACAAACGCAGAAGCTTCCTTAAACTCAGAGCTCAAATATTCCACAACTTGCTTCTTTTCTTGTCTAGTCATTTTAACCTCCTTCCAGCCCAAAACCTCACATAGGGTATTTTAAGCCTTAAGCCCCTATGCTCTTTGGTCTAAGATAAATATAATATGCTTATTTTACATCCATAAGCTCTTGTGAATCAAGCCTAATAGCGGGGCTCATAGTCAATGACAATGTACTACTACGAATGTATTTGCCTTTTGCCGAAACGGGTTTTAGCTTATTAATAGCACGAATAAGTTCAAGCATATTGTCGCGTATTTTATCTTCATGGAACGAAACTTTGCCAATAGGGGCGTGAATAATACCCTTTTTATCCACTCTAAAATTTACTTGCCCACTTTTAGCATTAGAAACAGCTTTTGCAACATCCATTGTTACCGTGCCTGTTTTGGGATTAGGCATTAAACCCTTTGGACCAAGAATACGACCTACCTTACCTACAAGAGCCATCATATCTGGAGTAGCTATCACAATATCAAAATTAATATTGCCATTTTTAATCTCATCTGCTAAATCATCAGCACCAACAATATCAGCACCTGCACTTTTTGCTTCATCTGCCTTTATGCCTTTTGCAAAAACAGCCACACGTACTTTCTTGCCTGTACCATGAGGTAAGACAACAGCCCCACGTATCATTTGATCAGCATGTCTAGGATCCACACCCAAACGTAATGCTACTTCAACGGTTTCATCAAATTTTGCTGACGCTAGTGTTTTCAGCACACTTACACCACTTTGGACATCATAGACCTTTTGTGTGTCTATTTTTGCTTGCAATACTTGCAATCTCTTTGCTATTTTTTTACCCATCACAAACTCCATTTATATCTAATCTTGAATTTCAACGCCCATACTTCTTGCGCTTCCTGCTACAATCAACTTTGCAGCTTCAATATCTGAAGCATTAAGGTCTTCCATTTTGGTTTGGGCTATTTCTTCAAGTTGTTTGCTTGTTAATTTCCCAACTTTATTTTTGAGGGGATTATCTGAACCTTTTGTGATTTTAGCAGCCTTCTTAATAAGATCTGTCACTGGAGGCTTTTTGGTAATAAAGGTAAAACTTTTATCCTGATAAATAGTAATCACTACAGGAATATTAAAATCACCCATATCCTTTGTTTTTTCATTAAATGCCTTACAAAACTCCATAATATTCACACCTCTTTGCCCCAATGCTGGACCTACAGGAGGAGATGGATTAGCCTTCCCTGCTGGAATCTGCAATTTTAATTCACCAACAACTTTTTTACCCATTTTGTATATTCCTTCCTTTTAGCAAATTTAAATGATTTTCTCTACCTGTGAATACAGAATCTCAACAGGTGTATTGCGCCCAAAAATAGAAACATTTAACTTGAGTTTCTTATGTTCTAAATCATACTCTTCTACCGTCCCTGTAAAATTGACAAAAGGACCATCAACAATCCGCACAACTTCACCATGTTCAAAAGAAATTTTCGGTTTAGGAGCACTAGGATTTCTCACTTTTTCTAAAATCTTAACAATATCAGATTCGCTCAAAGGAGTAGGCTTTTTGCTCTCGCCTATAAAACGCCCAACCTTAGGCAAGGATTGAATCATATGCCAAAGCTTTGTATCTAAATCCACTTGGATAAATACATAGCCGGGATATAAACTTCTATCTACGATTTTCTTCTTTGTTTCAATGATAGATTCTGTAGGAACCACAACTTCACCGAATCTATCTTGCATCTGATTCTGAATGATAAGATTGCGGATTGCTTCGCCCACAGATTTTTCACTGCCAGAATACGTCTGTATTGCATACCACTCCACACTTCACCTCTTTAGCAATGTTTTACATTATTACAAAATACTTGATATAGAATGAAATAAAATCCAATCAACTAATGCCAAAAACAAAGTAATTACACTTACCACGATAAGCACAGATACAGAAGCATTACGAATCTGCTCTTTTGTAGGAAATATAACCTTCAAGCGCTCTTCATTTGCGTTTCGAAAATAGGCTTTTACTCTTCTAATCATATTTATTATCTCTTTATACTTTTCATTTCAATTTGCACTATAGCAACTTCATGGCAGGTCAGGAGGGACTCGAACCCCCAACACTCGGTTTTGGAGACCGACGCTCTACCATTGGAGCTACTGACCTATAAGCTAGGCAACGCCTAGCTTTTGAGTTTTACTTCCTTATGAATAGTATGTTTATTCAAACGAGGAGAAAACTTTCTGAGCTCCAGTTTTTCTGTTTTCGTCTTAGTATTTTTAGTAGTGCTATAGTTAATATCACCACATTCTGAACATTTAAGTCCTATTTTAATGGTGCTACCCTTTGCCATATCAAACCTTTTATTCAATAATCTTTGTCACAACACCTGAACCAACAGTTCTACCACCCTCACGAATAGCAAAACGGGTACCTTCTTCAAGTGCTACAGGTGCGATAAGCTCAACTGTAATCTTTACATTGTCTCCGGGCATAACCATTTCTACACCATCTGGAAGTTCAATAGAACCTGTAACGTCTGTTGTTCGCACATAAAATTGAGGTCTATACCCTTTAAAGAATGGAGTATGTCGCCCACCTTCTTCTTTTGATAGCACATAAATTTCGCCTTCAAATTTCTTATGTGGTGTGATTGAACCGGGCTTACAAAGCACCATTCCTCTCTCTACTTCTTCTTTTTTTGTTCCTCTTAGGAGAATACCTACATTGTCTCCGGCTTCACCTTTGTCAAGCTCTTTTCTAAACATTTCAACACCAGTAACTGTTGTCTTTTGTGTATCACGGAGACCAACTATTTCCACTTCATCTCCCACTGATACCACGCCTCTTTCTACACGTCCTGTTACAACGGTTCCACGACCAGCAATTGAAAACACATCTTCAACGGGCATAAGGAATGTTTTTTCTGTATCACGTTGTGGAGTCGGAATATATCTATCAACTTCTTCCATTAGCTTCAATACTTTTTCTCCCCATTCACCTACATTTCCAGCCTTTGCTTCTTCAAGAGCCTTAAGAGCAGAACCAGCAACAATAGGTGTATCATCACCCGGGAAATCATATTGATTAAGCAATTCACGCACTTCCATTTCCACAAGTTCAAGCAACTCTGCATCATCTACCATATCTTGTTTATTCAAAAACACAACAATGTAGTGAACGCCCACTTGGCGAGAAAGAAGAATGTGCTCACGAGTTTGAGGCATAGGTCCATCTGCAGCAGAAACAACAAGAATCGCACCATCCATTTGAGCTGCACCTGTAATCATATTTTTAACATAGTCAGCATGCCCGGGGCAATCCACGTGCGCATAATGGCGATTTTCTGTTTCATACTCAATATGAGAGGTAGCGATCGTAATCCCTCTTTCTTTTTCTTCTGGAGCATTATCGATATTATCATAATCCCTCAACTCTGCAAGACCTTTGGTTGCCAACACAGCAGAAATAGCTGCACTCAAAGTTGTTTTACCATGATCCACGTGCCCGATTGTTCCCACATTTACATGGGGTTTGTTTTTCACAAACTTTTCTTTTGCCATTTTATTCTCCTAACTCAAAATAAATTTTAATTTTCAGAATCCTATTCAACAATGAAGATTCCATGCCTAGAAAACTGGAGCCCATAAGCGGGATTGAACCGCCGACCTCTTCCTTACCAAGGAAGTGCTCTGCCACTGAGCTATATGGGCATTACAAAGTATGGTATAAAAATTGCGGAGAAATCTTAACTCAAGATATTGTAAGTGAAGATTCAGCTCCCAGATGGAGCGGGAAACGGGGCTCGAACCCGCGACCCTCAGCTTGGAAGGCTGATGCTCTAGCCAACTGAGCTATTCCCGCAAACTTAAATAAAATTATTCGCCTACCACCTAGAAAATCCTTTAAGTACCAAACAAGGAAAGGTGGTGGTGAGTCGTGGATTCGAACCACGGAAGTCATAGACAGCAGATTTACAGTCTGCCCTCGTTGGCCACTTGAGTAACTCACCAAAATAAAACAAAACTGGTCAAACACTGAAAGCAACATGCTAGAGTGCAAATGGAGCTGGTTAAGGGACTTGAACCCCCGACCCTCTGCTTACAAGGCAGATGCTCTACCAACTGAGCTAAACCAGCAAATCTCTATGAATACTAAAACTTATAGGGGCAAAATTCTATAAAAATCCTTTTTGAATGTCAAGGGCAACTCTTATGGCTAAGCACTTTCATACATTTCATACAATAGGATTACCAAACGCGTCTTAATGAACGAGAACCATAAAGCAACATTAATCAAAAACAATATTTCTTTATAGCATTTCTTCAAAAGATTTAGCACAAATACCCAAAATAATCAAAAGTGGCCGGGAGAGAGGGATTCGAACCCCCGGAGGTGTTACCCTCAACGGTTTTCAAGACCGCCGCTTTCAACCACTCAGCCATCTCCCGATACACAACAATCCTACTTTGGTAAATTTAAGCTCTTATCACGATTTGGAGGCGACACCCAGATTCGAACTGGGGAATCAAGGCTTTGCAGGCCCATGCCTTACCACTTGGCTATGTCGCCCTATCCATAAAGCAGCTATATACTTAAAAGTGGTGCCCGAGACCGGACTTGAACCGGTACAGACGCAATGTCCGAGGGATTTTAAGTCCCTTGTGTCTACCAATTTCACCACCCGGGCTAATCAAATAACATATAACTCAAAATACGTAAAAATACTTAAGGTATCGCAAAATATCCACAAAATATCCATGTATATTTATGGCTTTATGTTTATGGCTAGATTGCTTAAACTGATTAAAGTTTGAGAGATGAAAATACCTAAGTATGGAGCGGGAGACGGGGATCGAACCCGCGGCCCCAACCTTGGCAAGGTTGTGCTCTACCACTGAGCTACTCCCGCACTATTTTTAAGGGTGTCATTGTATCAATGCTTCATAAAAAAATCAAGGGTAAAATGTGAAATGTAACAAAAAATTATCATTTTATTATATAATCCCTTGAATCAGCCAAAAAGCATAAACATAAAAATTTAAGAGCATAACTAAAAGAATATTTTAAGGGGCGTTCATTCAGAGTTTCGCTCTCTAGTGTCGCACTCTAGACGTTTCTAGATGCTAAACTCTAAACGCTGGAATTATTACTCTAAATTTATCTGTAACTTTAATCACCTATTCGGAGTGAATCACATTGCTATGTAATAGCTCCTTAAACCGTATAAATCACTTGAGAGGAGTTTTTGTGCTACATCAATTTCAAAGCTATCCTTTTGAAAAACTTAAAACACTCATTGCAGACATTACACCCCCACAAAATACTGAAATCTTCACACTCACCATTGGCGAGCCACAATTTCCCACACCGCAAAACATCATAGAATCTTGGCAAAATAGTGCTTCTTTGCTTAACAAATACCCCAAATCAAGCGGTGAAGATAAACTCAAAAATGCACAATTACATTTCATTAAAAATCGTTATGGCTTGCAGCTTACTCATCAGCAAATCATTCCTACCTTTGGGACGCGAGAGGTTTTGTTTAACTTCCCGCAATTCTATCTTTTTGGCAAGAGGAGCCCTACCATTGCTTATCCTAATCCTTTCTATCAAATTTATGAAGGTGCAGCTATCGCCTCAAAGGCAAATATAATCCTTATGAATCTTAGCAATGAAAATCATTTCACTCCCTCACTCACTCCAACACAACTTGAAAAAGTAGATTTAGTTATTCTCAATTCGCCAAATAATCCAACCGGCAGGGCATTAGATTTAGAATCCTTAACTCAATGGGTTTATATGGCACTCGAGTATGACTTTGTTCTTATGAATGATGAATGCTATAGTGAAATATATGAGCGTACTCCTCCGCCAAGTATCCTCGAAGCCTCAATTAAGGCAAATAATCCAAATTTTAAAAATATTCTTATGCTTAATTCTATCTCTAAACGTTCTTCTGCACCCGGCTTGCGGAGTGGATTTATCGCTGGTGATGAGAGCATTTTAAAGGCTTATAGTCTTTATCGCACCTATTTAGGCTGTGCGCTACCATTACCCCTGCAATATGCAGCCACAACCGCATGGAATGATATGCAAACACCAGAATCTATTCGCCATATTTATGCTAAAAATCTTGCTTTAGCACGGGAGATTCTAAATCTCCAAGATATTGCCCCCTATACATTCTATGTATGGCTTCAAGTCGATGATGATGAGGCATTTTGCAAATTTGCGTATGAAAAAATGGGTGTGCTTACTCTGCCGGGAAGTTATTTGGGGCGAGAAGGTCAGGGCAAAGGCTATGTGAGAATAGCCCTTGTGCATGATAATCAAACAACCACAAAGGCTCTCTATGCCCTGAAAGAAGCTATTGAACGCTATAAAGAGGAGCATATATGAAGATACATTTTATAGGCATAGGTGGTATTGGCATTTCAGGTTTGGCAAAATACCTCCATGCACAAGGTGCAAGCATTAGCGGCTCTGACATAGCCCAAGGGAATGCGACAAAGTATCTTCAAGCACAAGGCGTACCCATTAACATTCCCCACAGCCCCACAGCCATTACCGATCAAGACTTAGTGATACATTCTGCCATTATTAAGCCAGATAATGTCGAGATTCAAGAAGCTTTAAAAAAGGGTATAAAAGTCTTATCGCGCAAGAGCGCTATTGAGTTCATACTTAAAGACAAATATGTGCTTAGTGTATGCGGTGCGCATGGTAAATCCACAACAAGTGCTATGCTAAGCAGTATCTTCCCTCATTTTGGTGCTATTATTGGCGCAGATTCTAAAGAATTTCACTCAAATGTAAGGGAGAGCAAAAGTGAATATATTGTTTTTGAAGCAGATGAATCTGATAAAAGCTTTTTAAACTCCAACCCATATTATGCCATTATCCCCAATGCAGAGCCAGAACATATGGAAAGCTATAACCACGATCTTAAGGAATTTTATGGGGCATATACAGATTTCATACACAAGGCACAAAAATGCGTCCTAAACCTAAGCGATCCATTTCTTAAAAGCCTAACACATCTTAATGCCATTAGCCTAGACCCACAAAAAGATATTAAGAATGTGGAGTTTAAGCTTTGCGATGATGAGCCTCAAACAACCTTTGAGCTGAAAAATTATGGGACATTTTGTGTATGGGGATTTGGCTATCATACAGCACAAAATGCTGCTTTAGCCATTTTATGCGCTATTGATATGCAGGGCATGGGAGCATTAGAGGACATAAGGGCGAATCTTGCGCATTTTAGGGGCATTAAGAAACGTTTTGATATTATCACTAAAGGGAGTACGACTATTATTGATGACTACGCACATCACCCCACAGAAATCCAAGCCACACTTAAAAGTACAGCTATTTATAATGCGCTTAAACCCCATAGTAAAATCATAGCTATTTGGCAACCACATAAATATTCGCGCGTACTTGATAATTTAGAGGCTTTTGTTGAATGCTTTAAGGGGGCTTGTGATGAATTAGTCATACTCCCGGTGTGGAGAGCTGGAGAAGAGCATATTGATATTGATTTTGCCTCACTTTTTGCCCACTATCAGCCTACTTTTGCCACACATCTTAAGCGCAAAGGCGATAGCCTCATACTCTTTAATGACCAAACCCCTATCAAAACCCTTGAAAATGCACTTATCATCGGGCTTGGTGCGGGAGATATTACTTATCAACTACGAGGAGAAAAATAGTGGCTTATCTGATTTTTATATTGACGCTTCTACTTTTGGTTGCCCTCATTTTGCTTTTTAGCAAATATAAACAGTATCTCTCAACCAAAAATAAAACCATTTTAGGCATTTCTTTCTTACTCCTTGCTGGACTTATAGGATTGTACAACATTCTGCAAGAGCAAGAAAGCGAATATCTCAATGCCCTAAAAAGCGCTTTTATGCGAGATGAAAGTATTGAATGCACATATCAAGGAAAGTCCATTACTATAAATCAGCAAAATTTTAATTTCAGTAATGGGACAATGAGCTTTCAAGGTAAAAGTAACGCCTCTCATATTATTATCCCGCTGCAAGATTGCACTATTGCAGATAAAAATAGCTCACAATAATGCCTGCACACCAGCACTCTCAAAATCGCTATGACGCACTTATTAAACAGCTTGATTTATCTGATTTTTTAAAAACATTTAGCACATATTTTGCAAGAGAAAAAGACTTTATTTTTGAAGGTGATAGAGCATTTTATGTGCAGATTCTAAAAGAGCTTGATAACTCCCAATTCTCCCCTCCTCCCAATCTCGCACCACTTGGTAACTCACTTTTGCATTTACAAAAATATGGGGTGTTGAATCTAGAAAATATCTTTTTGTTTATGCAAATTATGCGCTATTTTCTCTACCTTAAGTCATACATTACAGAATCCACCCCCCACACCAAAGCATGGCTTGATAAGATTCTCTTCCCTCAAGCCATCATAGAGTTAGAAAAGACTTTTGATAGTAAAGGGGATTTAAAAGAGGGCATATACCCTGATATTGATATGCTTAAATCCCATATCACACAGAACAAAACGCATATACAAACCCAACTTAAAAATATTTTACACTCATCTGCCATTGCGCCCTATCTTGTGGATAAGAGCATACATTATATCAATGAGCATGAATGCCTTTTGCTTAAAGCAGGATATACTCAAGTGATTAAAGGTATGGTGCTTGAGCGCTCTCATAATGGCTTTTTCTACCTTTTACCAGAGAGTATAATCACACTCAAAGAGCGACAAAATGCACTGCAAGAAAGCTTGCAAGCAAGCATTCATAAACTCTGCATTGCATTTTGTGAAATCCTGCAGAAACACCTCCCATTTTTAACCTTTCTTAATCACGCATTTGATAAATTTGACCATATTCATGCAAGACTTTGCTTTGCAAGACACCACAATCTCTCTTTTATCTATCAAATGTCTAAGCAAAAACACATCATCTTGCATGAATTCTCCCACCCTACACTACATGACCCAAAGCCCCTAAGTATCGCATTTAATGGTGAAATACTCATCATCACAGGTGTGAATGCTGGGGGTAAAACAATCCTTTTAAAATCACTCCTTAGTGCCTGCTTTTTGGCAAAATACCTTATACCGATGAAAATTAATCCCTACCACTCGGAGATTCCGCATTTTAAGCATATCGTAGCCATTATCTCCGACCCACAAAATAGCAAAAATGATATTTCTACATTTGCAGGAAGAATGCTTGAGTTTAAAAAGATTCTTAATACTCCCAATCTCCTGCTTGGCATAGATGAAATTGAGCTAGGTACAGATGCAGATGAAGCAGCAAGCCTTTATAAAGTCCTGTTAGAACATTTACTCCATAATCATGCAAAGGTCGTTCTTACCACACATCACAAGCATTTAAGCGCCCTTATGGCAAACAACCCTAGAGTGCAATTATGCGCAGCAATGTATAATGTAGAAGCTCAAAGACCACTTTTTAGTTTCCTTGATGGGAGCATTGGTAAAAGCTATGCTTTTGAGAGTGCTCAAAGATATGGAATCCCTCCTAGCATTATCAAGCAAGCTAAAGCCGTCTATGGCACAGATAAAGAACGTTTAAATGAGCTTATTGAACGCTCAAGCGAGTTAGAAATCACACTGAAGCAAAAACAATTACAGCTCCAATCTCAAATCGCAGAATATGAGGCTAAAATACGCTCTCTCAAAGCCCAAGAAGAAGAACAAAAAGAGGCATTTGCCAAACTCAAATATGATTTAGAATCTACCTATCAACAAGCCACCCAAACACTCAAAGCAGCCCTCAAATCTAAAGAAAGTAAAGACATACATAAAGCATTTAATCAATCTCACAAGATTCTCAAACAAAGCAACCCTGAAGCACCATCAAACCCAAATACCCATACATTTAAAGTCGGTGATTATGTAAAATACAAAAATACAAGAGGGAAAATCCTTAATATCAAAGATTCAATATGTGTTGTAGAGCTTGAAAGTGGATTCAAACTTAAAGAATCTATAGCAAATCTCAAGCCCTCATATAGCACATATCAGCCGCCTAAACCCAAACATAACTTTCAACATAGCAAAAGCATGAATGTCAATCTTGATTTGCATGGTATGCGAGGCGATGAGGCATTAGAGAGGCTTGATGAGTTTTTATCTGATGCACTCATTGCCGGCTATGATGAAGTGTTCATATACCATGGCATTGGCGGTGGGATTCTAAGCAAACTTGTATATGACTATCTCAAGCAACACCCCAAAGTCCTCTCCTTTGAAGATGCCCCCGCACAAATGGGAGGCTATGGTGCCAAAATAGTGAAGTTGTGAGCATTGCTCTCTTTGTGTTATAATCTACTCCACCTCCATAGCAAAGGATTTTTATGACGTTTTTTGAAGTAAATATCCCCCCTATCCCTAATGATGTACATATCCACCATATAGCACACACTCCCATACTCAAGCGTGCCAAAATACTCATTATTGTTGTTTGTTTATTAAACTTCTCCCTTGTTGGCTTAAGTGTGCTTGAAGAGCTTCATCAAAGCCATAATCTCAGCCATAATCTCTCATGGCTGCTTTCATACGCAGATATTATTACCTCTCTCTCATTTATCGCCCTAGCTATCGCTTGCTTTTATCTCTCAAAATTAAGCCTAAGAAAGCGCTTATTTCATCTATGTATCATATCTTTTATACTGATTGTGCTTACTTATTGTATGCTTTGGCTATTTGGAGAGCAAAATACCCTCATTATAAGCATTGGCTCGCTGATTTATTCGCTTTTCAATCTCTATATTTCATGGCAGGGTGCAAAAGAATTAAGCTTTATTACACATGATCATTTCTTCTTTAAAGGTGCAAAAATTTCTATCGCTTCTCTTATTCCTTTATTTGTCGCATTATTTACCATTTTACTTGGATTAAATGTCGAAAACTCAGCCATTGCCGTATTAGGTGCTATCATAGGCGTAGTTGGCATAGTTTGTATGTTTGCAGGCGTTATAATGCTTATTATCGCTATTTGTCGTATGCGGCAGATTATTGCCTATGGTGAGGGCATATCTAACCCTCTTTAAGAAAGATTAAGGATATATTTATGGAACAGCTAAGTGTTGATATTTATTTTAAAGCCACACTTAAAGATGCGATTGTAGATATGCTTTTAGAAGATGGCTATAATGACTTTTTTTATATTCGATGTGCGAAATATGCCTCTATCTCACTTCTCAAAAGTGCTACAGAGCAAGTGAGTGGTCGGCAAGAGTATGGGCTTTTTAGATTGTTTTTAGATGAGCAGGATACGCAATTTGTGGTAAATAAGCTCCTCCAAGCTTTTGGCAAAACAGATTTAAGAATCTTCACCCATTATGTGAAACCCATATCCTAAGATTTCCCCATAATGAAACAATTACCAGAAATAAGACCAGAATTTGTTAAAAACAATCCCCCTAGCTATTTCATAACTTTAGGTAACGTAATGCCCCTTTGCCCTTGATATTTACCCCGCTTGTCTTTATAACTTACCGCACATGTCTCATCTCCCTCTAAAAACAGCACCTGCGCGATACCCTCATTAGCATATATCTTTGCAGGTAGGGGAGTGGTATTTGAAATCTCAATAGTAATATGTCCCTCAAACTCTGGCTCAAAAGGTGTAACATTAACGATGATTCCACATCTTGCATACGTACTTTTACCCAAGCAAATTGCCAACACATTACGTGGGATTCTAAAATATTCCACCGTGCGCGCAAGGGCAAAGGAATTGGGAGGCACAAGGCAAAAGCCCTCTTCTTGCGCATTAACCTCCACCACATTCCGTTCATCAAAAGATTTAGGATCAACAAGTGTCGCCCCGATATTAGTAAAAATCATAAATTCACTTCCCACACGAATATCATAGCCATAGCTTGAAAGCCCATAACTGACAATATTTTTACCTATTTGCTTTTCACAAAATGGCTCAATCATACCCTTTTGGCTCATCTCCTTAATCCATAAATCTGACTTCAAGCCCATAGCTGACCTCACTTTTATTAAGATTTTTGTTATTTCTTTAGAAAATCGTGTTATTATAACAGATTAAATCTACCCAATAAAGGAAAGGCGCGAAATGAATCTACAAGAAATTAAAAAGATTATGGAGCTATTTGATAATAGCGACATCGCAAAGTTTGAGCTCAAACAAGAAGGTTTTGAGCTTAAACTCCAAAAAACTGGATGTAATATTACCCAGCCCATACCCCAGCAACCCGCACCACAAACGCTCACCGCTCCAGCCCCAGCTGCACTTGAGGCACCCATTCCAACACCCCAAGCAAATAATGACACAAGCGGGCATTTTATCACCTCTCCAATGGTAGGAACATTCTATCGTTCCCCTAGCCCGGGTGCGGCACCTTATATAAATGTAGGAGACACCATTAAAAAGGGGCAAACCGTGGCTATTATTGAAGCGATGAAAATTATGAATGAAATTGAGGCAGAATTTGACTGCAAAGTTATATCTATCGAAGTAAATGATGGACAACCCGTAGAATTTAACACTAATCTCATCAAAGTCCAAAAACTTTAAGGCTAACTCAATGGATATAAAACAACGAAACATACAGAAGATTCTCATTGCAAATCGCGGTGAAATTGCTCTCCGTGCCATTAGAACCATTCAAGAAATGGGAAAAGAAGCTATCGCTATTTATTCTACCGCTGATAAAGACACATATTATCTTGATGTCGCAGATTCAAAAATTTGTGTAGGTGGAGACAAATCAAGTGAAAGCTATCTCAATATCCCAGCCATTATGAGTGCAGCTGAGCTTTTAAAGGTTGATGCCATTTTTCCGGGGTATGGGTTTTTAAGTGAGAATCAAAACTTTGTTGAAATTTGCTCTCATCATGGCATAGAATTTATTGGTCCAACCGCTGATGTAATGGTGCTTATGAGCGATAAATCAAAAGCCAAAGATGTAATGAAAGAAGCGGGTGTACCCGTGATACTGGGAAGCGATGGGGCACTTAAAGATTATAAAGAAGCACAAAAAATAGCCCAAGAAATTGGTTATCCCGTGATTTTAAAAGCTGCAGCCGGTGGAGGTGGCAGAGGTATGCGCGTGGTTGAAAAGCCAGAAATGCTTAAAAACCTCTATCTCGCAGCAGAATCTGAGGCTGTAAGTGCCTTTGGTGATGGCACCATTTATATGGAAAAGTTCATACGTAACCCCAAACATATTGAAGTGCAAATCCTTGCAGACAAACATGGCAATGTAGTACATATTGGCGAACGCGATTGCTCCGCACAAAGACGGCAGCAAAAACTTATTGAGGAATCTCCAGCTGTAGTGCTTAAACCTGAAGTGCGCCAAAAGCTTCTCCAAACCGCTGTAAGGGCGGCTCAATACATTAAGTATGTAGGGGCAGGAACATTTGAATTCTTGCTTGATGCGAATTATGAAGACTTCTATTTTATGGAAATGAATACGCGTTTGCAAGTAGAGCATACCGTGAGTGAAATGGTCAGCGGACTTGATTTAATTGAATGGATGATTCGTATCGCAGAAGGCGAAAAGCTACCCCCACAAGAAAGCATTACATTTAATGGGCACTCTATTGAATGTCGTATCACAGCTGAAGACCCAGAAAAATTCTATCCATGTCCGGGCAAAATTACAAAATGGGTATCGCCCGGAGGTGCAAATGTGCGTCTTGATACCCATGCTTATGGTGGATACATCGTGCCTATGCACTATGATTCTATGATTGGCAAGCTTATTGTCTGGGGTGAAAATAGACAAGAAGCCATTAATCGTATGCACAGGGCATTAAAGGAATTTTGCATTCAGGGAATTAAAACAACGATTCCTTTCCATATAAAGATGATGAAAAATCAAGATTTTCTTGCATCAAATATTCATACCAAATATTTGGAACAAAATATGCTTGATTCTGAGCAATAAAGGCAAGGAGTGCGCATGAAGATTACCAACCATACACAGCAAGTCGCTCAAGAGGAATTTAAAAACAAAGCCCTCAACGGGGCAAGTTTGCAGAAAACAAAAGATACTTCAAATGCAAAAATCAAACATAATGCAATGGATACAAATGATATACACAATAATCCATCGGCACAACAAATTAAACAAATCAATCTTGATATTGGCAAATTACAAGTAACACAAAAATCACTTAAAACTATGGAATCAGATGCGAAAAAATATGCCCAACTCTCAGAAGAATATAAAGAAAATTCTGACAAAACAGAGCAAATGAGTATGAAAAAAGAAATGTCCATACTGAAAAAGAATATTGAATCTATCTATAAAAAAGCAACCTTTGAAGGACAAAACGTCTTTAGTAAAAATATCAAAGATAGCAATGAGCAAGTAATCTTCCATGCGCAAAAACTCAATATGAATTTGCTTAATGCCAACCCAGATGAATTTTATGGCACATTAAAAGAGCAGCAAACGCAAATTAAAGACGCACTCCAAACGCTCCAAACACAAGCACAAAACAGCACTGCCAAACTTACCTTAGATAACACAAACAATAAAGATGTGCAACATACCGATAGCTCATTTTTGAAAAAATTTAGCTCGCTTTTCCGTGTCTCACACGATACGCAAAAACTTAATAGCCATCGCGTACAAGAGCTTTTGATATAAACCATTAATGATACCCTATAGCACTCAATTTATCGAGCAAGATGATATAGATGCTATATGCGCTGCCCTCCATTCCACTCACCTTACACAAGGTGAGCTTACACAAAGATTTGAATCTGCCCTATCTCATACTTTTAACGCCCAGTATGCCATAAGTTTTAACTCCGCGACTTCAGCCCTTTATGCCCTCTATGGAGCATTTATACACAAGTATTTTCCCCAAAGCCTTACTCAAAAGCAAGATATATATTTTATTACAAGCCCTATTAGTTTTGTAGCCACGACAAATATGATGCTACAATGGGGGATTAAACCTATCTTTTGTGATGTCAAAGATGATGGCAATATCGATGAGCAAGCCCTTGCCACACTCCTTGCCACACACCCCAAGCAACCTCAAATCAAAGCCATAGTAAGTGTAGATTATGGAGGTAAGAGTGTAGAGATTGAAGCATTGCGCACTCTAGCCACAAAGTATAATCTCTTGCTTTTTTCAGATAGCTCTCACTCACTTGGTGGAAGTTACAATGCCCAACCCATCGGCTCACTTGCTGATGCAACTATTTTTAGCTTCCATGCGCTTAAACCCATCACCACAGCAGAGGGCGGGGCACTCCTTACTAATGATGAGCAATTAGCCCACTATGCACGGCTTTTATGCTCACATGGTGTAGAAAAAAAGTCCTTATGGAATTATGATTGCACCTTAGTGGGTATGAATTTACGTTTAAGCGAATTAGGTGCAGCCCTTGGTCTTAGCCAGCTTAAAAAACTAAACGCCTTTATCGCTCATCGCCATAAAATTGCTTTATTATATGATGAGGCATTCAAAAACAACCATAACTTTAGCACTATCCCTATAGAATCGCATATTCTAAGCTCTCATCATCTCTATCCTATTCTCCTCTATCCACATCTATGGTGTCAAAAGGAAAGTATTTTTCAAACCCTGCAGGCTCAAGGCTTAGGCGTACAAGTGCATTACAAACCTATCCATCAATTTAGCCTCTACAAAAAGCTTTTAGGTGAGATAGACCTCCCTTGTGCGCAAAGATTCTATCTCTCTACGCTCTCCATACCTTGCCATCAAGCTCTAAGTATGCAACAAGCCCAAAATATTATTGAAATAATCCGCCAATACGTAAAATAAGAACTCTTTTTATTAACTTTCTTTAGATAGATACCTAATCAATAATTTTTCTTAATCAGGGGATAATAATGTTTAAAAATCTTTCACTCAAAAATAAAATCATACTGCTTGTTCTAGGCGCAACCTTAAGTTTTGCCGTGCTCATGGTGCTTGTCTTTATTGATGAAAAAAGATTAGCCAAAGCAAGTGCCACACTTGTGCATGAGATTATTCAAACAGAAATAGAGCAAAAGCTAAAACTCTCTACAGATTCTCTAGCCCAAGCCCTTGGCACATTAGTAGAAGGAAAGGCAGAGGTAGAACAAATCGCTATCATTGCCCAAACCATCGAAGACTTTCGCTTTGAAAGTGATAAATCAGGATATTTCTTTGCTTATAAAGAATATACCCCTGTAGCTCACCCCACGCGCAAAGATCTCATAGGTACATCTCTTGCCCAAACAAAAGATGCAAATGGTGTATTTTATGTCAAAGAGCTCTATCAAAGTGCCCAAAACCAAACACCAGAAGGAAAGTTTGTGCATTTTCACTTTTCAAAACCCAAGCCCGATGGCTCTTTAAGCAATGCTCCTAAAATTGCATATGCCACACTCATACCCCATACTGAAAATATCTGGCTCTCTACAGGCGTGTATGTCGATACCCTAGAGAATTATGCCAGTGAGCATTCACTCTCTTTTATCGGGCTAGTAAATAGCACATTAAGCGAAGCGCTTATCGGTGGTTTGGCTGTGTTTATCATTATTTTTCTCCCTTTAAGTGTGCTTTTTTACCGCCATTTAATCCAAAGCGTCAAAGTCCTTAGTCGCAACATGTATGTGTTTTTCCAATACCTTAACCATAAGATAGAGCATATAGAGCTTATACCCCTAGCGGGCAAAGATGAGCTAGCCCAAATTGCAAATGATATACAAGAAAATGTAGCACAAATTGCAAAAGGACTAGAAAAAGACAAAGAGCTTGTGGCACATTCCCTTGGGGTAATTGGGCGGGCAAAAGAAGGCTATGCTGATAGGCTTATTGAACTTAAAGCAAACAACCCACAGCTAAATGATTTACGAAATATTGTAAATGAGCTCTTAAATCTTCTTATGTCTGGTGTGGGCAAAGATTTGCATGAGATTAATAGAGTCTTTGACTCCTACACTAAGCTTGACTTCACTACAGAAGTAAAAGATGCCAATGGTAGAGTAGAAGTTGTTACTAACACTCTAGGACAAGAAATACGTAAAATGCTCCAAACCAATTCTGACTTTGCCCATACACTCTCACATGAATCTCAAAGCCTCCAAGAAGCCGTAAAT